>JAWLGI010000046.1:0-19178 GCA_041685125.1 Marivita sp. | reverse complement strand
GCCGGTTTGGCGCTTGCCGGCTTTGCCGTCTACATGGCTCAGAATTACATTGGCGCGTATCAAACCGCGCTTGAACAGGAACGGACGCGGACGGAAGGCAATGTCCCGGTCCAGGGAATTTATGTCGCCACACGCGCGATTGACTATGGCGAACCCATCACCTCGGAGGACATGGCGCTTGCGCCCTGGCCCAAGCAAATCCTGCCCGAGACCTATTTCGACAAGGAAAACCCCTTGACGGCCGAAGGCGACGCGCCTCGGGTCGCCCTGCGCGCCATCGAGAAACACGAGGCCTTCATGGACGTCAAGGTGAGCGAACCGGGTGCCGATGCCGGTCTGACGTCGCGGCTGGAACGCGGCCAACGGGCCTTTGCGATCAAGGTCGATGTGGCCACAGGCGTGTCCGGCTTTCTTCGGCCCAGCGACCGGGTTGACATCTATTGGACCGGACGTGTCCGCAATTCGGATCGCAATCGTGGGACTGGAGACGTGACAAAGCTCATCGAGACGGGCGTGAAGCTCATCGCGATCGATCAGAAATCCCAGGCACAGACCGCCGCGACGACAATCGCGCGCACCGTGACCGTTGCGGCCACTCCGCAACAGGTTGCATCCTTGGCCCAGGCGCAATCAACGGGGCGTTTGTCCCTGTCGCTCATGGGGCGCGACGACACGACCGTTGCCAACGTGATCGAGGTCGATCAGCGGTCGCTCCTTGATCTTGGTGAGATTGTCAAACCCGTCGAAGTGGAAAAACAGGAAACCTGCACCATCCGCACGCGCAAAGGCGGTGACGTGATCGAGATGCCCATTCCTTGTACGAATTGATCGCCCAACCACTAAATGCGGGAATTTCACGGCGAAGAGGTAAGGACAAGGCGCAACAAGTTGTTGCGCCTTGTCCACATGAGCCATGCAACCGAAATCATTGATTCTTGCAATAAATCAAGACTTGGCGCAAGTTGGCGGCAATATCGGGCGAAAAGACCCAAAAACCGAGGCGTGATCGGAAAGGCAGGTCACATGTACACGAGTAGTTTCCTCAAGGCCGCCCTGTTGGGTGCGGTTCTTGCCATTTCTCCGGTGGCGCATGCGGCTTTTGCCGACAACGTGCGTGTCATCCGAACAAGCACCCAATCCGCCCTGAACGTTCCGATGAATCGCGCTGTCGTGGTGGAAAGCGATGTCGCGTTCGCAGAGCTCAGCATCGCGAACCCGTCGATCGCGGATATCTCGTCCCTGTCGGAACGGACAATCTATGTGCTGGGCAAGACACCCGGCACCACAACCTTGACCATCCTGGACGCGAACGGTCAGTTGATCACCAATGTCGATGTCCGGGTCGCGCCGGATTTGAGCGAATTCAAAGAGCGGCTTCGACAGATTCTCCCGGATGAAAAGATCGAAGTGCGCACCGCCAATGACGGGATCGTCCTTTCGGGCACCGTGTCGAGCACACCGAAATTGCAACGCGCGCTTGATCTTGCAGAACGCTATGCACCCGAACGGGTGTCCAACCTCATGTCGGTCGGCGGCGTGCAGCAGGTGATGCTCAAGGTTCGCTTCGCCGAAATGCAGCGATCCGTGTCGAAATCGCTCCAGGCGTCACTGGCCACGGGCGGGTCTGTTCTGGATGGGGATCTCGGCCTCGAGCTTGGAACCGGCAATGCCGGACCAAGCGCCGCTGTCGACAGTGTCGCGCAAAAGCTTGGCCCCTCCGCCGGCGCGCAAAACGCGGTTCTTTTCGGGTTCAACGCGGGCGGGCTCGAAGTGGGTATCCTGCTCGAGGCGTTGGAATCCAAAGGTGTGGTGCGCACGCTTGCCGAACCGAACCTGACGTCATTGTCCGGCCAGGAGGCAAAGTTTCTTGCCGGTGGCGAATATCCCGTCCCCGTCGCGCAGGAAGAAGGCGCGATTACCGTCGAATTCAAACCCTTCGGCGTGGAGCTGAACTTCATTCCGCGCGTCTTGGACGACGATCTGATCAATCTCGAACTCGAGGCGGCGGTCTCCTCCATCGACGCCGCCAACGGTATCGATGTCGGCGCAATCCGGATCGACGGGTTCCGGCGCCGCGAGACAAGCACAACTGTCGAGCTGCGAGACGGTGAAAGTTTTGCCATTGCAGGGCTTCTTCAGGACGACTTTCGCGATGTGAACGACCAGGTGCCCTGGCTGGGCGACATTCCCGTGCTCGGCGCCCTTTTCCGCAGCGCGGAATACCAGCGCGAACAGTCGGAACTGGTGATCATCATCACGCCGCACCTCGTGACACCGACACGCGGCGAAGCGCTCGCGCTTCCAACGGATCGTGTCCGCCCCCCGACCGAAAAGGACCTGTTCCTCTTCGGACGCGTCGCCGATGATACGAAACGGCTTGGCGGTGCGGCAGGCGAAGTGGCCAAGCAGGATTTCAACGGCTCCTATGGCTATGTGATGGATTGAGACAATGGCAATTCAAACAAACATCCGGATCCCCGTAGCCCTGACCGGTCTGGCGCTCTTGGCCGCATGTGCCAGCAGCGATCCGGTCTACAGCGCCTTCAACCGCGAAGCAGGGGCCTTGGTCGATACGGGCAATTTCGGCAACGCCACGATGAACAACACGCAAGTCATGAATGGCGAAAAGCGCCATGTCTATGATTTGTCCCAAAGGTTCGCCAGCGAAGTCATGACGACTGTCAACTTTGCCTTCAACGACGCAAAGCTCGACAGCGGCGCGCGTGACACCTTGCGCGAACAGGCGCGGTGGATCCGTCAATTCCCGGAAATCCATTTCCGTGTCTACGGCCATACCGACAAGGTCGGCAGCGAAGCGTATAACAAGCGCCTGGGACTGCGCCGCGCCCATGCGGTGGTCAATTTCCTGGTATCGCAGGGCATCAGCAAATCACGGCTCGAGGCGGTGGTGTCTTACGGCGAAACCCAGCCGCTGATCGTGACCGAAGGCCGCGAACGCCGAAACCGGCGCACCGTGACGGAGGTTTCGGGATTTGTAGAGGCACATCCGACAGTGTTGGATGGCCGCTATGCCGAGATCATCTACCGCGAATACGTGAACAGCGCCACGCCGCCAACGACCCTGGAAGGGGTCCAGGGAAGCGACTTCCAGGCGGGTCAATAAAGGCAACGGCCCCCTCGGGGGCCCTGCCTGCGGCCTGAAATACCGTACAATTTCGTTAATTCGGCCCCAATGTTGCCAAGTTTTCCACCGACTCTCGAACAGTAGCAGTGCTTCCCGAGCGAGTCGGGAGCGGCGTGTCTGTCATTGCAAAATGCAATTCAGGCGCGTCTCGAAGCGAGAGGAAACGAGGCAGATGACGAGTACCCTTCCAAGCACCCCGGAACCGGCACCGATCGTTGCGTGCACCATCAGCCGGGATGTTCAGGAATTCGATCTCCTGATTGAAGACATGGAAGCCGTCCTGGGAGACGCTTGGGGGGATCTGGGCTTCAGCGAGGCCATGCATTTCTTCGCGCAAGACGACGGCGAAGCCTTGGAATTCGTGGCCCTCGCGATCGATGCCGAGGACGAGGACAACGTCGAACACCTCTCCGCGATCATCGGCTCGGCCAAAAAGCGCGATATCAAGGTTGTCCTGATTGCCGACGACGTCACGCCATCGGCATTGCATCATCTGCTGCGTCAGGGCGCCGACGAATTCGTGCCCTACCCTCTCCCCGAAGGTGAACTGGCCGCCGCCATCGACCGGATGCGCAGCCAGGCCGTCGCAGCAGCGGCCTCTCCCGAGGGGGCAGGCGTGAAACTTTCCGAAGACGGGGATGGCATCATCATCGCTGTCCAGGGCATGGCCGGCGGGTGCGGGGCCAGCACATTCGCAACGAACCTTGCCTGGGAACTGGCCACCGTCACCAAGGAAGATCCACCCCGCGTGTGCATCATGGACCTGGGGCTGCAATTCGGTGCGGTGTCGACCTATCTTGATGTCCCGCGCCGCGAAGCCGTGCTGGAACTGCTGACCGACATCGAAGCGATGGATGGCGAAAGCTTTGGCCAGGCGCTCGTGACATTTGAAGAAAAACTGCAGGTCTTCACGTCTCCCGCCGACCTGCCGCCGCTGGACATCATCGGCCAGTCGGACGTTCAGGCCTTGCTGGACACCGCGTCCCGACACTTCGATTTCGTGGTCGTGGACATGCCGCCCAGCCTCGTTCAGTGGTCCGAGACGGTTCTCTACGCCGCACAGGTGTATTTCGGCGTGATCGAACTCGATATGCGGTCGGCCCAGAACACGTTCCGCCTCAAGCGCGCATTGCAATCCGAAGACCTGCCATTCGAAAAGATCCGGTTCATGCTGAACCGCGCCCCGCGCTTTTCCGATCTTCAGGGCAAGAGCCGGTTGAAACGCATGCAGGAAAGCCTCGAAATCACGGTCGATCTGCAATTCCCCGACGGGGGCCGCGCGGTGGCGGAAGCCGGCGATCACGGTCAGCCGCTTGGCCTGCAACACCCCAGAAACCCGCTCCGCAAGGAAATCGCCAAGCTGGCACAATCACTTTACGAGGTCGGGCGCTCCGACGCCGAAGCGGCCTGAGGAGAACAGTCATGTTTTCGCGCTACAAAAAAACAACGACAGAGCCGGTTTCAGCACCAGCCGCGGCCCGCGAGACGCCGGCCAATTCCCCCGGCCCGGCAAAGGCCATGCGCAAGGTTGTGCCCAAAACAAGCGCAGTGTCCGTAACGGCCGACAAGGACAAGAAACGCAAGGAGCGGCTGTCCGAAATCAAGCTGGAACTGCACAGGGCGCTTCTCGACAACCTCAACCTGGCCGCGCTGGATCAGGCGACCGAAGCCGAGCTGAAAGAAGAGATCAGCGCGATCACCACCGAGAGCCTTCAGGAAAAGGGCATGGTGCTCAACCGCGAAGAGCGGACGGCCCTGAACCAGGAACTCTATGACGAAGTGAAGGGGCTTGGGCCCCTCGAAACGCTTCTGAAGGACGACACGGTCAGCGATATCCTGGTCAACGGCCCTCACAGGATCTTCGTTGAACGCAGCGGTCGGCTTGAATTGAGCGACGTCACCTTCAAGGATGAACGCCACCTCATGCGGATCATCGACAAGATCGTCTCCGCCGTCGGTCGCCGCGTCGACGAATCGAACCCCTATGTCGACGCCCGTTTGCAGGACGGCTCGCGTTTCAACGCGATGGTGCCGCCGATCGCGGTGGATGGCAGCCTCGTCTCGATCCGTAAATTCAAGACCGACAAGCTCAGCATCGACGACCTGGTGAATTTCGGCGCCTTCTCCGAGGAGATGGCCGTCTACCTGCAGGCGGCCGTGGCCACGCGCCTGAACATCATCGTGTCAGGCGGGACGGGCTCGGGCAAGACAACCACGCTCAACGCGCTGTCCTCTTTCATCGACGACCGCGAACGCATCCTGACGATCGAGGACACGGCGGAACTCCAGCTCCAGCAAACCCATGTCGGCCGGATGGAAAGCCGCCCTGCCAACGTCGAAGGCAAAGGCGCGGTCAGCCCGCGCGACTGTCTCAAGAACGCGCTGCGGATGCGTCCCGACCGCATCATCGTCGGCGAAACCCGCGGCGAGGAAGTGATCGACATGCTTCAGGCCATGAACACCGGCCATGACGGGTCGATGACCACGATCCACGCCAACAGCGCCCGCGACGGTGTCAGCCGCCTGGAAAACATGATCGCCATGGCGGGGATCGAAATGCCGCTCAAGGCGATGCGATCGCAGGTCTCGTCGGCGGTGCATCTGATCGTGCAGGTCAGCCGCCTGCAGGACGGCTCGCGCCGCATGACCTCGATCACGGAAGTGACCGGGATGGAGGGCGAAGTGATCTCCATGCAGGAGATCTTCCGCTATCAGCGCGTCGGCCTCACACCCGAGAACAAGATCATCGGCCACTTCACCGCCTCCGGTGTCCGGTCGAACTTCTCGGAACGATTCAAGATGTGGGGCTACGACCTGCCCCCGTCGATCTATGAACCCTTCAACGGGAACCACTGATTATGACCCTGAGTGCAGAACCGATTGTCTACGGGCTGATCTTCATCGCCGTCCTGGTGCTCGTCGAAGGCGTGTACCTTGTTGCGTTCGGCAAATCCATCAGCCTGAACAAGCGCGTCAATCGCCGCCTCGAGATGCTCGACAAAGGCACGAAACGCGATGAAGTGCTGGCCAAGCTCCGCAAGGAGATGGATCAGCACATGACCTCGCGCGGCTTGCCGCTCTATTCCATCCTTGCGGACCGGGCGCAAAAAGCCGCCATCGCGTTTACACCCCGGCAACTGATACTGGTCATGGTCGGTGTCAGCATCGTTGCATTCGTCGGCCTGACAGTCGGCACCGAAGCGCAGCTCGCGGTGCGAATTGTCATGGGTGTCATCATGGGTGTGGGCGGTGTCTTCTTCTGGGTGAACAGCAAGGCGAAGAAAAGGCTTGGCCTGATCGAGGAACAACTTCCCGATGCGGTCGAACTCATGGTGCGCAGCTTGCGTGTCGGTCACCCGTTCTCATCAGCCGTTTCAATCGTGTGCAAGGAAATCAAGGATCCGCTGGCGACGGAACTCGGGGTCATTGCGGATGAATCGAGCTATGGTCGCGACATCGGCGAAGCGCTCAAGGCAATGTCCGAACGGCTGGACATGCAGGATTTGCGCTTCCTCGCGGTTGCCGTTTCGATCCAGCAGCAATCGGGCGGCAACCTGGCCGAGATCCTTGAAGGTCTGGCCAAGGTGATCCGTGCGCGCTTTCGTCTGTTTCGGCGGGTCAAAGCGATCACCGCAGAAGCCCAATGGTCCGGCAAGTTTCTATCGGGCTTTCCAATCGGTGCCCTTGTCGTGATCCAGCTCTTGGATCCGAATTACTACGACGAGGTTCTGGATCACCCGTGGTTCATCCCGGCGTGTTTTCTCGTCGGGGCATTTCTTGTGGCCAACCTCCTGGTCATGCGCGCGCTCGTGAACATCAAAGTCTGAGGTCCGGATCATGCAAGCCTTCAACCAATTTGCCTATAATCTTCTGGGTCCGGCCGGTCCCATGATCATCATCGCCTCGCTCGGATTGCTTTTGCTGCTCCTTGCGATCCCGATGTTTTTCGCGTCGCGCGACAATCCGATGGACCGGCTGAATGCCGATTATGGGCGCAAAAAGCTGAATGCCGAGACAAGAGCGGTTCTGCGGGACAAGAGGAAAAACGAAAAACTGAACAAATATGCCCAGTTCCTCGAGCCGCAGGACGAAAAGGAACTCTCTGACATTCGCAAGAAGCTGTTGAACGCCGGCTATCGCACGAAGGACGCGGTTCAGATTTACTATTTCGCCCAGTTTGCCCTTGGCATTTCAGGTCTGATCCTTGGCGTCTCCTATTTCATGCTGGTGCTCGATCCGTCGAATGCGACAACGCAGCAAACCGTCATGTATACGCTCGGGCCGGGCGCAGCCGGGTACATGTTTCCGAAATACTGGGTGACCAAGCGGGTTCAGAACCGGCAGCAGGAAATCGAAGACGGCTTTCCCGACAGCCTTGACATGATGCTGGTCTGTGTCGAAGCGGGCCAATCGATGGACCAGGCCATTGTGCGCGTCAGCAAGGAGCTTCAGGCCTCCTACCCCAGCCTTGCCGAGGAATTCGAGATGGTCAGCTACGAGATGAAGGCCGGCAAGGACAAGACCGTGGTCCTCAACGACATGGGGGACCGCTGCGGCGTACAGGACGTGATGTCCTTTGTGAGCGTTCTCAACCAGAGCCAGAGTTTCGGGACACCGATTTCCGACGCCCTTCGGGTCTATGCGGCCGAAATGCGCGACAAACGCGTGATGCGCGCCGAGGAGAAGGCAAACAAGTTGCCAACCAAAATGACTTTGACCACAATGATGTTCACGGTACCGCCGCTTCTGATCATCCTCGTGGGGCCATCAGTCGTCGGCATCCAGCAATTGGGCGAGATCGGGGGAACAGTCGGACAATGATACTCGGCCGAACGTGGCCCCTCATCATCGTCATCGGATTGGCCGCCTGTGGACCGGGCGGCTTTTCCGCGTCCGGCGATGGCGTTTTTGCGCCCAGCGTTGATCCAGACGGCGTGCAGGCAGACCAGTTGACGGTCGGACACCGGCTCATGGCATCTGGCGAGCATGAATTGGCGCTCAGCGCGTTCCAGCTTGCCGCGGCGGAACAGGGGCTGACGCCAGAAGTCATCACATCGCTTGGGTCGGCGAACCTTGCCTTGGGACGGCTCAACCAGGCCGAGGACCTGCTCCGGCAGGCCACCGACGAAGACCCCGAGACACCCGAAGCCTGGAACAATCTGGGTGTTGTTCTGATCGAGCGTGGCAAAACTGCCGAAGGCGCACAGGTTTTTCGCCGGGCCTTCGCGCTCGACAATGGCGAAAGTGTTGCAATTCGCGACAATCTTCGGTTGGCTCTCGCAAAAATGGAAAATTCACAGTATAGTGAAACCAAAGAGCAAGATTATAAACTTGTGCGGCGCGGCAGCGGTGAATTCCTGATCCGCCCGACACAGTAAAGAGGCAGAGCAGTAAAGGACGCAAAAATGCGCCAACCCTTGATCGTGACCCTGTGCATCACAGGGGCTTTTACACTTGCCGCATGCGAGCAGGGCATCGATACCGAAGCCGTGGACCGCGAATTTCAGGGCGTCAACGTGATCGACGGAACCAACCTCAACGAGGTGATGTTGACCGTCTCGGACCCGAACGAAGCGGTGTCCTACTTTCAGCGCGCCAGCAGCGGCGATCCCGGCCGCATCGACCTGCAACGCGGTCTGGCCAAGTCGCTGATCCGCGCCAAGCGCAACACCGAGGGTGTCGCCGCCTGGGCACGTGTCGTCGACCACGAAAACGCGGAGAACAGCGACCGTGTCGAATTGGCCGATGCGCTGATCCGCAACAACGAATGGGAGCGCGCGGAGACCGTGCTGAACGCCATTCCACCGACCCATGAAACCTTCAAGCGCTACCGCCTCGAAGCGATGATCGCCGACAGCAACGAAAAATGGGACAAGGCCGACAGCTTTTACGAAACCGCCGTGGGCCTGACCACGACCCCGGCCTCCGTGCTGAACAACTGGGGCTATTCCAAGTTGACGCGCGGCGACCATGCGAGCGCGGAACGTTTGTTCACCCGGGCGATCCAGAACGACGACTCGCTCTTCACGGCCAAGAACAACCTCGTCCTGGCGCGCGGAGCGCAGGGCAACTACATCCTGCCGGTCGTCCCCATGACCCAGGTCGAACGCGCTGAACTGCTGCACTCAATGGGCCTCGCAGCGGTCAAGCGGGGCGATGTCATTACAGGGCAAGGGCTCATGCGGGACGCGATAGAAACCCATCCGCAGCATTTCGAGGCCGCGTCGCGCAGCCTCGAGGCCCTTGAATCCAATGTCGTGAACTGACCGGGGCGATGGATATCTCGGCTCTGTCGGCCTGGGCGTTCTTGCCCTTTGTGCTCCCGATCTGCATCTATGTCGCGTTTTCGGACATGCGGGACATGCGCATCCCGAACCAGATGGTGATCCTGCTTGTCGCCGTGTTCGTCATTGTCGGTGTGTTTGTCATGCCCTTCGATGTCTATGCCTGGCGGTACCTGCACCTGATCGTCGTGCTTGTGGCGGGAATTGCGCTGAACGCGAGCGGTGCCATGGGGGCTGGCGATGCCAAATTCGCCGCCGCCGCCGCGCCGCTGGTCCATGTGGGCGATCTGCGCCTTTTGATGGCGCTGTTCGCGGCCAATCTGCTTGCCGCCTTCGTCGCGCACCGAATTGGCAAACACACCGCGCTCAGAAAGATCGCGCCGCATTGGAAAAGCTGGACAAACCGCAAATTTCCGATGGGCCTTGCCTTGGGCGGCACGCTTGCCATCTACCTGGGTCTGGGCGCATGGCTGGGCCGGTAATCCGCCCATAACCTGTCCAGCCCCGGCCCTTGTGTCGCCACATTGCCCCGCCACGATCCGGACATCGACACCCGTCCAAACGATCAGGGGCTATAGATGAACATGCACACCAGTGCCGTGATGGCACCCCCGCCGCCCAAGCGCATGGAAGACATGCAGCTGCAAACGGTGATGATGCGGGATATCCTTCTCAAGACGATCTTCCGCAAAAACGTCTCGACCGCGACAAGCATCGCCAAGAGCGTTTGCCTGCCGGTGCCGATCACACAGGAACTGATCGACCATGCCCGCGGGCAGCTGCTGCTCGAGGCGACAGGAACCCTGAATGCCAACAACGGCACCGAAATGGGCTACCAGCTGACGGATTCCGGAAAGGCGCGCGCGCTCGATGCGCTGGCCCAATCGGAATATTACGGCGCGATGCCGGTGCCGATTGCCGTCTATTCGGAACAGATCAAACGCCAGTCGATCCGCAACATTCACATCTCGCGGGATCAATTGACCGGGGCGATGGGTCATCTGATCCTGCCGCCTGACCTGCTCGACAATCTTGGCCCCGCCGTGGGGGCAGGCCGCTCGATCCTGATGTATGGCCCGCCCGGCAACGGAAAATCCTCGATCTCCAACGGCATCCGCGACGCCATGGGCGACAAGATATACATCCCCCACGCCATCGAATACGCGGGACAGGTGATCACGGTCTATGACCCCATCGTTCACACCGCCGCCGAAAACGCCTCGAGCGCAACCGGCCTGCGGCTGACCAACCGGTTCGACACGCGCTATGTCTGCTGCGCGCGTCCCACGGTGATCACCGGGGGCGAGCTGTCGCTCAGCATGCTGGATCTGGTCTACAACCCAACCGCGCGCACCTACCAAGCCCCCCTTCAATTGAAATCCACCGGCGGCATCTTCATCGTCGACGACCTTGGCCGCCAAGCCGAACCGCCGCAAAGCCTGATCAACCGCTGGATTGTTCCGCTTGAGGAATCGCGCGACATCCTCGCGCTGCAATCGGGCGAGAAATTCGAGGTCCCCTTCGACACGCTGGTCATCTTCTCGACCAACTTCCACCCGAACAAGATCTTCGACCAGGCCGCCCTGCGCCGCATCTTCTTCAAGATCAAGATCGACGGCCCGGATCAACAGAATTTCCTCAAGATCTTCTGGATGGTGGCGAAGAAGAAGAAGATGCAATTATGTGAACAGTCGCTGATCTATCTTCTGAAGACCAAGTATCCGACCATCAACAATGTCTACGCGAATTATCAGCCGGTCTTCCTGATCGACCAAATGATCGCGGTGTGCGATTTCGAAGGATGGCCCTACGAAATGACCCCGGAACTGATCGACCGGGCGTGGGACAACATGTTCGTCAAGGACGAAACCATCGTCAATTGAGCCTCCGGGCGCGGGCTGTTTCGGCCGCGCGCCCGGCACCCCGATTGGCACGCGAAAACGCCATATTTCCACTTGACGGGACGCACCGCCGCCCGTAATGACCACGGCGTCGTGGCGGTGTAGCTCAGTTGGTTAGAGCAACGGAATCATAATCCGTGTGTCCGGGGTTCAAGTCCCTGCACCGCCACCAGAATCCGCGCTTTTTACACGACAACAGCCGCCGCATGCATTGCACCGTACCGGTCAAGAGCCGCGCGAACGCAGCCTCGATCTCGGACCGCATCGCGCTGGTCAGGGGCGCGGCGCCGAACACACCCCCACTCACAGTGACGCGGACCGCGGATCAAGCCCGGTCTGCTCAGGCGTGATCCGGCACAGCCGGGTACGGATATCGTCGCGTCCCGCGCGGGACTTCGCTCCGGTCTCTAAATGCAAAAATACCGGGTGCGGGCCCGCATCATCCGGTGGAAAAATTCCAGACGAAATTAATCAACAATATTTGCATTTCACCGGAATCATGTTACCCGACATTTTTAGTAAGCTATTCCAGCCAAGGAGTAGTGAGCGACCCCAACCAAGGAGACGACCATGACATTCAAAAGCTCTTTGATGGCATCCGCCGCGTTTGCAGTCTGCGCCACGGCAATGCCCGCCTTTGCAGAGGGAGAGTTGAACCTTTACTCATCGCGCCACTACGATACGGATGAACGGCTCTATTCCGATTTTACCGAGCAAACCGGAATCACCATCAACCGCATCGAAGGCAATGCCGACGAGCTGATCGCGCGCATGGATGCCGAGGGCGCGAACTCCCCCGTCGATGTGTTCCTGACCGTCGACACCGTGCGCATGACACGCGCCAAGGAAATGGGTCTTCTGCAATCCATCGAGAGCGATGTTCTGGAAGACAGAATTCCCGCCAATCTTCAGGATGACGACAACCAGTGGTTTGCCTTCTCCAAGCGGGCGCGCATCCTCTTTTATGACGAGAACGATGTCGAAAATCCGCCAATGACCTACCAGGATATCGCCAACCCGGAATACGAAGGCATGGTCTGCATCCGCTCCTCTTCGAACGTGTATACCCAGAACATCGTGGCCGCGCTTGTCGCGCATCTGGGCGAAGAGGCGACACAGGACTGGGCCAACGCGGTGGTCAGCAATTTCGCCCGCGATCCGCAAGGCGGCGACACCGACCAGCTGCGCGGCATCGTTTCGGGGGAATGCGATATCGCGATGGCAAACACCTATTACTTTGCCCGCGCCCTGCGCCGCGACGTGTCCGGCCTGTCTGACAGCATCGACATGATCGGCTGGGTCTTCCCGAACCAGGACAGCTTCGGCGCGCATATCAATATCTCGGGCGCCGCAGTGGCCGCGAATGCCCCGAACAGGGAAAACGCGATCGAGTTCCTGGAATATCTCGCCTCCGAACAGGCGCAGGATTACTTCTCGGCGGGCAACGATGAATACCCGGTTGTCGAAGGGGCCCCCCTCGCCGAGTCGGTGCAGACCCTGGGCGCGTTCGAGGAAGACGACATCCCGCTTTCGGACATCGCCGACAACATCAACGCCGCGCAGCGCATTCTGGCCGAGGCAGGCTGGAAGTAGACACCGCTGCCCGAAATGTTCAAAGCGCGCCCGGCAGGGCGCGCTTTTTTTTGGTCCGACTCTCTGGCCGGTCCCGACAGCTCGTCCGGGCGTTTACCGACCCTCTGACCGGGCTTCGCTGATCTGAATGCACAGCAGGATCACCGGAACAAACCCGATCCCGGCGATCATCAGGCTGGGCACCGCCGCCCCTTGAAGCCGCTCATCCGAGGCAAGCCGGAACGCATGCACCGCCAGCGTGTCGTAGTTGAACGGACGCATGATCAGCGTTGCGGGAAGCTCCTTGATCGTGTCCACGAACACGATCAGCAAGGCGGTCAGGATGCTGGGCCGAAGCACCGCCAAATGCACATCTTTCACCGTCCCCCAGGCGCTGCGCCCCAGCACGCGCGAGGCGGCGTCGATATTCGGCGTTACCGTGGCAAGACCGCTGTCATAGGCCCCGATGGCGGCCGCAAGAAACCGGATCATGTAGGCTGCGATCATCAGCCAGATCGAGCCGGTGATCAGCAATCCTGTCGAGATATCGAACCACGCCTCCATCCGCGCATCAAACCAGTTGTCGAACTGCGCAAACGGCACCAGAAGACCCACGGCGATCACGCCGCCCGGCACGGCATATCCCAGGCGCCCGACAAAAAGCGATGCCAGCGACACCCGGCTGGGCGCGACACGGTAGAACGTCCCCAGGAATACCGCCGCCGCCACGGTCACGACCGCGGCCACCGCCGCCAGCGTCAAGGTGTTCTGGATAAAGCCGATATAGCGCGGGCTGAAAACAACCTGCTGCGACCGCAGGCCCATCAGGATCAGCGTGACCGTCGGGATGATCACGCCGAAAAGCACCGGCAGGAAACACGCCATCTGCGCGCCAAAGGCCTTGCCACGCGACAGCTGAAACCGCACGAACGGCTCGCGCCGCCCTTTCACGGCAAAGGTCGCGGCCCCCCGGTTGACATGCTCCAGCGCCGCCACAAGCAGCGCGAATGACAGCAGCCCCAACGCCAGTTGCGCCGCGGCCCCCCTGTCGGCCAGCCCGAACCAGCTGGTGTAGATGCCGGTGGCAAAGGTCTGCACGCTGAAATGCGCAACCGTGCCGAAATCGGCGATCGTCTCCATCACCGCCAGGAGCGCCCCCGCCGCGATCGCCGGGCGGGCCATCGGCAAGGACACCTTGAGGAACGCGCCCACCGGCGACGCCCCGAGCGACCGCGCCGCATAGAACGGCGTCGCCGCCTGCAGCCGGAACGCCGCCCGCGTCAAAAGATAGACATAGGGGTACAGCACCAGCGTCAGCATCATCGCCGCACCGCCCAGAGACCTGATCTCCGGGAACCAGTAGTCGCGCGGCCCCCAGCCCATCAGGTCGCGCAGCGTCGATTGCACGATCCCCGGATGATCCAGAACATCCGTATAGGCATAGGCCAGGACATAGGCCGGAAAGGCCAGCGGAACCACCAGCGCGATCTCCAGCACCCGTCGGCCGGGAAAATCACACGTCACGACCAGCCACGCCGTCACCGACCCGATCAGGATACTGCCCGTGGCGACAAGGATCACCAGCAACACGGTGGTCCGCGTGTAGCGCCACAGCACGGTATCGGCCAGCAGGCCAAGCGTGTCGAAGCTGCCGAACAGGGCCGCCGCAATCACGCCAAGGATCGGCATCAGGCAAACGGCGACAACGAAAAGGGCAAGGCTTGCTATTGCTTTGTGGTCCATCCGGTATGCTGCTCCGATCAGTGGTGTGTTCGGGGCGGTCTAACTCGGAAAAGGCCGGGACGGTAGAGTTGATGTTTTTGATCGGGATTGGCGATCTCGACCAAATTCATCACCAGATCATCGTGATCTCGGGCCACGGCTATTCCCACTCCCCGAACCAGGCTCGGGACATATATGTCCCAGCGGCGGCAACCTGCGCCATCGGCGCCGTCCAACCTTCACCTGCCATGCCCATGCGCGCGAGACACACACACCGTCTCATCGGGGGGTGAAGCCTGTCAGCCCCTGTCGGCCCGGATTGGTCTTGCAGGGCACGCGCCCGCAACTGCGCGCGTCTCGTCAATTCCCTTCCGACACGGCAAGACGGGACGCTCCTGGTCAGGCCGTCTCCGACGGGATCGGCAACACAAGCGTGAAAGTCGTGGTTCCGTCCTCGGAACCGACATCAATGCGCCCGCCATGCGCAGCGGCAATCGACAAGGCGATATACAGCCCGAGCCCGAGCCCCTCCCCGTCTTCGTTCGCCCCCCTCTGAAACGGCTGGAACAGCTTTTCGCCCATGTCATCGGGCACCGCGTCTCCCCGGTTGGAAACCGAAATCTCAATCTCGCCCGCGCGCTCCCTGCCCCGAACCTCGACAGGCGCGCCCGGCGCGCTGTGGCCGACAGCGTTCGAGACAAGGTTCGAAATCGCCTGCGCCACGCGGGGGGCATCACAGGTAACGGGGCGGTCAAAGGAAAGATCGAGCCGGATCTCGTGCTCTTGGGACGCAGAGCGTATTTCGTCGACAACATCGGTGATGGCTTGCGACAGCGGCGCATCCGGCACCGCGGTCACACGGATTCCGCCGCCCAGCCGCGCCTTGGCGTGCAGCATTATATTCTCGATCAAGTCTTTCATGCGATGGGCCGAGGACCGCATGAGCGGCATCAACTGCCGCGCCTTGTCCGTCAACGGTTCGCGTTCGAGCTGCCGAAGCCCGGCCTCAAAAGCGGCCACCGGGTTGCGCAGGTCATGCCCGAGCACGGCGACGAACTCTTCCTGAACGCGCGCCATCTCGCGTTCATGCGCCACCAACGCGTCCTGGGCTTCCAGCCGCTCTTCGGCCTCGAGGCTCCGGCCAATGATATCCGCGAACATCTCCAGCATCGCGACCGCCCTGGGATGGGTGACATCGCGCGGCTCCGTGTCGAGGGCGCAAAGCGTGCCGAAGAACGCGCCATGACTGCGGTAGATCGGGATGGACGCATAGCTGACGATACCGAACCTCGCCGCGATCGGGTGGTTGCGGTAGACATCATCGGTGGCAACGTTATCAAACAGAACCTTTTGCGACGTCTCCTGCACCGAATGGCAGAAGGTCGACTGGACCTCGATCTCGTCACCCGCGGCCAGGCCGAAATTGATCTCATCCACGGTCCGGCAGGCCACCCACCGATCGGCCGTCACCCGCGCGACGGCGGCAAAGCGCATATTCGTGGCCAGCATCACGGTTTCAAGGATCGTCCCGACAAGGTCGCTGCGCACAAGCATGTCGATATCGGCCTGAAAATCATGCGACTTTGCCAGGAAGGCGGCATGGTTCTGAATAACCGCGCTCCGAAGCGCCTCTTCACTCATGGTCCACCCCTGCATGATTATGTGCCGTCTGTGTCGCACAGCCACAGTTGCGACGCAAACTCGCCCGTCGCGGACCGAAGGGGGTCGATTGTTCACCTCCTGGCCGGGGCTTGGCTCAACATCATTGCACAGCACCGCCTCGAAAACGTCTTCTGCGCTCGGCCTGTCCAAGACATTCCACCTGCGGCCCAAGCCGGATGGTCTTGACCGATCTCGGCGCGGGTTTGCCACAGATCGGCGCCGATCCGCACCGCCCTCTGGACAGACAGGCCCGCTTGGGTCCATCTGCCCGCATATCTTCCAGGAAAGAGGCCGTCATACATGGGATTTCTGCTGCGCTGGCTCTTCGCCCTCGGTCTCGTCACCGTCACCTACAATCCGACGCCCTACAACTTCACCCGTTGGGCCATGACGGACGGCCAGGACCAGCTGTCTCTCACCGTTCTCGCCGGGCTGGTTCTGCTGGTCGGTTACATCATCTACCTGCGCGCGACGCTGCGCTCCATCGGCCCGCTCGGCATGATGCTGATCCTCGGCATCGTCGGCGCATTGCTCTGGGTCGCCTATGATTTCGGCCTGTTGGACCTGCAAAACCAGGATCTCACCACCTGGATCGGCATCCTCGCCCTGTCGCTTGTCCTCGGCATCGGGCTCAGCTGGTCCATCATCCGCCGCAAGCTCTCCGGCCAGGTGGATATGGACGACGTCGAGGAATGACACCTGTGCCCCTTTACTGAACAGGCCCCGGCCCGGCCCGCCACGCGCGCGCCCCGGACAGATCGCGCGGAGCTGACCACCCGCGCCCACCCGAGGCGCCGGCCAAAGGCCGAAGCCGAGACAGCCTGCGCGCGCCAGCGCACCGCATCACGGGTTGCACCATGCCCCGCTTGGCCTTAGATACCCCCCATTCACGAAAGCCATCCGGGACAGCCATGGAAAACGTCGTTCTCATCATCCACCTCCTCCTCGCGCTTTCGCTGATCGGCGTCGTGCTGCTGCAGCGCTCCGATGGCGGTGGGCTCGGCGCCATGGGCGGCGGCGGCGGTGGCTCCGTCAGCGCGCGCAGCCCCTCCACGGGGCTTGGCAAACTGACCTGGGTGCTGGCCATCGCCTTCATCTGCACCTCCCTCACGCTGACCATCTTCGCCGCCCAGAACGCCTCGGGCAGCTCGATCATGGACCGCCTGACCACCGGCTCCAGCGCCGAGGATACAGGCGACGCAACCGATCCGCTGGGCGGGGACGGCCTGCTGCCGCCACCATCCGTGCCGGACACCGATGCGCCGCTGGTGCCCCGCGCGGACTGACCCGCGGCACGAACCGAAACAGCCGCGCGTCCCCCGACAGGGTCGCGCGCGGCCTGCTGCGCCAAAGGCCACCATCCCTTGAGGCGCACCAATCTGACCTAACATCATCTTGGGTTCGCACTTGCCTTTTGCGGTCGAATCCTCTACCGGTCAAATCCCGTGATGCTGCGTCCCCGAACGGCGCAGGTTGCATGATTTGCACCAGCTTCGCGGGAGGTTCCCAACCATGGCACGCTTCATCTTCATCACCGGCGGCGTGGTGTCCTCGCTGGGCAAGGGGCTGGCCTCTGCCGCGCTCGGCGCGCTCCTGCAAGCGCGCGGCTTTTCGGTCCGCCTGCGCAAGCTCGACCCCTACCTGAACGTCGATCCCGGCACCATGTCGCCCTTTGAACATGGCGAGGTCTTCGTCACCGACGATGGCGCGGAAACCGATCTCGATCTCGGCCATTACGAACGCTTCACCGGCGTGCCCGCGCGCAAGACCGACTCCATCTCCTCGGGCCGCATCTACACCAACGTGCTGGAAAAGGAACGCCGCGGCGACTACCTTGGCAAGACGATCCAGGTGATCCCGCATGTCACCAATGAAATCAAGGACTTCATCTCCATCGGTGAAGACGAGGTCGATTTCATGCTCTGCGAGATCGGCGGCACCGTGGGCGATATCGAGGGCCTGCCCTTCTTCGAGGCGATCCGCCAGTTTTCCCAGGACAAACCGCGCGGGCAATGCATCTTCATGCACCTCACGCTGCTGCCCTGGATCAAGGCCAGCGGAGAGCTCAAGACCAAGCCGACCCAGCACTCGGTCAAGGAGCTGCGCTCCATCGGCATCGCGCCCGATATCCTCGTCTGCCGCTCCGAAGGGCCGATCCCGACCAAGGAGCGCGAAAAGCTCGCGCTGTTCTGCAATGTGCGCCCCGACAGCGTGATCGCCGCACAAGACCTCAAGTCGATCTACGAAGCCCCCCTCGCCTATCACCGCGAAGGGCTGGACCAGGCCGCGCTCGACGCCTTCCGGATCACGCCCGCGCCCAAGCCGACCCTGTCGAAATGGGACGATGTCGCGGACCGCATCTACAACCCCGAAGGCGAGGTCACCATCGCCATTGTCGGCAAATATGTCCAACTCGAAGACGCCTATAAATCCATCGCCGAGGCGCTGACCCATGGCGGCATGGCCAACCGCGTCAAGGTCAATGTCGAATGGGTCGATGCCGAGATCTTCGAAGGCGAAGACCCCGCGCCGCACCTGCAAGGCTACCACGCCATCCTCGTGCCGGGGGGGTTCGGCGAACGCGGCACCGAAGGCAAGATCAAGGCGGCGCAATTCGCCCGCGAACACGACGTGCCCTATCTGGGCATCTGCCTGGGCATGCAGATGGCCGTGATCGAGGCCGCCCGCAACGTCGCCAAGCTCCCCGCCGCCGGGTCCGAGGAGTTCGACCACGAGGCCGGGAAAAAACGGTTCATCCCGGTGGTCTACCACCTCAAGGAATGGGTGCAGGGCAACCAGACCGTGAACCGCTCGGTCGCCGACGACAAGGGCGGCACCATGCGCCTTGGCGCCTATGACGCGCAGCTGACCGAAGGCTCACGGGTGGCGCAG
>JAWLGI010000012.1:0-59862 GCA_041685125.1 Marivita sp. | reverse complement strand
TTCACAACCGCAGCCCGAACGGCCACCGCGATCACCCTCTTGGCAGCCAGTCCGGCTTTTGCACAGGACACCGAAAACCAGGAATCCGACACTCAGCAGAACGAAACCCAAACGTCGCAAGACCAGGCATCGGACAATCAGGCCTCCGAAGATGATTCCGTTCAGGTCCTCGCGACCTGGACCTATGCCCCCCTCTATGAAGAGGGTTGGAGCGTTGAGAACATGTTCAACGTGACCGACGTCACGGATCCCGGCGGCGAGGTCATCGGTGACGTCGAAAACGTGATCTTCCGCAATAACGGCGAGGTGCTTGGCATTGTCGCGGAGGTCGGGGGGTTCTGGGATATCGGGGACACGCATGTCTTTGTCCCATGGGACGATGTCTCGATCGGAGACGATGTCTCGCAGGCCCAGGTTCCGGTGACGGAAGAAGAGGTCGACAACTTCGATATCTTCGGCGCCACCGAGGGCGACGACACGGTCGCCGAAGGCGACGCGTCGGATACCAATGTCGTCGATGACGATCTCACAGCCGGTGAAGACGTCTTCAAGGCAACCGATCTGATCGGGGATTATGCCTATCTCTCCGACGGGGTGCGCTACGGCTACGTCGCGGATCTCATCGTGGAGGGTGGCGAAATCTCTGCCGTGGTCTCGGACGCCGCCAGCTACGGACGCAGCGGCTATTACGCCTATCCCTATCAGGACGGCCGTGGATCGACGGCCATGGGACCGCGCTACCAGATGCCCTATGATCGGGCCGAGATCGATACGATCGAAAACTTCGATTACACACAACTTCAGTCCCGCGCTGAATAACCCCTGAAATCCGGTCCCTCAGACCGGCCAGGCTCGGGGCGACCGGCCTGACGGTCCGACAAAAGGCCCCCGCACCATCCGGTGCGGGGGCCGTCTTTTCGTGGTCATGTCGCGTGCGGGACAGGGTCAATCATCCAGTACAAAGGTCACCGACAGGTTCACCTTGAATTCGGTGATCTTGCCATCCTCGATCATCACATTCTGATCCTTGATCCAGGCGCTCTTGAGCCCGCGCAAGGTCCTCGACGCGCGCTCGATCCCCTTCTTGGTAGCGTCGTCAAAACTGTTGGGCGATGTTGCCGAAATTTCCGTTACACGTGCGACCGACATGATATCCTCCTTTTGGTTTCAGATATCGTCTCAACACACAGACAGGGAACACGTTCCGCCATTCGCCCGGCGCTTTCCGGGCGGCGGGCAAAATTGGAGGAACGGGTGGCAGGTCACATTCAGAAATCCACCTCGATCGCGACGCCACGCTCAATCGCCAATGCAACAACCTTCGAGGCAACGGCCAGGTCCTGTAGCCCCACGCCAGTGCCATCAAACAAGGTGATCTCCTCGTCAGAGGCCCGCCCCGGATGGGTACCGTTGATCACCGCGCCGATCTCGGTCACGTCCGGCTCCGCGATCAACCCGGCCGCCACCGCGTGCTGCGCCTCGCCGATACTGACCGATTGCGCCACTTCGTCGGTGAACACCTGTGCCCGCGCCAGAAGCGCCGCCTCGACCTCCTGCTTGCCCTTGGTATCGGTGCCCATGCAAGCCAGATGCGTGCCCGGGCTGACATGATCCACCATCAGCGACGGCGCAAACGCCGAGGTGATCGAGATGATCACGTCCGCCTCTTGCATCCCCGGCAGGTCCACCGCCTCGAAGCGCACTCCGGCCTCGTTCGCGACCTTCTCGATATTGGGCAACATCTCGGGATGGTAGTTCCAGCCGATCACCTTCTCGAAGGACCGCTGCTCAAGCGCCGCGCGCAACTGGAACGTCGCCTGATGCCCGGCGCCGACCATGCCCATGACCTTGGCATCCGCCCGCGCCAGATGCTTGATCGACACCGAAGACGCCGCCGCCGTACGCAGCGCCGTGAGCAGGTTTCCCCCCACCATCGCATGCACGCGGCCGGTGTCTGGATCGAACAGGAACACCGTGGACTGGTGATTGATCAAGCCGCGCTTTTCAAGATTGTGCGGCCAGTACCCCCCGGCCTTGAGGCCCAGCGACCCTCCAATCCGGTCGAACCCGCCCTTGAAGCCATAAAGCGCATCCTCATGCCCGATCGCCTCGCGCACCACAGGAAAGTTATAGGCATCCTTGGCTGCCATGGCGGCGAACACCTGCTCGACCGCCTCGAACGCCGCCTCACGCGACACCAGATCGGCAATCTTGGCTTCCGGAACAATATACATGGTCTCTCCCTCGCGAAAACGGCGCGCCACCCCCGTAACGCGCCGCATAATGCTTCTTTGTTTCAAAAATATCCCGGGGGTCTGGGGGCAGAGCCCCCAGCCAGTCGACGCGCGTCAGCGCGGCGAAATCAATAGGCGCGACCGCGGGCCGACACCGGCCAGACAGATTCCACGACACCGTTCCGCAGACCGACATACCAGTCATGCACGTTGCAGGTCGGGTCGCAATGGCCGGGCACCAGCTTGAGCTTGTCATTGACCTCAAGCACCCCCTGCGGGTCCGCAACGACGCCATGCTCGTCCGAGCACTTGACGTATTCCACATCGTCCCGGCCAAAGATCACCGGCAGGCCGCTATCCACCGACTGCGCCTTGAGGCCCGCATCCACGATCGCTTTTTCGGCCTTGGCGTGGCTCATGACGCTGGTCAGGATGAACAGAGCGTTCTCCCACTCGCTTTCGTCGATCCGCTTGCCATCCTTGTCGAGGATGCGACCGTAATCGGCATCCATGAACGCGTAGGATCCGCACTGAAGCTCGTTATACACACCCGAATTGGACTCGAAGTAATACGACCCCGTGCCGCCACCGCCAACGATGTCGCATTCGATACCTTCGGCCTTGAGCGTATCGACCGCGTCCTTGACCTGCGCGACCGCGATAGCGATCTTGGCCTTGCGCTCGTCATAGCTGTCCATGTGCTGCATCGCGCCCTGGTAGGCCTGGATGCCGGCGAACTTCAGGCCCTCTGCCGCGTCGATCGCCTTGGCAATCTCGACAACGGCCGGTGTCGTCGTCACACCGCAACGGCCTGCGCCGCAGTCGATCTCGACCAGGCATTCGATCTGCGTGCCATGCTTGACAGCGGCAGCAGACAGATCGGCCACGTTGGCGATATCGTCAACACAGCAGATCGTTCGCGCGCCCAGCTTGGGCATGCGGGCAAGGCGGTCGATCTTGGCCGGGTCACGCACCTGGTTCGACACCAGCACGTCCTTGATGCCACCCCGGGCGAAAACTTCGGCCTCGGACACCTTTTGACAACACACGCCACAGGCACCACCCAGCTCGACCTGCAACAGCGCCACGTCCACCGACTTGTGCATCTTGCCATGCACGCGGTGACGCATGCCATGCGCCTTGGCATAGTCGCCCATCTTCTTGATGTTGCGTTCCAGCGCGTCGAGGTCGAGCACGAGGCAGGGCGTCTGCACATCCGCCTCGGCCATGCCCGGCTTGGCCGGAATGTCGAAACCCACTTCGTAATCGTCGAATACGGTCATGTCTTTCATTGTCGTTCTCCCTTGATCCGTAGAGTGCGTGATCTCACGCACCTTTCATCCACGGCAATTTGTCCAGATCCACGTTGCCCCCGGTCACGATGACACCGACGCGCTTGCCCGCGAACGCCTCCTTGTTCTTGAGGAGCACCGCCAGCGGCACCGCACAGGACGGCTCCATCACGATGCGCAGGTATTTCCAGGTGATCTTCATCGCGTCGATGATCTCGTGCTCCGACGCGGTGTAGATCTCGGACACGTGGTTCGACACGAAATGCCAGGTCAGGTCCTTGAGCGGCACCTTGAGCCCATCGGCAATGGTCTCGGGCGCGTCATCGGCGATGATGTGCCCCGCCTTGAAGCTGCGATAGGCGTCGTCTGCCTGTTCCGGCTCTGCCGCGATAATCTTCACCTCGGGCGCCAGCGTCGACAGCGTCAGGCATGTGCCCGAGATCATGCCGCCCCCGCCGATCGGTGCCACCATCATGTCCAGACCGTCGGTCTGCTCCATGAATTCCTTGGAACAGGTGCCCTGCCCCGCGACCACGCGCGGATCGTTATAGGGATGCACGAACTCGCCCCCGGTTTTCGCCTGCACCTCGGCGAACACCGCCTCGCGCGATGTGGTCGAGGGCTCGCATTCGGTGATCGTCCCGCCATAGCGGCGCACCGCGTCCTTCTTGGCCTGGGGTGCGGTGCGCGGCATGACGACGTTGCACGGGATACCCCGGCGCCCGGCGGCATAGCTCAGGCACAAGGCGTGGTTGCCCGAGGAATGGGTGCAGACACCCTTGTCGGCCATCTCCTCGCTCAGCCCGAACACGGCGTTCGACCCGCCCCGCACCTTGAAGGCGCCCGGTTCCTGGAAGTTTTCGCATTTGAAGAACAGCTGCGCGCCGGTCAACTCGTTCAGATAGGCCGACTGCAACACAGGCGTGCGGTTGATATGCGGCTTGATCCGCTCATGCGCGGCCAGCATGTCCTCGTAGGTCGGTATGATCATGCCCATGTCTTTCATTCTGCCGCCACCTTCGCCGCTGACGTCGATCCATGCCGGTAATGCTCCTGCGCAGCCGCCACACCGGACCCGAGCTTGATGTCGAGACCCAGATCGACCATGCACATCTCGGCAGTTGCAATCCCTGACAATGCCATAACATCCGTCAGGCTGCCCAGATGACCGATGCGGAACACCTTGCCCGCAACCTCGCCCAGGCCGACGCCAAAGGCCACGCCATAGGTGTTGGCGGCATGGGTGACGATGTCGGTGGCGTTGAAGCCGTCTGGCGTGCGGATCGCCGACACCGTGTCGGAATAGAGATCCGGCGTTTCAGCGCAGAGCGTCAACCCCCAGGCATCCACTGCGGCGCGGACACCCCCGGCAATGCGCGTGTGACGCGCAAAGACGGTGTCGATACCTTCCTCGAGCAGCATCTTGCAGGATTCATTCAGGCCATTCATCAGGCCGACTGCGGGCGTGTAGGGATAGGCGTTGTTGGCATAGCCCTTCACCATGTCCTGCACGTCAAAGAAGGTGCGGTGCAGTCCGGCGGTTTCGGTTGCCGCCATTGCCTTGTCGCTGAAACCCACAATGGCAAGCCCGGCAGGCAGCATGAAGCCCTTCTGCGATCCGGTTACGGCAACATCAACACCCCAGTCATCGAACCGAAAATCCATGGAGGCAATCGATGACACCCCATCAACGAAAAGCAGCGCCGGGTGACCGGCCGCGTCCATGGCACGGCGCACGGCCGCGATGTCGGATTTCACGCCCGTCGCGGTTTCGTTATGCGTGGCCAGAACCGCCTTGATCCTGTGCGCTGTGTCGGCGGTCAGGATCTCTTCATAGCGGTCCGCCGGGATGCCCTGACCCCAGGGCACATCGACGATCTGAACATCGAGGCCAAAGCGCTGGCACATGTCGATCCAGCGATGCGAGAACATGCCGTTGCGCGCCACCAACACGCTGTCGCCTGCGCTGAGCGTGTTGGTCAGCGCTGTTTCCCAGCCACCCGTGCCGGAGGCCGGGAAGATGAAAACCTCGGCACTGGTGCTTTTCAGGATCGCCTGAACCGCCTTTCGGGCGGGATGCAGGATCTGACCGAACAGCGGCGACCGGTGGTCTATGGTCGGCATGTCGCACGCCTTGCGCAGCGATTCCGGGATGTTGGTCGGGCCCGGTATGAATACGGGGTTCTGGAAACTCATGGCGTTTCTCCTCCAATTGACAGCAGTTTACGCGCAGCCTGTTAGCGTTACAATTTTTTCGAAAATATTTTTCACAACCTGGAATTTCCAAATTATTCTAAAATTCAATGGCTTGTATTTTTCACATTGTGAAAATGTATTTCTAAAGTCGGGCAGTCCAACTGTGCGACTCTCTGATCGGGCCGCGTCGCCTGAAAGAATGCAACCGCGCAGGATGGCCGGCCTGCCTGAAAGCCTGCAGCGCCAAAGCCCCGCGCGGTCAGCCTGCCCGGCCCAGGCCCAGCGGCATGTGCCGGTTCACATCCTTGTAAAGCAGGTAACGGAACGGCCCCGGCCCACCTGCGTAGCACGCTTGGGGACAAAAGGCGCGCAGCCACATGTAATCGCCCGCCTCTACCTCGACCCAATCCTGGTTCAGCCTGTAGACGCCCTTGCCTTCGAGCACGTAAAGACCGTGTTCCATCACATGGGTTTCCATGAAAGGCAGAACCGCACCCGATTCCAGCGTCACGATGGTCACATGCATGTCGTGGCGCAGGTCCGATGGATCGACAAAGCGCGTGGTGGCCCATTTGCCCTCGGTCTCCGGCATTGGCACGGGCGCGATATCAGCCTCGTTCGCCACGATCACCTCGGGCTGGTTCAGCCCCTCCACCGCTTGATACGCCTTGCGAATCCAGTGAAACTGCACAGGCCCTGGTCCCGTATTGCGCAACGTCCAGCCAGATTGCGGCGGCAGATAGGCATATCCCCCCGGCCCCATTTCATGCGCCTCGCCATCCACGGTCACGCTCAGTGATCCCTCGACCACGAACAGAACGCCCTGCGCGCTGGGGTCGCTCTCGGGCCGCTCCGATCCGCCTCCGGGCATGACCTCCATGATGTAATGCGAAAACGTCTCGGCAAAACCGGAGAGTGGCCGCGCGATCACCCACAGGCGGGTTCCCTCCCAGAAGGGCAGAAAGCTTGTCGTGATGTCCCGCATCGTTCCCTTGGGGATCACCGCGTACGCCTCGGTGAACATGGCACGATCCGTCAAAAGCTGGTCTTGCCCCGGAAGCCCGCCCTTGGGCGCGTAATAGGATCTGGTCATCATGCGGTCCTTGACACTGCGTTGCCCGCAGTATCACCCGCCACCGCGCAACGCGCCACCCGGAAGACCAAGCAGGACCATTCGGTTTTCTTTGATAATCTGGCCGGATTTCCAATCCAGCCCTGATAATCATCACACCCCGTAATAATCCCGGTACCACGCCACGAACCGCTTCACCCCATCGCGCACATCGGTCTGCGGGGCATATCCGGTCAGCCTGTGCAGCACCGCGGCATCGGCCCAGGTGGCGAACACGTCACCTTTTTGCATGTCCATGTAGTTGCGCCTTGCGCTGAGCCCGGTCGCCGCCTCGATCGCCTCGATGAAATCCATCAGACGCACCTTGTCGGAATTGCCGATATTGACGATCCGATACGGCGCTGCCGCAGTCAGCGTGTCTCCCTCAACCGCCGTCTCCGGCCCTCCCGGCACCGCGTCCATCAACAACCGGATCGCGCGCACCAGATCCTCCACATATGTGAAATCGCGGTACATGTCGCCATGGTTGTAGATGTCGATGGGCGTGCCGCTCAGGATGCCTTTGGTAAACTTGTACGGTGCCATATCCGGCCGGCCCCATGGCCCGTAAACGGTAAAGAATCGGAACATCGTCGTCGGGATATGCCACAGATGCGCATAGGAATGGGCCATGCTTTCATTGGCCTTTTTCGTGGCGGCATAAAAGGTGAGCTGCGTGTCGGCCTTGTCCGTTTCCTTGAACGGCATGTCCTCATTCGCCCCGTAAACCGACGAGGTCGAGGCCATCAGCAGATGCCCGACCCCGATCTGCCGCGCCGCTTCCATGACGTTGAAGGTGCCGACGATGTTGCTGTCGAGATAGGCGCGCGGGTTCTCCAGCGAATACCGCACCCCCGCCTGCCCGGCGAGGTGCACAATCACATCCGGCGCAAACTCCGCCGCGACACGCTCGAACACACCCGGCGCCTCCAGCGCGGCATGGGTGAAGGTATAGCCGGCGGATTGCAGCAGCATCTGGTTGCGCCGTGCCTTGAGCGTGACATCATAGTAATCGGTGATCGCGTCATAGCCATGCACAACATCGCCATCCTCCAGCAACAATCGCGCCAGATGATAGCCGATAAACCCGGCTGTCCCCGTCACAAGAACGCGTGTCATCAGAGTGCCCCGCCTGCGCTGTCCCGTCCAATAGCCCACGCGCCTAGCATGAACCACGGGAAAGCGCCAACACAGCGCTGGACCAGCAGGACCCCGATACGTTCATCGGGGACCACACCATTGTCGACCAGTCGCCCCAGAAAGACGGCCGCATTTCCATCGACACCGGGGCCTATGCCACCGGCCGGCTCAGCGGGGCCGTGGTCTCCCCGGACGGGATCGAATTCGTCACCACCTGATCGGCGCGCGCCAACCCTTGCGGCAATGTATACCACAGTACACTGTTTACGACTCGCTTGCTTTGCCCTAAGGCAGGGACAAACTTCGAAAGGTGTGACCCATGGCTGACAACACAACTCCCGATATCATCTATACCAAGGTCGACGAAGCGCCGGAACTGGCCTCGGCGTCCTTCCTCCCGATCATCCAGACCTTCGCCAAGGCCGCAGGCGTCAGCGTCGGCAGCAAGGACATCTCCCTTGCCGGGCGCATCCTTGCCACCTTCCCCGAAGTCCTCACCGAGGATCAGCGCCAGCCAGACGACCTGGCCGAGCTGGGCAAATTGGTCAAAACGCCCGAAGCGAACGTGATCAAGCTGCCCAATATCTCGGCCTCGGTGCCGCAGCTCGTCGCGGCAATCAAGGAACTGCAAAGCCAGGGCTACGCGCTCCCCGATTATGTGGAATCCCCGCAGACCGACGCCGAAAAAGCCATCCGCGCCAAGTACGACACGATCAAGGGGTCCGCCGTGAACCCGGTCCTGCGCGAAGGCAATTCCGACCGCCGCGCGGCCAAGCCGGTCAAGGCCTATGCCCAGAGCAACCCGCACCGCATGGGCGACTGGAGCAAGGACAGCAAGACCCGCGTCGCGTCCATGTCAGCCGGCGATTTCTTCTCGAACGAAACCTCCGCGACCCTCGGTTCTGACACCCAGGCCAAGATCGTCCTCACCGCCAAGGATGGCACGGAAACCGTGCTCAAGGACGGGCTCAGCTACCCGGCCGGCACCGTCGTCGATGCCACCTTCATGTCCGCCAGGGCGCTCGACGCGTTCCTCGAAGACGAGATCGCAAGGACCAAGAAAGAGGGCACGCTCTTCTCGCTTCACATGAAGGCCACGATGATGAAGGTCTCCGACCCGATCATCTTCGGCCATGCGGTCAAGTGCTTTCTCAAGCCGGTTTTCGACCAATACGGCGAAGAGCTGGAAAAGGCCGGCGTCACCCCCAATTCCGGGCTGGCTGACCTGCTCGAACGGGTCAAGGACAAGCCCGAGATCACCGACGCAATCGATCGTGTCATGGCCGACCGCCCGCCGATGTACATGGTCGATAGCGACAAGGGCATCAGCAACCTGCACGTCCCCTCGGACGTCATCATCGACGCCTCCATGCCCGCGCTCATCAAGGCCGGCGGCAAGGGATGGGGCCCCGACAACAAGGAACACGACACCAACTGCGTGATCCCCGACAGCAGCTACGCGCCCGTCTATGACGAGACGATCAGCTATTTCAAGGAAACCGGAAAGCTCGACCCGGCCACCGCCGGCACGGTGCAGAATATCGGCCTGATGGCCCAGAAGGCCGAGGAATACGGCTCCCACCCCACGACCTTCGAAATCCCGCATGCGGGCACCGTCAAGATGGTGCTGGCCGACGGCACCGTGCTGCACAGTCACGAGGTCGAGCAGGGCGACATCTGGCGCTCCGCCTCCGCCCGCAAGGCCCCGATCGAGGATTGGGTCCAACTCGCCATCGACCGCCAGAAGGCCGAGGGCTGCGAAGCGATCTTCTGGCTCGACGAAACCCGCGCCCATGACGCGGAACTGATCGCCTATGTCAAACCGATCCTCGAAGCCAAGGGCCTGACCGACAGGTTCAGGATCATGGCGCCGCGCGACGCGACCCGCGCCACGCTGGAAACGATCCGCGACGGGAAAACCTCCATCGCGATCACCGGCAACGTGCTGCGCGACTACCTGACAGACCTGTTCCCGATCCTCGAACTTGCCACCAGCGCCAAGATGCTGTCCATCGTCAAGCTGATGAACGGCGGCGGGTTGTTCGAAACCGGCGCGGGCGGCTCGGCCCCCAAGCACGTGCAACAGCTGATGGAACAGAACCACCTGCGCTGGGACAGCCTGGGCGAATTCTGCGCGCTGGGCGAAAGCCTGCAATTCCTCGCGGATGCGCGGAACAACGAAAAGGCGCGCGTGCTGG
This sequence comes from Marivita sp., assembly GCA_041685125.1. Lineage (GTDB taxonomy): Bacteria > Pseudomonadota > Alphaproteobacteria > Rhodobacterales > Rhodobacteraceae > Marivita. Next base: position 49,691 of record JAWLGI010000012.1, on the reverse strand, counting down.
GCAAGGCGGTGGATGCCGCAACGCAGGGCATCCTCGACAACAATCGGTCACCGTCGCGCAAGGTGGGGGAACCGGACAACCGCGACAGCCATTACTGGTTCGCCCGCTACTGGGCCGAAGCCTTGGCCACCCAGACCGAGGACACCGACATCGCCGCCCATTTCGCTCCCATCGCGAAAGCGCTGACCGAAAAGGAAGACGCCATCACCACAGAGCTTGCCGCGGCACAGGGCCCGGCAGTGGATCTGGGCGGCTACTACCACACCGACCCGGCCAAAACCGCGTCGGTCATGCGCCCCTCCCCCACGCTCAACGCGATCATCGGGTGACATGAGACAGGGTCGGGCGACCACGCCCGGCCCGCAACCCACAGCTTGGCCCGCGCCAAAGCCATTGCGCGTTGCGCGCATCGCCGCTTGCTTGGCTGTCATCAAGCAGCCGGGCGCGCATTGGCAGGCTGGGTAGATTGCGTCAGGCACGGACCACTCGATTGGTTAACAAGCGGTGAATCCGTCTCCATAACCCATTGAAATATATACAGGCCAAGGCCGTCCCAGCCATGGGACGCCCTCAATGCGCGGTCTCGTCCACCGCGTCCACGGTAAAGAACCAGTCCTCGTGGGGGTCCCTCTCGACGATCTCGTCCGGCACCACCTCCGGCCCCGCCAGGAAAACGTTCGCTCCGAAATGGCTGTGCAGCCGGGACAGCTTTTCCAGCCGCGGCCCGGTCAGATCGGCGTAGAAAGCGGCATAGTTTTCCGTCGCCCGCAGCGCGTCGATCTTGGCCCGATGCGCCGCCACCGCCGCCGCGTGCGCCGCCCGGATTTCCGGATCGGCCATCATCCGCGCCAGCTCGGCCTGCATCATCGGAAGCCGTTTCTGGATCGACAGGTCTTCCTCGAAATTGTTGTTCATCCGAAACCAGTAGGCCAGCCCCTGATCCCGATCCACGTGGTTCACCCGCCCCCGGTCGCGCTTGACCAGGAAACTCTCCGCCGACCGGACCGCGTAATGATTGAGCTGGACCAGATCATAGCCATACGTTTCCGCCGTGGACCGCCACCCGTTGCGATACATCTCGCGCGGCAGCGGCTGACCCGATCCATTGACCCAGTTGATCTCTTCCCAAAGCTGCGGATTCAGCCCCTTGGGCCGGTGCACGCCAAGTTTCTTGAACAGCCCGATATTCTGGAACAGGGTCTTGAATCCCCACGCCTGGTGCGGCTTGCGGGCGAACTCGGGCGCGCAGCGCTGGAACTGCCCGGTGATCGGGCGATCCTCAAAGACCCGCACATCCCCGTTCCCAAAGAGCCGCCACGTCATCGCGATCATGTTGGCGTCGGGCACCACCTCGAACAGCGCATCAAGGGTCCCATCCCCCACCTTTATGTTCACGAACTCATCAACGTCGATACAGGTCACCCACGCAGCATTCTGGATGACGGGTTCCGCCTCGGAGGCCTGCAAAGCGCCATGTTGGGGCTTCAGCCCGCTTTCACGAAACGGGTTTTCCCGGTGCTGCACATAGCCCTTTCGCTCCAGAAGTTGAAGCATCGAGTCAGTCCCGTCGGTGCAATCATTGGTATAGACGAGGATGTCGTCAAACCCGATTGCCCGGTGAAAGGCCACCCATTCGAGGATGAACGGCCCTTCATTCTTCATCGTGGTGACAATCGCCCGGCGACCCTTTCCCTTTCGCAGCTTGTCAGGCGCAAGCTCGGGCATTCGCACGGGTTTGTGGGACCAATACTCTAGTGCCATTTCCAGCAAGGGTGGATGCTCGATCAGCGACGTTTTCGGCACGATCTTCGAAATCGACTTCGTCGGATGCCGCAGCGCCATGTGGCGATAGAAAACCTGTGTGCGCGTTTGGTCAGGGTCTGCGTTGCCAATCCGGACCAAGCGCCAGACCGCTGCGTCGGGTGCCTTGGCAGGTGCGATGCACCATCGCGCGCGACCGCCCTTGGCATCGAATTGCACGCAGATATGGTCAGCAAAACGCGCCGGCTCGTTTTTCCGCACGCGCCACGGGTAGCAGTGCCGCCCCATCAAGGCGATAACGCCGCGGTCTGCTGCCACGGCGCTGTCGAAGATGTTGGGCGTGCCAGCCGCAATAAGGTCGTGCACATCGATGTTCGCGACCGCGCGGGCCTCACAAAGAAACCGCATGCGCAGAATCTCGTAGATGGACATCGCCCCGAGCGGGGCGTCCCAGGGCGACGCTTGCGGAATTTCCATCCGGTCTTTGCCGGGTGCCTCGGGCACCGAAAACGGATGTGCTTCGGCCGGGCTGTCCGCTTTGCCCAAGGGCAGATCACTGGTCAGAACGACGACCGGGATGTTCGGAGCAGCGCCCTCTAACGCCCTGCGCAGATTGGGCACGAAGTCCGCGTCCGCACCAGGCTTCGCGCGATCAAGGATGACAGCGCCCTGCACGTCTTGCGTTTCAATGTGATAAAGCAACCACGCGGCAACAGTCTCGGCACTTTCACCATTTCGCACGGATGCAAGAGTGTTTTTCCCCTCGAAGAGATGAGTCTCGGCTTTCGCAGGCTCAAACACGACGGGACGGTCGTTCAAGCAAACCGTCAAAGCACCGTCGCTCGGGACCAGAGCGCTCAAACAGGACGCGCCGCCAACGATCCTGTGTGAGACGATTTCGTGGTGGTCGCCAATCGTGACAGCCGTCGGGTCGACATGCCCTGCGAAGAACACCGTAACAACCCGCGCCTCGCCATCTTGCGACGCGACAACATCCAACACCTCGTTGGCTACGCAACGTCCTCCGATCAACTTGCGCTCAGTCACGCTTGCCATGTCTCTAACCTGCATTCACCCTGTAAGATGTATGTCGCAAAAACCACCGCCCCAATGCTCCAAACACCAAGGACACGACCTATTGCTTCGAACACCTTGAGGATTGGGGTCGTGAATGTCACGCAGCGGGTCATGCCAGCGCAGGGCAAGCTGGCAAATGCGTCACAGGCAACCGCATCACCCGCCAAAATCACCCCAGAGCGAGCCATTGTCCACCATTGGTCCGAAGACAAGGGCGAGCGGCATGGTCGAGGCTTCAACGGGCGCATCGAGGAGGTTCTGCAAAGCCACCACTGCCAGACCGACGAATAGTTCGAGACGACGCTGCACCGTTACGTCTGGCTCTATAACCAGCAATTCTCGCAATCAGCCCTGGGCAGCAAGACGCCCTTGCAGGCAATGAAAGACTGGCACAACCTCAAGCCAGAGCTCTTCAACAAGCAGCCATAGTACCTTCAGAGATGTGACAATTGGGGTCCAGCACCCCGGCTGCCGTCAGAGCTTGCTTGGCAAAGGTCATTTTGCTCAGTTTTTTCACCGCGCTGCGTTCGGCTTTCAAATCGACGTTTTCAGGCCATCGATCAATGCGTCCATGTCCGGGTCCATCTTCAAAGACGCAGCCTTGCGTTTATGCCAATCCACTGCACGGTCGTGCAGGTCTTTGAGGACCGGATCAGACTTCAACTCGCGCGCCAGTTTGCCCGCCTTGGTTTTGTAGCGGTCAATCGACGTGTCTTTTTCATCGTTGAGATTGAAGCGTTTCCAATAATCGAGCCCAAGCACATGATGTGAATGGTTTGCCCGGCCGCGTGCGCGTTTGACGAGAAAACTATCCATCGACCGCAGCGCGTAATGGTTCACCTGTGCGTGTGTGAAGAGAGGCGGGTTGTCTGTCCGTTCGCCGTTCACGATGTACTCTGCGCCGCCGGGCAGCACGCGCAGGGTGTCGTTTACATGCGCGTCAAGAGACACTGGCGCATGCAGGCCCATGCGCTGAAATTTGTGCTGGTTCGTATAGATGGATTTAACGAATTTTCCCGTCTGCGGACGTTCTTTCGCGTCCCACTCGAACTCGCCCATCTTGAATTGTTGGCTGACGGGTTTGTCTGCGAATTTTTCAATCCCGTCAGGACCGAATACGCGCCACGGCACCGAGATAACGTCGGCATTCTCACCCGACCCGTCCACCAAGGCCTGCACGGATCCGTCATCCATATGGATGTTCAGATACTCGTCCACGTCGCAAACAAACACCCATTTGGCATCCATCACGATGTCGTAGCGGCGGCTCGCCTGCCGCAGGGCAGATCGATGGATGCCGGCGCGGCGGACAATCGTGTTGTGCTGGGTGACCAGCCCCATCTCTTGCAACCGAAGCAGTATTTCGACGGTCGGATCGGTGCAGTCATTGGTGCAGACAAGAATGTGGTCGAACCCGAGCGTTTTGTAGTGAGCGACCCAATCGATGATGTACGGGCCCTCGTTTTTCATGGTCGAGACAACCGTGTAGGTGTCTTTGCTCATCTTTGCCTCATGTCGGCGGCTCACTGCACGACCGCCATTGGTTGTGCCCTGAAGGAATTATCGCACAGCCGCCGCACCGTGCAAGCGGCATGGCGGCATCGCCACGGATCGCGGAAAAACTGACGCAAATGTCACGCAGCCTATCCACACGGCATTTCATTTCGTAGTCTGACATCGATCGACGCGGCCCAAGAAGAAGCCGCGCGCCATTGAGGACTTGCAGATGCCACGCACACGCGAGGTCGGAACGCTCTGGATCGGGGGGCCGCTCAGTTGGCTGGAACAGCTGTGCCTGAAGTCCTTTGTCGATAAGGGGCAGAAGATCACCCTGTTCAGCTACGAGGATATCCCCAACGTCCCCGATGGCGTCATCCGGCGCGACGGGCGCGACATCATCGATACGGATGATTTCATCAAGTACGAACAGAAAAACAGCTTTGCCCTGTTCGCGGACTGGTTCCGCCTGCACATGATTCACCAGAACCCCGGCATGATCTGGGTGGATACCGACGTGTATTGCCATCGTCCCATGGATTACGACAGCGATTACGTCTTCGGCTATGAGTTGCCCGGCGAACACCGGGTGAACAACGCGGTTCTGGGTCTGCCCGCAGACAGCAAGGCATTGCGCCAGATGCTGACCTTTACCGACGACCGGTATTCGATTGCACCCTTCTTGCCCAAGAAACGGCAGGCCGAGATGCGCAGGAAGGCCGATAAAGGCAAGCCGTTGCATATCACGGAACAGCCATGGGGTGTCTGGGGGCCGATGATGGTGACGCATTATGTGCACGCCCTTGGGTTGGAAGAACATGTCCAACCGCTCAACGCGTTCTATCCCATCACCTTCCGCGAACGGCACAAGTTCATGCGCCGGGCCGAGCTGGCCGAGGGGCTTATCACCGACCAGACCACCGCGCTTCATCTCTGGGCGTCGAACAAGCGCCAATTGGGCACCCACCACGATGGCTTTCCACCCAAAGAATCCTTTCTCGAACGGCTGGTGCAGAGCCATGGCATTGTGCCTGCGCGCGCCCCGATAAAGAGGCGCGGCCGCACGACGTTTGATGGAGCCCTGATCGACGAGCTGGACCTGACAGAGGTGAACAGCGTGGCGGATCTGGCCGGGACATCGCGCGGCTTTGTCCTTTCACTGCATCACAGGTTCGACTGCGACATTCATTTGGTGAACACGAACCGCCGGGCCAAGTTCAAGGACGAGGATCAACCGTGGCTGGAGGGGTATATCACCTTCCTGACGGAAAACGATGTCGATCCAGAGCGGATCAAGGTCATACGGTCGGACAAGGACCTGCGCCCGGTGGATGTGCTTTGCAATCTGCAAGGGTTCGGCGATCGCTGGAAGGTGCCATACCTCGAGACATTCCTGAACCGCTGCCTGCATTCCGACACGCGCGTGTTCATGGATGTGCGGCGCGGATCGGGGGCGTTCCCGTTCCTCAAGGCCTTCGGCACAAACACGCCACTCTCCACGCGCGAGGACGATGGCGTTACCGTCACCCGCATCCGGCTGACACCAAACCCGCCAGCGACGGACCAGGATCAGGATTGGGCCGACATTGCGCTGCGCCTTGCAGGCAACGACGGCTGGTATCGCCCCGGCACCAACGGGCACAGCGTCCTCTATGTACCGCGCGATCCCGACACGCTTGTTGTGACCTTCGACAACCTCGATATCGCGATGACGAAGCGCGAGGATCGACGGCCCTGGGGGTTCAGTTTCATCAAGGAACAGGGATGGTCCATGCTGGGCGTTCTGGCCGGTGGCTGGACGTGGTATCGTGAACCCTGGGTCTATGAACAGTTTGACGAATTGCAGAGCAGCGGCTTTTTCAAGCAGTTCAAACGGGTGGTGTTCTATGGTGCTTCCATGGGCGGCTACGCGGCTTGCGCGTTCTCGCCCGCTGCGCCGGGCTGTGACGTGGTGGCGATCTCTCCGCAGTCCACGGTCGACAAATCCGTTGTCCCTTGGGAGACGCGCTACAAGGTGGTCTGGGATCGGGACTTTACCGGAAAGTATGGCGATGCGGCCAAGGTGAGTGAGGCCGCCAATCGCATATCGATTCTCTATGATCCCTATGAGCCGCTCGATGCGCAACACGCCGCGCGGTTCAATGGCGCGAACGTGCAGCACCTCCGTGCGCCGCTCTTGGGTCACAGGCTTGGCAGTTCGCTGAACCAGATGGGTATCCTGTCCCCGATCATCCTTGGTGCGCTCAATGGCACGCTGACCTCGGAAGCCTATTACCGCATGCTTCGCACCCGCCGCGAGTTTCCACGGTACCAGCGCGAACTGTTCAAACGGGCGGTGAACAAGGGCCACACGGAGCTCGCCAAATCTCTCGGAACGCACATCCTGAAGAAAAATCCGAACCGCGCCGTTCGGGTGGGGCTGAAAGAGCTCGGATAACCGAGGGCGGTCTTGCCCCGGACAACGGATCGTTTGGCCTGCTGCAACAATGACCCGGGAGGCGGGAAACAGCCCACTCTCGCAACGGCCCCTTGATTGAGCCACAATTGATGTGAATGCTCAAAATATGAGCGTTCTGAAAACGATCGGGATCGCGGCTGCATTGACCGGGGTGTTTGTATCAGCGGCCCGACCCTCGGACGAGCTGGTGCAAGAGGTCACAAGCTGCGTGGGCCGCCTGTCGGCGCAGGTTGAACACGCATGGCTGTTCCCGGACCGTCGGTCAGAGGGCATCGAACTGCAGCGGCAAGATCTCATCGAAATTCTCGATACGCTGGTCACACCGGGAATGGAACGCACAACCCTTGCGGCCCGGATCGACGCAAAAATGGCGCATTCCGCTTTGCTGACCCAAGCCACCTTCGGCACCGATCCGAAACAAGCAGACTGGGCCGAGAGCCGCGCCGCGCGACAGATTCGACACTGCAATGCGCTGTTGCCGGACCAGCCGAAAGACATCCCCGCTTTGAGTGTTGCTGGCCGCGTTCAACACGCGGAGTCCCGGAATCGAGAGGCTTGGCGAGCCTCGAAATAGGGCATTCGGCCTATCCATATCGCACAGAAGTATGGCATATCGCAGCATATCGCCAAAAATTACGGCATTTTTATCGCCTTGCTGGCCAAATGACGCCCGACGATGTTCCTGCCGCAAAAATCAGCGTCCTAGATGACCACGGCTGATGGGACCCGTCAGCAGATAGCGTGCGATGCGGACGGCCCTTAGCCAAATCCAAGCGCACACAGCAATTGAATTGCGCAGGTGGCCTGTTGCGTCCGACGCTGCGGTTGGCCGCTCCACCGCGCAAAATGAATAAAGGACGTTTGCAAAATGTCGATGAAATTTCTCAGCACCACTGCGGCTGCCGCGCTTGTTGCCTCGACCCTGCCCGCGCTTGCCCAGGAGGCAGATTGCCCGATCAAGGTAGGTGTGCTGCATTCGCTTTCCGGCACAATGGCGATTTCGGAAACCACGCTCAAGGACACGATGGAAATGCTGGTCGAACAGCAGAACGAAGACGGCGGTCTTCTGGGCTGTGACATCGAAGCGGTTGTCGTCGACCCTGCGTCCGACTGGCCCCTTTTTGCGGAAAAGGCTCGTGAATTGCTCACGGTTCAGGACGTCGATGTAATCTTCGGCTCCTGGACATCGGTCAGCCGCAAATCCGCGCTGCCGGTTCTGGAAGAGCTTAACGGCCTGATGTTCTATCCGGTTCAGTACGAAGGTGAGGAAAGTTCCAAGAACGTGTTCTACACCGGGGCGGCGCCGAACCAGCAGGCGATCCCGGCCACTGATTACTTTCTGGAAGAGCTGGGCGTCGAGAAATTCGCGCTGTTGGGCACCGACTACGTCTATCCACGCACCACGAACAACATCCTCGAATCCTACCTTCAGGACAAAGGCATTCCCGAAGAGGATATCTTTGTGAATTACACGCCCTTTGGCCATTCCGACTGGTCAAAAATCGTGTCCGACGTTGTCGCACTTGGCGCCGACGGCAAGAAGGTCGGCGTCATCTCGACCATCAACGGCGATGCCAATGTCGGCTTTTACAAGGAACTTGCCGCTTCCGGAATCGACTCGGCCGATATCCCCGTTGTCGCCTTCTCGGTGGGGGAAGAAGAGCTTTCGGGCTTCGACACCTCCAACCTCGTCGGCCACCTCGCTGCGTGGAATTACTTCCAATCGGCAGACACAGAGGCCAATGAAGAATGGGTCGACGCCTGGAAAGAGCGCATGGGCGAAGAGCGTGTGACCAATGATCCGATGGAAGCACATTACATCGGCTTCAACATGTGGGTGAATGCCGTCGAAGATGCGGGCACCACGGATGTCGATGCGGTCCGCACCGCGATGTATGGCCAGGAGTTTCCGAACCTGACCGGCGGAACGGCTGTCATGCTGCCGAACCATCACCTCGCCAAGCCGGTTCTGATCGGTGAGATTACCGAGGACGGGCAGTTCGACATCATCAGCCAGACCGAGGAAGTGCCGGGCGATGCCTGGACGGATTTCCTTCCGGAATCCGCAGTCCTGAAGTCTGATTGGCAAGAGCTTGGCTGCGGCATGTACAACACCGAAACCGAGAGCTGCGTGCAGATCGAATCGAACTACTGACCCAAGCGGTGCGTGGGAAACCACGCACCCTTCCCTTTTGCGTCGGATGTGTCACGCTCCAACTGTTCCGGATATCTCCATGCTGCGCTTTGTCGCCATTTTCCTCGCTTGCCTGACGGTCTCGCTTCCGGTCGATGCTCAACAGGGTGATGCGCCAATACAGCAGGTGTTGCAGTCCCATCGCGACATTCTTCTGGAAAGCTCACGCCGGACGATCGGGCCAGCGGTTGATGCGCTTGCCAATTCCGGCCTGCCGGCCGCGCAGGACGTTCTCGAACGCTGGCAGAGCAAGGACATGTGGCTCGACGAAGACAGCGGTCTGTTCGTGTATGCAGAAGAGATTGACCGCGACACGCTGCGCATTTTCGATTTTGCCGACGGATCCGAGATCGGCATCGTGCCCGATGACGACTTTGATCAGCTGAAACCCAACTCCGGTATTCGCAGCATGATCGGCACCGCATTGGTGCAATTTCAGCTCAATGATCCGGACCGCGAAACCCGCGTCGCCGCTTTGAACGCCATCGAACGCGGGGCCGAGAAAAGCCATTTGGCTGCCTTGCGCGACAGTATCCCGACCGAGACAGACGAAACGCTGTTACAGCGCAAGATGCGGCTTGAACGGCTGCTTACCATCAGATTCGGTGAAACCGACGAGGCACGGATCGAGGCCATCAAGAGCTTCGCTGGAGATCTGGGCGTCGATGTCCGCGCGGCCCTGAACCCACTGGTGGCAGTGCGCCTTGAGGCTGCCGCGACCCTGCCGGCCGCGCCGGATATCGGCCGGGTCCTGGAGCCGGGGTCGGAGGCGCTCAGCCGCCATGACGCGTATGCGCTGCTGGTCGATGACGGCCTCGCCAAACCCCGCATCAGCCGCGAAAATCAACGCTCCGCTCTGATCGAGAACATCGAAGACGGTCAGGTCGCCGGCATTCGGGTCGCCACACTGGACAGCCAATCCGCCCGCGACATGGCCTATGCCGCGCTCGCGGACCAAGGAACGGTCGACGCCGTTGCGACAGCGGCCGAAGTCGAAGAGCGGCTTGCCAACCACGTCTTCTACGAACGCTACATCGGCGCCCCACCCGAAGTCGTCGCCGCTGCTCAACTGGCTCTTGGCGCGATCGAGAACAAGGTCGCGGTCAACCGGGCCTTCGACCTTGGACTGGATGCCCTGTCGCTTGCGTCGATCTACTTCCTCGCCGCCATCGGGCTTGCCATCACGTTCGGCGTGATGGGTGTCATCAACATGGCGCATGGCGAGTTCATCATGATGGGTGCTTATACCGGCTATATCGTGCAGCTTTTCATTCCCGATTACACGCTGTCGATCGTGGTTGCGATCCCGCTGGCCTTTGCTGTCACCTTCGGCGCTGGCGTCGCGATGGAGCGTCTGGTGATCCGCTGGCTCTATCACCGCCCACTGGAAACGCTGTTGGCGACCTTCGGCATCTCGATTGCCTTGCAGCAGATCGCCAAGAACATCTTCGGCACGCAGGCCCGGCCTCTCACCGCCCCGGGTTGGCTGGACGGGTCATGGGTGATCAACGATATCGTCTCGATCAGCTATATCCGTATCGCGATTTTCGGCCTCGCCTTGTTGTTCCTTGCGCTGATCCTGTTCGTGATGAACCGCACGCGGCTTGGCCTTGAAGTGCGCGCAGTCACACAGAACCCTCGCATGGCAGCCTCGATGGGGATCAACCCCGACAAGATCAACATGCTGACCTTCGGCTTCGGATCGGGCATTGCCGGGATCGCCGGGGTCGCTATCGGGCTTTATGCCAAGGTCACATCGGAGATGGGGAGCGATTACATCGTGCAAAGCTTCATGACCGTGGTGGTCGGCGGTGTTGGCAATATCTGGGGCACGCTTCTGGGGGCCACGATGGTCGGCACCCTGCAAAAGGGGATCGAGTTCTTCAACCCGTCCAACACGCTGGCGGCGCAGACATACATGATCCTCTTCGTCATCCTGTTTATCCAGTTCAGGCCTCGGGGCATCATCGCCCTCAAGGGCCGTGCAGCGGAGGCATGATCATGGGTTACGCGGCCTTCGGCACCGACGTGAGTAGGGAATCCGCACCCACACCCCCGAGCTATTTGACGCCCAAAGACACACAGGGGGTGGCACGATGAGCGACGTTGCGGTTGGACCCGTGCGCAAGCCCTTGGCGCTGCGCTTTCCGTCTGTGATGGTCTTCCTTGCCATCCTCGCACTGTTCACGCTGGGCGTGACGATCCTTTCGGAAGGATTCGGGGTCGGGGTGATCTCGACCAGTTTTGTCAAAACACTCGGCAAGACGCTCTGCCTGTGCCTCGTGGCTTTGGCGATGGACCTGGTCTGGGGCTATTGCGGTATCCTGAGCCTTGGGCACATGGCGTTCTTCGGGCTTGGCGGCTACGCCATCGGCATGTGGCTGATGTACGCTCGGACGGAGATTATCGTCCTTGAAAGCCTTGCCGCGGCCGAACTTCCCCCCACCCCGCAAGAGGTGTCGGACGGCATCGCAAGCCAGATCTTTGGCGTGGTCGGGGCATCCGAATTCCCACCGATATGGGCCTTTGCGCATTCGCTTCCCCTGCAATTGGCCGCCGTTGTTCTGGTTCCCGGGCTGTTGGCGCTGGTTTTTGGATGGCTTGCGTTCCGCAGCCGAGTCACCGGTGTCTACCTGTCGATCCTGACGCAGGCGATGACGCTGGCGCTGTCATTGCATCTTTTCCAGAACGATAGCGGGTTGCGTGGCAACAACGGACTGTCAGGCTTGCAAAATCTGCCGGGCCTGTCCGAAATGCCACAATCCGCTGTCTCCCTTTGGTTCTTCTGGGCATCGGCTGTCGCCCTTGGTCTTGGGTATCTGCTCTGCGCCTGGGTCGTGTCCGGCAAGTTCGGATCGGTGATCCGCGCCATTCGCGACGACGAGGCACGCGTGCGCTTCCTTGGCTACCCGGTCGAAGCGTTCAAACTGGCGGTCTTTACCCTGACCGCGGTCATCGCAGGGATTGCCGGCGCGCTGTATTATCCGCAGGCCGGGATCATCAACCCGGCCGAGGTGGCGCCAATTGCCTCGATCTACCTTGCGGTCTGGGTCGCCATCGGCGGGCGCGGGCGCCTTTATGGCGCGGTGATCGGCGCGGCCTTTGTATCGTTGCTGTCCACCTGGTTCACGGGGGGGCAGGCACCCGACATCAGGCTCGGGTTTTACACCATCAGCTGGGTCGATTGGTGGACCGTTCTGCTGGGCCTGTCCTTTGTCTGTGTCACGCTCTTCGCGCCCAAAGGCATTGGCGGGCTCGTCGATCTGTTTATCGACCGCTACACCCCGGATCGTCATGGTGCAGATCTTGGCCCTGACCAGGGCGCACTGCGCGAACAGGAGGCCGAGACATGAACACACTGCTCGAAGTGTCGGGCGTTTCGGTTTCGTTTGACGGGTTCAGGGCGATCAACAACCTGTCCTTCCAGATTGCCGAGGCCGAACTGCGCGCGGTGATCGGGCCGAACGGAGCGGGCAAGACCACGTTCATGGATATCGTCACCGGCAAGACCAAACCCGACGAGGGCCGCGTCTTCTATGGTGACCGGGGCGATAATCTGCTCGGCATGTCGGAAAGCCGGATCGCGCAAATCGGGGTTGGACGAAAATTTCAGCGGCCCACCGTGTTCGAAGACCAAAGCGTGTTCGCCAACCTGATGATGGCCCTGCGCAAGCGCCGGTCACCTTTATCGGTCCTGTTCTTCAAACCCTCGCAGGAGGACAACGACAAGGTTGCCGAACTGGCCGGAGAAATCGGCCTTTCCTCAGCCTTGCACCGCAAGTCGGGCGAACTGAGCCATGGGCAAAAGCAATGGCTCGAAATCGGGATGCTGCTGGCGCAGGAACCCCGCCTTTTGCTTGTCGATGAACCCGCCGCCGGCATGACACCTGCAGAACGTGAGCACACGACCGATATCCTGCGCGAGGCGGCAAAAACCCGCGCGGTGGTCGTCGTGGAACATGACATGGAATTTGTGCGCCGCTTGAACTGCAAAGTGACGGTTTTGCACGAAGGGTCGGTTCTGGCCGAGGGGTCGCTCGACCATGTGACCAAAAACGAACAGGTGATCGAGGTGTATCTTGGGCGATAATGTTCTGAAAACCGAAGGTCTGACCCTGCATTACGGCGGCAGCCAAATCCTGAACGGTATCGACATGACCGCCGCCAAAGGCGAGATCACCTGCGTGATGGGCACGAATGGCGTTGGCAAAACGTCCTTGCTCAAGGCAATCTCGGGAACACACGCGTTCTCGGCCGGCGCATTGACCTTGAATGGTGAAGCGATCACATCGGCCTCTGCCCACGCAATGGCGCAAAAGGGCGTCGGATACGTGCCGCAGGGCCGGGATATCTTTCCGCTGCTGACCGTGCGGGAAAACATGGAAACTGCCTTCGCCTGTCTTCCAAGGTCCGAACATTTTATCCCCAATCACATCTTCGACCTGTTTCCGATCCTCAAGGAGTTCCTCAACCGACGGGGCGGCGACCTGTCCGGGGGGCAGCAGCAACAGCTCGCCATCGCCCGCGCGCTGATCACCAAGCCAAGGCTCCTGTTGCTGGACGAGCCGACAGAGGGAATCCAGCCCAATATCATCCAGCAGATCGGTCGGGTCATCGCGCTATTGCGCGAACAGGCCGACATGGCGATCGTGCTGGTCGAACAGTATTTCAGCTTCGCCTACGATCTCGGCGACCGTTTTTACATTCTCGAGCGCGGCGCGGTGAAGCTCAGCGGGCCGAAGGCCCAGCTTGATCGAAAAGACCTGCTTGAGGGTGTGTCCGTCTGACCACAAACGGCGATCACGAACCAGCTGCCCGGCGCGCGTGATAAACGCGCCGGGATTTCTTTACGTTTGATCGGCTCTCTTGAATGCGCCCTGCACGATGCGGTCCATGACCATCGCAAGGAACAGGATGGCGAAGCCACCCAAAAGACCCGGCCCCTTGGCCGCGAATTGCAGCGCTTCGAGGATCTCCTGGCCCAAGCCACCACCGCCGATAAGCGAGATGATCACAACCATGGACAGGCACATCAGGATCGTCTGATTCACGCCCGTCATGATCGAGGGCAGCGCCAGGGGCAGCTCCACATCCTTGAGCAATTGCCACTTGGACGCACCGAAGGCGACCGCCGCTTCCTTGATGCTCTCCGGCACACCACGCATGCCAAGGGCTGTCAGGCGGATCACCGGGGGCATTCCGAAGATGATCGTGGCCAGGATTCCCGGCGGATTGCCCGTTCCGAAAAACGCGATAATCGGGATGAGGTAAACGAAGGCAGGCAAGGTTTGCATCAGGTCCAGCACCGGTTCGGCCATGCGGTAGGCACGGTTCGATTTGCCGAACCAGATGCCAAGCGGGATGCCGATGATCACGCAAAGCAGCACCGCAGCACCCACGAGCGCGACGGTCTCCATCGCGAGCGCCCAGTAGCCCAGCAGCGCGGTATAGGCCATCGCCGCCACGGTAAAGATGGCAACGCGTGGACCCGCGGCGCGGTAGGCTGTCACCGCGACAACCAGCATGACCACAGGCCAGGGCGAGCCGTTCAGGGCCAGCGTCAGGCCATCAAGGACCGTGCGGACACCGCTCACGATTCCGTCGAACACGTCACCGCCCGCGGTTGCAGCGGCGTCGATCCTGTCTTCCATCCACGACGCCACCACCCCGAACAAGGTGCCACCGCCTTCGCCCAGGAAGATCTCCGATACGCGCCGTTCAGGGAACTCGTTCAAGAGCGAAAGCGAATTGCTGACCGTGAACTTGTAGATGATGAGCGGCGCAATCGCCGCGGTCAGAACACAGCCAAGCACGAGGTTGGGCGTGGAGCGCCCGCTTTCCACATGGTCGGGATCGATCCGCCAGCGGGAATACTGCTTTTCATAGAGGATGTTGGCGTAGACACCCTGCATCAGCTTGAACACCGCCAAGAGGACCACACCGATGATCAGGATACCCACGGCCTCGGCCTGCGCCGCCTCGGCGCGTTCGATGTTTTGTTCAATGGCGCGCTGCATGTTGCCCGCAAGCGTTTCGAACCGTTGGCGCGTCTCTTCATCGGCCGCCGCAGCCGCCTGATCCAGGCGGTCCTGCATCCTCTCGCGCTGTTGCGCGGCGCGGTCCAGGAAATCGGCCCCAAGGTTGCCCCAAAGCCCGCGGCCAATCTGCACCCAGGCGATGGTCTCAAGGATCAAAAACGCCCAGAACATGCCCCAGATCGCACGCGACGCGGCCCATATCGGGCCAAGAAGCGCGGCAGCCATGTTGAATGTCCTGGGAAAAACGCCGGTGGCATCGTGGATCTTGTGAAAGACCCTGACATAATAATCGCCATTTGGCCCCGCAAAATCCTTGATCGATTTGTCCAGCGCGGCGCGATCGACCTCGACATCCGAAGCGGCCGTGACCTGCATGTCACTGGTTGCGTCACTCATCTTTGCCTCCCTGGATTCCCCGCAGCAGGCGCGGCTTGCTGACGATGCCGATATCGGCCCCGTCCTGGGTGATGACGACCGGCAGGTCGGTGCCCACCGCAAGATCGATCAGCGCGTCAAGATCGGCGCTTTCATCGGCGCGCAGCGCTCCGTCCAGGGAGCCGGAGTAGTTTTCCATGGGTTCCATGATGGAATGGGCTTTCACCAGCTTGAGCTTGGAAATGCCCTGGACGAATTCACGCACATATTCGTCCGCCGGGTTCATCACGATGTCTTCGGGTGTGCCGATCTGCACGATGACACCGTCCTTCATGATCGCGATGCGATGACCGATGCGGATCGCTTCATCCAGATCATGCGTGATGAAGAGCGTCGTCTTCTTGAGCTGCGCCACAAGCGCCTTGAACTGGTCCTGCAATTGCAGTCGGATCAGCGGATCAAGCGCGGAAAACGGCTCGTCCATCAAAAGAATTTCCGGGTCCGAGGCAAGCGCCCGCGCGATACCGACGCGCTGCTGCATCCCGCCTGACAATTCGCGGGGGAGACGGTCTTCGTATCCCGTCAGGTCCACCAGTCCAAGCGCGTGATCGGAAACCGCCCAGCGCTTGGTTTTCGGCACTTTGCGGATTTCCAGCGGATAGGCCACGTTGTCCCGCACAGACCTGTGCGGCAACAGCGCCATGTGCTGGAACACCATGCCGATCTGTTGCGCGCGAATGCGGCGCAAATCATTGTCCGAAAGCGACGAGACATCCTGACCCAGAATTTCGATCCTGCCCGCAGTCGGTTCGATCAGTCGGTTCACATGCCGCACAAGCGTGGATTTGCCGGACCCCGACAGGCCCATGATGCAAAAAATCTCGCCGCGGGCCACTTCGAAACTCGCATCCTGAACGCCGACGACACACTTGTATTGCTCAAGGACCTCCGGCTTGGTCAGCCCATCGTTCAGCACCGCCTGCATGGCCTCGCTGCTGCGGTCGCCGAAGATCTTCCAGACATTTTCGAGTTTTACCACCGGATCGTTCATGAGCCTCTCCCTCGGAGCACGCATCTCCGGCCAGCGCAGACGCGCCGGACATGTGAAGATTGGGCCACCACGCGTGGCAGTGGCCCAGTTACGAGAGGCTTAGTTGGTCAGCCAGTTGATCACGGTGTCCTCGTTCTCGGACACCCACTGGCGGGCAAAATCGGCCGCTTCCACGCCATCGACGGCCAGGGCTTTCCCCATTTCACCCAGATCGTCACCGGTCATCTGATAGTTCGCAAACAGCGATGCGACCTCGGGATAGGCGTCTTCGATGTCCTTGGCATAGTGCAAGTGCAACGTGGCCCCGTTCCATGCGGTCGACGCCTTGGATTTCTCCAGCCAATCGGGATCATCCGTCGGCTGCACGATTTCCCAAGTGTCGGGGTCATGCGCCGGTTCTTCAAGCACGTAAAGGTCTTGCGTCACAAAGATGTAGTGCGGGCTGTAGCAGAACCCGAGCCACGGCTCATTCGCCGTTGCCGCGTTGGCGAGGTTGGCATAGGCGATGGTCTCTTCGTACTCTGTCAGCTCGAACATCTGGTCATAGCCATAGGACTTGGCCCTGACCTTTTCGACAACGGTCGACGCCCAGCCCGGCGCACCGACCCAGACCTCGGGCGTGCCATTGCCATCGGTGTCGAAGATCCCGATCTTGTCCGGATCGCTCAGGTCGTCGATATGCGTGATGTCGTATTCCTCGGCGATATAGCTTGGCACGCACATGCCCTGCTCTGCCTGCACCGGGTTCTCGTTCATCACGACGGTCCCGTTGTCCTTGACGTAGGTGTCGTGCAGATTCTGCTGGTTGGGCATCCAGACTTCGGGGTGCACATGCATGGAGCCCTTGTCCATCGCTTCGAATACAATCGGATTGGTGCCGTTCTGCAATTCGACATCAAGACCAAGATTGTCTTCGATCACCACTTCAAGAACATGCGCGGTCGCGTTCACCGAGGCCCAGTTCGGCACGCCGATCACGACATCGGCGGCCTGCGCCGAACCGGCAGCCGCAACACCGATAATGGCCGAGGTCGTCAGAGCTCTTGTTTTGGTTGGTTTCATGTGTTCGTCCTTTCCCTGTTGATTGATCTGTCAGGACGTTGCCGATCTTGCAGCGCCCCAAGTTTTCACGCCGGATGAGGACACACCCGACTGCGAATATTCTACTGTCCTGTTCACCAGCACTTGAAGCGCATCGTACATTGGTATTGTAACGACAAGGTCTGCCGCCAAAAGCGAAAATTCGGTGCAGCAGACGCAGATGACATCCGCACCCTCCGCCGCCAGTCCTTCGCAGATGTCAGACAGCGTCCGGGCCGAACGCGCCGTCGCTCCGTCCGATTTGATGGCGCGGATCGTGGCCAGAGCCCGCTCTGGGTCGCGTGTATATACCGGCGACAGGCCCTCTTTGGCCAAGGCGGTCTCGAACACGCCAACCTGTTGAAGCGCCGGAGACCCCAAAAGCCCGACCTTGCCGCCCGGCGCGATGGACGCGGCCTCCGCGCAGGCAAGATCAACCATGTTCAGAAACGGTGCGTCGGTCGCGGCCGCAACCTGATCGGCATAGTAATGCGCGGTGTTGCAGGGCATGACCAACGCCTCGGCGCCGATTGACACCAACCCCTTGGCCATCTGCGCCAGCACCGGACCGGGATCCGCGCCGTGCCCTTCAAGGATCGCGGCAATGCGCGACGGCACCTGCGTGTTGTTGTCCACCAGAAGCGGGACATGATCGGAATCGTCCTGCGCGGCAACGGCCGCCACGACCTGTTGCATGAAATAGATCGTCGCTTCGGGACCCATGCCACCCAGCACGCCGATTTTCCGCATCAGGCTGCTCCTTTTTGCAGGGCCTGTTCCACCACTTGCGCAATGATGTCCGCGACATGGGCGCAATCTTCAAGACTGAATGTCAAAGGAATACGCATATCCAGCAAACCGGCAAGAATTGCATCCGTATTGGGCAAGTCTTGAGCTGCGACGTACCGCCAGCTTTGATGGTTCGACGTAAAGCCAACCGGATTGTTCGCGCCAAACCACTTGAGCTCGACGCCCAGCGCCTTGGCCCGCTTCACCACTTTCTGCACCGTGTCGGCATTCGCCTCCGGCATGAGGAACTGGACCGACGATCCGACATAGCTTTCTTGTTCCGGGCGATCCGGCACGTATATGCCGTCCACGCCCCGCAACCGCTCCGCCACGAGGTCGTGCCGCGCGTTCCAGCGGTCGATATTTGTCTCTAATCCCTGCAATTGCGCCAAAAGGAGCGAGGCCCGCAGGTTGTCCATCCGGCCCGACATATTCGGTGTGTCCAGCCGGATATCCTCGAAAACGTCCGGCGATGGCGCCGCACCGTGGCGGTCATACAGCATGTAGGACCCCGACAGCATGATCGCGCGGGCCATGAACTCCGGATCGTCCGAGGTGATCAGCCCGCCTTCACCGCTGTTCATGTGTTTGTAGGTCTGGGTCGAGAAGCATCCCGCAACGCCGAAACTCCCCGATTTCCGCCCGTTCCAAGCCGCACCCATCGTGTGCGCACAATCCTCGATCAGTGGCACGCCATTGCGGTCCAGAAGCGCCATGAGCGCCTCCATGTCGCACAGGTGCCCGCGCATGTTCGACAAGAGCAGACACTTCGGAGCGGTCGCTTTGATCTTGGCTTCCAGATCGTCCAGGTCGAGGACCAGGTCCCTCGTGATCTCGACCAGCACCGCCTCGGCCTCGACGGCGGCAATCGCGCCGGGCACGGGCGCCAGCGTGAAGCCATTGGTCAGAACCGTGTCACCCACACCGACACCCAGCGCGCGCAAGGCGGTGGCCATCGCGTACCCGCCAGAGGTGCAGGCAAGGCAATATTCAGAGCCTTGATAGGCGGCATATGCTTTTTCAAGCTCCGCCACCGGACCAAGTTCACCTTCCACGGTATTGTACCGGTGCAGCCGTCCACTGCGCAGCACATCGACAGCCGCCTCGATTGCATCCTCCGGAATCGGTTCCTGCTGCGTGAAGCTGCCGGTGAACGGCTGCATCGCGGACTACTCCGCCGCCATCTTGGGCGCGTCGTATTCGAACGCCGCTGTGTACCCAAAGAGCGCGACACCACCGCCGGTGTGAAGGAACACGATATTCTCGTCGCCCGCGAAGGTCCCCTTGCGCACCAGATCTATCAATCCGGCGGCCCCTTTCCCGGAATAGACCGGGTCGAGCAGGATCCCTTCAAGCCGGGCAAACATTTCGATCGCGGCCAGCCCGTCCTTGGTGGGGATGCCATAGCCGTCACCGACGTAATCGGTGTTCGCCTCGACATCCGCGCGCGCCACGACGCCGGGGCATCCCAGCTTCTCCGCGGTCTTCACGGCCAGATTGAAGACGTTCTCTTCCTGTTTCGGCTTGGGCGCGCGCACCCCAATACCCAGAAGCGGGATATTGGCATTGATCGCCTTGAGACCGACAACAAGGCCCGCCTGGGTTCCGGCGCTGCCAGTGGCGTGCACAATTCGGTCGATCCGAAGGTCCATGGCGTTTGCCTGTGTCACCAATTCCATCGCAGCGTTGGCATAGCCCAACGCGCCGGTCGGGTTGGACCCGCCACCCGGGATGGTGTAGACGGTACGCCCCTCAGCGCGGAACTTCTCTGCCACCGCTTCCATCTCGGCATTCATGTCGAGCCCGGATCCGGGGCGCTTTTCCGCTGTCGCACCATGCAGGAAATCGAGAAAGACATTGCCGTTTTCGTTGTAGTTCGGATCGTTTGATCCGGTCCGGTCCTCCAGCAGGATATGGCAATCAATGCCCAATCTCGCCGCGCAGGCCGCCGTTTGCCGGGCATGGTTGGATTGCGTCGCGCCTTGCGTGATGACCAGATCCGCCCCTTGCTCTTGCGCCTCCGCCATCAGGAATTCGAGCTTTCGGGTCTTGTTCCCGCCCGTGGACATGCCCGTGCAATCATCGCGCTTGATCCAGATGCGTGGCCCTCCAAGCTCTTTTGACAGACGGTCCATCGGCTCCAACGCGGTGGGCAGATGTGCAAGGTGAACACGGGGGAAACGGGAGAAATGCATCAGGGGTCCTTTCAAACTGATTGATGCGACACTTCTGCATGGAAACGGACTCGTCAAATAGAAATACCGGCGACACTATGCAGGTTACGCATAAAGGGGCCGAAAATGCGAATAGACTGGATCGACGACCTTGTTGCCCTCCTCGACGCGGGCGGCGTCGCTGATGCGGCCCGCCTGCGCAATATAACACAGCCCGCATTTTCCCGTCGCATCAAAGTTCTGGAAGAGGTGCTGGGGATCGAGATAATCGACCGAAGCGTGAAACCCAGCGGCCCTTCCGCGCTGCTGCGCGACCGCGAAGGAGCGCTGCGGAAACTGGCCACCGAGCAGCGCCTGCTGTTGTCGGATATGCGTCAGGAACAAAGCACCGGCCTTCGCCAGATGGTGATCGCCAGTCAGCACGCGATCACCACCTCGATGGGCACGCGGATCATCAACACGGTGGCCGATCCGAGCAGCACGCATATCCGCCTGCGATCCGCCAATCAGCATGAATGCGAGACTCTTTTGATCCGACGGCAGGTCGCGATCTCGCTCACTTACCGGATCAAGTCAGAACCAGCGGCCGACGTGCCCACGTTCCTGACCGAAGCGATCATCGGCGCGGATACCCTCATCCCGGTCTGCGGCGCGGACCATTCCGATACCCTGATGGCCCAGTATGAAAACGGCGCGCTGCGTATCATTGGTTACCCGCCGGATATATTTTTGGGCTCCGCGATCACCCGGCACATTTTGCCGCCGCTTCAAGCCCGGTGCGTCATTCGTGTCATCACCGAAACCGGCCTGACCACCGCGGCGATGCAATTGTCGCAATCCGGGCTTGGCATCGCTTGGGTTCCAAAGGCACTCGCCCAACCCGCCTTGGACCGCGGCGAGCTGCATGACCTCACGGATCGGCTGGGCGGGATCAGCCTGACACTGGTTGCGCAACGATGGGCGACAACCGCCAACAGCACCACTCTGGACGCGTGGGCACGGCTGACCACGGCGCTGCAGCCGGATATGCGGCACTGACACGGTTAAAAACGCGATTCTCATTCAGGCATCATCGCCAAGAAAACTGTCCAGCCCGGCCTCAAGACCATCGAACGCACTGCCAAGCCGGCGCTCGATCTCGGCCTGATACGCCTTCGCCAGCGGCAGCAACTCTGCCATCAGGGACCGGCCCTCGTCGGTCAAGGCAAGCTGCACGAGCCGTCGGTCAGAGGCGTGCGCGGTCTTTGCGATCAACCCCTTTTCGGCCAGCCGCTTGGCAGTACGGCTCACCTCGTATTTCTCAAGCTGCACACGCCCCTCTATATCCTTGACCGAAGTCCCATCCCCGGTATGGGCCAGATGCACCAGCACCCGCCATTCGGGGATCGAAACGCCGAACCGTTCGCGATACTGACGGGCCAACTCCTCGCTTGTCCGCTTGGCGGCGACCGCCAGCCGATACGGCGTAAAGCTGTCCAGATCGAAGTCCGGCAAGGGGTGTGAGGTGTCTTTCGGCGCATCGGTCATATGGGCCATAGTCGCCAGCCTGACGCAAATTTGACAAGCGAAATCATCTGAACAGATCCGAGTTTCCTTGACTTCGTTGCGAATGCTACGAATATTCGGAACCGACCGGGGCCGCACAAATCGCCCCGATGGAGGAGGCCCAGATGACCAGGCAGAATATGCCGGAGGGCATGGTCCGTGCGCCGCAGAATGTCGGCACGCATGACGGCTACATGCCCGGTTTCGGCAATGATTTCGAAACCGAAGCACTGCCGGACGCCCTGCCGCAAGGGCGCAACAGTCCGCAAAAATGCAATTACGGCCTTTATGGCGAACAGCTCTCCGGCACGGCCTTCACCGCCAACCCGCCCGAGCGGACATGGACCTACCGGATCCGGCCCTCCGTGAAACATTCGACCCGCTACAGCCCGGTCGATCTGCCCTACTGGAAATCCGCGCCGCATGTCGTGGGTGACGTCACTTCGCTGGGCCAGTACCGTTGGGATCCCGTGCCCCACTCGGACGCGCCTCTGACATGGCTGACCGGGATGCGCACCATGACAACGGCGGGCGATGTGAACACGCAAGTGGGTATGGCGGCCCATATTTATCTTGTCACGGAGTCGATGCAGGATGCCTATTTCTACTCTGCCGACAGTGAGCTTCTGATTGTTCCGCAAGTGGGCAAGCTTCGCTTTTGCACCGAGCTTGGCATCATCGACGTCGAGCCAAAGGAAATCGCCATTTTGCCGCGCGGTCTTGTTTACCGTGTCGAAGTGCTGGAAGGCCCGGCGCGCGGCTTTGTCTGCGAGAACTACGGCCAGAAATTCGAGCTTCCGGCACGCGGGCCGATCGGGGCGAATTGCATGGCCAATCCACGCGATTTCAAGGCCCCCGTCGCCGCGTTCGAGGACCGCGAGGTGCCATCGAGCCTCACCATCAAATGGTGTGGCCAGTTCCACGAAACCCGCATCGGGCAAAGCCCGTTGGACGTGGTGGCCTGGCACGGAAATTACGCGCCCTACAAATACGATCTGCGCGCCTATTGCCCGGTCGGCGCGATCCTTTTCGACCACCCGGATCCATCGATCTTCACGGTCCTGACCGCGCCATCGGGTGTGCCCGGCACCGCCAATATCGATTTTGTTCTGTTCCGCGAACGCTGGATTGTGGCGGAGGATACATTCCGCCCGCCTTGGTACCACAAGAACATCATGTCCGAGCTGATGGGCAACATCTACGGCCAGTACGACGCCAAGCCGCAGGGCTTCGTCCCCGGTGGGATGAGCCTGCACAACATGATGCTGCCGCATGGCCCCGACCGCACCGCATTCGAGGGGGCGTCAAATGCTGCCCTCGGGCCGGACAAGCTCGACAATACAATGTCCTTCATGTTCGAGACCCGCTTTCCCCAACATCTGACGGAGTTTGCCGGCAAGGAGGCACCGATGCAGGACGATTACATCGACTGCTGGGACAGTCTTGAAAAGAAGTTCGACGGGACACCGGGCAAGAAATGAGGATCGCCAGCGTTCAGGGCCAGTGCAAGGACGGAACGTTTGCCCATGTGAGCGACGATCTTGGCACCTGCATCGTCGATCCCGCGCGGTCGCTGCAACAGGCGATTGATTCGGGGATTTTCGCGGTCCCCGGCGATCGGACCCCGTTCGACGCAACGGCCTGCCTCGCCCCGCTCCCGCGCGCGTTTCAGTTCCTCGACGGGTCGGCCTATGTGAATCATGTCGAACTGGTCCGACAGGCCCGCGGCGCGACCCTGCCCGACAGCTTCTGGACCGACCCGCTCATGTATCAGGGCCTTTCCATCTTTGCGCCCTCCACTGCGCCCATCCTTGGGCAAGCGGCATGGGGCATGGATTTCGAGGCGGAAATCGCGGTCATCACCGATGATGTCCCGATGGGCGTGTCCGAAGATGCCGCCAGCGCGCATATCCTCTTCGTGATGCTGCTGAACGATGTCTCGCTGCGCAACCTGATCCCGGCAGAGCTTGCCAAGGGGTTTGGCTTTGTCCAGTCCAAGCCGATCTCGTCCTGTTCTGCGGTCGCCATCAGCCCTGATGCCCTGCCGGGGTGGGACGGGCGCAAACTGCACGGCCAGGTATGCGTCGATCTGAATGGAACCCCCTTTGGCCGCGCCGATGCGGGCATCGACATGACCTTCGATTTCGCGCGGTTGATTGCCCATGCGGCCAAGACACGGGACCTGGCCGCTGGAACGGTGATCGGGTCCGGAACAGTCTCTAACAAAGGCGAAAACGGTCCCGGCCGACCCGTGGCAGACGGCGGGGCGGGCTATTCCTGTATCGCGGAACAACGCATGGTGGAAACGATCCTGCACGGCGCGCCGCGCACACCGTTCCTGGCCGCAGGCGACCATGTCGAGATTTGGATGCAAGACGAGACCGGGCAGGATATCTTTGGCCGCATCTCGCAAACAGTGGAGACGATATGAGCAAGGCTTTCGCATCACAGGGCGATCTGACGGAAAAGAAAATCACCTTCGACCAGATCGGCGATGGCCTCTATGCCTTCACCGCCGAGGGGGACCCGAACACGGGCGTGATCATCGGCGACGAGTCGGTGATGATCGTAGAGGCACAGGCAACGCCGCGTCTGGCCCGCAAGGTGATCGATTGCGTGCGCTCGGTCACCGACAAGCCGATCAGCCACCTTGTGCTGACCCATTACCACGCTGTCCGCGTGCTCGGGGCCAGCGCCTATAACGTGCCGCAGATCATCATGTCCGACACCGCCCGCGCCATGGTGGCCGAGCGCGGGCAAGAGGATTGGGGCAGCGAATTCGACCGGTTCCCACGCCTGTTCGAGGGGCACGAAGAGATCCCCGGCCTGACTTGGCCGACAACCACGTTCTCGGACAGCATGACGGTCTATCTTGGCAATCGCAGGGTCGATATCATGCATCTCGGTCGCGCTCACACGGCAGGGGATGCCGTTGTCTGGGTGCCGGATCAGGAGGTGATGTTCACCGGCGATATCGTGGAGTACCATTCCGCCTGCTACTGCGGGGACGGGCATTTTGGTGATTGGGGGGAAACGCTGCTCAATATAGCCGCGTTCGAGCCAAAGAGTATCGCACCGGGACGCGGAGATGCGCTTGTTGGCGAAGACATGGTCGCCCAGGCCATCGCCAACACCGCCGATTTCGTGACCTCCACCTACAAGCCCATCGCGCGCATCGTCGCGCGTGGCGGCACCCTCAAGCAAGCCTGGGATGCCTGTCGCGCCGAATGTGACCCAAAGTTCAGTGATTACGCCATCTACGAACACTGCCTGCCCTTCAACGTCGCCCGTGCCTATGACGAGGCGCGCGGCATCGACACCCCACGTGTGTGGACCGCGGAACGGGACAAGGAAATGTGGTCCGCCTTGCAGGGCTGACCCACACCATCAGGGAGGAGCCCATATGTTGGATGACCGCTACAGCCTTGCGTTCAGGCTCTATCCCTACGAACGCAGCGCCGATCAGGACGCAGCCTCCCCCGTGCATCATCCGGTTGTCGTGTTGGGGGGCGGCCCCATCGGGATTGCCACCGCACTGGATCTCGGATTGCGGGGCATTCCGGTTTTGGTGCTCGACGATCACGAAGGTGTCGGGCAGGGCAGCCGCGCGATCTGTTTTGCGAAACGTACGCTCGAGATATGCGAACGGTATGGTTGCGCGCAACCGATGGTCGATCGCGGCGTCGTCTGGAACCTTGGAAAGGTATTTTTCGAAGACCGCAAGATCTACGAATTCAACCTGTTACCCGAAGCGGGCCACCAGTATCCCGCCTTCATCAATCTGCCGCAACCCGAGTTCGAGCGCTTCTTGGTCGAGCGCGTGTGCGAGGCACAGGCCGGGGGCGCCCCGATCCAAATCCGGGGCCGCAACAGTGTCACATCCGTCGATGTGCACGATGACGGCGTTACGCTGGAGATCGACACGCCGGATGGCCCCTACGGGCTGACGGCGGATTGGCTGATCGGCTGCGATGGCGCGCGGTCGCCTCTGCGGTCGATGATGGGGCTCGATTTCGAAGGCCGCGTGTTCGAGGACAGTTTCCTCATCGCCGACATCCGGATGCTGAACGACGATTTTCCAACAGAACGCTGGTTCTGGTTCGAACCCAGCCACAAGGCCGGGGCATCGACCCTGTTGCACCGCCAACCGGACGGTGTCTGGCGGGTCGATTTCCAGATCGGCTGGGACATCGACCGCAAAGAAGAGCTGAAGGACCAAAATGTCCGTGCGCGGCTGGACGCGATGCTGGGCACGGGTCTGGATTACGAGATCGTCTGGACCTCGATCTACACGTTCCAGTGCCGCCGCATGACGAAATTCCGCCACGGTCGCGTGATCTTTGCCGGCGATGCGGCGCACCAGGTCAGCCCATTCGGCGCGCGCGGGGCCAATTCGGGATTACAGGACGTGGACAACCTTGGCTGGAAACTGGCCATGGTGATCGACGGCACCGCACCGGACAGCCTGCTCGACAGCTATTGCGTGGAGCGGCGATACGGCGCGGACGAGAATATCCTGAATTCCACGCGCGCCACCGACTTCATCACGCCCAAATCCAACGTGAGCCACGTGTTTCGCAATGCAGTTCTGGAGCTGGCCGAACACCACGCTTTTGCCCGCCCGCTTGTGAATTCCGGGCGTCTGTCGGTGCCATGCACCTATGACGGCGGGCCGCTCAACGCAGAAGACGCGTTGCCCGGTGGCCCGGACCGGACACGACCCGGAAGCGCCTGTTCCGACGCGCCGTTGGACAATGGGTTCCTTCTGCCCCGTCTGGGGGGCGATTTTGCTTTGCTTGCAATCAATCTGGATATGCCGAGCCGCATAGTGATCGACGGTTCGCCTACACGGGTCGTGTCGGTCGATGGAACCGCGCATCCAACTCTGACACAGCGCTATCTGGGCGAGGCAGAGTCGGCGCTTTACCTGATCCGCCCTGATCAACATGTCGTTGCCCGGTGGCCGGGCTTTGACCAAACCGCCACCGCCAGCGCGCTGCGCAAAGCCTGCGGGAGGGCTTGATCCATGCTCAATCTCACTCCCAACATCCCCGACCCGGACGGGTTTTATGCGGAATTGATCGCGACCCATGACGGGCTGAGCGATGCGGACAGTCACGCGCTCAATGCGCGGTTGGTGCTGCTGCTGGCCAATCATGTCGGGGATCGCGATGTGTTGAGGCAGGCGCTCGAGGAGGCGCGACAGGCGCGCGGCACCTCTCGGAATGCGTGACCTGGACAATTTGCACATCTTTGATGCAGCAATCGGCATGGCCTTGCGCTGAGCGCGGGCGCAGGTCACTTTGTCAAAGAACTTTCGGATTGAGGACCTGCCCGCGATGATTGACCTTTACACTTGGACAACCCCGAACGGCCGCAAGGTCTCGATCCTGCTGGAAGAGCTGGGACTGCCCTATACAGTGCATGCCATCGACATCGGCAAGGACGAGCAATTCGCCCCCGACTTCCTCGAGATTTCGCCCAACAACAAGATCCCGGCGATTGTCGATCGAAACACAGGGATGTCACTGATGGAGAGCGGGGCGATCATGCTTTACCTCGCCGACAAGCACAAAAAATTCGCTGTCGATGGCCCGGCATATTGGAGCATGGTTGAATGGCTGATGTGGCAGATGGGTGGGCTTGGCCCGATGCTGGGACAGGCGCATCATTTCCTGAAGTTCAACAAAGGCACATCCGAATATGCCGAAACGCGCTATGGCACCGAGGCGCGGCGCCTCTATTCCGTTCTGGAGACGCGGCTGGATGGTCGAGACTTTGTCGCCGGCGCTGGTGCCGGCACCTATACGATTGCCGACATGGCGATCTTCCCATGGATTGCACGTTTTGAATGGCAGCAGCTTGACCTGAACGACTACCCGAATGTGCGGGACTGGTATCTGCGTCTTGCAGGGCGGCCCGCCGTGCAAAAGGGGTATCATGTGCCCAAATTCGTCACGGACATTCCGATGCCCTGAGACGGGCATCGGAGGGGGCAGAAGGTATCACGCGACGTTTGACAGCCGGACCGGGGTGCTTTCGATCAGCTCCGCATGAAGTGCCTTGATCACCGCCTCCATCGAATCGCGATCCAGGACGAATTGTACGTCCACATTGCGCGGTCCTTGGGTTGCGCCAATCGCTTCGCGGCCCGCATCGGCGATGGCTTGCAGGCCACGGGTCAGAATCGACAACCCGGACAGGTCACGGCCAATGACTGACACCATCGCGAGGCGGCGGGTCGAAAGCTCGGCGGCCGGAAACATCTTGGCAACGTCACGTTCCACCCGACGCATCGTTTTGAGAGACGCATCAAGGTAGTGCGTGATCGTGTTCGCGTTCGACACCTTTGAGACGATGCGGACATCGTGCCGCTTGAGCACTTCGAGAATCCCTGAATCGTAGCCTTTGACGCCGACCATGTCCTGTTCGAACACTTCGAACGTCACGATGTCGAGGCCCGTCACGATCTCCGCCGCGGAGTCCTCGGACGGTTGATCGTCGATCAGCGTGCCGGGATCGCCCGGATCGAACGCGTTTGTGACGCGAAGCGGGACACCCGCCTGACGCAGAGTTTTTGCTGCCTTTGGATGAATTGCTTCCATCCCCATGTTCGACAACTGATCGGCCACGTCGTAATTCGTCCGGCCAAGTTTGCGCACCGCATCTTCGCCAACCAGCTTGGGATCGGCAGAGGACAGGTGGAATTCCTTGTGAATGATCGCTTCGTGCGCCCCCGTGAGGGCAGCCAGATGCGAGAACGTCACTTCGGAATAGCCCCGGTCGAATTCGTTCATCAGACCTTCGACACATTGCGCATAGCCGGTGACGATGGGCATTTCGGTGGCTGGATCGATGCTCTCGAACGCGTCCGTGATGCGCTTTTCAAGCGAGACATCACCTTCGTCGCGCCAGCCGGACAGATCGACAAAGCGGGCCTCGACACCGCTGCGCTGCAACATGATGGCTGTGACGATAGCGGCATGCGCCTCACCCAGCCCGGAAAGCAGCTCGCGGATATGGCCCATATGTTCGGGCAGGCGGAAATGGCCGTAGGAACACAGGCGTTGCAGGTCGATCAGGCAGTTGCGCGCGCCGAGGACACGTTCTTCAACAAACATATCCGCCTGCTGGATGTCCCCGTTATGCGTCAGGATCTCGGCATGGGCCGCTTTCATCGCGTCCTCGACCTTGTCCAGAGCGTCCTGCCATTTGTGATTGCTGTCATCATTGGCAAACAGCGCATAGACGCCCGGTTCGCCGGATTTCTTGTGTTCCAGCAGCAGGTTCGTGATCCCGGCAAAGGCAGAGACCACGAAGACGCGGTTGTAGACGTCGTCGCCTTCGCGGTCACCGACAAAGAGCGTTTCCCGCAATTCGGTCAGGCGGGACATGGACGTCCCGCCGATTTTTTCAACTGTATGACTCATTTCAGGCGTCCTCTTGGACTGCATATGATCCGTCTTCCTGGTGCACCTCGTGGCCCGTCACGGGCGGATTGAAGCAGCAGGCCATGACCAGTTCTTCGTCGGCGCGCAGCACGTGGCGATCATGTTTGTCGAGCGCGTACATTACGCCCGGTACGATCTCGTGCGTTTCGCCTGTCGCAAGATCCGTGATCGCGCCCTTGCCCTTCATGCAGTACACGCTTTCAAAGTGGTTCTTGTATTCGAAGGTGTGTTCCGACCCTTCCTCGAGAAAGGTGATGTGGAACGAAAAACCCATCTTGTCGTCGGCCAGCAGCATCCGGACACTTGTCCAGTTTGCGTCCGACACGACGCGGTCTTTTTCCTGTTCGACGATCTTGTTGAAATCTCTGACGATCATATCGGCTACTCCGCGGCGATTTTGTTGGGGCCGGTCAGCACATCATCCGCTGCACCGAGAAGGATCTTGAAACCCTTGCGCAGCGTGTCTTTCGGCGTTGTCAGCGGTGCGAGCACCTTGATCACCTGGTCTTCGCTGCCCGAGGTTTCGATAATGAGACCTTTTTCATAGCACCGCGCGCAAATCGCACCGGCCAGATCGCCCGAACCCACATCGACACCCTGCATCAGGCCACGGCCCTTGAGAAAGGCATCGGGGACCATTGCCGCGAGATCGGCAAGCGCATCGTGGATCATTTGGGATTTTTCGGCCAGCTCCTTCTGGAAGCTGTCGTCCGACCAGAATTTCTCGATCGCCACCTTGGCTGTGATGAAGGCATGCGTGTTGCCGCGAAACGTGCCGTTGTGTTCGGCCGGGCCAAAGATGTCGTATTCGGGACGAACCAGCAGCATCGCCATCGGCAGGCCGAAACCGGAGATCGATTTCGCCATCGGGATGATGTCGGGCATGACGCCCATCTCTTCGAACGAGAAGAACGTCCCGCACCGACCGCAGCCGGCCTGAATATCATCTATGATGAGCAGCGCGCCGTGATCCTTGGCCAGTTTCGCAATCCGCTGAACCCATTCGGGGCTTGCAGCGTTCAGACCGCCCTCGCCCTGGACCGTCTCCAGGAGGATCGCCGCGGGCGCATCAACGCCGCCGGATTGGTCTTTCAGCATGGCATCCAGGAAGTCCACCGTGTCGGCCTCACCCGGAAAATAGTTGTCAAACGGCATCCGCGTCACGCCATTGAGCGACATTCCCGCGCCACCACGGTGATACCCGTTGCCGGTCGCAGACAATGCGCCGGCGGTCACGCCGTGAAATCCGTTTGTGAAGGCGATGATGTTCGTGCGGCCCGTGACCTTGCGGGCGATCTTCATCGCCGCTTCGACGGCGTTGGCGCCGGTCGGGCCGGTGAACATCACGCGATGATCCATGCCGCGCGGCTCGAGGATGTGCTTTTCGAAGGTTTCGAGAAACGCCGCCTTGGGGTTGGTATGCAGGTCCAGACCATGCGCGATCCCATCGGTCGAGATGTGATCGACCAGTGCAGCCTTCATGTCCGGGTCGTTGTGACCGTAGTTCAAGGACGAACATCCTGCGAGGAAATCAATCCAGGTTCGACCGGTATCGTCGGAAATTTCGGAGCCGCTGGCCGTTGTGAAGACGGCGGGCATACCGCGGCAATAGGAGCGTGCTTCGCTCTCGCGACGATCGAAAATCGAGGCAGTATCGTTCATGTCCTTGGGCATATGATGTCCTTTCAAGGCAATGGAATTTGATTTTTGGGAAGGCGTGCGCTGGCTTCAGGCCGCGCGATCAAGTTCTTCCGCCACAGGAAGTGTGATCGACACCATGAATTCGGTGTCGTGACGTCCTTCAAAGTGGACATCGCGCTTGAAATGCGGCTCGTCTGTCAGCGTGCCGCCGATCGAGCGTGCAAATCCACGGAACAGGGCCCATGACGCGTCGTTGTCACGCGTGATCGTGGTCTTGAGATGCATGGCATCGTCGCAGGCATCGCGCTCAACAAGGTCGAGCAGCATTTTCTTGCCAAGACCCATACCGCGCGCCTTCGAACTGACAGCGACCTGCCAGACAAACAGCGCGTCCTGATCGGGAATCATGTGGCCGGAAATCCAGCCGACGATGTCGCCATCAAGCTCGGCAACAATGCAGGTGTCGCGGAAATGCTCCGCCTGAACAAGGTTACAGTACATCGAATTCTCGTCGAGAGGCTTGCACTCTTTTACAAGCTCCCAGATGGCCGCCCCGTCCGTCGCTTCTGGTTTGCGCAGACGAGGCGTACGCGTTCGAGGTTTGTCACTTTTGATCGGCATTTTTCCTGACCCTCTGTAGTTCGCTTACCTAAATAATATATCCTGGGGCAAATTTCAACATAGGACATCAAGAGGCGACAATTTGCGCGATATGGGGCATATTTCGTGGATGAAGCTCTGTGCTCCGCCCACTCCTGAAATCATGATGGCCGATGAATACTTAGCAAGGCAAATTGTATCGCGATAAAGGCAGATTGCGGCGGAATTATTTTTCATGCGATGTTCTCCGCCATGACAAGTGTGGCCAACAGCCGGATGGATGACAGCCTGATTGCGCTTCGGCGGATTCTGCGTGCGACTGAGCTTTATGCGCGGGATCTGGCCTATGCCGTTGGTCTGACACCGGCGCAGCTGCGGGTGCTGCAGATTGTCGATGAACGTGACAGCATCATGCCCAAATCACTGGCCAACCAGATGGGCGTGAGCCAGGCCACCGTATCCGCATTGGTTGACAAGCTGGTGGCACAGCGGCTGGTCGAGCGTGTGCCGTCCGAACATGACCGGCGGCAAATCAACGTCACTGTAACGTCCGAAGGACGTGCCAGGTTAAAAAATGCGCCGGACGCATTGCAACAGCGCTACGTGCGCGCCTTTCTTGATCTTGCGGATTGGGAGCAGGCGCAGCTGGTCGCGACCTTGGAACGGGTCGCGGATATGCTCGACGCGCGCGGCCTGGATGCGTCACCGGTCCTCACAACAGGCGAGATCAGGGCTCCTAAGCGGACTTACTGACTGCTCGCTCCTGCGTTATGGCTCGGGCGGTTCGTCATACAGGGCCCACCCCTTGCGGCTCTGGCTCTTTGGCAGGTCCGACGCGCGCAGGTTCCGGACCATGTAGGTCTTGGCAATAAAGTTCGCGATGATCGGCGCTGTCAAAAGCAGGAAGACAGCGATCAGGATTTCATGCACCGAAACATGCCCCGTGGTTGCGTAGAAATACAGCATCGACGCCACCAGGACGCCCCCCACCCCGAGGGTTGTTGCCTTGGTGGGCGCGTGCAGCCGTTGCAGTGTACCCGTGAGCTTGACCAACCCATAGGATCCAACGAAACCGAAAATCCCGCTGACGACCAACGCACCCGAGATGAAAATTTCAAAGATCAGGTTCACATCCACACCTCATTCGATGATATCGCCGCGCAGAAGAAACCGGCAATAGGCGACCGTTGACACGAACCCAACCATTGCGACCAGCATGGCCGCCTCAAAGTAGATGGCGGTGCCGCGCCAGACACCGTAGAGAACCAGAAGTGCAATCACGTTGATCACCATCGTATCAAGCGCAAGAATGCGGTCCGCAGCGTGTGGCCCGAGAACGATCCGCCACAAATCCAAAAGCAAGGCAAGACCATAGCAGGCCGCTGTAAATGTAAGCGCGGCTTCGATCATTGGAAAATCTCCTTCAGGCGCCGTTCGTAACGTGTCTTGATCTCATCCCGGACCGCATCTGGGTCGTCGGTATGCAGACAATGCACCAGGATACTGCCCCCATCCGCCGCAAGGGTGGCCGATACGGTGCCTGGAGTCATTGTGATGGTCCCCGCCAGAACTGTTATCGCCTCTGCCGAGGTCAGCTCAAGCGGGACCACGACCCATTGCGACCGGATATTCGGGTTGCTGCGGAACAGGATGATCAGAGCCACCTGGACATTGGCAACGACAATGTCCCAAAGCACGATCAGGACATAGCCGAGAACGTTGATCGGCTTGCTCAGCTTTGGCCGGCCGGGCCAGTAGGGGGCTGTCAGCATCGGGATCACAAGCCCGAAAAAGCC
The DNA here is from genome assembly GCA_041685125.1 of Marivita sp. Taxonomy (GTDB): domain Bacteria; phylum Pseudomonadota; class Alphaproteobacteria; order Rhodobacterales; family Rhodobacteraceae; genus Marivita. The sequence continues at coordinate 16,164 of JAWLGI010000012.1, read as the reverse complement.
GCCAAGGATCAGGTTGCCAAGCGTCAGCTTGTTCACAAGACCGAGCCAGACAAACACCAGCAAAATGCTCAGCAGCGGGTGCGGGATCAGACGTGTCAACATGACTAGCTCCCCCCCGCCGCCGGCAGCACAGCCGCGATATAGCCGGCACGGTCAAAAAGTTGGTTGGCAGTCTGCTCAAGGTACTCCGCTACGGGTCCTGCAAACACGGCAAGGCCGGCCAGGGCCGCGAGCGCCAGCACAGCCGGAGCCACCTCGGCGGGTGTCGCATTTCGGGACAATACCTCGTCCGGTCCGGGCGCGTCTGCCGCACCCGGTTCCGGCGGATCAATCGCGGTGGATTTCCAGAAAAGCGCACTGCCCGCGCGGGCAAATCCGACGATGGTGATAAGAGAACCCGCAAGGATCGCGGTCCACGCCCAGACCATCACATCTGGCTGCCTGAGCGAATTGAGCACCAGGAGTTTTCCCAGGAACCCGCTTAGCGGTGGCATCCCCGCCATCGCGATCACCGCCCCGAAAAACAATGCAGCAAAGAGGCCGTTCTGCACCGTTTTCGGGCGCGGGCGCAAGGAATCTCCGTCCCTTCGCGTCACCACCAGGTCCGCCACAAGGAACAGGCAGGCCGCGGCAAATGTGGAATGCACCATGTAATACAGCGCGGCCGTCGTCGCTGACGGGGTAAAGACGGCCACCGCAACCAGCAATGTTCCCATGGACCCGATGACGGAAAAGCTGATCAGCGGCATCAATCGGCGCGCGCCCAGAACGCCGAACGCGCCAAGCGCAATGGTGACGATCGCCGCCGGGAACAGCCATGCATCGATCATGCCCTCGGTCCCCGGAACCCCCGGTCCGAACACGACCGTGTGCACCCGCAGGATCGCGTAGGCGCCCACCTTGGTCATGATGGCGAACAGGGCCGCCACCGGCGCGGGCGCATTGGCATAGGTCGCCGGCAACCAGAATTGCACTGGAAACAATGCCGCCTTTACCGCGAAGACGATCATCAACAGCATCGCGGCGACGCGAACCAGCGCCGCCTCTTCTTCGGGGATGGCCGGTATTTTCGCCGCGAGATCCGCGATGTTGAGCGTGCCCGTGCTGGCATAGAGCGTACCCAGCGCGAACAGGAACAGGGTGGAGCCCGCGAGGTTCATCACCACGTATTGCAACCCGGCGCGCATCCTTTCACGACCGCCCGAATGGATCATGAGGCCATAGGATGCGATCAGAAGCACCTCGAAGAAGACGAAGAGGTTGAACACGTCGCCTGTCAGGAACGCGCCGCAAATGCCCATGAGCTGAAACTGGAACAGCGCATGGAAATGGCGCCCCTTCTCGTCCCAGCCCGTGGCAATCGCATGCAACAGCACAAGGAACGCAAGGCTCGACGTGAGAAGGACCATAACGGCAGACAGCCGGTCCAGCACCAGGCCAATGCCAAACGGCGCAGGCCAGTCCCCAAGGCGGTAGATATGCGTGGTGCCGTCCGCGGCCATCACGACCAGTCCAACCGACACGGCCAGAAGCAGGGCTGTCGCGAAGACAGAGGTCGCGCGCGCCAGTACGATATCGTGCCGCATCACGAACCCGAGCAGCGGCGCGAATAGCGCCGGCAGGATAACAGGGAGGATGATCCAGTGGCTCATGTCGCGGAATCCTCGTCGGTTATTTCCGGTTCGATGTCGATCTCGTCGTTATCCGCTTCAAGATATGCGCCGAGCGAGATCATCACCAAAACCGCCGTCATGCCGAAGGAGATCACGATCGCCGTCAGGACCAACGCCTGTGGCAACGGGTCGGAATAGCTCGCATCGCCGTATTTGGACAGGATCGGCGACATGTCGATAGACAGCCGACCGCTCGAGAACAGGAAGACGTTGACCGCATAGGACAAGAGCGCGAGCCCCAGGATCACCGGAAACGTCCGCAGCCGCAACATGAGGTAGACACCGCCCGCCGTCATCGTTCCGATTGCACTTGCGACTAGCAGTTCCATGTTACCTCGCCTCCGGGCCGTTATCGACCCTGTTCGCCGGGTCGTAGTCCATCGGCTCCACGTTAACGGTTTCACCGGCATAGCGGGCGATTCTTGACAGGCTGTAGAGCATGAGCATCACCGCGCCCAGAACCGTCAGGAACACGCCAAGATCAAAGAGCATGGCCGTTGCCAGTTCGAATTCCTCGATCAGCGGCAGATGCACATAGGTAAAGGCGCTGGTCAGGAAGGGTTTGCCAAACACCCACGACCCGACACCCGTCAACCCGGCGATCAAGACGCCAAAGCCGATCATCGTATGGTATTCGATCCGCTGACGCGCCTGTGTCCACGCAAAGCCTGACGCCATGTATTGCATGAGCAGGGCAATCGCGACGACAAGCCCCGCCACGAACCCGCCGCCCGGCTGGTTGTGCCCGCGCAGGAAAATGAACGTGCCCACGAGCAGGGCAATCGGCATCAGAACGCGTGTTGCAACCACCATCATCAGCGGGTGACGGTCTTTCGACCGGTCCTGCGAATAGTCGGTATTGCGCAAACGCTGCGCCGAAGTCCCATCCAGCAGCGCCTGCATCAAAGCGTAGATCAGCAGTCCCGCAATCCCCAGAACGATAATCTCACCAAAAGTGTCATACCCCCGGAAATCCACGAGGATCACGTTGACCACGTTCGTCCCGCCGCCGCCTTCATAGCTGTTGGCAAGGTGGTAGGACGAGATCGTCGAAATGTCCCGCTGCATGAAGGCAAAAGAAAGCGCGCCCACGCCCAGACCGGCGGCACCGGCGATAATGCCGTCCCGGAGCTTCAACCCGGTGCTGGAGACCTTTGGCGTTGTCTTTGGCAAAAAATGCAGCGCAAGAAGCAGTAACATGATCGTCACCGTCTCGACCGAGATCTGCGTCAGCGCAAGGTCGGGTGCGGAAAGATAGACAAAGCCGGAGGAAATGCTCAGCCCGATGATTCCGATCAGAACAAGGGCCCTAAAGCGGTGGTGGTGCATGACAACGACACAACCCGTCGCGACGACGAGCATCACCCACCCGACGGCGATCACTGCGGGAATCGGCAACAGCTCGCGTGTCGGCTCTGCGAGACCACCGCCCATGAACGCGACGCCCCCGAGCAAGACCGACGCGACGGTAAAGATCGCCAGGTACCGGCTTATTGCACCGTTATGCGTGGCCTCGGTGATCCGGCGCGTCAGCGACACACAGCCCGCGACAAGGTTGTCGAAGATTTCCTTTGCCTCGGGCCGAGGCGCCGCGCGCCATACCCTGTCCAGCGGGCGGTGCAACATGAGCAGAAGCGCACCGCCGACGACCGCGATGATCGACATGAAGAGCGCCGGCGTGACGCCGTGCCAAATCTTGAGATGCGGGTCCAGATCGGCGCCGGTCACTGCACTTGCCGCCGACGCGACAACCGTGTCGGCGATGAAAGGCATTACCCCGATCAGGACAACCAGCACCACCAACAGCGCGGGCGCGGCCCAAAGGCCGAAGGGTGGGTCATGCGGTTTGGCCGGATAATCGTCGCGCACCGGACCGAAGAAAACGTGAAAGATAAAGCGAAACGAATAGGCCACGGACAAGAGCGCGCCTATCGTGGCCAGCACCGGAACGGCGTATTGGCTCCCGGCCCAGCCGGTATGCGAGGCTTCCTCGAGCATCATTTCCTTGGACAGGAACCCGTTGAACAGGGGTATCCCGGCCATGGACAGCGCGGCGATTGTCCCGATCAGGAACGTGATTGGCATCAGGTGCCTGAGTCCGCCAAGACGCTTGATGTCCCGCGTATGGGTTTCGTGATCGACAATCCCGGCGGTCATGAAGAGCGCCGCCTTGAACGTCAGGTGATTGATGATGTGGAACACCGCCGCTACCGCGGCGGCCTCGGTCCCGAAGCCCAGAAGCATCGTCAGCAGGCCAAGGTGGCTGACTGTTGAAAACGCCAGAAGCGCTTTGAGATCATCCTTGAACAGCGCGATCAACGCGCCCATCACCATCGTGATCAGTCCGGTGGTCGCAACGATATAAAACCATGCGTCCGTTCCCGAAAGCACGGGCCACATGCGCGCCATCAGGAACACGCCTGCCTTCACCATCGTGGCAGAATGCAGATAGGCCGAGACGGGTGTCGGCGCGGCCATTGCGTGCGGCAGCCAGAAGTGGAACGGGAACTGTGCGGATTTGGTGAACGCGCCCAGCAGGATCAGGATCAGCGCCGGCATGTACCACTCGGAGGCGCGGATCGCATCGCCCGCTTGAAGGATATCGGTCAGGTTATAGCTTCCCGCGATATTTCCGAGGATCAGCATGCCGCCGATCATGGCGAGACCGCCAGCGCCCGTCACCGCGAGCGCCATGCGCGCGCCCTGTCGCCCTTCGGGCAGATGTTTCCAATATCCGATCAGCAGGAACGAAGACAGCGATGTCAGTTCCCAAAAGATGAGAAGCAAAAGAATGTTGTCGGAAATGACGATGCCCAGCATCGCCCCCTGGAACAGCAAAAGGTAGGTGTAGAATTGTCCAACCGGGTCTTCGCCCGACAGGTAGTATCGGGCATACAGCGTGATCAGCAGGCCAACCCCAAGGATCATGCAGGCAAAGAGCAGCCCCAGACCGTCGAGGAAGAACGACACGGACAGGCCAAGCTGCGGCAGCCAGGCGACCTCGGCCTGTATCACCTCTCCACGCAGCACCGCCGGAGCATAGGTCATCAGCAGGATCAGCGCGACAGCCGTGGGCATGGCGGTGAACGTGGCTGTCGCGTTGCGGCCAGCCCGGATCATGAGTCCCGGTATCAGCGCACCGACAAACGGCAGCAGTGCGATGATAAAAAGAAAATTGCCAGTTGTTTCCATGTTATCCGCTAATCCAACCCGATTTGCCTTGGACTGCAATATCCATAAACAAACCGATTGTAAAAAGCTTCCCGCTCAAAAACGGCTTGACCCCGGAAGACCCTGTCAGCACGCAACAAACCACGCGGAGGTCTCGGGCCTGGACCCCCGCGCGCGTGCCAATTTCTTGGGATATGTCCGCACTGTGAGGCCGGGCAGGTCTCCCTGCCCGGTACAGTCTGGTTACGCGACCAGATCGAAGCGATCCGCGTTCATCACCTTGGTCCACGCTTCGACGAAATCACGCGCGAATTTTTCGGCGTTGTCGTCCTGTGCATAGACCTCGGAATAGGCGCGGAGGATCGAGTTGGAGCCAAGGACAAGGTCCATCCCGGTCGCGGTCCATTTCACCTCGCCGGTGGCGCGGTCACGCACCTCGTAGGTGCCGTCTTCCAGCGGATGCCAGCTATAGCCCATGTCCGTCAGGTTGACGAAGAAGTCATTGGTCAGCTGCCCTTCGCGGTCTGTGAACACACCATGCTTGGTGCCAGCATGATTGGTGCCCAGCATCCGCAGGCCGCCGACAAGAACGGTCATTTCCCGCGCGGTCAGGCCCATCAGCTGGGTCCGGTCGAGGGTCAGCTCCTCCAGCGATACCGCGTATTGGTCTTTCTGGAAGTTGCGGAACCCGTCGGCCAGCGGTTCGAGAACCTCGAAGCTTTCAGCATCGGTCATCTCGTCGGTGGCATCGCCACGGCCCGGTGCAAATGGCACCTCGACGGAATGACCCGCCGCTTTCAAGGCCTGCTCCACACCGACATTGCCGGCCAGAACGATGACATCCGCCACGGATGCGCCTGTGTCTGCGGCGATCGGCTCAAGGATGCCAAGAACCTTGGCCAGACGCTCGGGTTCGTTCGAAACCCAGTCCTTCTGCGGGGCAAGGCGGATGCGAGCACCATTGGCGCCGCCGCGCTTGTCAGAGCCACGGAAGGTGCGTGCGCTGTCCCACGCGGTTGCAATCATCTCGGAACCAGTAAGGCCGCTGTCGGCAATCTTGGATTTCACCACGTCCACGTCGTAGCTGGTCGATCCGGCCGGGACCGGATCCTGCCAGATGAGATCCTCTGCCGGAACGTCGGAGCCATAGTAATTGGCCTTGGGCCCCATGTCGCGGTGGGTCAGCTTGAACCATGCGCGGGCAAAGGTATCGGCGAAATACTCGGGATCCGCGCGGAACTTTTGGCAAATTTCGTTGTAGATCGGGTCAACCTTCATTGCCATGTCGGCATCGGTCATGATCGGGTTGCGGTGCACGGTCGGATCGGACGCATCCACCGGCTTCTTGTCCTCCGGCATGTCGACCGGTTCCCATTGCCAGGCGCCGGCGGGCGACTTGGCGAGCTTCCACTCATAGCCGAACAGGTAATCGAAATAGCCCATATCCCACTGTGTCGGATGCTGGGTCCAAGCGCCCTCGATACCCGACGTAAAGGCGTTTGCCGCCTTGCCTTCGTGACCGGGATTCTCCCAGCCAAAGCCCTGGCTGTGCATCGGGGATGATTCGGGAGCGTCACCGATAGCATCGACGGCACCACGTCCGTGTGCCTTGCCCACGGTGTGACCCCCGCAAGTCAGCGCTGCGGTTTCCTCGTCGTTCATGGCCATGCGCTTGAACGTCTCGCGCACATGCTCCGCGGTTTTCGCCGGATCCGGCTGACCATTCACGCCCTCGGGATTCACATAGATCAGACCCATATGCACAGCGGCCAAGGGATTATACATGGTCGCGGGTTCGTCCAGATCGCCATACCGCTCTTCGGACGGGGCAAGCCATTCTTCTTCGACACCCCAGTTCACATCCTCTTCCGGCGCCCAGACATCTTCACGGCCATAACCGAAGCCAAAGGTCTTCAGACCCATGTCCTCATAGGCCATGGTGCCGGCGAGAATGATCAGGTCAGCCCAGCTCAGCGCGTTGCCGTATTTTTTCTTGACCGGCCAAAGCAGGCGACGCGCCTTGTCGAGGCTCGCATTGTCCGGCCAGGAGTTCAGCGGCGCAAACCGAATGTTGCCGGTCCCCGCGCCACCGCGACCGTCGCCCATGCGATAGGATCCGGCAGAGTGCCACGCAAGGCGGATCATCAGGCCACCATAGTGCCCCCAGTCGGCAGGCCACCAGTCCTGGTCTTCTTTCAACAGGGTTTTGACATCCTGCTTGACCGCATCAAAGTCGAGCGCCTTGACAGCCTCCCGGTGGTTGTAGTCCGGGTCCATCGGATTGGTCCGCGCGCCATGCTGGTGCAGAATGCCAAGGTTCAGCGCACTGGGCCACCATTTCGTAACGCTATTGCCGGTGCCGGTGTTGCCACCATGCATGACCGGACATGCGCCGGATTTTTCAAGATTGTTGCCGTCCATGATTGTCTCCCGTGAGTATGAATCATCCGGGTCTGACCCGGTTCTGGAATTGTTCTAACCTTTCACTTCAATAAACTCCAATTGGATATTTAAAAGGTTGTGATAAGCTGCGCATATGGCAAGCCCGACCCTCAAACAGCTCAGATATTTCGACGCTTTGGCCCGGTTCCAGCATTTTGGCCGCGCGGCCGAGGCATCTTCGATCTCGCAACCAGCGCTCTCCTTGCAAATCAAGGAGTTGGAACAGATGGTGCAAACGCCGCTGGTTGAACGCAGCGCGCGCAAGGTGCGCCTGACCGCGATGGGTGAGGACTTTGTCCGAAAGGCGCGCGACGTCTTGCGCGCGATGGACGAACTGGAGGATCTCATGCGGGCCTCCAAGGGTCCGCTGGCGGGGCGCTTTCGGCTTGGCGTGATTCCGACCGTTGCGCCCTACCTTTTGCCCGCCACGATCAACACCCTGTCAGAGCGATTCCCGGAAATTGATCTCGAGATCCGCGAATCCGTGACACGGTCGCTGGTTGGCGACTTGTTGGAGTCGCGTCTCGACGCGGCCATTCTCGCGCTGCCGATTTCGGAACCGAGCCTGCGAGAATTTTCCCTGTTCCAGGAGAATTTCGTTCTTGTCCGCCCCAGCTCGGAGTCGAACAAGCCGATCCCCGGCCCCGATACCCTGCGAACGATGCGTCTCCTTCTGCTCGAAGAAGGCCATTGCTTCCGAGATCAGGCGTTGTCCTTCTGCGAAATCACCAAAACGCAACCCCGCCAAATGATGGAGGGCAGTTCCCTGTCCACCTTGGTCCAGATGGTCAGCGCGGGCATGGGTGTGACGCTCATCCCCGAAATAGCGGTGTTCCTCGAAACCCGCGCTGCCGACGTATCCGTCGCCCGTTTCCCCGCCCCGTCTCCGACGCGGACAATCGGAATGGTCTGGCGAAAATCCAACCCGCTGGCCGAGCAACTGATGCAAGTCGGCGCGATTGTCCGAGGCGTCGGCCAAACCGCGCGTCATCATGACCCGATGCAGGCAATACCGGTTTAGGAATTGGTGCCGGTGATAGGACTCGAACCTACGACCCCATCATTACGAATGACGTGCTCTACCAGCTGAGCTACACCGGCCAACCCTTGACCCGAGTGGTATCAGACAAGGATTGGCGCGGCTGTTAGCACCGGATTTTGAGCGAGGAAAGACCTATTTCGTCTTTTCTGGCTCGGCCGTTTCATCTTTCACATCGGATGCATCGGAGCTTTCCGGTTCCGTCTCCGACGTCTCGATATCTGGTTGCGCAGGGTCGGGTTCGATCACCTCTGCCTCGTCTGGTGCATCCGACTTGTCCTCGATCGCGCCCACGATCAATGGCAGCATCTCGGCGCCGGCGGGCAGGACGGAGTCGCTTTGTGGCGGGGTGGTCCAGCTCAGGGTGTCAAAGCTGTTGCAGTTGGGACAGACTGCCATCCATTCAGTGTGGATCGAATTGCAGTTGTCGCAAACCCATTGTGGACCACGCGGCGCTGTCAGGGCACGGGCCAGCCAGCCGCGCACAATCGCATCCGATGCACCTTCGCCACGTTCGATTGCTGCGGTGATGGCAAGGACGCGGGTATCCGGCTCTGTCTCCGCAAGGGTGCCGAGCGCGCGGCGTGCCTCGGGAAAATCCTCCGCCGCGAGGTTGAGTTCGGCCAAAAGAAGCCTCGTTTCACGATGGTCGGGGTTCATCGAGGTCAGCTGACGGAACCGCTTGAGCCGCGCCTGCGCGGTTTCCTCTGGTTCGATCTCGGCAAAGGCCGACGCCAGATCGGGATGCGGCTGGGACTGCCACGCTTTTTTCAGGATACGTACCGCGTATTTCTTGCGGCCTTTCGCGACGTGGCTGCGCGCGGCCATGACGGCAGCGGGAATCAGGTCCGGCGACGCCTTGTTGGCCGAAATGGCGGCTTCCTGCGCTTCGATGGTCTTGCCCTCGTCCAGCACATCCTTGGCTTCCGACAGGGCCAGCACCGCATCACGGCGCTTGTGCACATCACGCGGCAGGGCACCATGCTTGAGCTTTGCGTTCAGCGTCTTGCGCGCGCCGGACCAATCCGCCGCCTGGGCCTGCAACCGCAGCAGCGTGTCCTGGACCTCCTCGTGCTTGGGTTTGATCGCGAAAGCGCGTTCAGCCAGCTTGAGCGCGGTCGTGGTATCACCGGCGTCCAGCTTTTGCTTCATCAAGCCCCGCACGCCGACAAAACGGGTTGTCTCGTTCTTGACCATCCGTTTGTAGACCTGCTCTGCTTTCTTCCGATCACCGGTCATTTCCGCCGCCTGCGCGGTGATCAGGTCCGTCAGCTCCGGCTTGTGCAGGTACTTTTCGGCTTTGGTGGCCTTGGCCATGGCAAGGCGCCCTTCGCCCGAGGCCAGGGCCATGAGGCCTTCGCTCAGAGCCTGAAAGCCCTTGCGTTCCCGGTTGCGGTCGAAATAACGCGAAATCGCGGTTTCATCACCATTGATGAACTTGAGCGTGGCGATCAGCAGCTTGAAGAGCTTGAGGAGAACCCACACAAGCACGACCGCCACCAGAGCGGCGATGACCGACTGCAACGGCCCCAGCGTGAATTCGGTGCCACCGGCCGTGATCTGGAGACCACCGGTGCTTTCCATCAGGTAGCCGGCTCCAAGGGTCAGCCCGGCGACGATGGCAACAAAAAGAACGATCTTGAAAAGAGACCAAAGCATCGGACGCCCCCCTTATTCCTGAAGGAGCCGCTGGACGAGATCGTCCGCAGCCGTTTTCGCCTCAAGGCGTGTTTCTGCGCGGGCTTGCCAATCGGTGAGCGCGGCTTGCGCGACATCCGGCAGGCCGGCCAATTCATCGAGCGCCGCGGCGATGTCACCGGAGCGCACCAATGCTTCGGCGCGGGACAGGATCGCATCCGGATCATCGCCGTCCCGCGGCGCGACAGAGCGCGCACCCAATTGGTCGGCAAAGAACGATGCAACCCGTCCGACACCGTCGCTGCCGTCCATGGCTGTGCTGCGCGCTTCGGACAATGCCGCGCGCGATGCTTCGGGGAAACTCTCGATGAGGCTGCCCAGGGTCGGAACGCCGTTATTCGCATTGTCGGCAAGCGCGGGTGGCACGTCGACACCGTTCGACGACAGAACGCTCACCGCGTCTGCATACCCCTCCCCCGACTCCATCGCCGATGTGATCTCTGACATGGCAGACCGGGCGGCAGCCAGCGCGGCTTGCTCCTCCGCGTTTTGCTCCGCAGTGACGGCCTCCTGTGCCATCTGCGCCACTTCGGCACGCTGCGCCTCGACCTCGGTTCGAAGCTCGGCCAAGGCACGCTCGTATGCGGCAATCGCCTCTGGCGACACGGCCTGCTCCATCGGTTGCCTTTCCAGCGTATCAACGCGGCCCGACAGATCGTCGATCCGGCCACCAAACTCCTCCAGCCGCGTCGACACATCGGACATCGACGACTCAACCGTGGCGATCTGGTCCTCGATCGGAGACAAGTCCACCGTGGGTGGTTCAGCCTCTTCAAGCGACTGGACACGTGATCCCAAATCGGAAAGCGTCCCGTCCAATTCCGAAAGCTGGCCGCGCACGTCCTCCTCGAATGTTGACTCGGCGGCGGTCTCGAACGGCCAAAGCTCCTGCGACAGATACGCAGCAACACCATATCCCAACCCGGCAGCGACAACGCCGCCCAGGACCATCGGAAAGAACCCGCCTTTGCGCTCGACCGTCGTCTCGCGGATCACTTGCGGTTCTGTTGGCTTTGGTTCCGTTTCGGACACAGGCTCCGCTTTGGCGGCCGATCCGTCGGTGTTCTCGACATCCTCGATCAGGCGCTCCGCCTCCTCTTCGGACAAGTGGTCGTCACCGCGCACGGCATCGGCCACCTCCGTTGTTTCGGTCGTGTCGATGGTCTCAGGACTTGGCGCTTCGCTCTCACTGGCATCATATTGCGAACGATCTGTTTCGTCGTCGGAAACAGTATCCACGTCTACATCGCTCAGGGCGTCAGCGGTTTCGTCCGCCTCCCTATCTGGCGATTCGGGGGCACCATCCAAGGGAGCATCGCTGTCGACCGCCTCGGCAGCGCTGTCGACCATATCGGCGTCGCGCGATGTGCTGTCGGTCGGGTCTTGAGAGTCCGACGTGGAGTCGGGCTCTACCTTGTCCTCGGTGTCTGCCTGGTTTGAGGTCTTGTCCGTGCTTTTGCGTTTCGCCACCGGCTATTCCTTCGAATCCATCAAGTCTGTTCAACCAGACTTTCAATCATACCTTACGTTCGTCACATCCGCCGCTCAAGCGCCGCAGCTTCTGCAACCATCTCGACCACCAGATCCACCATACCGTCCCGGTTCGGCTTGGCTGCGATATGTGTCCGCGTTGCGGCCTCGTTCGGTAGGGCATCTGCCACAGATCGGCTTATTGCTGCAAACCTGATGTGGGTCAGCCCCCCCGCTTCGCGCCCCAATTGCCCGGCGGTCCGGGCCGAAAAGACCGGCGCCACGACAGGCCTGTATTGCGACACGGCCGCCCGCGTGCCCGGGGTGAACGGCTCAAGTTGCTGACGATAGACAACAGCCTCCGATGCTTCCACACCTGCGTCGTTCAAACGTTGCGCCACATCACCGATAGCGACTTCCCCCCTCAGGTGCATCAACGGACCGGCATAGCCGCGATCCACGATATGCCGAACCAGATGTTCGGCCGTGCCGCCGGCAATGTCCACATCAAACCCGCATTTTCGGGCGGCGTTTGCGGTGGCCTCGCCAACGGTGATCGCCGGAACCTGAAGATCGGGCCCATTTAACGACCTGTACGCATCTAGAGCGTTCGCCGAGGTGAAAATCAACCCGCTGATCCCCGTCAACGGGGGCAACGGCCCCGTGACATGGATCGACAACAAGGGATTGATCAAAAAATCGACAGCCTTTCGCACCTCCTCGGGCAATGCCGCCGCGAATGCTTCCGACGCGGCGCCCGGCCGGGACAAAAGCAAGAGGGGGCGTTGGCGTGCCATGCGGTCCCGCGTTGTTGTGAGCAGCATTCAAGGGTGGTACCTGCTTGACCTCATGGGTGCAACGGAAAGTCTGATGGGTCAGGACATCACAGTTTTAGGGATTGAAAGCAGCTGTGATGACACCGCGGCAGCGATCCTGCGGGGGCGCAGCATCCTGTCCTCGGTTGTCGCCGATCAAACTGCGCTGCACGCCTCTTACGGCGGAGTTGTTCCGGAAATCGCCGCCCGCGCCCATGCCGAGAAGCTGGATCTCTGTATCGAACGCGCCCTGGCCGAGGCACACCTGCCTCTTGGCGCGATCGATGCCATAGCCGTGACCGCAGGTCCCGGCCTGATCGGTGGGGTATTGTCGGGCGTGATGATGGCCAAGGGTCTGAGTGCCGCCACCGGCAAGCCGATGATCGGGGTGAATCACCTTGCAGGCCATGCGCTGACACCGCGCCTGACCGATGGCATGGACTATCCTTATCTCATCCTCCTGGTGTCCGGAGGCCATTGCCAATTCCTGCGGGTCGATAGCCCCAATGCCTTTACGCGCCTGGGAAGCACCATCGACGATGCCCCGGGCGAAGCCTTCGACAAAACCGCCCGCTTGCTGGGGCTGCTGCAACCGGGCGGGCCATCCGTTGAGCAACAGGCGGAAGACGGGGATGAGACGCGCTTTGCCTTCCCGCGCCCCCTGCTGGACAGACCGGGATGTGACCTGTCTTTTTCGGGGCTGAAAACCGCGCTGCTGCGACAACGCGATCAACTGGTATCAAATCAGGGCGGCCTGCGCGCGCAGGATGTCAACGACCTTTGCGCGGGGTTCCAAGCAGCGGTGCGCGATGTACTGACGGAAAAATCGCGCCGCGCTCTGACCATGAGCCAAGGGATCACCGGTTTTGCCGTCGCCGGCGGGGTTGCCGCAAACACCACGCTTCGGGCAGCACTGGAGACAGTGTCGCGCGAACATCGTCTGCCCTTCGTCGCACCCCCCCTCGCGCTGTGCACCGACAACGCCGCCATGATCGCTTTTGCCGGGGCCGAGTCCCTGGCCCTGACGGGGCCAGACGACCTGACCCTGTCGGCGCGCCCGCGCTGGCCCCTGGACACACGGACACCCTTCACCGTCGGCGGCGGCAAGAAGGGGGCAAAGGCATGATTGGCATCATCGGGGCGGGCGCTTTCGGCACAGCACTGGCCATTGCCCTTGCCAAGGCGCAACAGCCCGTCACGCTTTGGGCCCGGCGTCGGGACCAGGCGCAGGATATGGCCAGGTCGCGCCAGAACAGAGCCTATCTGCCTGGCACCCGCTTCCCCGACCCCCTGACCGTGACGCACGATATTGACGCGTTGTCCGGCAGCACCGCGGTCCTGATTGCCGTGCCGCTGCAAAATCTGCGAAATACGCTAAACGACCGCACCCTTCCCGATGTGCCGATGGTCGCCTGTTGCAAGGGCGTCGAGCTATCCACCGGGCTCGGCCCCACCGGCGTGATCCAAGAGTGCAGGCCGGCCGCCTCGGTCGCGATCCTGACTGGCCCAAGCTTTGCTGCCGACATCGCGATCGGACGACCGACCGCGCTCACCCTCGCCTGCGCGGACCCTGATACGGGACGTCACCTGCAATCGCTTCTCACAACGCCCACGCTGCGCCTTTATCGCACAACCGATACGGTCGGGGCCGAACTGGGCGGCGCGCTCAAGAATGTCATTGCCATCGGCTGTGGCGCGGTGATCGGGGCCGGTCTGGGCGATAGTGCAAGGGCCGCCACCATGACGCGGGGCTTTGCAGAAATGCAAAGGATCGGATCGGCACTCGGCGCCCATCCCGATACGCTTTCAGGGCTGTCCGGGCTTGGTGATCTTACCCTGACCTGCACCTCGGACCTGTCGCGCAACTACCGGCTTGGCCTGTCGCTTGGCCGTGAAGACATCTTTGACCCATCCATCACCGTCGAAGGCGCCGCCACCGCACGCGCCATGACCGAAAGCGCCAAGGACAGGGGGCTCGACCTTCCGATAACGCGAACCGTCACGCATCTTCTTGACGGGCGCCTGACGATTTCGGATGCAATAGATACCCTGATGACCCGCCCATTGAAGGAAGAATGAATGCTCATAGCCCTTATGGCCCGTGACAAAGCGGGGGCCCTCGACACCCGAAAGGCCAATCGTGACGCCCACCTTGCCTATATCGACGCGACCGGTGTCGTTGAACAGGCCGGGCCGCTTCTGGATGACGACGGCCAGATGATCGGATCTCTGGTAATCCTGGACGTCAAGGACATGAGCACGGCCCGGGATTGGGCCGACAACGACCCCTACGCCAAGGCGGGGCTGTTCGAAAACGTCACTTTGGTTGCCTGGAAGCGCGTGATCGAACCATGAGGTACTGGTTGTTCAAATCAGAACCCTCGACATGGTCGTGGGACGATCAAGTCGCCAAGGGTGACGCCGGAGAAGAATGGGACGGTGTCCGCAATTACCAGGCCCGCAATTTCATGCGCGAGATGTCGGTAGGCGATTACGGGTTCTTCTACCACTCGCAGAAAGAGAAATCCGTTGTTGGCACTGTCGAGGTGATCGCAGAAGCACACCCTGACAGCACGACCGACGATGCGCGCTGGGACTGCGTGGATATCAAGGCCATTGCCCCCGCCAGGACACCCGTGACGCTTGATGCGATCAAGCTGGACGCGCGGTTGCAGGACATGGTGCTTGTCAACAATTCGCGCCTGTCCGTGCAACCCGTAACGGCAGACGAATGGCAGATTGTCTGCGAGATGGCGGGGTTGGATCCCTGATGTCGGGGGTCGGGGCGGTTGTCACGCTGTCTTGAATTTAACGGAGGGCTCCGGTCAACGCCGAAACCCTCCGTCCCCGCGCTCCCAAGTCACCACGCGCGTCAACTGAATATGGTTTCGGTCATCCTGACCGTCTCGAGACTTCTACAGCAAATTTGCCGCGCCGCCAAATGGCAAGTCTTGCGGATTTGAGGCAACTTCAATGAAAAGGACGCTTCGTCGCAAAGCGCCCTTGTTGGTAGGGTCCCGACCCTACATCCGCCAGAGCGTCTCAGGCGTAAACGGAATCTTTTCCGAAATGCTTGGTCAGCATGTAATAGACCACGGCCCGGTACTTGTTCCGCTCGGACTTGCCGTAGGTTTCGATCACGGAATTGATCGCATCCATCAGCTCGGGACCATCTTGCAGACCCAGTTTCTTGATCAGGAAGTTCTTTTTGACCGTCTCAAGCTCGGACGGCTGCGAGCCGGCAACGGTGGACGCATCCGCGTTATAGATCGCAGGACCGCACCCGATCGTCACCTTGGTCAAAAGGTCCATGTCCGGCGTCATGCCGCATTTGTTTTTCAGGTCGTCCGCATACTGCGCGATCAATTCGTCTCTCTTACCCATCACTGTCTCCCTGTGACTTTCCTGGCCCCGGATGACCGGGCCGCCAACGCGGTCAAAGGTGGCAAAAAGACCCACACGGAGCAATAAAAAAGACGGTTTTGGACCCGACCGGCGAAATTTCCCCCGGGACGGAGGCGGGCAAGCCACGCGACACGCGTTTCAGTGCAGTATCACGGGCAGCCTTTCGCATCCGAGCCAAACCCGGCGCATATCAAATTTGGGCAGCGCGGTTTTATCAGCTGGCTCCAAGGTGATCCCGCCGGCCATTGGCATGAAAAACAAAAAGGGCCGCGAAACTGCGGCCCTTTGGTGGACGCCAGGCGACGTCGGCAATTCCAATTCGGGGTCATCGCCCTTCCATGGAAAAGTTTGGTCGACCTCCCTCAATACCGGTAATGTTCTGGTTTGAAGGGGCCTTCGGGGGTGACGCCGATATAGGACGCCTGGTCCGGCGACAGCTGGGTCAGCTTCA
>JAWLGI010000102.1:0-4753 GCA_041685125.1 Marivita sp. | reverse complement strand
GCGCCGATCTTCATGGCGGCGCGGTCGATGGCCTGCTCGAACCGCTCGGGCAATGGTGCCTTGGCGCCCCGGCGGCCTTTGCCGACGATCACCTGTGCCGGGATATCGCGCCAGTAGACAATAGTGACATCCGCCATGTCGTGATTCCCTTGTGTGTTCTGCGCCTTGGTAATTGAGGGCGGTTGCAAGATAAGGGTGATTTTCGACTTGTCCGCTCCTGTCTGCGACCCTCTGCCTTGATAGGCCGAAGCGCATGCGATTGCGATGCATCAAGGACAGCATAATTTTTCATCTTTCCAAAAGGTCGCGTCATAACTGTGCGACAGGTGCATCACGAAACTTGCGATAGTCCGAAAGCAGGCATAAGGTCAGACCAACTCAGATATTCGGAAGGCGCAAAGTCATGGCGCCAAAGCGTCCCAAGGGTGCGGGCGCGTTCCCGAAACCGGTAGAGAGCCCCGCGCCGTCCCGGCCCGATCCATCCGCGCTTTATGCCGCGCTGGATTTGGGCACAAACAGTTGTCGTATGCTGATTGCCCAACCCAAGGGCAACCAGTTCCACGTGGTCGACAGCTTTTCCAAGTCCGTGCAGCTTGGAGCCGGGCTTGAAAAATACGGTCGGCTCAGCCGGTCGTCGATGAACCGCACAATCTCGGCGCTGCGGGTGTGCCAGCAAAAGATTCGCCGTCACGACGTGACGCGTATGCGCCTTGTCGCGACAGAGGCCTGTCGCCGCGCGCATAATTCCCGCGACTTCATTCGCCAGGTCAAACATGAAACCGGACTGACGCTCGAGATCATCCAGCCCGAGGAAGAGGCGCGGCTGGCCGTAATCTCTTGTGCGCCCTTGGTCAGCACCAAGACCGATCAGCTTCTGGTGGTCGATATCGGTGGTGGCTCGACCGAGCTTGTCTGGATCGACCTGACGGCGGTCCCTTCATTCGAACGCCCGCGCGCGATCATGCGGTTGCATGCCGGGTTCCACACCAAGGACAGCCCGTTCCCGGCGGCACGGGTCGTCGACTGGATCAGCGTGCCGTTGGGTGTGGCCACCTTGCGGGACCAGTTTTCCGATGTCGAAAGCGACAGCGCACGCTACGCGCTGATGAGCTGGTTCTTCGAGGAAAACCTGGCCGAGTTTGCCCCGTACAAGGACGAACAGACGCGGGAAGGCTTCCAGATCGTCGGCACCAGCGGCACGGTGACGACGGTGGCGGCAAGCCATCTGGGGCTCAAGCGATATGACCGCAACAAGGTGGACGGGTTGCGCATGACCTCGGACCAGATCGAGAAGGTGA
The DNA here is from genome assembly GCA_041685125.1 of Marivita sp. Taxonomy (GTDB): domain Bacteria; phylum Pseudomonadota; class Alphaproteobacteria; order Rhodobacterales; family Rhodobacteraceae; genus Marivita. Next base: position 3,455 of record JAWLGI010000102.1, on the reverse strand, counting down.
TCTCGAACTACCTGCAGCTTGGTCCCGAAGGACGGCGGGCCGACCCACGGATCGGGTTGGACCGGCAGGCACTGATCATGTCGGGCGCCGCGATCCTGCAGGCGCTGTTGCGGTGCTGGCCGACGGACCGCTTGTCCGTGGCCGACCGGGGGTTGCGGGAAGGGCTGCTTTACGCCCAGATGTCGGCGGATGGCGCGCTCGAGGACGGGCCGTTCTGAGCGCTTTGGGTCCAGTTACTAGCCCAGGAGGCTGATCACGCGCCGCAGCGCCAGTTCATACCCTTCGACCCCAAACCCCGCGATCACCCCCTCGGCGCGGGCCGAGACGTAGGAGTGGCGGCGAAACGGCTCGCGCTTGTGCACATTCGTGATGTGGATTTCGAACACCGGCCCTTCGAAGGCCTGCAGCGCATCGAAGATCGCCACCGATGTATGGGTGAACGCGCCAGGGTTGATCAGGATTGCCTGGGCATTGTCCCGCGCCGCGTGAATCCAGTCGATGATCTGGCCTTCATGGTTCGATTGCATCGCGGTCAGGGCCAGACCCGCAGTGCGTGCCAGCACGTCACAGCGGCTCGTCACGTCTTCCAGCGTGTCCGCGCCATAGATCGCGGGCTCGCGCTTTCCAAGCAGGTTCAGGTTGGGTCCATTGATCAGGTAAACGGTCTTGGACATTGCGGTGCTCCAAAAAGTGATACCTGTGACGTGCCAGCTTGCCAGCCTGCGCGCAACCCGCGCCGACAGCGCGGGGGCCGGGACGTGTCCGGGCGGCGACATGGCGCGGTGACCAGAGGCTGCGGCACGGGATGGTATCATCGGGGATCCGGGGTTAAAGATTGGCGCAGCCTGCACAACCCGGAGACTCCCATGACCGACTATGCCATCACCACAGCACCCATCGTTGCACTCCCGATCGCAGGAGAAGAGAGCCGTTTTCCGGTGCGCCGTGTCTATTGCATCGGTCGCAATTATGCCGCGCATGCGATTGAAATGGGTCACGATCCCGATCGGGAAGACCCGTTTTTCTTTCAGAAAAATCCCGACAACCTCGATCCTTCTGGCGAATTTCCCTATCCGCCGCAGTCCACAAACGTGCATCACGAAGCCGAGATGCTGGTCGCGCTGAAAAGCGGCGGCCGCAACATCCCCGTGGACGGGGCGTTGGATCACGTTTTCGGCTATGGCCTCGCGCTCGACATGACGCGGCGCGACCTTCAAGGGATCGCCAAGAAGGCCGGCCGCCCGTGGGAGATCGGCAAGGCGTTCGAACGCTCCGCCCCCTGCGGAGCGGTGCATCCCGTGTCAAGCATTGGCCACCCCGGCGAAGGCCGGATCGCGCTGACCGTCAATAACGAGATCCGGCAGGAGGGGGATCTGAACCAGATGATCTGGAAAGTGCCGGAAATGATTGCCTATCTGTCGGAGTATTTCGAACTGGCACCGGGGGACGTGATCCTGTCCGGCACCCCGTCCGGCGTCGGTCCGATCGCGCGGGGCGATGTGATGGAGATGTCAATCGAGGGCCTCGGGGAGCTGAAAGTGACCGTGATCTAAGCGCCGCGCCATCGCGTGAGTAAAGCACGCTTGAGATCTGGACCCATTGAGGACCTTCACCTGTCGCGCGGTCCTCTGCCGCCCGCTATTGCCCATGTCAGACCAAATCGAGAGGAAATCACATGACACAGAGGATCGACAGGCAGTCAGAGGGCGTCTTCATCATCGCCGCCACGCCCTTTGCCAGCGATGGCGCGCTTGATCTCGACAGCACCGACCGGATGGTGGATTTCTACCTCGACTGCGGCGTGTCGGGCATGACGATCCTCGGCATCATGGGCGAAGCCCCGAAGCTGTCGGGCGAGGAATCGGCACGCTTTGCCAAGCATGTGCTGGACCGCGTCGCGGGCCGTGTGCCTGTCGTGGTCGGCGTTTCCGGCGCGGGCCTCGACAACATGGCGCGGCTGTCACACAGCGTGGTTGGCGCAGGTGCGGCACCGCCCGGGGCTCGAGGCAAAGCTGGGCATCCCGGTGATCGACCCGACGCAGGCCGCCGTCGCCATAGCGCTTGGCGCGATCCTCGCGGGCTGAGCATCGATACCACCCCGTGCCTCCGACACAGGAAAACCGGCGCAATATCAAGCCGATGGCAAGCCCTGCTTTCCGGCGCCGTGCGGCGGTGGCCTGCCGATCCAGCGCTGCACCCTTCACAATCATGCCCCACTCGCCCCGTCTTGAGCGCGCGGGCGGGGACTTTCCACCGCTTTCGAGACGCAACCCGGCCATGACTGCCAAGGCCCAGATGCGATCGCTCCTTGATATGCGCCGCAACGACCATGTCCGTGCGCTGCCTGCGGCTGGCCTGGCAGGGCTTTGCGCTGGAATTCTTCGAGTTTTTCTGCGCAAGGGCGCGTTCCGCGATTGCAAAGGGCCGCCCGCGGGCCGATATCCATGACAGCCATGCGAAAGGACCCCGATGCAGCGCGATGACGGAATACGACGACGGACCTCTCTTTCGATGCCGATCCTGCGCACATCCCGAAGCCAGCACAGGGCCGGTACCCTGACCCTTGGCAATCTTCTGACGGCGCTTGGCGAAACGTCCTTCGGATGGGCAATCGTCGTGTTTGCGCTGCTCACGCTGCTCCCGCTGCCGCCGGGATCGTCCCTGATCACCGCCTTGCCGCTTTTGGTGACGACGGGCCAGATTGTGCTCGGCTATCCGCATGTGAAGCTCCCGGGTCGGCTGGCGCGCCTGCGGCTCGATCCGGTCAAGCTGCGCCGCACGGTACTGCGCCTCCGGCCGGTCACGCGCAGGCTCGAACGTGTGCTGACACCGCGCTACATGCCGCTCTTTGCGCGCCGCAATGAGCGGGTGATTGGCCTGCTGCTGTTCGTGATCGCCTTCGCGCTGTTTCTGCCGGTGCCGTTCAGCGGGTGGTTCCCGGCAATCTCGCTCTTCATTTTTGGCGTCGGCCTCGTCGAACAGGACGGGCTGGTCGCAACCATCGGCCTGATCCTGGGGGGCGCCTCGGTGCTCCTGACCGTGACGATCCTCGTGACGCTGTCAGCAGGCGCCGAGGCGATTTTCTGATTGTCCTGACCGAAGGGCATCCATGCCATCAACACAGCCCTTCCAGTGATCCGAAGGAATGGCGATCGTTCTAGCGGTAACGACACGCGACCTTTGCAATGTCGGAAGTCTGCATATCTGTGAACACGATCGAGCCAAGTTCAGCATATCCCGTAGAGACAGCTAAGGGCTTTCCGTTGGCATCCATGGCAACGCATTGAATTTGGCCATCTTTGTTGCCGAGCAATTCGAAATTGGCGTGGCTCAAAATCTGGACGCCGCGAACGATCATAATTTGTTCGTCGCTTTCAAAGGTGATTGTTTCTGCTGAAAGCATGCCGGGGAGAGCGGCAGCCAAGACGGCAAGGAAGCGCATAGAAAGACCTTTC
>JAWLGI010000011.1:0-60628 GCA_041685125.1 Marivita sp. | reverse complement strand
CGCACCAACAGACAGGAGGTGCCCCGTCCAGATCATGCGCAGGGCGGATCGCGTCGTCTGTCGCGGAGTTTGCACCCCGCGACAGCTCCCTGTCAGACCGCGCGCGCCCGCATCCCGTCATCGGCGGCGCTGGTGGGAACAAGCGCCCGCACAAGCTCCTGCATGTTCAGCACGCCCACTTGACTGCCGTCGCGCATGACCCGGTAGCTCAACGCGGTATCCCCGCCCGAGAGGGCAATCACCGATTCCAGCGTATCGTCTGCTCCGACATCTCCGGCGAACGGCCCCGCGCCATCCACAGGCTCTGTCATGACAGAGCGCACCCTCAAGACCCGGGCGCGATTGATGTCGCTGATGAAATCCACGATATAGGGATCGTTGGGGTGCAGCAGAATTTCCTGTGGCTCCCCCTGCTGAACGACATAGCCATCCTTCAGAATGACGAGATGGTCGGCGAGCTTGAGCGCTTCGTCGAGGTCGTGGCTGATGAACACCACCGTCTTTTGCAATTCCGCCTGCAATTCGAGCAGCAAGTCCTGCATGTCGGTCCGGATCAGCGGATCGAGCGCGGAGAACGCCTCGTCCATCAGCATGATGGGCGAGTTGGACGCCAGCGCGCGCGAGATGCCGACGCGCTGCTGCATCCCGCCAGAGAGCTGATGGGGATACTGACCGCCCTGCCCGCCCAGCCCGACACGATCGAGCCACTTGTGCGCGTCCTCCTGGTAGTCCGATCGGGTTTCACCGCGCACGGCGCGGGCCATGCCGGTGTTCTCCAGTACCGTGCGGTGCGGCAAGAGCGCGAAATGCTGGAACACCATCGACATACTCTCGCGCCGCAACTGTCGCAATGCACGCTCGTCATAGGCAAGCACATCCTCGCCATCGAGCAGGATCTGGCCCGCGGTCGGTTCGATAAGCCGGTTGAGGTGACGGATGAGCGTCGATTTGCCCGACCCCGACAGCCCCATGATGACGGTTATCTCGCCATCCTGCATATCGACATTGATATCCTGCAAGCCCAGCACGTGGTTGTTCTTTTCCCACAACTCCGTCTTGTCCACCCCCGTGCGCACACGCTCCAGAGCGCCTTGCGGGTCGGGGCCGAAAATCTTGTAAAGATTGCGGATCGAGAGCTTGACGTTGTTTGCCATCGGTGCGGTATCCCTCATGAGTTATTCTGCGCCGCACTGGCGGCATTGACACGGGCAAGGGCGGCCTTGGTCACGCGGTCGAGGATGATCGCAAGGAGCACGATGCCAAGCCCGGAAATCAGACCGACACCCAGCTCAAGGTTCCGAATACCGCGCAGAACAAGCACACCAAGACCCGGTGCAGAAACCAGCGAGGCGATAACGACCATGGCGAGGCTCATCATGATGGTCTGGTTCACACCGGCCATGATGTTGGGCAGCGCCAGCGGGATCTGAACGCCAAAGAGCTTTTGCCGCTTTGTCATGCCAAAGGAGTCTGCGGCTTCGATCACCTCCTTGTCGACCAATCGAATCCCGAGATCCGTCAGTCGAATGACCGGGACGATGGCATAGAGGATGATGGCGACGCCGTAGAGCTTTGGCTCGGTCACCGAGAACAGAAAGATCAGCGGGATCAGGTAGACGAAGGGTGGCAATGTCTGGAGCATGTCCAGAACCGGGATCGTCAGACGTCGCATCGTGTCGCTGCGGGACATCGCGATCCCGATGGGCACCCCGAACAAGACGCACAGGAAAGCACAGACAAAGATGATCGCGAGCGTCTGCATCGCGGGATCGTAATGGTCGATCAGGGCCAGAAAAACGAAACAGGCGGCCACGAAGCCCACCAGCTTCATCGATTTTGACGCAACATAGACCACGGCCAGCAGAAGCGGAATCATGATGAACCAGGGTGTGACCTCGAACAGTGCCAGCGCGTTGCGCAGCATCCAGCTCAGAGGCTGCGTGATCGGATCCAGCACGATCTGAAGCGAGTCCTTGATGCCCAGAAAACCGTCCTCGACCGCCTGCGTCACATCGCTGGATTGGGCAATCCGCCCGCAGGAATCACTCAGCGTGTCGAGCGATGGAAACGGCAGGGTCCAGATCGACGGCTCCTCGCCTTGGCCGCCCTTGGCCAATAGATCGGCCATGGATGCTGGCCCGCCGCCCCCGGTGCCGCCAGCATCGCACCAGTCCTGCAACCCAAGCCAATCGAATATGAAATCATATGCCGCCATAACAGCTTTCCCTGTCCCGTTCTTATCGCCCGTTCTTGGCGGGCATTAATGAATAATATACCCCGCCGAGCCGTGGCCCGACGGGGCGTCAGGCAGGACCTCGACAGGCCCTGCCGGGTATTGATCACTCGATGAAGGCCGCAAGCTCTTCGCGCGCCGCGTCGCTGACCCAATCCGACCAGGTGTCGGAATAGTTGGTCAGGAAGTACACCGCAGCTTCCTCGGAAGAGGCGCCGTTCTCGTCCGACCAGGCCAGCAGCATGTTCAGCGTGTCGACCTCGAACGAAAGGTTCGACATCAGCTCGACGACATCCGGTTCGCGCTCTGCCAGGTCACTGGTCGCCACGGTCAGAACCGTACCCACCGGGAAGTCGGACACACGCGGGTTCTCGTTGTCAGGGTTCTGGTTGGCGGTGTGAATTTCCGTATCCACCTCACCAAGATCGACCCGGGTCATGTCGTATTTGCCCAAAACGGCAGTCGGACCCCAGTAGTAGCCCAGCCACGGCTCGTCGTTTTCAACGGCGGATGCCAGCGACGCGCTCAGCGTTTCGCCCGAGCCATGGTCAAAGACATCCATCGCGTCGCGCACGTTCAGCGCTTCGATCAGGTTGTCGCTGACGATCCTGCATCCCCAGCCATCCGGGCAATTGTTGAAGCGCCCGTCAACCAGTTCGGGGTTGGCAAGGATGCCTTCGATGGTGGCCACTTCGGGATGTTCCTCGACCAGCGAGGTGGGGACCCACCAGCCCTCGACGGCGCCGGGTGTGATCACGTCCGTCAACGGCGTGATCACGCCGGAGTCGAGGAGTTTTTCAAAAGCGTCGCCCGTGGAGTTCTCCCACAGCTCCGTCACGATGTCAGGCTCGCCATTCTCCGACAGCGATGCGACAGCGGTAGTTGTTGCCGACGGTATGATATCGACATCGCAGCCATAGCCCTGTTCCATCAGGAACGCAGCGGTGCGCGTGATGATCTGGGCAGAGGCCCAATCCATCTCGGAGATCGAGACCTCACCGCAATCGGCCTGGGCCATCACAGGCGCGGTCAATGCGCCAAATGTTAGTGCAAGTGTAAGTTTTTTCATGATTTTTCCCTGTGAGTGATTTCGTAGGTCATACGTGAGTATCGTCTTGGTCAGTCATTGTCACCCCTTGTGGCGCCGGCGCCGGCCCTTGACCGTGCAGACGGCGGGACGGTGACGCGCATCGAAAGGGTGCTGAGCGCGGTCCAGTCATCCGGACCAATCGCCCCGGTGGCGCGAGCTAGTTCGGCCGCGCGCAGTCTCAAGTCCGGAGCGAACTCCAGTCCCAAATCGACCGGTCTTTCGGCGGGGTCGCGGACCGGTTCGGCATCGGGCAGTGCGTGATCGGCCCAGACCGTGACGTCGGCCCCTGTCCAGCCGATCCGAAGAGATTGACCGCGATGCCGGGCGACACGCGCCGCGAAGGGCAAGACAAGCAGGGGATGGCAGACCGCATCGATGCAAAAGGCGGTGTCTGCCGGCCCATCGGCAAGCCCCGCATGATCGGCCAGCGCCATGCCGGTGCGCAGCGGGCAAAGCGGACCTGCCGGAGCCCGCCAGTGTCCAGCTGCAATCTGCGGACACTCAAGCCGACCCGAGTGCAGAAGGCGTTGCAGCAGAATACGCGGTCCGGCGAACCCCGCGCGCGACAGCCATGCACTGGCCCATCCCGCCTCTTCTGCCTCGCCCCAGCTCAACCCCGATCCGCGGGCCGCCTTGCAGCAGAGCGCGTTGATCTCCGACAGCGACAGTCGGACCTCCGCCCCGGCGGCAGATGATACGCTGGTCGGATCGATGGCTTGCATCATCAAGGCGCCTCTCCAGCGGCAAGGTCATCGGGATAGATCGCCCCCTGGAAAAGACTGATCCGCACCCAGCGGTCCGAGCGCGGGTCGAACCGCGTCGCGCCGAAAAAGGCGAGCTTGCAGCGCAACAGGTCGATGGGCAGCATGTCCGCGGCAATCAGGTTGTCGCGAATTTCTGCGAAGGGGTGACGCTTGGTGGTCTGGACCCGGCGGACCATCAGGCGATGCTCCGGATGCGCGAGCAGCAGCCGCGCCACCGGCGTGTCATCCGCCTCGTGCCGCAATGCCTCCCAGAGCGCCGCCGCCTGCCGCCCGGTATCAAGCGGCAATTCGCGGCTGGCGCCGGGCTCCTCGAAGCGTTCCCCCAGCCGCGGCTCGAGCTTTTCCTCCGAGATGTACCAAAAGCGCGCGCAATTGCGCGGGTCGACATAGTCGATGCCCAGCGCCCAGCCATAGTGCTGTTCCAGGATGGCTCTCAAATCCGCGGTCGTCATCGCGCCATCAATCCCGAAACAGGTCTCTTCATCAGCCCGCATGCAGCCGCCCAACCCGTCGATCAGATCGCCATGCGGCTCCAGCATGGCTGCAAGAAGGGCCTCCTGCGCTTCGAGCGGCAAGGCCGCCTGCCCCCATTGCCACATGTCGTTCCAGGGATTGGGGGCCGTGGTGTCCCAGTCCGTCGCTGCAAAGCAGTCCAGCCGCGTCAGCCCGTCCCGCAAGTCTGACAGCCTTGCCTGCTGGACCGGATGATCACTCTGCCAGTCGGACGCATTCACCCGTGCCGCCTCGATCGCTGCACGAAAGCCTTCGACAGCGGATCGGCTGGCCGCGTGCTGCGCCCGCACGCGCGCCAGCGCCTCTTCTCGCGCCATCATCCAGTTGTTCAGAAGCACCGGATGCCGCACGAGAAAGGGCGCCATACCAAGGCCGGTGGAATTGCCCACGCCAAGGCCGCGCCGCAGGTCGGGGCGCAGGCGCACCGCGCGGTCCCCGCCGCGCGCCCGGGCCATGTGTTCGACCAGATCGACCGTGAAGGCGCGCGTCAGCCAGACCGACAGCATTTCCGCCTGGAACGGCGCCGACAGCGCCGGCCGTCCGGCGATCAGGGCGTGATCAGCCGCGCCGAACTTGCCCGATCCGTAAACGGCCGTGGTCCGCATGAGATAGCCCGTTTCGCGCAGCATCCGTTCGTCCGGCTGCTGGCCCGCCGCAAGCCGTTCGAGCACATGATCGAAGATCCGGACCGACCGATTGGCCCGGCTGAGCGACAGCTCGCGCGGCGTGACGCGCCCGGCCTCTTGCAGGGGCACATTGGCTTGCAGACGCTCCAGATCTTCCGCGTCCGGCGTCCCGTCAAACAGCGCAAATGTCGCGTCCCACGCAGTGGCGATCACCCGATCGGACCGTTGCTCCGCGGGCAGGTCATGGGCAAAGGCGACAAGGCTGAGCGCCCCGTCCGGCGTGTTCATGCGGTAGACCGCACGCCCGACGCCGCGTGCATCGATGTCCCATACGGGGCGGTCGAACACCCAGCCCTCGGTCTCGATCCGGCGCAGCAGCTGGCGCAGGAAGGACAGGCGCGTCGGGTGGCTGCACCCCATGCGCGCCAGGCGCATGACCTCCGCCGGAGACCGCCGGAACTCCGCCGCCTGTGGCATCGGGTTCCGGCTTTCGCAGCTCACTGCGCGGCCTCCCTCTGGTCGGGCTCGACGGCGCCGAAGCTCTCGGCAAAGAACCGCGCCCAATTGCCGCCCATGATGCCAGCGACATCCGCATCGCCCAGGCCCGTGGCGCGAAGACCCTGTGCGATCGTCTCGAAATCGCGGTTGTCTTGGAACCAGTCCGGCATGGGCGGAAAGCCGGGGCTGTCGGCGCTGCCTTCGCCATAGTCGCGCGCCTTGGTCCAGCGGCCCGCGCGCATCCAGTCCACCACGCTGTCGGGCTGATCCTGGCACAGGTCCGACCCGATCCCGACACGGTCCACGCCCATGCGCGCAGCGGTGCGCGCGATCATTTCGCAGAAATCCCCGAGCGTGCAGTCGCTACCGCCCCGCAGGTGATGGGGATAAAGCGAAAAGCCCAGCATCCCGCCGCTTTGTGACAGCGCGTCAAGCACGCGGTCGGACTTGTTACGCCGGGCCGGGTGCCAGCTTGCCGGGTTGGCATGCGTGATGGCAATGGGCCGCGTCGACTGCTCGATCGCATCGAGCGTGGAGCGCTCGCCGGAATGGCTCATGTCCACCACCATCCCCACCCGGTTCATCTCGGCCACCACCTCGCGGCCCATGCGGGTCAGGCCGGTATCCTCGGCCTCGTAGCAGCCCGTCGCCAGCAAGGATTGGTTGTTATAGGTCAACTGCATGAAACGCAGGCCAAGGCGGTGCAACACCTCCACGAGCCCGATATCGTCCTCCATGCAAGACGGGTTCTGCGACCCGAAGAAGATCGCGGTGCGCCCGGTGCGCTGTGCAAGCGCGATGTCATCCGCGGTGAAGCCCTGGAAGATGCGCTCGGGGTATTGCTCGAACCAGCGGTTCCACGCCTCGATATTGCGCACCGTTTCACGAAACGTCTCGTGATAGGTGATCGTGACATGCACCGCATCGACATTGCCCGCGCGCATCTGGCCAAAGATCTTCTCCGACCAGTTGGCGTATTGCAGCGCGTCGATGCGGGGGGCTGTCATGCGGGGCCTCCCGAGAAGATGCAGGATGTCCTGACCGTTGTATAAAAGTCCTCGGCATGGCGACCCTGTTCGTGCGGGCGGCAGCCCGATGCGCCGCGCCGGCCAAGGCGGGCATGGTGGCCCGGTCCAGCGGTGGGCAGGTTGACCATCACGCAGCCAGCCCGCGCGTTGCTGCGGACATGCCTGGCAGGCGACAGCGAACGGGTCTTGCGGGTCTCTTCGGTCATGCGCGTCCTTTCGGTTTTCACATGGTTCAGGCCACGGCGATCCTGTCCAGCAAGTCTTGTGGCACCGAAACACCCTCGGCCTCGGTGCGGGTGCGATTGGCGGCGCGGCGCGCGCCCGGCACCCGTGCGCCCTCCTGTTCGGAGATACTCTCGGCCAACCGCGCCATGGCCGGGCCGAAGGCATCGCCGGCAAAGGCGGTCGGGTCCACGGCGATGAAGAATTGCCCCGTGCCCGGCGGTCCGCCCTTGGGACCCGAGAACGGGCTGGCATCAAGCCCGAGATTGGCCCCCGAGAGGGCGGCGGCGAAGATCTCGACCATCAGCCCTGCGCCGAAGCCCTTCTGGCCGCCTGCCGGACACATCGACCCCGCAAGCGCGGCCTGTGCATCTGTCGTCGCGTTGCCATCGGCATCAAGCGCCCAGCCCTGCTCGATCGGCTCGGCCTGACGCGCGCGCAGCACGATTTCGGACTTGGCGATGGCGCTGGCGGACTGGTCGATGACCAGCTGCGCGCCCCCCGACCCATCCGGCACGGCAAGCGCAAACGGGTTGGTTCCAATCACCGGGCGGCGGCCGCCAGTTGGCGCCATCGAGGCGGGAGCATTGGTGAAACACAAGCCAACCAACCCATCCTCGGCCAACCGCTCGGCATGGTGGCCGAGCACGCCGCAATTGTAGGACCGCGAAAGCGCCAGCGCTGCAATGCCGTGATCCTGCGCAGCGGCCGTGAATTCGGGCCAGCCCGCATCGATCCCGGCATGGGCAAACCCGTTCGCCGCATCCACCAGAACCGCGCCGGGGCGCGGATGTCGGACGATCGGCTCGGCATCGCCCAGCACCTTGCCGCAGCGCAGATGCTCGGCATAGACCGGCACATACATCAGGCCATGGCTGCGAATGCCGTCGCGTTCGGCCAGACGGGTCGACCGCGCCACCGGGGCCGCCTGAGCGGGAGAGGCCCCCGCGCGCAGCAATGCCGCGCGTGACAGATCCTCGATCGCGTCCAGGGTCATGTGCTGTTCCGACACGCGCATCCTCCTTTTGGTAAGACAGCGTGCGAAGGCGCATGGATAAGATCAAGCGAATTTAACTTGAATCCATTTCAGCAAAACTGAAATATCGGCGCATGATCGGAATTGCTCCCCTGCGCGTCTTCGTGCACGTCGCCTCTTGCGGAAATATTCGCGACGCGGCGACACGGCTCCATCGCACTCCCTCCGCGATCTCGATGACCCTCAAGCAATTCGAGACCGACCTTGGCGCGCCGCTGTTCGAAAGCGACCGCAAGAACCGTCTGACCAAGCTCGGTGAAGAGGTGTTCGAAACCGCAAGGGATGTGCTGCGCGAACATGACCAGGCGCTGGAACGGATCGAAGCCGTGGCAGCGGGCCGGCACGGGCGCCTGCGGCTGGCGTCGGTGCCTTCGGTTGCGGCAGAACTCCTGCCGCACCTGCTGGCCGATTTCCTCGATACGCGGCCGGGACTGACGGTCGAGCTGATCGATACCGACAGCGGCGGCGTGCAATCCCTTGTTGCCGACGGCACGGTGGAGTTGGGGATCGCGGCGCCTCCGAAAGATGCGTCGGATTTGCATTTCACGACACTGTTTCAGGATCCGTTCCGGCTTGTCTGCCGATCCGACCATCCCTTGGCCGAACGCCGGACGCCGCTCCATTGGTCCGATCTCGCCGGGATGCGCATCATCGGCAATGATGCGGCAGAGGCGATCGACGCGGCGGCGTGCCGCGCCTTGATCGCAGGCTCGGCGCTCAAGGCGCGCAGCGTCATCTCGCTCCTGGCCCTGGTGCGCGCGGGGGCGGGCGTCACGCTTTTGCCACGGCTGGCCACGGTGTCGCTGGCCGCGGACCTGACCGCGCTGCCGATGGCCGATCCCTTGGCCGTCCGCAAGGTCGGGGTCATCCTGCGCGATGGCAGATCGCCAAGCCCGGTCTGCAAGGCCGTCTTGGCGCGGCTGGAGCAGGCCACCGCAAACGTCCTTTCGAAGGGTCAGGATGTGTCATGACACACCGGGTCCCCCTCTCCGCATCGGCGCTGGGACAGGGCACGGTCGCCAAGGCACGGCAAAGCGCGGCGCGGTGATCCTCGGTGATCGCGGTGCAGGACTTCGGCTTTCCCTTGCGTCAATTGGCACCGGCCTGCCAGCGCAACACGCCCTCCGGCACGCCATGGCCGACATGACTGATGTTCGGACCGCCCATCTGATTGCCGACATCCATGAACCTGTCTAGGGTTCAGACCCTAGCGTTCGTCAAACCAAACGAAAGCCGAATGATCATGACACACCCACAAAACACACGCCGCGCCGCTGACCACCTGGTCGATTTGCTGGTCGCCCAAGGCATCACCGCCGCCTTCGGTGTTCCGGGCGAAAGCTACCTTCCCGTTCTGGATGCCTTTTATGGCCGCGAGGACGCGATCCGCTTTGTCACCTGCCGGCAAGAGGGCGGCGCCGCGATGGCCGCCGACGCCTATGGCAGGCTCACCGGCCGACCCGGCATCTGCTTTGCCACGCGCGGACCCGGCGCCACCAATGCCAGCGCGGGTGTGCATGTCGCGTACCAGGATTCCACGCCGATGATCCTGTTCCTCGGACAGGTCGCCCGAGGCATGACCGACCGCGAGGCGTTCCAGGAGATCGACTACCGCCGCATGTTCGGCCAGATCGCCAAATGGGTGGCCCAGATCGATGACGCCTCCCGGCTTCAGGAATATGTCACCCGCGCGATCCGAACGGCGCTGTCGGGCCGTCCGGGCCCTGTCGTGCTCGCCCTGCCAGAGGATATGCTCTACGACATGCTCCCGCTCCCGCCGGCACCGGCGCGCGCGGAAACACCGCGCTTCGCGGCGTCGCCCGGCGCAATGGACGCGCTGCAAGAGCGGATTGCCGACGCCAAATCCCCGCTCGTCCTTGCCGGTGGCGGCGCATGGACCGGCGCGGGCATTGCGGCCCTGCAACGCTTTGCCGAAACCCAGGCCTTGCCGGTGGCGGTCTCGCTGCGCTGTCAAAGCCTGATCGACAACCGCCACCCGAACTATATCGGACACTTTGGTGTCGGAACGCCGCCCTATCTGAAACGGATCATGGCCGACACCGATCTGCTCATCGCCATCGGCCCAAGGCTGGGCGAGATGACCACAAACGGCTATTCCCTTCTGTCGGCCCCTGTCCCCGAGCAAAAGCTTGCCCATGTCTTTCCCCAACCCGAGGAAATCGGGCGCGTCTACCAGCCCGATATCGCGCTGGTCGCCGACACCGAAAGCTTCTGCACCATGGCTGCGAGCTGGGCGCCTGTCTCGCCGGGGACCTTCTCGACCCGCACCAGCCAACTTCGCAAGGACTACGAAGGGTTCAGCAGCCCCGCTTCGGTCCCGGACGACCCCCTCGCCCGCTATTTCGCGCATCTGGCCGAGGTGCTCCCGGAGGATGCGATTGTGGCAAATGGCGCAGGCAACTACGCTGGCTGGCTGCACCGTTTTTACCGCTACCGCGCGCCGGGATCGCAGCTTGCACCGACATCGGGCTCCATGGGCTACGGCTTGCCCGCCGCCATCGCCGCCGCGATCTGCGAACCGGAACGCGAGGTCTATGCCATCGCCGGTGACGGCTGTTTCCTGATGACCTGCCAGGAACTCGCCACCGCCGTGCATCATGACCTGACCCTGACCGTGATCATCATCGACAACGCCCGCTACGGCACGATCCGCGCCCACCAGGAACGCGAATACCCCGAAAGGGTCTCGGGCACCGGCCTGACCAATCCGGATTTCTGCGATTTTGCACGCTCCTTCGGCGCGCAGGCCGAAAAAGCCCCGGACTTTGACAGCTTCGTGTCCGCATTGGCAGCGGCGCGAACGCGCGGCGGCGTCAACCTGATCGAAGTCCCGGCAGATCCGAGCCTTCTGTCTCCCGGCAATCGATTGGACTGAAACGGCGCGCATCGGCCCGCGACGTTGCGCCATGACGCTGCGTCGCCGGTGGTGATCCCGTTCGACCATCGCGAATACGCGAAAGTGACGGAACGACTGGGCGGGTCGCAAGTTTGCACTTATCACGACGCAAAGAGGCAGGATGACCCGGCAAAAGATCGACCCGAATACCTTCATCTCCCAACTCAAGGAGCGCACCCCCGGCGAAGACGCGTTTCACCAGGCGGTGAGCGAGGTCATTCCCGACCTTGTCCCGGTGGTCAACGACACACCGGAATTCCGGGACGCGGCGATCCTCGAGCGGCTGGTGGAACCGGATCGCACGATTACCTTTCGCGTCGAATGGCGCGATGACGACAACGTGCCTCATGTCAATCGCGGCCACCGGGTGCAGTTCAATTCCGCTATCGGACCATACAAGGGCGGCCTGCGCTTCGACCCTTCCGTGAACACCTCGATCCTGAAATTCCTGGGCTTTGAACAGACGTTCAAGAACGCGCTGACCGGCCTGCCGATGGGCGGCGGGAAAGGCGGCGCGGATTTCGATCCGACAGGCCGATCCGAAGCCGAAATCATGCGCTTCTGCCAATCCTTCATGGTCGAACTGCACCGCCATATCGGTCCCGACATCGACATTCCCGCCGGCGACATCAACGTGGGCCCGCGAGAGATCGGCTGGATGTTCGGCGCATATCGCCGTATCACCAACCAGTTCGAAGGTGTGCTCACCGGCAAGGGCCTGTCCTTCGGCGGCAGCCAGTTGCGGACCGAGGCCACGGGCTATGGCGTTGTCCAATTCCTCTGCCACATGCTCGCCGAACAGGGCGACCGGATCGATGGCAAGACCATCGCGATCTCCGGCGCCGGCAACGTCGCCACCTTCGCCGCCGAATTGGCGATCAAGAACGGCGGAAGGGTCGTGACGCTGTCCGACAGCAAGGGATTCATCCACGATGAAAACGGCCTGACACAGGACAAGATCGACTGGATCCGCGATCACAAGTCCCGCGCCGGCGCCAGTCTCGAAGCCTATGCAGACGAATTCGACGCCGCGTGGCACGAAGGCAAGGCCCCCTGGGACGTCCCATGCGACGTCGCCCTGCCCTGCGCCACCCAGAACGAACTGGGCAGATCCGGCGCAAGGAGCCTGATCGACAACGGCTGCAAGGCCATTGTCGAAGGCGCGAACATGCCCACCACCGCCGACGCGAAACGGGCAATCCACAAGGCCGGCGTCCTTTTCGCCCCCGGCAAGGCCGCCAATGCGGGCGGCGTCGCGGTCTCCGGTCTGGAAATCAACCAGAACCGCCAGCGCCGCCACCTGTCACGCAGCGAGCTTGCCGAAGCGCTCAAGGCCATCATGCACGACATCCACGACACCTGCGCCGACGCGGGACAGGGCAAATCGGGCATCGATTATGCCAAGGGCGCGCATATCGCCGGCTTCAGGAAGGTGGCGCAGGCCATGTATGCCGCAGGCGTGGGCTAAGGCCCGTCACTGCCCCTCGTTGCCCACGCCACTTTGCACCTCGTTGCGCACCTGGCCCCAGGCGAGGAGCGCGAAAATCGCCGTGCCACCCACGATGTTGCCCGTCAGGACCGGCAGGAAAAATTCCAGTATTGCGGGACCAAAGCCCAGATCGCCGCGCAACATGAGGAAGGCCATTTCAACCATGCCGGCCACGATATGCGTGAAATCACCAGCTGCGATGAGCCATGTGAAGGTGAAGATGATGAAGAATGCGTTGCCTTCTGCCGAGGGCATCATCCACACGATCGCGGCCACCAGAACGCCAGCCGGAATCGCCCTCAGGAACGCCTCGTAAGCGCCGAACCCTGTCGCATGACGCGACAGATCGGTGATCGTCGCCACGATCTCGGGGCTCAACGCGCCCGTCAGCCCCATGAACCCGGCGGCGATGAAGGCCCCCACCGCATTTGCCGCCAGCACCAGAGCCCAAAGGCGCAGCATCGCGTAAAAGGATTGCCGGTCAGAATGCGCAATCACCGGCAACACCGTGCTGATCGTGTTCTCGGTAAAAAGCTGCAACCGGCCAAAGATCACCGCGATAAAGCCAAGCGAATAGCCCGCGTTTTCGATCAGATACGAACTCGGCGCCTCCGGATTCAGGTTCTGGCGAAAGATCGCCTCGCCCAAGACCGAAAGGCTGATCAGGATGCCCGCCGCAATCCCGGACCACAAAAGCGATAGCATGGGGCGCCGCAACTCTTCTTCGCCATCCCGGCGCACCACCTCGTAGATCAGACGCGCCGACAGGCGTGTGGCCTCGGTGACAGAGGCTTCCTCCTTGCGATGCCGCACCGCCTTGTCAGCCTGTTTCGTCCGTCCCATGCAAACTGCGTCCTGATCGGTTCTATTCTGCAACGAAACGGCCCCCTGCCCCGTTCGGTTCCCCAAGCATCGCGGCGCGGGTTAAGCCGGCGGCCTGGGATCGTGCTGGAAACCTTGCCCTGACCCTTGCACAAAGGCGCCATGTCGCGCAGCCGCGTCGTCAGGACCGAACAATCGACCGCCGTCCAGATCGACCCATCCTCACCCCGTTCGACCAGATGCCGGAACTAGGACGCGGTCTCCGCCCGCGATGCCTCAATGGCATGGCTGGCAAGGCTCCGGCCCGCTTCGCGCATGGTCAGGTAGGTACGGCTGGCGCCGGCCTCGTTGATCAAGTCGACATGCTCTTCGTGCAGCGCATGGGTGACGATCGGCCCCGTGAACCCCTTGGCCCGCAACGTGCGCGTGGCAATGAGCTTGGCCTCAAGGTCGTCCATCGCCAGCACCGCCGCCTTGATCCGGTCGAGCGCGACACCGTTCCAGAAGTTGCTGTCTTCGGCATCCGCGAAAACAACATTGCGGCCTGCATCGACATGGGCGCTGGCCTTGTAGGTGTCGGCATCGAGGCCGACAGGCTGAAAGCCGCTGTCGGACAGCGCCTGATAGGCGGCCGACCCCGTGCGCCCCATGCCGAAGATCATGACATCCGCCTCGCCCAGAACCGTCGGCTGGTCGTCGGGGTGCCAGGTCTTGCGCTCGAAGCGTTGAAGCTGCGGCTCGAATTTCTCGAAAAGCGGATGCGCGAGCCGGTTGAGCGGTGCGCCGATCAGGAAAGACACCGACACGGCGATGGCCAGTGGCACGAGGAACGGCTCGGCAGCGGGAATGCCCGCCGCGACGATGAGGCCGAATTCGCTGTAAACCCCCAGCGCCAAGGACGACAGGAACGCCGTGCGCGCCCGAAGGCGGAACGCCACGAGCAGGAAGAAGAACAGGACCGCTTTGAGCGGCAACAGCGCGCCCATGACCACGGCAAAGAGGATCGCGTTCCAATCCGGCAGACCCGACATGCCGATCGACAGGAAAAAGCCGACCAGAAAGAGCTCCTTCAACGACCACAGGGAATTCGACAGCTCGCTGGCGCGCGGGTGGTTGGACAGCATCAACCCCATCACAAGCGCGCCGATTTCTCCCTTGAGCCCGATAAGCTCGAACCCGTACCCGCCGATCACCAGGCTCAGCGCCATGCCGCACAGGATCAGGACCTCGTCATGCCCCGCGAAATCCAGCATCTTGTAAAGCACGGGCCGCAGCAGCGGCACCGCGAAGATCAAAAGCGCCCAGGGACCCGGCATCTTGCCCGAGAACATGGCAAGAACCACCAGCGCGATGATATCCTGCACGATCAGGATGCCGATGGCGGCGCGCCCGTGGAAATTTCCCATCTCGCGCTTGGTCTCGAGCATCTTGGCGGCCAGGACCGTGGACGAAAACGCCAACCCGATCCCGACAAGCAGCGCAACCGTCCAGTCCGGCGTGAACAAAAGCCGCGCGATCGGAGTGAAGAGCGCCACCGAAAGCGCAAAATGCAACAGCGACACGCCGATCACATGCGGCGCACCGATCTGCCGCAGCTTGAGCTTCAGCCCCACGGTAAAAAGCAGGATCAGGACGCCCAGATTGGCGATGTAATCAAGGATCGGCCCGGTCTGGGCCGGCATGCCGAAACGCGGACCAACAGCGTTGATGAAGAACCCGGCGGCAAGAAACCCGACAAGCGGCGGAAGGCCGAACGGCCGAACGGCCAGTCCGAAGACGAAAGCCGCACCAATGGCAAAAACCTCGAAAACCATATCCTGAATCCCGTCGCTTTTTTCCGCACCTTGCCCCTGATCAACCGCAAGCGCAGACGCGAGTGTGCAATTGAAGGCCCTGTCGGACAAGACAAACATGACGGGTGCAGCCAAGCGCGGCGGCACAATCCACCCTGGACCCAGCCCCGGCACAAAAATGGAGCGTGCCGTGCCTGATCCCGACCGCTCTGTCACGGTCCAGTTCTGAAATCGTTTGATATCTCACACGCCACGCCGACCCGACAGGCAGCGACACTTGCCCGCGAAGCAAATCTGGGTGGCATCGATCCACCGCAGCGATGTGGCTTGCCCAAAGCACTGCCTGGCCCTGCTGCGCGAACGCACATGGGCGCCGGATAGCGCGGTTTGGCTACCCCGGCGCCCGGCGCAATGATCCCGTCACTTTACCCCCACGGGACATTGGACCCGAAGCCTCGCCGCCTCAAATGATCGGGATGAACGGCACGCCGCAGGCACTCACCACCATCAAACTCGCAACTGCGATCCACACGCGCATACCGGCCTCCCTCGGTCGAACATTCCTGCCCGACCTACCCGGCCGCTGATCAGAAGTCGAACAACTCTTCAAGGAACCCGCCGCGTTTCTTCTTGCGGCGATCGCCGTCGTCGCGACCCGGCTTTTCGGGCATCGCGTGTTGCGGCGGCGCGGGCGCAGGGACGAAATCGGCACTTCGGTCAATGATCTTGTCCAGTTCGCCTCGGTCGAGCCAAACGCCGCGGCATTTGGGACAATAGTCGATCTCGACGCCGGAGCGTTCGGCAATAACAAGCTCGGTTTCGTCGATTGGACATTTCATGGGTATCGCCTCCTGTTATCTGCCCGCGAGGTAAGCATTCCAAGCTCCGTTTCATACCCGACGGACCCAGTTTTGTTTGGACTGCTGGCACAGACCGCCGGGCACGCTATATTTGCTCTTATGCGTATGATGGCCCTTGCCTTTGCCTGCCTTGCCTCTCCTGTGGCCGCTTGGGAATTCACCCCGGTCCCGATCTGCACCCTGTTTCACCAGGGCGCAGAGATGGCGGTGATGGTAACCCATGATCCGGCCATCGGCGAATACACGATCCAGTTGTCGCGCGAAGGCGGCTGGCCCGCGGGCGATGTTTTCTCGATGCGCTTTGAAGGCCCGCGCGGCCTGACCATTTCGACCGACCGACACCGGATCGAGGTCACGGATCCGCGGACGCTCACGGTGCGGGATCGAGGCTTCGGCAACGTCTTGAACGGGCTGCATTTCAACACGCGGGCCGTCGCGGTTCTGGGTGATCTGGAAGTGCCCGTGTCGCTGGACGACGCGGCCGCCGCGGTTGCGGCCTTCCGCGCCTGCCCAAGCGATCAACTGGCGTTTGCAATGGATGTCCAAAGTTAACATTTCGTGAAATCACCACTGTAACCCATTGATTTTGCTTGTTCTGAGATCTGTCCCATGGATGGGACACCGCATTTGCATTGCCGGGCCGCCCTGATCTGGCTACCCTGCACTCCATGCGCCATCTTGCCCCGGTCCTGCTCCTCCTCGCCGCCTGCGCCACCCCGCAGGAGCGCTGCATCAACGATGCCGCGGCGCCTTACAGGGCGGCCCTCAAGGAGCGTGCCGATATCGCCAAATCCCTGGCCCGCGGCTTCGATATCGTCACCGAATACCAGACCCGCCGCGTCTTCACCCGCTGCAAGACCAAGGATGGCGGATGGGTCCCCTGCTGGGACCGCGAAACCTCCCCCGTGACCCGACGCGTCCCCGTCGACCCCGCCGAGCTCAAGGCACGCGATGCCCAGTTGGCCCGCGACCTGCCCCGGCTGGAGCGGGCGGCAGAGCGGGGCACCGCGGCGTGCCTGCAAGCCTTCCCCGAAGACGACAGCTGATCATCTTGCCGCGCCTGGCCTGACCGGCATAGAAGGCGGCATGACCCGGCTTCCCATCGACCACGTCCTGCCCGACCTGATCGCCCATCTGCGCGCGACCGGACGCGCTGTTCTCCAGGCGCCGCCGGGTGCCGGCAAGACAACCCGCGTGCCCCTTGCCATGCTGGAGGCCGGTCTGACATCGGGGCGGATCGTCATGCTCGAACCGCGCCGCCTTGCCGCCCGCGCGGCGGCCGAGCGGATGGCTCAGACCCTGGGCGAGCCCGCCGGAGGAACCGTCGGCTACAGGGTGCGCGGCGCGGCAAAGGTGAGCAAGGCCACCCGGATCGAGGTCGTCACCGAAGGTATCCTCACCAGGATGCTTCAATCCGACCCCGAACTCACCGGCATCGGCGCGGTGATCTTCGACGAGTTCCATGAACGCTCCCTCAACGCCGATCTGGGGCTGGCCCTTTGCATCGAAATCGCCGGCGCGCTGCGCGAGGACCTGATCCTGCTGACCATGTCCGCAACCCTGGATGCCGCGCCCGTCGCCACGCTGATGGACGCGCCCATCGTCACCTCCGAGGGGCGCAGTTTCCCGGTGACGCCACGCTGGCTGGACAGGCCGCTGCCAAGCAAGACCCGGTTCGAACCCGCCATGGCGGACCTGATCGCGCGTGCGGCGGCCGAAACCGAAGGCGGCATCCTGGCCTTCCTGCCCGGCGAGGGCGAAATCCGCCGCGTTCAGGCGGCGCTTGACGGGCGACTGCCCAAGGGGTGCCACATCTGCCCCCTGTTCGGCGCCATGCCTTTCAAGGCGCAGCAGGCAGCGATCAGACCGACACCGGACCGGCGCAAGATCGTGCTCGCCACCGCGATCGCCGAGACCTCTCTCACGATCGAGGACATTCGGGTGGTCGTTGATGGTGGCCGGGCGCGACGGGCGCGATTCGATCCGGGGGCAGGCATGTCCCGGTTGGTGACGGAGAAGGTCACAAGGGCCGAGGCCACCCAACGGGCCGGGCGCGCCGGGCGGGTGGCCGAAGGCACGGCCTACAAGCTCTGGAGCAAAGGAGAGGACGGCGCGCTTGCCGCCTTTCCTCCGGCCGAGATCGAGGCGGCGGACCTTGCCGGGCTGGCACTGGAACTGGCACTGTGGGGGGCGCAGCCGCAGGACCTGCCGTTCCTCATGCAACCACCGGACGGGGCCTACACCGAGGCCCGGACCCTTTTGCGGATGTTGAACGCGCTGGATGCGCAGAACCGGATCACCGAACACGGGCGCACCCTGTCCGCTTTGCCCCTGCACCCCCGGTTGGCCCATATGCTGAGCATGGCCGGCCCGGCCGCGGCACCGCTGGCGGCCCTCATGGCCGAGCACGACCCCGTTAAGGGCGCAGGCGTTGATCTGACTCTCAGGCTGGAGGCGCTGCGCGCACCCGGGCGCTTTGCCGAGACGCGCCGCGCCACGATCAATCACGGGGCACTGGACCGGATCAAGATCGAGGCCAAGCGCCTGCACCGGGCCGCGCCCGACACGCAGCGTCCCGGACTGGGATGGGCCGAAATGGCCGCCCTCGCCTATCCCGACCGCATCGGCCTGCGCCGCAAGGGGGACGCGCCACGCTACCAGCTTTCGGGCGGCAAGGGCGCCGCTCTGGACGACGGCGATGCGCTTGCCGGCGCGCGGCTCATCGTGGCCACCGACCTGGACGGCAACCCCCGCGAGGCGCGTATCCGGCAAGCGATCCAGATCACGGAAACTGCATTGCGCGCGCTGTTCGCGGAGCAGATCGCATGGGTCGATCTGTGCGAATGGTCCAGACGAGAGCGTCGCGTTGTTGCGCGACAGCAGGAACGACTAGGGGCCATCGCGCTGGACGACCGGATCTGGAAAGACGCCCCGCCCGAGGCCATCGCCAAGGCCATGCTCGACGGCGTGCGAGAGCTTGGGCTGGCCCCGGCGATGACCGATGCGGCGCGTCGGTTCATTGCCCGCGTGGGGATCGCCCGCGAGGCCGGGCATGACCTACCCGACATGTCGGACGCGGCGCTGATGGCAACTCTGGAAGACTGGCTTCTTCCGCATCTGACCGGTCTGCGATCCGCCGAGGATTGGAAGCGGTTCGACCTGCTCACGCCATTGCGGTGCATGCTTGACTGGCCGCTCATGCAGGCACTGGACCGCGCCGTTCCGGGGAAATTCACCACGCCGCTGGGCCGGGAGATCCCAATCGACTACACTGGTGAGCATCCCGAGATATCGCTTCGCCTGCAAGAGATGTTCGGCCAGAAGACACATCCGATGGTGGGCAATACGCCGCTGCGCGTCACGCTGCTGTCTCCGGCGCGGCGGCCGGTGCAGACGACGATGGACCTGCCTGGCTTCTGGTCAGGATCCTACGCGGATGTGCGCAAGGACATGCGCGCCGCTTACCCCAAACATCCCTGGCCGGACGATCCCACCATAGCCGACCCGACGCTGCGCGCCAAACCGCGCGGCCGCTGACGCCTCTTGCCGCCGCAGCTGTTCCGCCGTAAACCCGCAATATGCTTGACACTGCCGACGACATCCATCCCCTGTTCCACGGTGCGCCAAAGACCACCGAGTTCAAGAAACTGCGAAAGCGCATCGTGCAGAACGTCCGCGAGGCGATCGAGCAATATGGCATGATCGAGCGCGACGCGCGCTGGCTGGTTTGCCTGTCGGGCGGCAAGGACAGCTATACCCTGCTGGCCGTGCTGCACGAGCTGAAATGGCGCGGGCTGCTCCCGGTGGATTTGCTGGCTTGCAATCTTGATCAGGGGCAGCCGGGATTTCCGGCGACCGTGCTCCCGGACTTTCTTGAAAAGATGGGCGTGCCGCATCGTATCGAATACCAGGACACCTATTCCATCGTGGTCGACAAGGTGCCGCAGGGACGCACATATTGCGCGCTGTGTTCTCGGCTCAGGCGCGGCAACCTCTATCGCATCGCCCGCGAGGAAGGGTGCTCTGCGGTTGTGCTCGGGCATCACCGCGACGATATCCTGGAGACGTTCTTCATGAACCTCTTTCACGGCGGGCGGTTGGCCACGATGCCACCCAAACTGGTGAACGAGGACAAGGATCTCTTTGTTTACAGACCCTTGGCCCATGTCGCCGAAGCCGATTGCGAGACATTTGCCAAAGCGATGAAGTATCCGATCATCCCGTGTGATCTGTGCGGCAGCCAGGACGGGCTGCAACGCCAGCAGGTCAAAGCGATCCTCGATGGCTGGGAAAAGAACAGCCCCGGCCGCCGTCAGGTCATGTTCCGGGCGCTGACGAATGTGCGGCCCTCACATATGATGGACAGCAATCTCTTTGATTTCAAAGGGTTACTGACGCAGATGGGCGAAACTGCAGAGAATTCTAAAGAAATTCCCGCCCTGCGTTAAGCCTTGGCTTACCGATACAGGACCATTCTGCCCGAAATCATTTCGGGACAGGATCACGATGCGGCCACTCTCAAAAACCAAAGCGTCCGGATCGGTGCTTTTGCGGGGCTTGTACGGGCCGCATATGCTGGCGTTCTTGCCAGCCCTGTGCCTTGTCGCGTTCTGGGGCGGGGGCGAAGGGTTCCTGATCTTCAGCGCTCTTGCCGTTCCGCTGGTCTATGCACTGGCTGGTGGATTTGGCCAGGCGTCCAGGGCCACTGCACCCCCGGCGATGTCGAATCCACCGGTTGAGGAGGTGGCACAGGAATTTCTGTCGATCGCTCTGCACAACGGGCAGTCAACCGCTTGTTTCCAGATGGAAATAGACGGCCTTTCGGATATCGCGCAAAGTTTCGGGGACAGCGCCGCCGATGAGGCACGGCGCCTGCTGGAAGCCAGGCTGCAATCGGTTTTGCGCGACGGCGACCTCGTATTTGACGCAGGTCCTGCGCAGTTCACCGTCCTCGTGGCGCCCGGATACAGGCTCAGGCTCGATGCACTGACCAAGTTTGCCACCCGCCTGCGCGCGGCGCTCGATGAACCTCTGTCAGTGGCGGGCACGTCGCGCTATGTGTCTGCGTCCATCGGGATTGCATCCTCCCTCAATTTCGGGCGCAACGTCACCGCGCAGCGTTGGCTGGCCTCGGCAAACCAGGCGCTGGAGGAGGCAGTGGCCACAGGCACAGCGTCGACACGTGTGTGGTCCGACAAGCAGGTTACACCGAATTCGGTGCAGCAAGACCCGCACAAAGAGCTACGCGCGGCGTTGGAGAACGGTGAGTTTCAGGCGGTCTTTCAGCCACAGGTTGGTGTTCTTTCCGGCAAAGTCACTGGTATGGAGGCCCTGGCCCGGTGGCATCATCCTCAAAAGGGCGTGATTGGTCCGGCCGGTTTTCTGCACCAGATGTCAGAAGGCGGCCAGATGGATCGGCTGGGCCACATCATGCTGATCCAGGCCCTGAGCGCATTGCTCGATTGGGACAATGCCGGGCTCATCGTACCCACCGTGAGCGTGAATCTGTCACAGGCCGAATTGCGCAACCCGGACCTGGCAGAACGGATCGGGGTCGAGCTCGACCGGACCGGACTGACGGCACAGCGCCTGGTGATCGAAGTGCTCGAAACGGTTGTGGCCGAAGCTGGCGACGACATCGTGCGGCGCAATCTTGTCGCGCTCAGCGAACTGGGCTGTCGCATCGACCTGGATGATTTCGGTACCGGCCATGCATCGATCACGACACTTCAACATTTTCCGATCAGTCGCGTGAAAATCGACCGCAGCTTCATAAAGGACATTGACCGCCGGGACGACAAGCGCCGCATGTTTGCGGCGATAATGGCAATGACCGAAGAGTTGACACTCGAAACGCTTGGCGAAGGTGTGGAGACATTGGGTGAACATGGCGTCCTGCAGAAGTTGAAGTGTGGCCATGCACAGGGTTTCCTGTTTGCCAAACCCGGCTCGGCGGCAGAAGTGTCCAGTTGGCTGGCCGACAGGCAGGAGCAAGAGGATCCAGCCCGGAGTGCCGTGCTCAGGAGCGTGAAATAGGCACGCGGACCCAGAAAAACCCGCGTCACAAGGCGCCCTGCACGGGGTGCACCCCCTTTGCGGCCTGTAAATCCGCTTGACGTTCTGGCACTGTGCCTGTTGAACGCAGCGGTAATCCAAAACCACGGGCGGCGGTCTCCTATGGACGATCAGAACAAGAACCTTTTAATCGCGACGGCGCTGAGCTTTGCGGTCATTCTGGTATGGTTTGTCCTGTTTCCGCCACCCGATCCCGAACTTGATCCCGAGGCCGATTTGCCGCCGGCGGCTGAAAGCTCCGCACCCACGGTGGCGACAACCCCCGAGGCCGCACCGGCCGACCGGTCCGAAGCCACGCAAACCGCGCCGACCGAAGCGGCAGACGCGCCGCGCGTGCCGATCGAAACCGACCGACTGGTTGGCTCCGTCTCTCTGGCCGGCGGGCGCATCGATGACTTGTCGCTCAAGGATTATCGGGTCAGTGTCGAGGAATCTGCTGACGTTGTGCATCTACTGAACCCGGTTGGCGCTGAAAACCCGTACTATGCCCTGTTCGGCTGGGCACCGGGTGGCGGATTGACCATAGAAGATGTGCCAAGCGTCGAAACCGAGTGGGTGGTTGAAAGTGGCGACACCCTGACGGCAGACTCGCCGATCACCCTGCGGTGGGACAGCCCGGACGGCGTCACCTTCCGGCGGACCATCGCGGTCGACGAAGACTACATGTTCACCGTCACGCAATCGGTCGAAAATGCCGGCGCCGACACCATGACCATCGCGCCCTACGGCCTGATCGCGCGGCATGGCGAGCCGGCGTCTCTCAAGAACTTCTTCATTCTGCACGAGGGCGTTGTCGCCATGGCAGACGGCACTCTGGCCGAAATCGACTATGGCGACATGACGGATTTCGCGGTCGACCCGTCCGAAGGTGCCCGCGCCGAAGTAACACAGGTCGAGGACAGCGGCTGGATCGGGTTCACCGACCACTACTGGATGACGACATTGATTCCCGGAAACGGCACGCCGTTCCGGCAGGTGGCCAAGTACAACGATACCAGCAACATCTACCAGACCGAGGCCGTTCAGCCGACGGTCAGCATCGGACCGGGCGAAACCCGAGAGGTTACGACACAGCTGTTCGCCGGCGCGAAGGAGTGGGACACGATCCGGGACTACCAAGAGGGCGGCGTTGACGGGTTCATCGACAGCATCGACTGGGGCTGGTTCTTTTTCCTGACGAAACCGATCTTCTGGCTATTGCACCACGTGAACGTGCTGATCGGCAATATGGGCTGGGCGATTATCGGCCTGACCCTGATCATCAAGGCGATGCTGTTCCCGCTGGCATACAAATCCTACGTCTCCATGGCGAAGATGAAAGAGCTTCAGCCGGAGATGCAAAAGATCAAGGAGCGCGCGGGAGACGACCGTCAAAAGCTCCAGCAGGAAATGATGGAGATGTACAAGAAGGAAAAGGTGAACCCGGCGTCGGGCTGTTTGCCGATCCTCTTGCAAATTCCGATCTTCTTCTCGCTCTACAAAGTGATTTTCGTCACCCTGGAACTGCGCCATGCGCCGTGGCTTGGGCCGTTCCAAGACCTTTCGGCGCCCGACCCGACCTCGATCATGAACGCGTTCGGCCTGCTGCCCTGGTCTGCTCCCGAGCCCGGATCGATCCTCGCGCTCGTCTTCATCGGGATCCTGCCATTGCTTCTGGGCATTTCCATGTGGTTGCAGCAAAAGCTGAACCCGGCACCCACCGATGCGACACAAGCGATGATCTTTGCCTGGATGCCTTGGGTGTTCATGTTCATGCTGGGCAGCTTCGCCAGCGGGCTGGTGGTTTACTGGATTGCGAACAACACGATCACCTTTACCCAGCAGTACCTGATCATGCGCACCCAAGGATACAAACCGGACGTTTTCGGCAACATCAAATCCGGCATCAAGCGTGACACGAAATCGGACGAGAAATGACCGCGACCATCACCGAGATATGGCGGCACCCGATCAAGAGCCACGGTCGGGAAAAGCTGGACTCGGTGACGTTTGAAACCGGCAAGGCGATGCCACTGGACCGGGTCTGGGCGGTCGCGCATGAACGGTCGACGGCGGATGGCAGCAAATGGGCCAGCTGCGGCCAATTTTGCCGCGTCGCCAAGTTGCCGAGCCTGATGGCAGTAACGGCGAAACACGACGCGGCAACGGGGCTGATCACCCTCCAGCACCCCGATCAGGAAGAGTTCACCTTTGACCCGGACAAGGACGCCGACGGCTTTCTGGACTGGGTGCGCAGGCTCGTGCCCGACGACACGTTGCAACCCGCGCGATTGGTCAGGGCACAGACCCAAGCCTTCACCGACAGCGATTTTCCGAGCGTGACGCTGTGCAATCACGCGTCGCACCGCGCGGTCGAGCAGCGCATCGGTCGACCGATTTCTCACTTGCGGTGGCGCGGCAATCTCTGGATCGACGGGCTTGCCCCGTGGGAAGAATTCGATTGGGATCAACGTCATGTGCGCGTGGGCAATACAGTTCTGCGCATTCGCGAGCGGACGGATCGCTGCAAATCGACCCACAGCAACCCGGACACCGGAAAACGCGATGCAGATGTGCTGGGCGCATTGGCCCATTGGGGGCATCAGGACTTCTCGGTCCGGGCCGAGGTGATCGAGGGCGGCCCCGTCAGGATCGGAGATGAGGTGACCCGTGTCTGACATGCAACTTCCTTTTGGCCTCGCCGAGGACCCGGACGAGCAGACCCGCGAAGCCGGACGCAAGCTCTTTGCAGGAGAGGTCGACTTTCTCAAAGGTGTGGTCGCCATGTCGGGCTTGCCCGCTGATGACCGCATAGAAGTATGTTTTGCCGGACGGTCCAATGTCGGGAAATCCACGCTCATCAACGCAGTGACCGGGCGCAAGGCAATCGCGCGGGCATCGAACACGCCGGGACGCACACAGGAAATCAACTATTTCACGCTTGGCGATACGCGCTACCTCGTCGATCTGCCGGGCTATGGATATGCCAATGCGCCGCTGCATGTTGTTGAAAAATGGCAAGCACTGCTCAAGCAATACCTGTCTGGCCGCGCCAGCCTGCGCCGCGCTTTCGTGTTGGTGGATGCGCGCCACGGGATCAAACCCGTTGATCAAGAGATCATGACCTTGCTCGACAAAAGCGCGGTGACCTTTCAGGTCGTGCTGACCAAGGCGGACAAGATCAAATCGTCGCAGCGGGACGGCGTGCTGCAACAAGTGCGCGGCAAGCTGGCCCAACATCCGGCCGCCTATCCTGAACTGGTGCTGACGAGCAGCGAAAAGGGCGACGGCATTGCCACGTTGCGCAGCATCATCGCCGGGATCACCTGACGCGGACCGCGCAAATCGGCTTGCCTCTGCACCCGCGGTGTCGCACACAAGACAGATGTCAGACCGCGTTCTGGCAGGGATTGCAAGTAGATGAAAACCAGAGACATGAATCACGACTGGATCGCCACCGCTCGAACCTTGTCCGAAGCCCTGCCTTACATGCAGCGCTATGCCGGGTCTGTCGTTGTGGTGAAATTCGGCGGCAACGCCATGGGGGACGAATCCGCGATGGCAGAGTTTGCCCGCGATATCGTTCTGATGCGGCAGGTCGGGATCAACCCGATCGTGGTGCATGGCGGCGGCCCGATGATCAACGAGATGCTGACCAAGCTGGGAATCACGTCCGATTTCGTACGGGGCAAACGGGTGACCGACAAGGCGACCGTCGAAGTGGTCGAGATGGTGCTGACAGGCCTCGTGAACAAGCGGATCGTCCAGGCCATCATGGACGAAGGCGGTCGCGCGGTGGGGCTGTCTGGCAAGGATGACGATCTGATGGTCTGCGAAGCGGACGACCCTGATCTCGGATTCGTCGGGCGCCCCGTGGAGATCAACCCCCAGGTCTTGCGCGATCTGTTCAAGGCCGGGATCATCCCCGTGGTCGCACCAGTCGCGACCGGAAAGCAGCCGAACGAGACGTTCAACGTGAATGGCGACACGGCGGCCGGCGCGATTGCTGGCGCGCTGAAAGCGGACCGGCTTTTGTTGCTCACCGATGTGAGCGGCGTGAAAGACAGCAGCGGCGAGGTGGTGACAGCCATGACACCGGAGGAGGTGCGTGCCATGACGGCAGGCGGCATCATTGCCGGCGGCATGATCCCCAAGACGGAAACCGCGCTCAAGGCGATCGAGGACGGGGTCCGCGCCGTTGTCATTCTTGATGGGCGCGTGTCCAATGCCTGCCTTCTCGAACTTTTCACCGAGCATGGCGCGGGTTCACTGATCCGCCCGATCCAGTGAGCCTTTGTGATCTTGATGCAGCAGCCCGTCACCTGGGGCTGGCCGTGCGCGGGGCGTTTCATCCCGAGGATGGCGACATGGCACCGGACTGGACCGGAACAATGGTCATGCTCGGGCCAGATGAGCCGGATTTCTGGGCGATTTTCACCGCCTCACCCGAATACACCGATGGCCGGGAACACCCGCTGGACAGGTGGTCCAAACGTGTGACAACGACCTTGGCAAGCGCTTATCGCGGGGTCGGCATCTATCCGTATGACGGCCCGCCTTATGCGCCCTTCCTGCGATGGGCCGAACGAAGCGGGGTCTCCCGGCCATCGCCGGTCGCGCTTTTGGTGCATGACACCGCGGGCTTGTTCATCAGCTTCCGGGCGGCGCTGGCTGTCCCGCAGCGCTTCGAATTGCCTAGGCCGTCGCCCTCCCCCTGTCATAGCTGCGCGGACCAGCCATGTCTCACTGCGTGCCCGGTCGGTGCCCTGGCACCGGGCCAGGACTATGACGTGCCAGCCTGCATCGCACATATCCGGTCCCCCGATGGGGCGGCGTGCCGCCAAGGGTGCCTTGTTCGGCGGGCCTGCCCTGTGTCGCAGCAGTTCGGGCGCCTGGAGGAACAATCCGCTTTCCACATGCGCGCATTTTTGGGAGACTGATCGCAGGTCAAGGAAAGGCGCGCTCCCGTGAAACGATTGATCCTCATGCGGCACGCGAAGTCGGACTGGTCGGCCAGCGGTGACGATCACACCCGTCCGCTGAACAGGCGGGGCGAGGCAAGCGCGCCTGCGATGGGCCAATGGTTGCGCATTCAGGACTGGCTGCCGGACGAGGTTCTTTGCTCAACCGCGACACGGACACGACAGACGCTGACGCTGCTTGGCCTGCCAGAGGTCCCGACCCGTTTCGAGCGCGCGCTTTATCTGGCAGAGGTCAACGACATCATTGCAGTTCTGCAAGCCGCCACGGCGGAGACGGTTCTGATCCTGGGCCACAATTACGGCATCGCCGACTGTGCCCAAGCCCTGGTCAGGCATTCGCCGGAACACCCGCGCTTTGCAGATTATCCGACCTGCGCCACCAGCCTGATATCCTTCGATATCGCCGACTGGTCCAATGTGACGCGGGGAACGGGACAGTGCGAACAGTTCGCCATCCCGCGCGAAGTAATAGCCGAAAACACCTGACGCGGCGCGCCGCCCGACACCAAAGCGCCCCGGAGTCCTCCGGGGCGCAATTCCGCTCTTTCTTGCGTGATCAGTGGCCCAGGATCTGGCTCAAAAACAGCTTGGTCCGTTCGTTCTGCGGGTTGTTGAAGAACTCTTCGGGTTCGTTCTGTTCCACGATCTGGCCCGCATCCATGAAGATCACGCGATTCGCCACCTGCCGGGCAAAGCCCATCTCGTGCGTCACGCAGAGCATGGTCATGCCCTCTTCGGCAAGGCTCACCATCGTGTCGAGCACTTCCTTGATCATCTCGGGGTCAAGCGCCGATGTCGGCTCGTCAAACAGCATGATCCGAGGCCGCATGCAGAGCGAACGCGCGATGGCCACACGCTGCTGCTGCCCGCCCGATAGCTGGCCGGGATACTTGTCGGCCTGTTCAGGGATCTTGACCTTTTCCAGGAAATGCATCGCCGTTTCCTCGGCCTCGCGCTTGGGCGTCTTGCGCACCCAGATCGGGGCCAGGGTGCAATTCTCAAGGATTGTCAGATGCGGGAACAGGTTGAAGTGCTGGAACACCATCCCGACTTCGGAGCGGATCCTGTCGATGTTCTTGATGTCGTTCGACAGCACAGTGCCATCGACCGAAATCGACCCTTTCTGGTGTTCCTCCAAGGCATTGATGCAGCGGATCAGAGTGGATTTGCCAGACCCGGAGGGCCCGGCGATCACGATCCGTTCACCGCGATAGACCGACAGGTCGATGTCGCGGAGCACGTGGAACGTTCCGAACCACTTGTTCATGCTCTGGATCTGGATCGCCAGCTCGTCCGAGACAGCCAGTTGCGCAGGTGCAGGTTCAGCCATGTTCGGCCTCCTTATCGGTGATCCGTGGCAAGCTGACGCTCGAGCCACTGTGAATATTTGGAAATGCTGAAGCAGACGATGAAGAACACGAAGACCGCAAAGCCCCAGAGTTCCCAATAGACGCCGTTCCATTCGGTCGATGCCAGGATCGGACCGCGGATCATCCCCACGAGATCGAACATCGAAATCACCGATACAAGCGTGGTGTCCTTGAACAGCCCCACCGCAACGTTGACGATGCCGGGGATCGAGATCTTCAAAGCCTGCGGCAGGATGATCAGCCGCATGGATTGCGCATAGTCCAGCCCGAGACTGTCGGCCGCCTCGTATTGACCACGCGGCAGCGCGGCCAGCCCGCCCCGGATCACCTCGGCGATATAGGCCGAGGCAAACATGGTGATCATGATGATGACCCTGAGAACAAGGTCGATATTGGCATCCGGCGGGAAGAAATAGGCCAGCACCACATTCGCCACGAAGAGAAGCGTGATAAGAGGCACGCCCCGGATGAATTCGATGAAGATCACGCAAATCCATTTGATGATCGGCATGGAGGATTGCCGACCCAGTGCCAGCAGAATCCCGATGGGCAGCGACAGCGACACGCAGACCGTCCCGAGGATCATGTTCAGCATGAAACCCCCGAGATCGCGCGACGGTACCGCCTCGAGCGCCAGGAAATTGGGGAGCAGGGATGGGATGAGCCCGCCCGCCCATATCACGACAACAGCCGCCAAAAGCCCGGCCAGCATGCCCATGGCAAAGCTCTGGCGTTCAAACCGTTTGAAGGCGAAATACCCCGCGATGACCCCGATCAAAACCATCAGGGGAAGCAAGATGGTCCCCCCCCAGATCAGCCAGAAGGCGATGAAGGGATACAGCCCCGTGAAGAACAGCATCTTGCGCGGCGCGGCGGGATAGAGAACCGGAGCCAATGCCACGATCAGGAAGACGAAGGCCAGCGTCGGGCGCCAGTATCCTTCGGAGGGATACTTGAACCCGAACAGCAACTGGTTCCACCGTTCCGTCAGAACCGAGAAACACGCCCCGGTCGCGCCATCCAATACCTCCCGACATTCGGCGAGAGAACTGGTGGACCAGATACCATTGGCGAACCAGGGAAATGCTCCGGTCACGATCTGGTAGATGAAATAGAGCGACACGATCGTCAGGATCGAGTTGAACCAGCCTTTGAACAGGTTTTCCCGCATCCATTTGATCACCCCGGCCTCGGCGATGGGGGGGGCTTGTTCCGGCAGCATCGTGTCGCGGACAAAGGCAACGGACTGTGCATGTGTATCAGACATCTCAGCGCTCCTTCAGCCGCACGGAATTGTTGTAGACATTCATGATCGCCGAAATCCCGAGCGAGATGGCAAGGTAGAACAGCATCAGCAGGAAAATGGCCTCGATCGCGCGACCCGTCTGATTCAGGGTGATTCCGCCCAATGTCCCGGTCAGGTCCATGTAGCCCACCGCGATGGCCAGCGATGAGTTCTTGGTCAGGTTCAGGTATTGAGAGATCAATGGCGGCACGATGACCCGCAGCGCCTGTGGCAGAACGACGAGGTTCATGATCCGTCCGGGACGCAGACCAAGCGAGGCAGCCGCTTCGGTCTGGCCCTTGCTGACGGCAAGGATACCCGCCCGCACGTTCTCTGCGATGAAGGCGGCAGTGTAGATCGACAGGGCAAACCACAGCGATATCAGCGAATTCCGCATGAAGATGCCGCCCTTGAAATTGAAGCCCGTCAATGTCGGGTATTCCAGGGTGATCGGCCGGCCGAGGATGAAATAGACAATGATCGTCGGGAGGAAGAAAATCGCGACGGAGGGCCAGAACGTCTTTATGAGCTGCCCTCGATCAAAGAGCGCTTTCTTGGCATAGCTGCGCAGCGCGAAAATCCCGGCGATCGACGCAAAAAACACGGCGATCACGATCCCCGAGAGCGGGCCGAAGATCGGTGCAGGCGAATAGAATCCACGCCCGGTGAAGGCGAAAGCCCCAAGGACCATCGTCGCTTCGGGATCGTCTCCGCGGAAATCACGGGGTTGCGGCAGGACGGCGACAAAGATCGCCATGATGATCAGGATCCAGATCAGAACCGGGACGTTGCGGAAAATCTCGACATAGATAGACATCAGCTGCCGCACGAGCCAGTTGTTGCTGAGGCGCAGGACACCGACAACAACCCCGATGATCGTTGCCATCAGGCACCCGAGGAACGCCACCAGAAGCGTGTTGAGCACGCCGACCAAAGAAGCCTGCCAATGCGATGACTGGCTGGTATAGGGGATCAGTGTCTGGTTGATGTCATAGCCCGCGGGTTCGCCCAGGAACTGGTAGGAGATATTCAACCCTGCGGCCTGCAGGTTGCTGATCAGATTGTAGCCCAGATAGGCAAACGCCATGATCAGCAAGAGCAACGCGACAAATTGGAACGTGTATGACCGATAACGCGTGTCGTTTATCAGCATGGATAGCTGAAACGACCCCGCCGGTGGGTCTGAAATCGAAGACATATTGTTATCCCTGTTATCCCGGTTTTATTTGGCGGCGCTTGTCGCGCTCTGATGCCGGACCGGAAGGCTTGTCGTTATTCGAAAAAGGGCGCGGAGTGACCCGCGCCCTTTCTCTTATCCGTCAATTTTAGCGGAAGGGCGGAGCGTACAGCAGGCCGCCATCGGTCCACTGTGCGTTCAGTCCGCGTGCAAGCCCGATCGGCGTGTTTTCACCGATATTCTTTTCGAAGAGCTCACCGTAGTTACCGCCCGCCTTGATTGCGCGTACGGCCCAATCGGCATCAAGCCCGAGCATTTCGCCCAGTGTGCCTTCGGTGCCGAGCAGACGGTTGATTTCCGGGCTGTTCGTGCCTTCGGCCAGCTCATCGATATTGGCCGATGTCACGCCCAGCTCTTCGGCAGCGATCAGCGCGTTGAGCGTCCAGCGCGCGACGTCGCCCCATTCGTTGTCACCATGGCGCACGAGCGGGCCGAGCGGCTCTTTCGAGATGATTTCCGGCAGGATCACGTGATCGCCAGGATTTTCGAATGCTGCACGCGTGGCGGCAAGACCCGAACTGTCAGTGGTGTAGACGTCGCACGCCCCTTCGAGATAGAGCGGCTGCGCTTCGGAGTTGGTCTCGATCGGGACCGGCTCGTAATCGAGTTTGTTCTTGCGGAAGTAATCGGCAAGGTTCAGCTCGGTCGTGGTGCCGGTCTGGATGCAGACGGTCGCGCCATCAAGCTCCTTGGCGGAGGACACGCCCAGTTCCTTTGGAACCATGAAGCCCTGACCATCGTAGTAGTTGATCCCGACGAATTCAAAGCCAAGGTCCACATCGCGCGAGAACGTCCATGTGGTGTTCCGTGCGAGCAGATCGATCTCGCCCGAGGCCAGCGCCGTAAAGCGCGTCTTGCCCGTTGTCGGCACGAATTCGACAGCAGTCGGGTCGTCCAGCACAGCCGCCGCAACGGCACGGCATACGCCAACGTCAAAACCTTCCCACTCGCCGTTGGCATTCGGCGCTGCAAATCCAACGAGACCGGTGGTCACGCCGCAATTGAGCTGGCCGCGCGCCATCACGTCGTCGAGCGTGGCTGCTGATACAGCACCAGCCGATAGGCCAGCGGCAGTCATCACGCCAAGAGTTGCAAGTTTTTTCATTTTTACCTCTTCCTGTTAACCCGCACCTTGGGGCGCGGTTATTTGACGAGCGAATTCACGCTCATACGACGAAAGTCGGGAAACCCCACTTCCAATACTCATGATTTTGCGAGGATTCAGTTCCATAGGTCAAGCGGATTAGCCTATTTTTTGGACAAGCCGCTCCACTTTGCTGTTCGTCACGACGCTGAATGCCCATCAATCAATCGCAAGAACAGGTCGGCATGCAGAAATGCCGCCTTCTTCCGGAGCGCCATTTCCTGCGCTTCTTCATCCGTGCCCCACTGTTCTGCCTGCCAAATCTCGTCCAGTTGCGAGATGGTCCACAAATCCTCGGCCTGGTACACGCCTGCTTTGGCGGCGAACCCGATGACAAGCGACCCGCTGATCGACACCAGATCGTGAAATGCGGTCAATTGGAAGGCGCTCAGGTCATGTACGCGCCGCCGCAGTTCAGACAGGGCGCTCGCGTCCTGCGGTTCATGCATGACACCGACCCGCGGCTCGAGCCGCGCATTCAGGGTCTCTGCCGCCCAATCCAGCAGCGGGGTCCATTCGGTCTCCTGCCGGGCGACCAGTTCGTCCGGCGCATCGGCGCGGTAACACAGCAGGTCACTGTCGCCATATTCAGCAATCATGTCAGCGACCTCCGCATGTTGTACGGATACCTTGTCGATGGCGGCATTCGCCGTGCGGGTAAACGGCATCGTCGTCGGATCGATCCGGTCCTGCTGCGCCGCGAATTCCGCGGCAATTCCCTCGGCGATCTGGGGGCTCGGAACCCTGAGAAGAGCTTTCGCCGGGGTCCGCACCGGCCGGCCATCCAACAGGATACCGTACCCATCTTCGGTTTGCGTCGTGGTGGCATCCGTCCAGAAACGTTTCGGGGCCCATTCGCTCATGTCAGGTCTTCCATCCAGTTTTTCAGTGCCATGTCCAGATCGTCTGGGCTGTCCACAATGTGATCCGCGCCCGACAACTGCGCCGCGTCATGATTGCCCCATGTCACCCCGATGGTGCTCGCCCCGGCGGCGTGTCCCATCTGAATGTCATAGATGGTGTCGCCCACCATCACTGCATGGGTCGCCTCTATGCCGGTTTCCGAAAGCGCGGCATGCAGCATGGCAGGGTTCGGCTTGGACGGGTGGTGATCGGCCACCTGGCTGGCGTGGAAATACCCTTCAAGCCCGTTTTGCGAAATGATCCGGTCCAGCCCCCGTCGCGACATGCCGGTTGCCGCGGCCAGCAGGATGTATGGCTCCAGCTTCAACCGGTCGAGAACCGCGCGCATGCCGGGAAAGAACATCGCACTGGCAGAGCTGCCATGTGCCGTATGCCGCTGGACAGAGTGGCTTTTGTACCGCTCGACGAGCGCGAGCCGTATGTCTTCGCCCTGATCCGGTGTCAATTGCGCCATAACCTCCGGCAGGGACAGGCCGACGCAGTGCAAGACCGCCTCGCGGGTTGGCGCAGCCAGGCCAAGATCGGCAAAGGCCGCCGCCATTGACGCAAGGATATGGGCGCGGCTGTCGACCAGCGTGCCGTCCACGTCGAACACCACAAGCCCGAGCGGTGGCGACATCAATCAAGATCCTCGAACGGATCTGCCGGCACATCACGCGGATCCCAGTGCAGGAAGTCCCACGTGCGCTCCATGTGTTCGGGCAAAGGCGCGGTCACGGTCAGCTTTGCGCCCGTTACCGGATGCCGGATTGAAATGGAGCGCGCGTGCAGATGCAGTTTGCGGCTCACATCGCCCCCGAGCATCGCCCCCCAGCCATCGCCAAGGTTTTCCTGCCCCGACCCGCCATATTTGCCATCGCCGATGATCGGGTGTCCCAATTCGGACATATGCGCGCGCAGCTGATGGGTGCGCCCTGTCACAGGCACCATCGCGACCCAGGCGGCACGCTTGGCAAGCGCGCTCAGCACCGCGTAATCCGTCGTTGCGTGTTTCGCGCCCTCGGTGTGCGTCACATCCTGCGGGTGGACCGCGCGCATCTTCTCGTTCTCGCCCGCAGCACCATGGCCCGATGCTTTCACCAGTCCGAGCTTTATCGTGCCCATCTGTGGCGCGGGCACGCCGGCAACGGCGGCCCAATAGATTTTACGCGTCTCGCGGGCGCGGAACGCCTTGGTCAGATCACCGGCCACCTGACGCGTGCGCGCCAGCAGCAGGACGCCCGATGTGTCCTTGTCCAACCGGTGCACGAGGCGCGGTTTTTCGCCGTATCCAAATGTCAAAGCCTCGGACAACCCGTCGATATGCCGGGTTTGCTTGCTGCCGCCCTGGGTCGGCAATCCGGGCGGTTTGTTCAGCGCGATGATGTGGTCGTCCTTGTAAAGGACAAGCGCCTTCATCATTGCGGCATCCTTGTCCGACACACCGGGCTTGGGGGCCGACTGCACCGCACCGGGTTCGGGCAGCGGCGGGATGCGCACCTCCTGCCCCGTGGCAAGGCGCGTGCTGGCCTTGACCCGGCCGCCATCGATCCGCACTTCGCCCTTGCGGCACAGCTTTTCGATCCGGCCCTGCCCCAGATGCGGAAACAACCGCTTGAGCCAGCGATCAAGACGCTGGTCCGCATCGCCTGGGCCGACGGTTACGTTCTGAACTCTGCTCATGCGAATGTCCCCCGCGCCGCCAGCAACCCCAAGGCCAACGCCCCGACAGACAGGCCAACCGACAAAACAATGTAAAGCGCGGCAGACCCCATCTGACCGCGTTCGATCAGCGTGACCGTTTCCAACGAGAAGGCCGAGAACGTGGTGAACCCACCAAGAAGTCCGGTCATCACGAAGGGTGAAAAATGCGTCAGCCCGCGCTGCGCAGCCAAGACCACGAAAACGCCCATCAGGAAAGAGCCGATAACGTTGACGATGATAATCGCCAAGGGGAAGTCGCCGCTGCCAAAAAGACGCAGGACAGCAAGGCCGGTCAGGAACCTGAGCGCGGCACCGATGGCGCCGCCGAGCGCCACGAGAGAAAGGCTTGTCAACATGCGCGGTCTGTCGCGCGCGCGCAGGCGAGAGTCAAGATTGCCGCTTGGCCCGCAGCCGCGCGAAATACTCAAGCCGCTTGGTCAAATCCCGCTCGAACCCACGCTCGACAGGCGCATAAAACACGGTCCGCCCCATGCTCTCGGGGAAATAGTCCTGGCCGGAAAACCCGTCCTCTGCATCGTGGTCATAGGCATAACCCGATCCGTAGCCGTGCTCTTTCATGAGCTTGGTCGGCGCGTTCAGGATATGCTTGGGAGGCGCCAGCGAGCCGGTCGTCCTGGCTGCGGCCCGGGCACCCTTGTAGGCGGCGTAGACCGCGTTCGATTTCGGCGCGAGCGCGATATAGACCAACGCCTGGGCAATCGCCAATTCCCCTTCGGGGCTGCCCAGCCGCTCGAAGGTTTCCCAGCTTTGCAGGCAGACCGCCTGCGCCTGCGGATCGGCGAGGCCGATATCCTCGACCGCCATGCGCGTGATGCGGCGCGCCAGGTATCTCGGGTCTTCGCCCGCGTCCAGCATCCGCGCGAACCAGTAAAGCGCCGCGTCCGGGTCCGATCCGCGCACCGATTTGTGCAGCGCCGAAATCAGGTTGTAATGCGCATCGCCCGACTTGTCGTATTGCGCGGCGCGTTTCATCAGACGCTGCGCCAAAGCGCTGCCGTCCAGCGGATCGCTGACATTCCACGCCATCACCTGTTCGACAAGGTTCAAAAGCGCCCGCCCGTCGCCATCGGCCATGTCCAGCAGGTTGGCCCGCGCCGCATCGTCCAGCGGCAGGCTGCGCCCAAGCTCTGCCTCGGCCCGCTGTGCCAGCCGTTCCAGATCAGCCGCGTCCAGCCGCTCCAGCACAAGGACCTGTGCCCGGCTGAGCAGGGCCGCGTTCAATTCGAAAGACGGGTTCTCGGTTGTCGCGCCCACCAGAAGGATCGTGCCATCCTCCATATGCGGCAGGAACCCGTCCTGTTGCGCCTTGTTGAAGCGGTGGATTTCATCGACGAACAGCAACGTGCCCTGCCCTTCCTTTCGCCGATGCTTGGCCGCGTCGAACACCTTTCGAAGTTCTGGCACACCGGTGAAAATCGCGCTGATCTGGACAAAATGCATGTCGGTTTCGTCTGCCAGAAGCCGCGCGATCGTGGTTTTTCCAACACCGGGCGGACCCCAGAATATCACCGACCCCAGGCTGCCCGCCGCTAGCATCACGGTCAGCGGCGATTCCGGTCCGATCACTTGCGCCTGACCGATCACCTCGGACAGTTTTCGGGGCCGCAATTGGTCGGCCAGGGGGCGCGGCGCGTCTTTGGGGGCCTCCCCAGTATCGAACAGATCCGCCACCTGTCAGGCCCGGAATCGCAGGATGACACGCC
This sequence comes from Marivita sp., assembly GCA_041685125.1. GTDB lineage: Bacteria > Pseudomonadota > Alphaproteobacteria > Rhodobacterales > Rhodobacteraceae > Marivita. Next base: position 24,334 of record JAWLGI010000011.1, on the reverse strand, counting down.
GACCACCGCGTTCCACGTCCAGCTGGACGTTCGGGGCCGCCTGCAAAAGGGCCGGCCCCAGCTCTGCGGGTGTCTCCAGAACAATGCGATCCACGCGGCGGATGATATCGCCCGGCCTCAGTCCGACGCGCTGCCCCAATCGTCCCGGTGTCATCACGACGATCCCGTCCTTGTTCAATGGCAATCCCAGTTCGGCTGTCACCGCCGGATTGATGCGCGCCACTTCCAGACCGGCCAGCACCTCGCGGTTGCCAAGCACATGCGTATCGCGCGGCGGATCATCCGGTGGTGCGATCAGCGTCACGTCAGCGCGCACCCGCGCGCCCTCGTGCAGGTACACCATCTCGACCGTTTCGCCGAGACCCTGAACAGACATGTGAAACAGCATTTCTTCAGGTGTGTTCACCGGCTGGCCGGCGACTTCGATCACCACGTCCCCCACGGCGATCCCCGCCTCGGCCAATGGGCTGGCGCGATGCAGTGCGGTGACGATAACGCCTTCGGGACGGACCATGCCCAGCCCATCCGACAGGTCCGCATCCACCGGTTGACCCAAAGCCCCGGCCCAGGGCCGTTCAAAGGCCGTCTTGCCATCCCGCGCCTGTTCCAGAAACGCCGCGACAAGCGCGGCAGGAATTGCAAAGCCAATCCCGTTCGACCCCCCAGAGCGCGTCAGGATAGACGTGTTGATCCCGATCATTCGCCCCGCGATGTCGATCAGTGCGCCGCCGGAATTTCCCGGATTGATCGGGGCATCTGTCTGGATGAAATAGCCCCGCCCGTTGCCCGTGGCCGTCCCTGACCGGGCCAGGCCGGAAACGATCCCGGACGAGACCGTCTGACCGACCCCAAACGGATTGCCGATCGCCAGCACAAGCTCTCCCACCTCGACCGTGTCGCTGTCTCTTAGAGGAAGATAAGGCATATCGTCCGCATCGATCTTGAGGATTGCCAGGTCGGACGCCTCATCGCCGATGAGCACCCGCGCCGTATATTCCCTGCGATCGTTCAGAACCACGCGGATATCGTCGGCCTGCCCCACGACGTGATAATTCGACACGACATAGCCGTCCGCTGAAACGATCACGCCCGAGCCAAGCGAATTTTGAACGCGCGGCCGCGTGTCCCCAAAATCACGGAAAAGCTCACCGAAGAAGGGATCGTCCTGAAACGGACTCCGCCGCGCCTGCACGATGCGGCGCGCATATATGTTGACGACAGCCGGGGCCGCCTGCTTGACCACGGGAACAAAGGACAGGCTGATCTCGGCCTGCGATGTCGGAACCCGCGGTTCCGAGTCTGTCTGCGCATTGGCCGGAAGCGCCAAGATCGCCACAGCAAGCACATGAAAAATACGCATCACACCCATGCGCCGGATATGTCGCCGCGACACGATTTTTGCAAGTCACTGATTTCGGAAGAAAGTGGCAGCCCGTAGGGGAATCGAACCCCTCTTTCCAGGTTGAAAACCTGGCGTCCTAACCGATAGACGAACGGGCCACTCTTGGTGAGCGGTGTTTAGGCAAAGCGGCGCGGCCATGCAAGTGGAAATTCGTGGAATTGCGGGTATTTTTCACTTTGGTCGAACATCCGGGGCGGGCATTTGGAATTTGAATGATATCAGGTATTTATAGGCTTTGGCCTGGCGCCGGCGCGGCGTCCTCGAGCCGCAATTGCACCGACCGTCGGCCGCCCCATTCATTGATTTCAAGGCGACCCGCCAAATGGAATCGCGCGCCCCCATGCTGTTCGAGCGCAGGGCCAAGCGCGCCGTCGAACGCGCCAAAGCAGATCGCCTCCAACCGCGCGCCGAGCCCGTCACCGAAGCTGACCTTGAGATGGGACGCCCCCACCCGTTTCGCAAACGAGATCTGAACATCGGGAAAGACGAACCGGGGCGCGGCCGCACCGGCGCCATACGGGCCTGCCGCTTCGAGCTGTTCGACCAGTTCCGGTGTCGCGGCACCGGGCATCAGCGGGCCGTCGAGACGCAGGTCGGACGCGCCCAGCTTGTCCGCCCCCTGTTTCGCCAGAAGCTCGGTCAAACGGGCCATGGCAGGTTCAAGCTGATCGCGGGACAGCGAAAGCCCGGCTGCCATCTTGTGACCGCCCCCTTTCTGCAAATGGCCTTCGGCGCTGAGCTTCTGGATCGCCGCACCAAGGTCGATGCCGCTCACCGAGCGGCCCGACCCCTTGCCCTCTTGGCCGTCGAACCCGATCACGATGGACGGGCGATTGGTCCGCTCCTTGAGCCGGGACGCCACGATACCGACAACGCCGGGGTGCCAGCCGTCACCCGCCGCCCAGACAAGAGGCCTGTCGAATCCGCGTGCTTCCGCCTGCTCCAGGGCATGCGCGCGCACCGTCTCCTCGATTTCGCGGCGTTCGGTGTTCAACGCATCCAGTCGATCGGCCAGCGCCTTGGCCTCCTGCGGGTCCGTGCTGGACAACAGGCGCGCGCCCAGATCAGCCTTGCCGATCCGCCCTCCTGCATTGACCCGGGGGCCAAGAACAAACCCCAAATGATGGGATTTCGGGGCGCTTTCCAGGCGGCCAACATCGCACAAGGCCACCAGGCCGGGACGCGCGCGCTGTGCCATCACCTTCAACCCCTGTCGGACCAGCGCGCGATTGACCCCCTGGAGGGGCGCGACATCGGCGACCGTGGCCAGCGACACCAGGTCCAGCATCGCCATGAGGTCCGGACCGCTCTGGCCAGCCGCGCGCAGTTGCCGCCCCGCCTCGACCAGAGCAAGGAACACGACACCGGCTGCGCAAAGATGCGCCAACCCACCGTCCTCGTCCTGCCGGTTCGGGTTTACCAGGGCATACGCCTCGGGCAGGGTTTCACCACCAAGATGGTGGTCAATCACCACCACATCCGCCCCTTTTGCCGCTGAAATCGGGCCATGCGACAGGGTTCCGCAATCGACGCAGACGATCAGGTCGTGATCCCGCGCGAGCGCCTCCATCGCTTCGTCGTTGGGTCCATACCCCTCGTCGATCCGATCGGGCACATAAAGCGTCGCGCCACGGCCCATCTGCCGCAGCCAGTCGATCAACAGCGCGGCCGAGGCCCCGCCATCCACATCGTAGTCGGCAAAAATCGCGATCTGTTCATTGCGCTCAACCGCGCGCAGCAGACGCGCCGCGGCCTTTTCCATGTCGCGCAGGGATCGGGGATCGGGCAACAGCGCACGCAGCGTTGGCTCGAGATAGGTCGCGACGTCTTCGATCGCGACCCCCAGGCGGGCAAGCGTCTGGCAGAGCGCGGGGGAACGCTCCGTCTGCTGCATCAGGGCTTCTGCGTGCCGCGTGACCTCTGGCGCGGGACCGATCCAGCGCCGCCCGGTCAGCGACCGGTCAACGCCAAGATAACCGGTCACGTTGCCTCCATCACTGCATCGGGTTGCGATAGGTCATCCGGCGCACGGACCCGGTTCTTGACCGCATCAACAACGTCTCGGTGGTATAAAATCCGACCTCGCGCTTGATCGCGGGCAAGAGCGATCCGGCTGTCACACCCGTTGCGGCAAAGATCACCTCCTGCGTGACCATTTCGTCCCGGCTGTAGATCTTGCCAAGATCGGTGATCCCGGCTTTGGCCGCGCGGCCTTTTTCATCGTCGTTGCGGAACAGCAGGCGCCCCTGGATCTGACCACCCATGCATTTCAGCGCAGCCGCCGCCAGCACACCTTCGGGCGCGCCACCAGTGCCCATATACATGTCGATCCCGGTCTGGATCGGCTGGGCGCAATGCATCACCCCCGCCACATCGCCATCGGTGATCAGGCGGATCGCCGCGCCGGTGGCGCGGATTTCGCCGATCATCTGTTCGTGGCGCGGACGTTCCAGCACGCAGACCGTGATGTCGCGTGGCCCGCATCCCTTGGCCTTGGCCAATGCCTCGACCCGCTCTTTCGGCGTCATGTCCAGCGTCACGACATTCTCGGCAAAGCCGGGACCGATGGCCAGCTTGTCCATATACACATCCGGTGCGTGCAGCATGGAACCGCGCGGCCCCATCGCGATCACGGTAAGCGCGTTCGGCATGTCCTTGGCCGTCAGCGTCGTACCTTCCAGCGGATCCAGCGCGATATCCACGCCCGGCCCATTGCCGGTGCCCACCTCTTCGCCGATGAACAGCATCGGCGCCTCGTCGCGTTCGCCTTCGCCGATCACGACGACCCCGGAGATATCCAGCAAGTTCAACTGTTCCCGCATCGCGTTCACAGCGGCCTGGTCGGCGGCTTTTTCGTTACCACGGCCAATCAGGTCAACGGTGGCGATTGCGGCCTGTTCGGCCACCCGCGCCAGACCAAGGGACAGCATGCGGTCATTGAAATCGGTGGGCGCGGTCATTGGCGTCTCCAGTCATGGCTTCTTCACGTTAATAGCCTGTTACGCCCCGGCCCCACCCCTGGCAAGGTTGGTTGCGCTAAAGCCTTCAGACCTGTTCGATGCGCAACGCCACCGGTTCGCCTTCGACAACGCCGGTGCCGACCATCGCGGCAAGTGCATTGTCCAGCGCCGCACGCGTTGTCTTGTGCGTGACGATCAGCACCGGGGCTGTGTCCTGCTCGTGGCTGCGCTGGCGCATCCGGTTGATGGACACGCCTGCCTCGCCCAGAACCGCGGCGACCTTGGCCAGGGCACCGGGCTTGTCCTGAAGGCGAAGCCGCAAGTAATAGGGGGCCGGTGTCGCGGTCTTGGCGGGTTTCGGCTTTTTCAGGTTGCCCGAGGCCTGGCCAAAGGTCGAAACGCGCGTGCCGCGCGCGATATCCAGGACATCGCCCACCACCGCGCTGGCTGTCGGCCCCTCGCCCGCGCCCGCACCGCGCATGACGATCTGGCCCACCTGGTCGCCTTCGATGACCACCATGTTGGTGCCCCCGTCCAATTGCCCCAGAGGAGAGCTTGCCGGGACAAGACAAGGCGACATGCGCTGCTCCAAGCCGCGGCCGGTCATCTGGCACACACCCAGAAGCTTGACCTTGTAGCCCATGTCCGCGGCTTGCTGAATGTCCTCGATGCTCACCCGGCCGATGCCTTCGAGCTCGACAGAATCAAAGTCCACCTGCGTGCCGAATGCGATGGACGCCAGCAGCGACAGCTTGTGCCCCGCATCGATCCCGCCCACATCCAGTTCCGGATCGGCTTCGAGAAAGCCCAGACTGTCGGCCTCTGCGAAGGCCTGTTCATAGCTCAGGTTGGCCGATTCCATGCGTGTCAGGATATAATTGCAGGTGCCGTTCATCACCCCCATGATCCGGTCGACATCATTGCCCGCAAGCCCCTCTGTCAGGGTTTTGACAACCGGAATCCCGCCGGCCACAGCCGCTTCGAACCGCAGGACCACGCCGTTTTGCTCGGCCGCTTCGGCCAGCGCCTGGCCATGATGCGCCAGCAGAGCCTTGTTCGCCGACACCACGTCCTTGCCGGAGCGCAGTGCCGCCTCGGTCGCGGCCTTCGCCGGACCATCGCTGCCGCCGACCAGTTCGATGAACACATCCACATCGTCACGCTGCGCCAGGGCCACGGGATCGTCTACCCACTGATAACCGTCCAGAGGAACACCGCGGTCCTTGCCCCGGTTGCGGGCGCACACGGCAGAGATGGTGATCGGACGCCCGCCGCGCGCTTCGAGCAGCGCCGCTTTCTGGCGAACGATCTTGACAACGCCAGTGCCGACAGTGCCCAGACCCGCAATTCCAAGGCGCAATGGTTCAGTCATGTCGGGCAATCCTTTTGCAGTCGATTGATGCTTTGGCTCGCAATAGCGACTTGCGCTCAGGCCTGCAACGGCCCTGATCAGGGTTGCGCCACTCCGGCGGTCATCCGGTCACGCGTGTCCGGGTCGATCACCGGCCCGCGCAGGCCCCCGACGCGGGCGCGCAACGCCTCGGCGCGGGCGCGCAACGCGTCATCGTCAACACCGGTCAGACGGGGAACTTGATCGCTTTTCAACTGTTCAAACGGCAAAATCTCCGGGTAATCTGCGCTTGGACCGTTTTGGGACAGGGCAGCGTCCACCTGGGGGAAGTCGGTACAGGCCGCCAGGCCCAACACCGGTATGATCCACGCCCGCCACATCTGAACCGCTCCTTCTTTGGCATCTTTCATGCCGCAGGCGCCGGGCACGCGCAAGCACGGGCTTGTTCTGAACAAACGTTCAGTTAACCTGCCGGAATGGCGCGCACAGCTGGTTCACATTCGAATATCACCGGTCCAAGGGTCCAGGAGGCGGCTTTGACGCTTTTCGCCCGGTATGGGTATGCGGCCGTTTCCATGCGCCAGATCGCGGGTGAAGTCGGCGTGCAGGCCGGGGCGCTCTATAACTACACCGCAGACAAGCAATCGCTCCTGTTCGATCTGCTCAAGGGGCACATGGTGGACCTGCGCACAGCGCTTGATGCGCAGCCAAACTCCGCGTCGCCTCAGGACAGGCTCGAAGCATTCACGCGGTTCCATATACGCTTTCACCTCGAACGCCCGCAGGCGGTGTTCATTTCCTACATGGAACTGCGCAATCTGACGCCCGAGAATTTCCGCGTCATCGAAGACCTGCGCCGAAGCTATGAAGGGGTGCTCGAGGCGATCCTGAAAACCGGGCGCGATGCCGGGGAGTTCCATGTCGCCGACACCAAGGTCACGGCGCTTGCCATCATCGCGATGCTGACCGGGGTCAACACATGGTACCGCAGCGGCGGTCGCCTGTCTCTGGCCGAGGTCGAAGCAATCTACTGGGACATGGTGCGCAAAGCGGTGACGTGAACCGCACGCGGCTGGCGCACCCGGTCGCAATCGCGATACCCGGCACGCTCAGCGCTGTCGCCCTCTCGTTCCCCGCATCGGTTGTCCCGCCCGTCCGAGCCCGCGGCAAAACCCGTCGGGCCTTTGCGCCGGCAAGGCATCCCGCCGGTCTTCGGTGTCCCGCAAGTCATCTGGCCAACCCGTATTGCGGTTTTTCACCGGCTTTCATCCGATCCCATCTTGCGTTCCAGCCAGCGCACGAAAAAGCTGATGACCAGAACGAGCACCAGGTATTCCAGGATCAGCAGCGAATAGATCTCGAGCGGTCGATACTCCGTGACCACCAATTCATTGGCGCGGCGGGTCAGCTCCTGCATCCCGATGACAGACGCAAAGGCCGACATCTTGACGATATAGATGAACTGGTTTGCCAAGGGCGGCAGGATGCGCCGGATCGCCTGTGGCAGCACGACATAGCGCATCGTCTGGCTGTAGCTCAGCCCCACGGTCCGCGCCGCCTCTGTCTGGCCTTTCGGGATCGATTGAATCCCGGCGCGGTAAATTTCCGCGGTGAAGGCGCTGTCGGAAATCGCCAGGGTGATGACCGCGCCCCAGAACGCATCGATCGTGACCGGAACCCCAAAGGATCGCATCACCACGGGCAAGCCATAAAAGACCCAGAACAGCATCGGCAGCAGCGGGATCGCGCGAATGAATTCGATATAGATCCGCGACGGCAACCGCAGCCACCTGTTCGCCGACATGCCCGGCAACGCCACCAGCAGGCCGATCAACATCGACAGGGCCGCCGCGACCAGGGACAACTGGATCGTCGCCCAGAACCCGCCGATCAGGAATTCGACATTCGATCTGCCCTGCGGTGTGCCGGGATCGACGACGTACCAACCCCATGTTCCGCCCGATCCGCCACATCCGGCAAGCAGCAAGAAACCCGGCAAGAGCGCCCATCGTCTGAGTGAACCTGTCATCAATACCGCCCTAGTGATGTATTATCTTGTCCAGAAACGCGCGGAAGCGTTTCGATCGCGGCGCGTCGAACACCGCCGACGGCGTGCCCGTCTCGACAATCTCTCCGCCATCCATGAACACCATCCGGTCGGCGACCCTGCGGGCAAACCCCATCTCGTGGGTCACGACAAGCATCGTCATCCCCTCTTCGGCCAGCTCCACCATGACGTCCAGCACTTCCGAGATCATCTCGGGGTCCAGCGCAGACGTGGGCTCGTCGAAAAGCATGATCTTCGGCTTCATGCACAATGATCGCGCGATGGCGACCCGTTGCTGCTGACCGCCGGACAGATCGCGCGGCCGTTTATGTGCCTGTTCGGGAATGCGCACGCGCCCGAGATACTCCATCGCCAAAGCCTCCGCATCCTTGCGCGACAGCCCGCGCGTCTTCATCGGGCCCAGGGTCAGGTTTTCAAGAACCGACAGATGCGGGAACAGGTTGAATTGCTGGAACACCATGCCAACCTCGGCGCGCACGCGTTGCACGCTTCCGCGCTCGGCCAGGGATATGCCGTCGACCTCGATATGCCCGGAATCGTAGTCTTCCAACCCGTTCACGCAGCGGATCAGCGTCGACTTGCCAGACCCGGATGGCCCGCAGATAACGATCCGCTCACCCAGGCTCACATCCAGATCGACACCCGTCAGCGCCCGAAAATCGCCGAAAGACTTGTTCAATGACCGTATTTCAATGACGCGTTTCGCGCTCATGTCCCACTCCGAAGCTGTCTGGTGCTCTCAAGATAGCGCGCGCGTCAAAAAATCAGCATGTTACGATGGTATTCGGAGCGTGCGCACTATCTAGCCCGAGATGGTCACCCACGAAAAGGAACTAACATGCGTTTTTTGAAATCAATCGGGATGGCAGCAGCTTTTGCCGCATCCTTGGTCGCCGCCCCTGCCTCGGCGCAATCCGCCTTGCAGGACATCCTGAGCGGCGGCGTGCTCAAGGTGGGCACAACGGGCGACTGGAATCCCATGTCGGTGCGCGATCCTGCAACCAACAGCTTCAAGGGCTATGACATCGACGTGATGACAGAGCTTGCTGCTGATCTCGGAGTAGAGCTCGAGTTTGTCCCGACCGATTGGAAAACGCTGGTGAACGGCGTCGTCGCAGGGAATTACCACATGACCGGGTCCGCCTCGATCAGCCCCGCCCGGCTCAAGGCCGCAGGCTATTCCGACAGCTATATCGCGGTCGAGATCTTTCCCTTCACAACCGAGGACAAGCTGGATCGCTTTTCCGGCTGGGAATCCATCAATTCGGGCGACGTGAAAGTGGCCACCACCCTGGGCACGAGTTTCGAAGGCATGGTCCGCAACTGGTTCCCGGACTCTGATATCAATGTTGTCGAAGCGCCCGCCCGCGGCTTTCAGGAAGTGCTGTCTGGCCGGTCCGACGTGTTCGTTACCTCCAACATCGAAGGCGCCACCCTGCTGGCGAAATTCCCCAACCTGCGCCAGATCGAAACCGACGGCCCGCGGGCGCCAACGCCCATCGCGATGCTCCTGCCGCAGGACGACCAGGTCTGGATCAATTACGTGAACAGCTGGATCGAGCTGAAAAAAGCGCAAGGCTTTTTCGAAGACACTGCGGCGAACTGGGGGCTGTGACGCCACATCGCTCCCACCTTGGAAAACCGGCCCCCGCGGCCGGTTTTTTCCTTGGTCCACTGTTCAGTCATTGCGCCCGATATCGCCCGGACCGCCCATATCGACCATGCATTGATCCGCGTTGCCGGTAGGGGCACAGTGTCTGCCATTCGTGGATGTGACCGAGATCAGAAAAACATGATGCCCTTGGGCCATCAGGAGCTGTGACAGCCATTTCATAACGCATTTTCAGGCGTGTTTGGTGCGGGCGGTGGGACTCGAACCCACACGGCGCCAGGGCCTTCGGATTTTAAGTCCGATATGTCTACCATTCCATCACGCCCGCACGGGATTATCCCTAGCCGGGCTTTCGCGCGAAAACAATCACCGGTCTGCTGGTTTCAGGCCGGGTCTGCTCGGGATCCGGACCCTACAATTCCTCGCCCGGCGGATCAGCCAGCAGGAACCGTTCGCTCAGCCACGGGTTCAGCGCCACCGCCTGCCGCAACACCTCTTGGGCCGTGTCCGCGTCTCCCAGTTCGATCAGGGTCAACGCCTTGCCGGTGAGCGCCCCGGTGTGGCGCGGGTTGAGCATGATGGCCTGGTCGAGGTCGGGCAACGCCGCCGTATAGTCACCGCGCAGGAAATTCAGGAATGCGCGCTGGTTATAACCCTCTGCATAAAGCGGACAGTAAGAGACAAGCGCATCCAGACGGTCCAGCGCGCGCAGATGATCGCCAACGCGCAGGGCCGCAAGCGCTGTGTCCAGCATGGATTGCGATGGGTCGTCCGGTGCATTGAGCCACAGCTCCCACATCTGGTCGGAGATCACCCGCGCGGCCATATCGTCCGGCGCGCGCTGAATCTCCGCGTAAAGCTGATCAATCTGATCGGTGTGGTCCGGCGCCGCCGGGCAGCCATCTGCCACGGCCTCTTGCGCCAGGCACAGCGCCACTGCTGCCATCAGGTGTCTCATCCCGCCATAAGGCAAGCCCGTCCCGGCTCCGTCAAGTCACGTTTCCAAAGGATTCTTCCTTGACCGCCTGCATCGCCACATAGGTCGAGGTCGACGCCACATGCGGCAGGGTCGAGATCTTCTCGGCCAGAACCAAGCGGTAGCTGCGCATATTCGCGGTGCGCACCTTGAGCAGGTAATCGAAATTCCCCGCAATCAGATGCGCCTGTTCGATCTCGGGGATCTTCGCCACGGCCTCGTTGAACGCGGCCAGGGCAATTTCGCGCGTGTCCGTCATCTTGACTTCGACAAAGGCGATATGGTCCAGCCCCAAGCGGATCGGATCGAGCAGCGCGCGATATCCTTGAATTGCGCCCAGATCCTCAAGCCGTCGGAGACGCGCCTGCGTTGGCGATTTGGACAAACCGATCCGCCGGGACAATTCGGTGATCGACACGCGGCCGTCGCGCGCCATCTCTTGCAGGATGGCCCGGTCGAATCGATCCAGATCGGAAATATCCATATTGCCTGCTCTCCCGCCGAAAATCAGTCCAATCCGGTGGCAAATTCCGCCCGAACCGGAACCTTGCCCGTCATTTGGGCGATATCATACCAAAAATGACCGGAGACTGCCATGCCCCGTGACGACCATTCCAACCTGCGCCCGCGGATCGACGACAACACCTACGCCGCAGAGGCGCCAGTCCTCGACCAGCTCCGCGCCACCGCCGAGCTGTCCCAGGACGATCGGGCCCATATCCGTGACCGCGCAACGAAACTGGTCACCGGCATTCGCGAGGATGCGCGCCCCGGCCTGATGGAGGTTTTCCTCAGCGAATACGGGTTGTCGACCGAAGAAGGCATCGCGCTCATGTGTCTGGCCGAAGCGCTTTTGCGGGTGCCCGACGCGGCAACCATCGACGCGCTGATCGAGGACAAGATCGCGCCCTCCAACTGGGCCAGCCATCTGGGCGAAAGCACGTCGCCGCTGGTGAACGCGTCGACCTGGGCGCTGATGTTGACCGGCAAGGTGCTTCGTGACGAGCATCCCGGCCCGGTCGGGCATTTGCGCGGCGCGATCAAACGGCTTGGAGAGCCGGTGATCCGCAGCGCAGTGGGCCGCGCCATGCGCGAAATGGGCGCGCAATTCGTGTTGGGGGAAACCATTCAGTCCGCGATGACCCGTGCCAGCAAGATGGAGGCCAAGGGGTATTCCTATTCCTACGACATGCTGGGCGAAGCCGCGCGCACCGAGACCGATGCGCGCCGCTATCATCTGTCGTATTCTCGCGCGATCAGCGCCATAGCCGAAGCGGCAAGCTCCAAGGACATCCGTGACAATCCCGGCATCTCGGTCAAGCTGTCCGCGCTGCACCCGCGCTACGAAGAGGCCCAGCGCGACACCGTGATGAACGAGGTCGTGCCGCGCCTGCGCACGCTGGCGCAACTGGCCCGGTCCGCCAATATCGGCCTCAATATCGACGCCGAGGAGGCAGACCGCCTCGCGATTTCGCTCGACGTGATCGAAACCGTGCTGTCAGACCCCACGCTCGAAGGATGGGACGGCTTCGGCGTGGTCGTGCAGGCCTACGGCCAGCGCGCCGCGCCTGTCATCGATTGGATGCACAGCCTTGCCGAACGGCTCGACCGGCGGATCATGGTCCGGCTTGTCAAAGGCGCCTATTGGGACACCGAAATCAAGCGTGCACAGGTCGAGGGCCTGTCCGGTTTCCCCGTATTCACGGCCAAGCACCACACCGATATCAGCTATATCGCCAATGCCCGCAAATTGCTTGGCATGACCGACCGCATCTACCCGCAATTCGCCACGCATAACGCCCATACCGTGGCGGCGATCCTGCACATGGCGGACGATCGGTCTTCTTTCGAATTCCAACGCCTGCACGGCATGGGCGAAGCGCTGCACGATATCGTCAAGGACACCGAGAACACTCGATGCCGCATCTATGCGCCGGTCGGGGCGCATCGCGATCTCCTGGCCTATCTTGTCCGCCGCTTGTTGGAAAACGGGGCGAATTCCTCGTTTGTGAACCAGATCGTCGACACCGATGTGCCGCCCTCCGACGTGGCCGCCGATCCGTTTGACGCATCGGGCACGCCCGACCTGCCCACCGGGCCGGAACTGTTCCAACCCGAACGCCGCAATTCTGTCGGCTGGGACCTGACCCACCGGCCCACCCGCGCCGCAATCGACGCCGCGCGCGCGCCCTGCGCCACCGTGCAATGGCATGCAGCGCCGCTCTTGGCGACGGAGGCTGACGCGGGCGCAACCGACCCGGTGACCAATCCTGCCCGTGCCGGGGACAGGGTGGGCGATGTCACATGGGCCACCCCCGACACGGTCCAGGCGGCCTGCACTGCCGCACTGCCATGGTCTGTCCCGGCCCGTGAACGGGCCGACATCCTGAACCGCGCCGCCGATCTCTTTGAGGCGCATTACGGAGAGCTTTTTGCCCTGCTGGCGCGGGAAGCCGGAAAATCCCTGCCTGATGCCATCGCCGAACTGCGCGAAGCGGTGGATTTCCTGCGCTACTACGCCGCGCGCGCCGACGGGCCGGACCCACAAGGTGTGTTTGCCTGTATCAGCCCATGGAACTTTCCCCTCGCCATTTTTACCGGCCAGATTTCCGCCGCTCTTGCCACCGGCAACGCCGTCCTGGCCAAACCTGCCGAACAGACACCCCTGATCGGCCACCGCGCCGCCCAGTTGCTGCACGAAGCCGGTGTGCCGCGCACCGCCCTGCAACTTCTTCCCGGCGCGGGCGATGTCGGCGCGTCCCTCACCGGCAACCCTGACATCAAGGGCGTTGCCTTCACAGGCTCGACCGAGACGGCCCAGATCATCCATCGCAGCATGGCCGACCACATTGATCCCGGCGCCCCCCTGATTGCGGAAACCGGTGGCTTGAATGCCATGATCGTGGACAGTACCGCCCTGCCAGAGCAAGCGGTACAAGCCATTGTCGAATCCGCCTTTCAATCCGCGGGTCAGCGGTGTTCGGCCTTGCGATGCCTTTATGTGCAGGAAGACATTGCCGAATCGTTTACGACCATGCTCACCGGCGCGATGGATGCGCTCGTGATCGCCGACCCATGGACCTACGGAACCGATGTTGGCCCCGCGATCAACGCCGACGCCCGGGATGACATTCTGTCCTATATCGATGCGGCCGACGCCGAAGGTCGGGTGCTGCACCGCCTGCCCCTGCCGGGCGGCGGCACATTCGTGCCTCCGGCCTTGATCAAGGTGACCGGCATTGAAGAGATGGAGCGCGAAATCTTTGGCCCCGTGCTGCACATCGCCACCTTCAAGGCCCGGAACATCGACAAGGTCATCGACACGATCAACGCCACCGGCTACGGCCTGACCTTTGGTCTGCAAACCCGGATCGACGACCGGGTGCAGCACGTCTCGGAACGGATCGAGGCCGGCAACATCTATGTCAATCGCAACCAGATCGGGGCCATCGTCGGCAGTCAACCCTTTGGCGGCGAGGGGCTTTCGGGCACCGGACCCAAGGCGGGCGGCCCGAACTATCTTGCCCGCTTCCGCACGCATCCCGCGACCCAAGAGGGCGTCGCTTGGGGCAAGCCGGACGCGAAAGACCGCCTTGCCAAGGTGCTGCAAAAAGCCGGCTCCGGCCGGCCGGTCAGCACCCGCACATTACCCGGCCCCACCGGGGAATCCAACGTGCTCACCAGCCTGTCGCGGGGCCCGATCCTCTGCCTCGGGCCGGGAGAGCGGGCCGCGCAGGCGCAAGCCGACGCAGTCAAGGCGCTTGGCGGCCGTCCCGTCACGGCGCAGGGCGAGATCGAACCGGATTGGCTCACCCATCTGCCACATGAAGGCGCGATCTGGTGGGGGGATAGCGACACCGCACGCAGCCTGCGCCGCGCTCTTGCAACGCGCGACGGGCCGATTCTGCCATTGATCACCGGGATGCCCGATACCGGCCATGTCTGCCGTGAACGCCATGTTTGCGTCGACACGACCGCCTCGGGCGGCAATGCACAACTTCTCAGCGGCGCGTCTTGACGCGCCACCGCTTTGGCACAACTGTCGCGGCATGTTCCCGATCCGCGATCACAACCCGTCAGGCCGCACGCCCTATGTCACCTACGCGCTGATCGTCGCGAATGTGGGCATCTTCCTGAGCTACTGGCCGGTGATGCAGAGCGAACAGCAGATGCTCCGCTTTTATTTCGACTGGGCACTGATACCGGCGCTGGTCTCCGAAGGCCTGGGCTGGAGTGGGTTTTTCACCTCGATGTTCCTGCATGGCGGATGGATGCACCTGATCGGCAACATGCTGTTCCTCTACATCTTCGGCGACAATCTTGAAGACGAAATGGGCCATTTCGGGTTTGTCCTGTTCTACCTCGCCGCCGGGCTGGGCGCCGGGGCCATTCATTACATCGCAGCCCCCTTGTCGCCGGTTCCGACGGTCGGCGCATCCGGCGCGATCGCCGGTGTAATGGGCGGCTACCTGCTGCTGTTTCCGAAGGCCAAGGTCGATATCCTGATCATCATCGTGATCATTTTCCGCGTCTTTCCCATACCGGCGTGGATCATGCTCGCCGTTTGGTTCGCAATGCAGGTCTTTGGCGGGTTTGGCAGCGCCGCCGATGAAGGCGGGGTCGCCTACTGGGCGCATGTCGGCGGTTTCGTGATCGGACTGGCCCTGACGATTCCGACCTGGCTGCGCCTGGGCGGGCCGCGCTTCTGGAGCCAGACCGAAGGGCACCCCCCGCACCCGGAGGCCAAGTATCAACTGAGCCGAACGAGTGTGCCCAACGTCAGACGCAACGTCAGACGCAAGTAGTGCCCTGCCGCGTGATCTGCCAGTGTGGTGCCGTCACGCTACCCGCCAATTCCAAACAAAGCCTGAACACGCGCGATTGCACGGCTTCGCCTGCGCGTGTATCCCTCGGCAAAACCGAAAGTCAAAGGAACGCGATCATGGCCTCCTACCAATATGTCTACCACATGAGCGAGGTCTCGAAGACCTATCCGGGTGGCAAGAAAACGTTTGAAAACATTCATTTGAACTTTCTTCCCGGGGTCAAGATCGGCGTGGTGGGCGTCAACGGCGCGGGTAAATCCACGCTGCTCAAGATCATCGCGGGGCTCGATACGGACTTTTCCGGCGAAGCCTGGGCCGCGGAAGGTGCCAAGGTCGGCTACCTGCCGCAGGAACCACAGCTCGACCCCTCGCTCAATGTGCGCGAAAATGTCATGCTGGGGGTGGCCGAAAAGAAGGCCAAGCTCGACCGCTTCAATGATCTTGCGATGAACTACAGCGACGACACCGCCGAAGAAATGGCGGCCCTGCAGGACGAAATCGATAGCAACGACCTTTGGGATCTCGACAGTCAGATCGACGTGGCAATGGAGGCGTTGCGCTGTCCGCCGGATGACGCGGAAGTCGAATCGCTCTCGGGCGGTGAAAAACGCCGCGTTGCGCTGTGCAAGCTGCTGCTCGAAGCGCCGGACATGCTGCTGCTCGACGAGCCGACCAACCACCTCGATGCCGAAACCATCGCGTGGCTGCAAAACCATCTCGTTGCATACAAGGGCACGATCCTGATCGTCACCCATGACCGGTATTTTCTCGACGACATCACCGGCTGGATCCTCGAACTGGACCGCGGACGCGGCATCCCCTACGAGGGCAACTATTCCAGCTGGCTGGAACAAAAGGCCAAACGCCTGGAACAGGAAGCGCGCGAGGACAAGGCCAAGCAGAAGACGCTGGAGCGCGAACTGGACTGGATGCGGCAGGGGCAGAAGGCCCGGCAGGCGAAATCCAAGGCGCGTATCCAGGCCTATAACGAGATGGCGAACCAGTCCGAGCGCGAACGGGTCGGGCGCGCGCAGATCATCATCCCGAATGGCCCGCGCCTCGGCTCCAAGGTGATCGAGGTCGAAGGCCTGAAAAAGGCGATGGGCGACAAGCTGCTGATCGAAGACCTGTCCTTCAGCCTGCCGCCCGGCGGCATCGTCGGCGTGATCGGCCCCAACGGCGCGGGCAAATCCACGCTGTTCAAGATCCTCACCGGCCAAGAACAGCCCGACGACGGCGATGTCAGTTACGGCGACACCGTGCAGCTTGCCTATGTCGACCAGTCGCGCGACGACCTTGCCGCCGACGACACCGTCTGGGAGGCGGTCACGGGCGGGGCCGAGATTATCGAGCTGGGCGATGCGCAGATCAACTCGCGCGCCTATTGCTCGGCCTTCAACTTCAAGGGCGGCGACCAGCAGAAGAGGGTCGGCCTGCTTTCGGGCGGGGAACGCAACCGGGTGCACATGGCGCGGCTGCTCAAGGAGGGCGGCAACGTGCTTCTGCTCGACGAGCCGACCAATGATCTCGATGTCGAAACGCTCCGCGCGCTCGAAGACGCCATCGACGATTTCGCCGGCTGCGCCGTGGTCATCAGCCACGACCGATTCTTCCTCGACCGCCTCTGCACCCACATCCTCGCCTTCGAGGGTGACGCGCATGTCGAGTGGTTCGAGGGCAATTTCGAGGATTACGAGGAAGACAAGAAACGCCGCCTCGGACCCGACGCGGTGGAGCCCAAGCGGGTAAAGTTCAAGAAGTTCGCGCGGTGAACCGGAAGCGGCCCCCAATCGGGGCCGCCCTGCCCCGCAATCGGCGGCCGATCCGCGACATACCCGAGATTTGTCTTGTGTGACGCCCACCGATCTGTCATAAGAAATGCGCTAACGATCTTCTATTCGACCCTGACGTTTTCCGATTCCGGCACTCAGTCTTCGATCCAGACGTGACTTCGCCGTGTTGCCGCACTTCCGCGGGCAACGGAAAACAAAAGGATACTTCACATGGCCACTGGCACAGTGAAATGGTTTAACACCACCAAAGGCTACGGCTTTATCGCACCCGATGGCGGCTCCAAGGATGTGTTCGTGCACATCTCCGCTGTTGAGCGTTCGGGCCTCACCGGCCTCAGCGACGACCAGAAGGTGAACTTCGACATCGAAGCAGGTCGCGACGGCCGCGAAAGCGCGATCAACCTCGCGCTGGCATAAGCCACACCGATTTTCGGATCGAAAACCGCCCGGAGGCTGCGCGCCTCCGGGCGGTTTTTCTTTGTGGTGCCGCCGCCCGGAACCAAGGCGCGTGACCACTCTTGAGTGATGGGAAACCACGTCGCGCAAACGTGGAACCCGGCTTTGTGCTTGTCGGACGCCGCTGATCACAAGGGTAAGGGTCGCCCGAGACTGCACATGACCACGGCACGCTCTGACCGGGCATTGTGTCTTTTATGCCGCAAATACACCATTATACGCGCTGGACCAGCAGCCTACCGGCGTGTTCCGGCTATAACCACCGGCAAATCCCCGAACGACCTCGTGACGCGGGTCACAGACCGAAAGGACCAGGGCTGCCCATGATTTCCCGAAGACACCTCATCGCCGCTGCCGCCGCCGGCTTGGCGGCACCGCATGTCGCAACGGCGCAAGCGGTCAATATCGACCCGATCTACATGCCCCAGAACGTTCGCCTCAAGGCCGATGTTGCACCGGGGCGGATCCTGATCCTGCCGCGCGCGCATTTTCTTTATCACGTCACCCAGCAAGGGGTGGCGCGCCGCTATGGCGTCGGAGTTGGCCGCGCCGGGCTTGAATTCACCGGCACAGCCGAAATCTCGGTCAAGAAGGAATGGCCCACCTGGCGCCCGACGGACGAGATGATCGAGCGCGAACCGGACACCTATGCCGAATTCAAGGACAACGACTATGTCCAACCCGGCGGGCCGGAGAATCCATTGGGCGCGCGCGCGCTTTACCTGTTCCAGAACGGGCGCGACACCTTCTTCCGCATCCATGGCACGACGGCCCCGCGCTCCATCGGGCAATCTGTGTCAAACGGCTGCATCCGCATGCTCAACGACCATGTGAGGGATCTCTACGACCGCGTGCCGATCGGCACCGTCGTGACTGTCCTGTGACCCTTCATCGGGGCAGGCAGTCTGCCCCGGTATTTCCCGTATGCAGCCATAATCCTTGCACGATCCCCTGCGATCAAGCCCACCTCAAGAGGTTGAATGCCTGATAGACGTGAAGGAGAGCAGGATGGCCGCACTGTCACTCATCGCCGGCAGCGTTCTGGGCTGGATCGCGGCCGCGGCCGCACTGTTTCTCGGCGCGCTGGCTTCGACCGCGCTGGTCGTGTTCATAGTGACGAGCCTGGGATTCGCCACGCTCACGCTCGGCGCAGCCTATGCGATCGACACACGGACACCCTGATGCACCGCATGCACGGCCAACTTCCGCGCTGCGGTTACAGCAAGACGCGCAAAACCAGAAGGTTCGGGATCACGAAAACCGCCGCGATACAGAACAGCTTCGCCCAGTGCGAGGCCAGCTTGAGCAGCTTGTTCCGCTCGAGCGCATCACCATAGGCCATGGCGGCAAACAGCAACGCTCCGGACTGGCCGTCCTCGATCTGACGTCTGCGGTCAATGTTCGCTCGCGCGGCTTGATACCGATCTTCCAGCATCTGCTGCTTTTCTTTTGCGGAAACCCGCGCATCCATCCCGGACATAGTCACTTTCCCTCTAGGCACGCGAGGTCTTGCTTCACCCCGTGAGCGCACGACATGGGGCTGTTCGACATGAAGGCAAGCGCCTGCCGTTTCTTAGTTTCACTGCGGCTTTTTTCTTGCTTCATTGCCGGAATCGCCCGAAGATTCAACCCGCGAAGTTATCAAAATGCGACCACTGCTCCGTTCCGGTTCAGTCGCGCAATTTTGACCGACAGCGCCCGTCGCGCCTTCTTGCCGGCGGAAGACAAGACAGACAGGAGTAGAACGGATGGCCACTGGCACCGTCAAATGGTTCAACACCACCAAAGGCTACGGATTTATTGCACCGGAAAGCGGCGGAAAAGACGTATTCGTCCATATTTCAGCGGTAGAACGGTCAGGTTTGACCGGGCTCGCCGACAATCAGAAGGTGACATACGACCTCGAAGCGGGGCGCGACGGGCGCGAAGCTGCGGTCAATATTGCACTCGCCTGACCCATTGAAGGGTCGCACATGGCCCGATATCCCGGTCCTTCGGGACACATGACAGATTTGCGGGCGGCTCTGTCGCCCGTCAATAAACTCATGCCTCAGTCAGCCGCGCGTTCCACCAACTCCACCACAGCAGGCCCCATCGCTTCAACGATCAGGTCCACCCCTTCGGCATTGGGATGGATCCCATCAGGCTGCATCAAGGGACGAATGTCAGCGGGCGATTCCCCATCCGTGTAAAGCCCTTCGAAAAAGCGGGGAAAATACAGCGCGTCATAGGCCTCGGCCAATTCCGGGTAGATCGCGTCGAACTCTGCCTTGTATTCGGGTCCGTAATTGCCCGGCGCTTCCATTCCGACGATCAGGACCTCCAGCCCGTTCTTCTGCGCCACCTCCAGTATACCTTCCAGATTGTCGCGCGCGCTCTCCGGATCAAGCCCGCGCAGCAGGTCATTGCCCCCAAGCGCCACGATCAACGCATCCGTTGAGGGATTGAGCGACCATGCCACCCGCGACAGGCCACCCGCTGTCGTGTCACCGGACACCCCCGCATTGACGAGCCGCACATCCAGCCCCGCCGCTTCGAGATACTCGCGCATCCTGGGCACAAATCCCTGCGCATCGATCAGGCCATACCCGGCGGTCAGGCTGTCTCCCAGCGCCACCACCTCAACGGTGTCTGCCTGTGCTGCGGTCACCGTGCACAGGCACACAGCGGCGACGCGCACCTTGCTCAACACCTGCCAAGCCCCATATGTGATCCAATGCAACATGATAAAGTTCCCGACTCCATGAACAATCCAGTCCTTGATCTGAAAGATGTCATGCTCAGCCTCAGGGGCAATGCCGGAATGGTCGAGATCCTGCACGGGATCACCCTTTCCGTTCACAAGGGCGAGACTTTGGGCCTGATCGGCCCATCGGGGTCGGGCAAATCCTCTTTGCTGATGGTCATGGGCGGCTTGGAGAACGCAACCTCCGGCAGCGTCATGGCGCTGGGGCAGGATCTTACCGCGATGGGCGAAGACGCCATGGCCCGCTTTCGCCGCGATCACATGGGTGTCGTCTTTCAGTCCTTTCACCTGATCCCGACCATGACAGCGCTGGAAAACGTGGCCACGCCGCTCGAGCTGGCGGGCGAAAAAGACGCCTATGACCGCGCCGCGGCAGAGCTTGACGCGGTGGGCCTCGCCCCGCGCGCAGATCACTACCCGGCCCAGATGTCGGGCGGCGAACAGCAGCGCGTGGCGCTCGCCCGTGCCTCCGTCACGCGACCCGAGATTCTGCTCGCCGATGAACCGACCGGCAATCTCGACGGTGTGAACGGTCAGGCCATCATCGACCTGCTCTTTGGCCTGCGCGACCGCCATGGCGCGACACTGATCCTTGTCACCCACAGCCGCGAACTGGCCGCGAAATGCAGCCGCGTGGTGCAGTTGACCGATGGTCACATCTCGGACGATGTGCTGAAGGCGGCCGAATAATGGCGCTGTCCACCGCCGTCCGTTTTGCCCGCCGGGAATTGCGCGGGGGTCTCAAGGGGTTCCGCATCTTCCTGGCCTGCCTCGCGCTCGGCGTCGCCGCCATCGCCGGTGTCGGGTCCGTCCGCTCCGCCATCCAGTCCGGGCTGGAGGCGCAGGGCTCGATCCTTCTGGGCGGCGATGCCTCGGTCGAATTCACCTATCGCTTCGCCAATGACGAGGAACGCGCCTACCTCGAATCCATCTCGACCGGCCTGTCCGAGATCACCGATTTCCGCTCCATGGTCGTCCGCGACCCCGATGGCGACGCCGAACGCGCGCTGACACAGGTGAAATCCGTCGACACCGCCTACCCGCTCACCGGCGAGGTGGTGCTCGACCCACCCATGCCGCTTGCCGACGCCCTTGCCGGAACGGACGGTTTGCCCGGGGCTGTCATGGCGCCGCTGCTCGCCGACAGGCTCGGCTTGGAGCCGGGCGACACCGTCCGCCTCGGCACGCAGGATTTCACCCTCTCCGCCATTCTCGAAACCGAACCCGACAGCTCCGCCTCCGGCTTCTCCCTCGGCCCGCGCACGCTGGTCGCCACACAGGCGCTGCAAGGCGCGGGTCTTCTCGAACCCGGCACCCTCTTCGAGACCGAGTACCGCCTCCTCCTGCCCCCCGGCAGCGACCTGCAAGCGCTTGAGGAACAGACCGAAAATGCCTTTCCCAGCAGCGGCCTGCGCTGGCGCGACGCCCGCAACGGGGCACCCGGCGTGGCGCAGTTCGTCGACCGGCTCGGCGCCTTCCTGATCCTCGTGGGGCTCTCGGGCCTCGCGGTGGGCGGCATCGGCGTGTCCGCGGCGGTGCGCGCATATCTTGCCAGCAAGACAAGCGTCATCGCGACATTGCGCACGCTCGGCGCCACCCGTGCCACGATCTTCCAGACCTACTTCCTTCAGATCGGCGCGCTCAGCCTGCTGGGCATCGTCATCGGCCTCTGTCTTGGCGCGCTTGTGCCCATCCTCTTCGGCCCGCTGATCGGCGCCGCGCTCCCGGTGCCGGCGATCTTCACCATCCACCCCGCACCGCTGATCGAAGCCGCGCTCTACGGCATCCTCACGGCGCTGGTCTTCACCCTCTGGCCGCTCGCCCGGACCGAGGACATCCGCCCCGCGATGCTCTTCCGCGATGCGCTCGACAGCGCCAGCACCCTGCCCGCCGCGCGCTACGTCATCGCCACGCTGCTCCTGCTGGCAGGCCTCGTGGGCGTCGCGGCCGTCTTCTCCGGCAGCCCTTTCCTCACGCTCTGGACCGCGGGCGGCCTGATCGGTGCGCTCGCCATCCTGATCGTGGCCGCCATCGCGATTCGCTGGATCGCCAAGCGCAGCGCAAAGGCCACGCGCGGCCACCCGGCCTGGCGATGGGCGCTCGCCTCCATCGGCGGCCCAAGCGATGCCGCCGCCCCGGTCGTCCTGTCGCTGGGCCTCGGCCTGTCTGTCCTCTCCGCAATTGGGCAGATCGACGGCAATCTGCGCAGCGCGATCGACCGCGACCTTCCCGAGGTGGCCCCGGCCTATTTCTTTGTCGACATCCAGCCCGACCAGATCGATCGCTTCCGCCAGATCCTGGAGGCCGATCCCGCTGTCGCCCGGATCGACACTGCCCCGATGCTGCGCGGCGTCCTCAGCCAGATCAATGGCCGCCCGGCCAGCGAGGTCGCGGGCGATCACTGGGTCGTCAGCGGCGACCGCGGCCTGACCTATGCGGACCAACCAGGCGACAATACCCGCGTGGTCGCGGGAGAGTGGTGGGACCCCGACCATGACGGCCCGCCAGAGGTCAGTTTCGCAATCGAGGAGGCCGAGGAAATGGGTCTGTCGCTCGGCGATACGCTCACCGTCAACATCCTTGGCCGCGATATCACCGCAACCATAACCAGCTTCCGCGACGTGGATTTCTCCACCGCGGGCATGGGCTTCGTGATGACGCTCACACCCAACGCACTGCAAGGCGCGCCGCATACCTTCATTTCAACGGTCTATGCGCCCCCCGAAGACGAGGCGCGCATCCTGCGCGAGCTGGCCAATACCTTCCCCGACGTCACCGCGATCAGCGTGCGCGATGCCATCGACCGTGTCGGCATCCTTCTCGAAGGCATAGGCGCCGCGGTCCGCTGGGGCGCCGCCGCGACCCTGCTGACCGGTTTCCTTGTCCTGATCGGCGCGGCGGCCGCCGGTGAAAGCGCCCGGACCTACGAAGCTGCCGTGCTCAAGACCCTCGGGGCCAGCCGCGCCCGCATCCTGCAAAGCTTCGCGCTGCGGTCGGCCATTCTGGGCGGTGCGGCCGGGATCGTGGCACTGGCGGCCGGAATATCGGGAAGCTGGGCCGTGATGACCTTCATCATGGACAGCAGCTTTGCCGTGGTCTGGCCGTCGGCCCTCGGGGTCGTGGTGGGCGGCGTGCTGGCCACGCTGCTGGCCGGGCTCGCCTTCGCATGGCGCCCCTTGGCCGCACGCCCCGCGCAAGTCCTGCGCGCGCGCGAGTGACAGGGAGACGCAAGGCGCCGTCAACGGCGAGGAAAGGCTTGCCCCCGGACCGTTCCCTTGGCATCCCCATGGGACCCATCGCAATGACGAGTCGTTTCATGTCCGAGACCCACCTGCCCATGTCGATCCCCGCGCCCCTGACCAAGGCCCAGCGCACCCAGATCATCAACCTCGTGCGCCGCACCGCACGGGCCGAAATCCTGCCGCGCTTCCGCACCCTCGGGCAGGGCGAGATCGACCGCAAAAGCGGGCCGATGGACGTGGTCACAGCCGCCGACAAACAGGCGGAAAAGATGATCACACGCGGCCTTCTGGGCATGTTTCCAAACGCGTTGATCGTCGGCGAAGAAAGCATGACCGAGGAAAAGATCGCCGAATTGGCAGATGCGGAAATGGGTTTTGCCATCGACCCGGTGGATGGCACATGGAATTTCGCGAACGGGCTGGCGACCTTCGGTGTCATCCTTGCAATGACACGCTTCGGCGTGCCGGTCTTCGGGCTGATCTACGACCCCATCACCGACGAAGTCATGATCGCCGACGAGGCAAGCACCGCACGCGTCCTTGCGCCGCGCCGCCCGGCGCGCACCGTGTCCGTCTCCAAGGGCGGCCCGGTCGAGGATCTCAGCGGCTTTGTCTCGTTCTACAACCTGCCGGAAGAGCATCGCCCGGCCATGGCCAACCTGATGACACGGTTCCAGCGGCTCTACATGCTGCGCTGCGCGGCCCAGGAATTCCGCATGGTGGCGCAAGGGCATGTCGATTTCATGCTTTGCTCAAGCCTCAGCCCGTGGGACCACGCCGCGGGCGCGCTCATCGTGCAGCGCGCGGGGGGCCATGTCGCGTGCCTGGATGGATCGGACTACCGCGCCCAGATGCGCACCGGCTACCTGTTATGCGCGGCGGACGCCTCCACTTGGGGCCGC
>JAWLGI010000101.1:0-4838 GCA_041685125.1 Marivita sp. | reverse complement strand
CGCTGACGCTGCTGATCATCGCGCAGGTCTTGTTGCGCCCAGGATCATCGCGGACGAAAGGCTGACGCAAATTGCAGGAGACCGGAATGCTCAAGGATCGTATCGCGCTCGTGACCGCCGCCGGGTCCGGCATTGGCCGGGCCGGAGCCATCGCCATGGCGCGCGAGGGGGCCGTGGTGGTCGCCACCGATCTGGACGGCGATCTGGCGCAGGAGACATGCGCATTGATCCTGGCAGCGGGTGGGCGGGGCACGTCCTTTGCACTGGACGTGACCGATGATGGTGCCTGTGGCGCGGCGGTTGCACGGGTTCTGGAAGATCATGGGCGGATTGACATCCTTCACAGCCACGCCGGCCTGCAGATCCCGGGGCGGCTCGAAGATGTGGCACCAGAGCAGATGGATGCAGCCTGGGCGCTGAATGTGCGGGCGCATTTCGTGCTGGCGCAGGCGGTCATTCACCCGATGCGCACGCAGGGCGGCGGATCGGTGATCGTGACGGCCTCGAATTCCGGCTGCCAGTATGACCGCGGCATGATCTCTTATGCCACGACCAAACACGCCGCCGTGGCGATGGTCAAACAGATGGCGGTCGACTACGCGCCCGAGAATATCCGCTTCAACGCGCTCTGCCCCGGCTTCGTGGACACGCCGTTCAATGCCGGGTTCGAGACCCAGATGGGCGGGCGCAAGGCGCTGGAATCCTACGTCGCCGGCTCGATCCCGATGGGACGTTGGGCCAGCGTCGAGGAAATCGCGGATGGCATCGTCTATCTGGCCTCGGACCGCTCGAGCTTCGTCACCGGCCTGGCCCTGGTCATCGATGGCGGCGAAATGCTCTGAGGTGTCGCCTTGGCGCGGGATCAAGAAACGATCCGACGGGGTTTCCGGAAAGCCGAACATCGGCGGCACGAGGTCTTTTCGAGCAACAGCGACACACTGAAGAGAGTAGCAAGGATGGCCTGGCAACGACCGCACCGGATCCTGTCGAAAACGGGGCATGTCCCATATCAACCTTGTGACAGGCTGACACCGGACGCCCAATACAGAGGAGCCCGAACATATGGCTGAACTTCCAGACAAGGCACGCGTGGTGATCGTCGGCGGTGGCGTGATCGGATGCTCGGTCGCTTATCACCTGAGCAAGCTGGGTTGGACCGATATCGTCCTGCTGGAGCGCAAGCAACTGACCAGTGGCACCACGTGGCATGCGGCGGGGCTGATCGCGCAACTTCGCCCGTCCGCGAACATGACCAAGCTCGCAAAGTACACTCAGGAGCTTTACGGCAAGCTGGAAGCAGAAACCGGCGTCGCGACCGGGTTTCGTCAGACCGGATCGATCAGCGTGGCCCTGAGCGATGAGCGGCTGGAGGAATTGTATCGTACCGCCGCGATGGCGCGCGCTTTCGGCGTCGAGGTCGAGGAGTTGTCCCCGTCGGATGTGAAGATACGGTACGAGCATCTCAGCCTTGAAAAGGTGACTGGTGGGGTCTGGTTGCCGCTGGACGGCCAGGGTGATCCCTCCAACATCGCGCTGGCACTGGCCAAGGGGGCGCGGCAGCGCGGGGCGGTGATCAGGGAGCGCGTGAAAGTCACGGGGTTCGCTCGAGACGGCAAGCGCATCACCGGTGCCCATTGGCAAAGCGATGATGGCGCGCAGCGAGGCCATATCGCCGCCGACATGGTGGTCAACTGCGCGGGCATGTGGGGCCGCGAGGTCGGGCGCATGGCGGGGGTCAACGTACCCCTGCAGGCCTGCGAGCATTTCTACATTGTCACCGAGGCAATCGACGGACTGGGCCAGATGCCCGTACTTCGGGTTCCTGACGAATGCGCCTATTACAAGGAGGATGCCGGCAAACTGTTGCTGGGCGCGTTCGAGCCGAACGCCAAGCCATGGGGCATTGACGGCATCCCCGACAGTTTCGAGTTCGACCAGCTGCCCGAGGATTTCGACCATTTCGAGCCAATCCTCGAAGCCGCTTGCAAGCGCATGCCGATGCTGGCCGAAGCCGGCATCCATACCTTCTTCAACGGGCCGGAGAGCTTCACGCCGGACGACGCCTATCACATCGGGCTGGCGCCCGAGATGGACAATGTCTGGGTCGCCTGCGGCTTCAACTCCATCGGCATCCAGAGCGCGGGTGGCGCCGGCATGGCACTTGCACAGTGGATGCAAGACGGCGAGAAGCCCTTCGATCTGGGTGACGTGGACATTTCACGAATGCATCCTTTCCAGGGGAACCGGCACTATCTGGCCACCAGGTCGACCGAAACCCTCGGATTGCTCTATGCCGACCATTTTCCTTACCGACAGATGGCCACAGCACGCGGCGTCCGGCGGTCGCCGTTCCACCAACACCTGCTGGATCGCGGTGCGGTCATGGGCGAAACAAACGGTTGGGAGCGCGCCAACTGGATCTCGGACGACGGACAGGACCGCGACTATCGTTACAGTTGGAAGCGACAGAACTGGTTCGAGAATTCCGCAGCAGAGCATCGGGCCGTGCGCGAGAATGTCGGTATGTATGACATGTCGTCCTTCGGCAAGCTGCGCGTTGAAGGCCCGGATGCGGAGAACTTCCTGAATCACATCTGCGGCGCCAACATGTCAGTGCCAGCCGGCAAGATCGTCTATACGCAGTTTCTAAATTCGCGCGGCGGGATCGAGGCGGATGTCACCGTGACCCGCCTTTCCGAACACGCCTACCTCGTGGTGACGCCAGCCGCGACCCGTTTGGCCGACGAAACGCGGATGCGCCGCCACGCAGGCGAGCATCGCGTGATTATCACGGACCTCACCGCCGCCGAAGGCGTGCTTGCGGTGATGGGACCCAACGCGCGCGCATTGCTCAACAAGGTGTCCCCCAATGATTTCTCGAACCGTACAAATCCCTTCGGAACGGCGCAGGAGATCGAGATCGGCATGGGGCTCGCACGGGCACACCGCGTGTCCTATGTGGGCGAACTGGGTTGGGAAATCTATGTCTCGTCGGACATGGCGGGCCACGTTTTCGAGACGCTTTTCGAGGCCGGGGGGGACATGGGGCTCAAACTGTGCGGGATGCACATGATGGACAGCTGCCGCATCGAGAAGGCATTCCGCCATTTCGGCCACGACATCACCTGCGAGGACAACGTGATCGACGCCGGGCTGGGCTTTGCCATCGATCTGGGCAAGGCCGATTTCATTGGCAAGTCTGCCGTAGTCGCGCGCAAGGAAAGCGGACCGGACTATCGAATGGTTCAGTTCCTGCTCGACGATCCCGAGCCACTTCTGTTCCACAACGAACCGATCATCCGTGATGGCGAATATGTCGGGTACCTGAGTTCCGGAAACTACGGTCACCACCTCGGCGGTGCCGTAGGCATGGGATATGTGCCCTGCAAAGGCGAAACGACAGCGAATGTTCTGGCATCGAGCTACGAAATCGACGTGATGGGAACCAGGGTGAAAGCGCAAGCCAGCCTGAAACCGCTCTACGATTCAACGTCAGATCGAATGAAGGTCTGACGTTGGATGACCTTCATGACCGAAGCGATACGCCCAAGCCGACATGACATTCCATCATCCTTATGCCTTGCTCAAAGCGATCGAGTCCACAACTCGACCGTTCCATAACGGCACCCTTTTACGGAATCTGCCTGCGCATCAGTGACGTTTTTTCTGGGTCCGGCTAGCCGCCGTGAACGACCCCTGCCTGCTCGATGTCGCGAGCCGCTCCCGCTGGGGTGGCTTTGCTTGTTTCAACCATCTACAGCCTGAAAAGTTCATTTCTCAGTGCGAGACTTGCGTCCGGGAGACAAGTGACCTTTCAACTGATTATATGTAAACCCATGCAGTTTACAAAGACGACGCACCTCCTTGAGGGCTTCCGCCCGCTCATCTTTCGCCACACGTTTTATCTCTGCTTCAAGCTCGGCTTGCTGCTGCTTGAGTTCGTCCAGTGTGCTCATCGGTTGGTCCTTTCTGATGAAATCTTCCGGCATCATTTTTGATGTCTTGCCCGAGTGATTACAGCTTATCTTGCCAGAATGGAACTGACAATACGTCTGCACGTTGTGCCGTCCAATTTGTCACCCGAAAACCAGACCGGCAGTGTCCGTCCTGCATGATGGTGCTTTCGATTTAGTGATCACGGTACGGACGGTAATATGTCCAAGTCCTGGCCCGCTTTGGTATCTGTTTGCACTGGATTTTCATCCCTTGCAATGGCGTTTTCCCGGCCAAGGCCATAAACCCGCCCGGGTTTGCCGAAGAAAATGGATGCTGGCCGACATGCGTGCCACATGACTCTATCTGCCGTTGTTCCATTCGAACTTGCATCGGAATTATTATCCGACCCGTTGACCAAAGTCATCGTGTCTGGAGCGCGCGTTGTTGCGCTCCGCCGCTCGGGCTGTCCGGTCGGAAGTGAAGGCAGATCCGAGCGTCCCACGGTCTGTGGTGGTTTTCA
This sequence comes from Marivita sp., assembly GCA_041685125.1. Lineage (GTDB taxonomy): Bacteria > Pseudomonadota > Alphaproteobacteria > Rhodobacterales > Rhodobacteraceae > Marivita. Next base: position 382 of record JAWLGI010000101.1, on the reverse strand, counting down.
CGGTTTCCGATCGCCATGCGTGCCATGATCGGGCCTTGATATATCGTACCTCTTGCCGGTAGTTGCCGAATACAGACTGCTCGAGTAGACCCCAAAGTGCCGGCGGTTTCAAAACGCGCCGCGTTTAACGGAGCCGTTGACCGAATGTCAGAAATGGAAAGTTTCCCTTGTTTGGTACGTCAAGACACGCTGTCGATCGATTGATAGTCGCGTTGGAATGATCCACGTTACCGGCACGCTGACCTGTGTACCGGCTGAGGCCGATACTGTCCGCGCCGCCCTGCCCCGACATCTGCTTCTGACGCGGGCCGAGCCGGGCTGTCTGGCGTTTGACGTGACCGAGACCGCGCCGGGTGTCTTCTCTGTATCCGAACGCTTTGCC
>JAWLGI010000010.1:48786-60739 GCA_041685125.1 Marivita sp. | reverse complement strand
CTACAACCTCGCCACCCTGCCGCCCGAAGACCCCGGCGTCTACGACATGCTCTGCCGCGCCGACAGCATCGGCGTGTTCCAGGTCGAATCCCGCGCGCAGATGAACTTCCTGCCCCGCATGAAACCCCGTACCTTCTACGATTTGGTGATCGAGGTCGCCATCATCCGCCCCGGCCCCATTCAGGGCGACATGGTCCACCCCTATATCCGCCGCCGCAACGGCGAAGAGGCGGTCAGTTTTCCGTCGGACGAACTGGGCGCCGTGCTGGGCAAGACGCTTGGCGTGCCGCTCTTTCAGGAACAGGCGATGCAAATCGCCATCGTCGGCGCGGGCTTCACCCCCGAACAGGCCGATCGCCTCCGCCGGTCTCTGGCGGCGTTCAAGAAACACGGCAACGTGTCAGAGTTCCGCACGCTTTTCCTGCGCGGCATGCGCAACAAGGGCTATGACGCCGATTTCGCCGACCGCTGCTTTTCCCAGATCGAAGGCTTCGGCTCCTACGGCTTCCCCGAAAGCCACGCCGCCAGCTTTGCCCTGCTGGTCTATGCAAGCGCGTGGATCAAGCACCACCACCCCGGCATCTTCGCCTGCGCGCTGCTGAACTCCCAACCGATGGGCTTCTACGCCCCCGCCCAGATCGTCCGCGACGCGCGCGAACATGGGCAGACCGTGCTGCCCGTCTGCATCAATGCCAGCTTCTGGGACAACGTGATGGAACCGGACGAGGCAGGCGGCCTCGCCCTGCGTCTCGGCTTCCGGCAGATCAAGGGCATCGCAGAGGAAGACGCCACGTGGATCGCCGCCGGGCGCGGCAATGGCTACCTGAGCGTGCGTGACCTCTGGCGCCGCGCGGGTCTCGATCCGGCCACCATCGCGCGCCTGGCCGAGGCCGACACCTTCCGCGACCTGCGCCTCACCCGCCGACAGGCGCTGTGGGACGCCAAGGCACTGACAGCCCGCACGACCCTGCCGCTCTTCGAGGGTGATATCGACGGCGAAGCCATTTCAGAACCGGCGGCCCTGCTGCCGCAGATGACCGAAGGCGAACAGGTGGTCGAAGACTACGTCGCCCTGCGCCTGACCCTGCGCCGCCACCCGGTGGCATTGCTGCGCCATATCCTGACACCGGATCCGTCCCGAACGGGCAAACCGTACGTCTCGAACGGCAAACCGTACAAACCGCCGATGCCCCTGCCGTTCACGCGCGCGAACCCCGATTGACAGCCCCGCATTGTGCGGGGATCAGTGGCGCGCAAAAAGGAGCCAGACATGATCGCCATCATCTTCGAACTCGTGCCCGCCAAGGGCCAGAAAGACGCCTATCTCGACATTGCCGCCACCATGCGCCCGATGGTGAAAGAAATAGACGGCTTCATCTCGGTCGAACGGTTCCAGAGCCTGACCAACCCCGAAAAACTCCTGTCGATCAGCTTTTTCGAGGACGAGGACGCCGTCCTGCGCTGGCGCAAACTGGCCGCGCACCGAAATGCACAATCCAGGGGCCGCAGCGGCATCTTCTCGGATTACCGCCTGCGCGTCTGCCACGTGATGCGCGACTACGGCATGTTTGACCGGGACCAAGCGCCCGAGGACAGCATCAAGGCGCATGGCTAGCGGCTTCTTCTCTTTGCAAATATGCAAACACGAATTTGCAAACCGCGCACCGCCTGATGACGCGTCACAGCCACACAGGCCTCGAGGACAAAGCCGAAGGCGGCGGACGAGACAAACAGAATGGGCGCCCGCAGGCGCCCATGCAATCAAATCCCGACGTCGATCATCGCCTTGGCAAGCACGGGCACGGAGTCCTTGTTCAACCCGGCAATATTCAACCGCGAATCCCCGACAAGATAAATCGCGTGATCCTCGCGCAGCTTCTCGACCTGCTCAGGTGTCGCGCCAAGCCGCGAGAACATGCCCCGGTGCTGAGCGATGAAGCCAAAGCGATCTGATCCCGACAGGCGCTGCAATTCCGCGGCCAATTGTTCGCGCAGGCCCAACATGCCGGTCCGCATCTCTTCCAGTTCCTTGGCCCATTCGCCGCGCAGCGTATCGTCATTCAAGACCATCGTCACCAATCGCGCACCGTGGTCGGGCGGGAAGGAAAAGTTCTGCCGGTTCAGATAGGCCAGCGTCGCCTGGTTCAGCTTCTGCGCCGCCGGATCATTGGCCACGACCATCAAGATCCCGGTGCGCTCGCGGTAGATACCGAAGTTCTTCGAACAACTGGCCGCGATGATCGTCTCCGGGACCGAGGACGCGATCAGCCGCGTCGCCGCGGCGTCTTCGTCCAGACCGTCACCAAAGCCCTGATAGGCGATATCGACCATCGGGGTCGCACCGGTCCTGATCAGCAGATCGACCAGCGCCCGCCATTCGGTCATGTTCAGGTTCGCGCCGGTCGGGTTGTGGCAACAGCCATGCACCAGCACGATGTCGCCGGGCCCGGCCTGGGCCAGATCTTCCATCATACCGTCGAAATCGACGCCGCGACTGTCATCATCGAAATAGCGGTAAGGCACCATTTCCATGCCCATATGCTTGAGGATCGACAGGTGGTTCGGCCATGTCGGATCGCTGACGAACACCCGCGCGTCGGCGTTTGCCATGCGGACAAGATCGAAGCCTTGCCGCACGGCGCCGGTGCCGCCGGGTGTGGCCGCGGCGGCGACGTTGGCACGCGGCACCGCATCGCCAAGAACCGTGGCCACCATCGCATCGCCAAAGGCCGGATCGCCCGCAAGCCCGGTATAGGCCTTCGTCGTCTCGGCCTGCCAAAGCTGCTGCTCGGCCTGCTTGATCGCGCGCATGATCGGCGTGTTGCCGGACGCGTCCTTGTAGACGCCGACACCGAGGTCGATCTTTCCATCGCGCGGATCGTCGCGATAGGCTTGCACCAGGGCCAGGATCTTGTCTGCGGGTTGCTCTTTCAAGGTCTCGAACATCAGGTGTCTCCAGTAGAAACGGGCACGGTGGGAAACATTCCCCATTCCGACCATGACCCGTCATAAAGCGAAAAGTCATCCTTGCCCATGCGCACCATCGCCAGCGACAGGATCGCCGCCGTTACGCCAGAGCCGCATGTGGTGATCGCCGGTTTCGACAGGTCGACGCCTGCCGCCTCGAAAATCGCGCGGGTGTCCTCGGGCGATTTCATCGTTTGGTCATCGTTCAAAAGGCTGGCGTAATGCACGTTCTTCGAGCCGGGGATGTGCCCGGCGCGCATGCCCGGGCGGGGTTCGGGATCTTCCCCGCGAAACCGTCCGGGCGAGCGCGCGTCGATGATCTCGTGATCGCGCAGCTTGGACGCAGCGGAAACTTGCGTGACATCGCGCACCAGATGCGCCTGCCGCCGGACCGTCATGTGCCGATCGCGGATCACCGGCGCCATGTCTTCGACCGCACGGCCCTCTGCCACCCATTTGGGAAACCCGCCATCCAGCACCGCAACATCACTGTGGCCCATCAGTTTGAACAGCCACCACACCCGGGCGGCAGAAAACAGGCCGGCCCCGTCATAAACCACCACCTGGTGGCCGTCGCCGACACCCATGGCCCGCATCCGCGACATGAATTTTTCCACCGGCGGTGCCATATGGGGCAGATCCGACCGGCTGTCCGCGACATCGTCTATGTCGAAAAATCGGGCGCCGGGAATATGTGCCTCTTGGTATTCGGCCTTCGCATCCCGGCCCGCATCGGGCAGATAATACGATCCATCCAGGATGCGCAGATCGGGGTCGCGCATATGCGCCGCAAGCCAATCGGTCGAAACCAGCGTTTTCGGATCGTCCTTTGCCATGACCGTTCCTGCAATTGCCAATAATGGTTCTGCATAGAACCCGGCGCCGCGCGGTGCAAGACAGGGTGGAAAGATGTCCTGTCTTTCCCGTCAGCCCGCGTTCTTCAACAGCCGCTGTTTCTGACGGCCCCAATCACGTTTGGCCGCAGTTTCGCGCTTGTCGTGGTTTTTCTTGCCCTTGGCGATCCCGATCTTCATCTTCGCGATGCCCTTGTGGTTGAAGTACAGAACCAGTGGGACAAGCGTCATGCCCTTGCGCTGTGTTTCATTCCACAGTTTCGACAATTCCTTCCGCGACACCAGGAGCTTGCGCCTGCGCCGTTCCTCGTGCGGGAACATGGCGCGGTTGTAGGGTGCAATATAGGAATTGACGAGCCACAGTTCCCCATCCTCGACCGCGGCATAGCATTCGGTGACATTGGCGCTGTTCTCGCGCAGCGATTTCACCTCGGAACCCTGCAGCACGATCCCGACCTCCAGATCGTCCTCAATGGCATAGTCGAACCGGGCCCGCCGGTTTTCGGCGATCACCTTGTAATTCGGGTTGTCCTTCGGCTTTGCCATTGCTGCGGTCTCCTTTGGCCCGCGAGAGCCTTGGATATAGGGTATCACACGAATTTTGAAACCGCTTTCCCACTCGCTTGCAACAGAATGGGCGGTCCTGAAGGCCCGGTCGCGCGCTTCCGGGCCACACGCCCATCGCTCTTTCAAGTTCGTGCTGTGCCAAAGACGATACCGGCGACCATGCTCAGCTACGATTGGGGATCCGCTGACGGCCTTGTGCCGTCAGCCGGAACACCTCGCCCCCGTCGAACACCGCGACGGTCAAAGGCCGTCCATAGCCCGCCCCGGTGTCGAGGTTGACCCGGTTGTGATACCGCTCCGGCGCATCGACGGGTGTGTGCCCATGCACCACCACCGCACCATGATCGCGGCGGTCGGTGTGAAACTCCTGACGGATCCAGAGCAGGTCCTGTTCGTCCTGCCGGTCCAAAGACACGCCCGGCCGGATACCGGCGTGAACAAAGAACAAGCCACCCTCGTGATGCGATGTCTCCAAGCCACGAAGAAACGCCTTGTGTCCCTCCGGCATGGCCGCGCGCACCTGTTCGGCAAGCATGCCCTGGCGTATCCGGTCGGGCGGGTAGATGTCATAGGAGGCCAGCGTTTCGATCCCGCCGATGGCCGGATGCAACCAGTGATACCCCACCAGCAGACACGGATCGTTGCGCGGCCCGTCCGGGTGAATGAACCATTCGAACAGACGATCGTGGTTGCCCTTGAGACAGACCCAGTTCCGCCCGGCATCAAGCCCGCGCGCCAGGATCTCGATGACTCTGCGGCTGTCCGGGCCTCGGTCGACATAATCACCCAGAAACACAACCCGCGCATCCGGACCACCATCCGCCAGGACCCAGTCCAACCGCTCTTCAAGCATGGAGGCCTGGCCGTGAATGTCTCCGAATGCGTAAAGAGCGCGTGTCATACGCGCCCTTTCGCAGGGTTCCCGTAAAGGTTCAATCACGCACCCCGTCAGGCCACATCGAATTGCAGCGGCTTGACCTGTCGGAACATACCGGTCTGGTGCAGCTTGGCGACAACATCCGCCGGCACCGCTTCGTCAACATAGAGCAGCGCAATGGCTTCGCCCTTGGAGGCGGAACGCCCGAGCGTGAAGTTCGCGATATTGACGCTGTTCTCGCCCAGCGTCATGCCCAATGTCCCGATGATTCCCGGCATGTCCTCGTTGGTCGTATAGACCATATGCGCGCCGATCTCGGCGTCGATATTGATGCCCTTGATCTGGATGAACCGCGGTTTGCCATCGCTGAACACCGTGCCCGCGATCGAGCGTTCGCGCTTGTCTGTCACCACCGTCAGCTTGACATAGCCTTCGAACGCCCCGGATTGCGCCTGGTTGGTCGTGCTGATCTTGATGCCGCGGTCCTTGGCGATCAGCGGCGCACTGACCATGTTCACATCCGGATTCACCGGCTTCATGATGCCCGCAATCGCCGAACAGTTCAGCGCATCGAGGTTCATCTCGGACACCGACCCGTCATAGAGGATATTGATCGCCTTGATCGGCTCGTCGGTCATCTGGCCGATAAAGCTGCCCAGATGATCGGCCAGCTTGATCCACGGCCCCATGATCTTGGCCTCCTCGGCGGTCACCGACGGCATGTTGAGCGCGTTTTCGACCGCACCGGTCAGCAGGTAATTCGCCATCTGCTCGGCCACTTGCAGCGCCACATTTTCCTGCGCTTCCGACGTGGCGGCCCCCAGATGCGGCGTGCAGACCACGTTGGGCAGATTGAACAGCGGGTTGTCCGTGGCGGGTTCTTCTTCGAACACGTCAAACGCGGCCCCGGCGACATGGCCGGATTTCAGCAGATCCGCCACGGCCGCCTCGTCCACCAGACCGCCGCGCGCGCAGTTGATGATCCGCACACCCTTCTTGGTCTTGGCAAGGTTCTCGGCCGACAGGATGTTGCGGGTCTGATCGGTCAGCGGCACATGCAACGTGATGAAATCCGCGCGTTTGAGCAGATCGTCGAGCTCGACTTTCTCGACCTGCATTTTCTCGGCCTTCTCGGCGCTCAGGAAGGGGTCATAGGCCACGACCTTCATCTTGAGACCGCGGGCACGATCGCAGACAATCCCGCCGATATTGCCGGCACCGATCACGCCCAGCGTCTTGCCGGTCAGCTCGACACCCATGAATTTGGACTTTTCCCATTTGCCAGCATGGGTCGAGGCCGACGCCTCGGGGATCTGCCGCGCCACGGCGAACATCATCGCGATCGCGTGTTCCGCGGTGGTGATCATGTTGCCGAAGGGCGTGTTCATGACGATCACACCCTTCTTGGAAGCGGCGTCCTTGTCGACATTGTCGGTGCCGATCCCGGCGCGACCGATCACCTTGAGATTGGTCGCGTTTTCAAGGATTGTCGGCGTCACCTTCGTGGCCGAGCGGATCGCAAGGCCATCATACTGGCCGATCACCTCGGCCAGCTTGTCCTTGTCCTTGCCCAGATCGGGCTGGAAATCCACGTCGATGCCGCGATCCTTGAAGATCTGCACGGCGGCGTCGGAAAGTTTGTCGGAAATGAGTACACGGGGGGCCATATCGTTGGTCCTTTGATGGATGTCGGATGGGATGCGTGAAACCACGCACCCTGAAGATTTTGGTGGGAGAGGCGTGCTTGCACGCGCCGTCTGGCTTCAGGCCGCCTTGGCCTGCGCGTCGATCTCGGCATGGAACGCCCAGTCAAGCCACGGCAGCATCGCTTCGATATCCGCCGTTTCGACCGTGCCACCACACCAGATGCGCAGGCCCGCCGGAGCATCGCGATACGCGCCGATATCCAGCGCCACGCCTTCCGCCTCCAGCCGTTTGGCGACCGCCTTGGCAAATGTCGCGCCATCGGTGATCCGGGAATCGGTGAACTTCAGGCAAACCGATGTGTTCGACCGCGTTGCCGGATCGTCGGCAAGGTTCGCGATCCAGTCATTGGCGTCGCAGAAATCCCAGACCGCCTGCGCATTGGCATCCGCCCGCGCCATCAGGCCCTTGAGCCCGCCAACAGAGCGCGCCCAATCGAGCGCCTGCAGGTAATCCTCAACGCACAGCATCGATGGGGTGTTGATCGTCTCACCAACGAAAATTCCCTCGTTGAGCTTGCCGCCCTTTGTCAGGCGGAAGATCTTGGGCAGCGGCCATCCAGGCGTGTAATTCTCCAACCGCTCGACCGCGCGGGGCGACAGGATCAGCATCCCATGCGCCGCTTCACCACCCAGCACCTTCTGCCAGGAAAACGTCGTCACATCGAGCTTGTCCCAGGGCAGGTCCTGGGCGAAAGCCGCGCTGGTCGCGTCACAAATCGTCAGACCACCGCGATCCGCCGGGATCGCGTCGCCATTGGGCATCCGCACACCCGAGGTGGTGCCATTCCAGGTGAACACGACATCCGTGTCGTAATCGAGCGCCGGCATATCGACGATCTGACCATAGTCAGCCGTCTTCACCTCGGCGTCAATCTTGAGCTGCTTGACCACATCCGTGACCCAGCCCGCGCCGAAGGATTCCCATGCGACCATCGTCGCCTTGCGGTCTCCCAGCAGCGACCACATCGCCATCTCGACCGCGCCGGTGTCGGATGCGGGCACAATGCCGATCTTGTAATCGCTCGGCACGCCAAGGATATCGCGCGTCTCTTCGATCGCGGCCTTCAGCTTGGCCTTGCCGACGGCCGCCCGGTGCGAGCGACCCAGAGGGGCATCCGATAGCGCGTCGAGTTTGAAAACGGGGGGTTTGGCGCAGGGGCCAGAGGAGAAACGCGGGTTGGCAGGCCGCGTGGATGGTTTGCGCACGGTTTCGTGCGACGCCGGTCGTTCAATAGCCATTTATGCTACCCTTCCAGATAAGCGCCCCTCGTTGGGGAGGGGTGTCCCACGGATCTGTCTATGTGCCGGCCATCAGGGATGCAAGCCGCAAAATTCAATTGATGCGCCGTCGCGAGGGACAGATTCGTTCTCCTGACGCGGATCGGAAACATGGCAGCGCTTTGCGCGGGCGACGGGGACGGATGCCTCCGGCGGGCATATTTGGAAAGAGAAGACGACCAGGCGCTTACCTCTTGCGTCTGGCCTTTTGGCCGCACCGTGAGTAAAGCACCGAAAATTACGAAGGACTTGCCCCATGTTCACCGCCACGCTGATCGCCAGCCCCGGACTGCTCGACCCTGCCTTGGCCGAGGCGCTGCGCAATGCCTGGGGCGGCGGCGATCTTGTCTGGCTGGCCCCGGACGAGGCGGCGGAGTTCGAGCTGGGGACCATCCCCGACACGGCAGAGACCAGCTGGACCGCGTTGCAGGCTCAATCGGTTGACCTTGCGATCCAACCCTCCCAGGGGCGGCGCAAGGCGATGCTGCTGGCCGACATGGACAGCACCATGATCCAGCAGGAATGCATCGACGAGCTGGCCGAGGTCGCGGGCGTCGGCGCGCACGTCAAGGAAATCACGTCCCGTGCCATGAACGGAGAGCTCGATTTCGAAGGCGCGCTGCTGGAGAGGGTCGCGCTTTTGAAAGGGCTCCCGGTGTCGGTGATTGCGCAGGTTCTGCGCGACAGGATCAGCCTGATGCCCGGCGGGCCGACCCTTCTGGCGACGATGCAGGCCTCCGGCGCCTATACGGCGCTTGTTTCTGGCGGGTTCACCGCGTTTACCGCGCCCGTCGCACATGCGCTCGACTTTCAAACGCACCGCGCCAACACGCTGCTCTCGACGAATGGCCACCTGACCGGCGACGTCGCCAGACCGATCCTCGGGCGCGAAGCCAAGATCGCCGCGCTGAAGGAGATCACCGCGGACCGCGGCCTGTCAGAGACAGATGTGCTCGCGGTCGGGGACGGGGCGAACGATCTCGGCATGTTGCAGCTTGCCGGAACGGGTGTCGCCCTGCACGCCAAACCCAGCGTCCAGGCGCAGGCAAAACTCCGCATCAACCACGGCGATCTGACGGCACTTCTGTACCTGCAGGGCTACTGCCGCGATGCCTTTGTCACGCCAGAAGACCCGGTGCTGGCTTGATTTCACCGGTGATCAGCCCATCCCAATTGTGAACCTGCGGGTTCAAGAACGCTTTCACCTCCGGGTTGGCGGCATCGAGAACCTCGAGTCGCACAAGCAGCGCGGCAATCGCGCATTCCGCAGCGCGTGTTGCCCCATCCGCCGCCTTGACGGCGATGCCCAGACCCCGCTTCGGCAGGATCGCGACGAAATACCCTTCAGCCCCGGTCTTGAGCGCCACCGGCTCTGCCGCCGCCCGCATCAGCCGTGTGCAGGCCCGCCCCCCACCGGCGACAAGCTCGGGATGGGTGTGCATCGCTGCCACCAGCCGCGCCGCCGCGGCGCTCATCCGGTCTGACCGCTGATCCGACGTGGCATAATACGCCATTGCCCGCGCCATTCCCTGCATCGTGGTGGCAAAGTTCGGAGCCGAACAGCCATCAATCCCGAAACCGGGGCTGGCCTGGTCGGTCACGGTCTCGAACGCATCGAGGCAAGCTGCCTGCACGGGATGGCGCATGTCCACGTAATCCGGCCCTGCCCCCAGGTGCTGCGCAAGGGTGAGGAAACCGGCATGTTTGCCAGAGCAATTGTTGTGCACCCGGCACGGCGCTTCATGCGCGCGAATCATCTCCAGCTTCAGGTCCGTGTCCCGACTCACCTGCGGGCCACAGCGCAGCGCGTCATCCTCAAGGCCGAGATCCGAAAGCCACCGGCCAACGCGCTCCACATGCACCGGCGCGCCCTGATGCGAGGCACAGGCCAGCGCCAGCTGCTCGGACCCCAGGCCTTGGGCATCGGCCGCCCCCGAGGTGACCAGCGGCAAGGCCTGGATCATCTTCGACGAAGAGCGCGGCAAAACCACCGCGTCCGGATCCCCCACGGCCAAAAGAACCTGCCCCGCGCCATCACAGATCACGGCATGACCGACATGATGGCTTTCGCAGAACGGGCCACGCCAGACCTCGGCAAGGGGTGCAGGCTGTGCCATCACGGGCTCCTTTCGGATTGGGCAAGAAACTGCCAATTTGGCTTTGAAGCCGCTTGTAAATCAGGCTAATCTGACAACGTCGAGAGCAAAGTTGCAGTGACACACGGGCGCACAGAACCCATACTGCGATTCATTTCGAATTGAGGCTAAGGACAGTCTGGAGGCTGGACGCATGAAATCATGGATTGGCGGTGCGCTGATCGGCGCGATGACGCTCGGGGCGGCCGGCACGGGTATCGCGCAAGAGGAAACAAGCAACAACCGCGTGAACGCCATCACCGATTGGAGCGTGTTCGAAGGCCAGGATCCCCGGGAATGCTGGGCCGTGACCACCTACAAGGAAAGCGTCAACACCAAGGATGGACGGGTCGTCGCCGTCACACGGGGCGAAATCCTGTTGATGGTGTTTTATCGTCCGGGCAACGAGGTCCAGGGCCAGGTCGCCTTCACCGGCGGCTATCCCTTCGCCCAGGGCTCCACCGTCAACGTCACTATCGGCGACACCGAGTTTGAACTTTTCACCGAGGGCGAATGGGCGTGGCCTGCAACGCCGCAGGACGATGCGAAACTTGTCACCGCCATGAAGCGCGGCGCGGATGCGGTACTGACTGCGCGGTCGTCCCGCGGGACAACGACCAAGGACACGTTCTCGCTGCGTGGCTTCACTGCCGCGATCGAGGATGCCGAAGAACGCTGCGCGTCCTGACGACCTGCTGACCCGGCAGGCGCGCTCAGGCTCTCCGAATTTTGGCCACGGCCCGCGCCGGCGACCGCTGCGATTCGGGATCGAGGGTGCGACCCACCTGAAACCGAGCAAACCAAGGCCGTGCTCTGTTGCGCAATCGCGCCTCAACGCCGGCCTCTTGCTGTTCCAGTCCAGCGGCCTCGCTGCACGGGCCAAGCCGCGTCAAGGACGCCTTCGGCATCATTCCCCTTTGGCAAAACCCAAAGAATCCTATATGTGCGTCATCTCTTTTCGAGAAAGGCTGACCCAATGACCGGCTCTGCACCGATCACGCAAGACGTAATGACCATCCCGCGCAAGGTGCCCGAGGGCGGCAAGACGAATATCGTCGGCCTCACCCGGCCGGCGCTACGCGATGCGCTGATCGCCATGGGCACAGCCGAAAAACAATCCAAGATGCGCGTCAATCAGATCTGGCAATGGGTGTACCAATGGGGGGTGCGCGATTTTCACGCGATGACCAACCTCGCCAAGACCTACCGCGCGCAGCTGGACGCGGCGTTCGAGATCACCCTGCCCGAGATGGTCTCCAGAAACGTGTCCGCAGACGGCACCCGCAAATACCTCGTCCGAATAGCCGGCGGTCACGAGGTCGAAGTGGTCTACATCCCCGAATCGGATCGCGGCACGCTCTGCATCTCAAGCCAGGTCGGCTGCACGCTCACCTGTTCCTTCTGCCACACCGGCACGCAGAAACTGGTCCGCAACCTCACCGCAGGGGAAATCATCGGCCAGGTCATGCTCGCCCGCGACGATCTGGGTGAATGGCCCGAACCGGGCATCGGCACCGGGGAAAACGGCCCACGCCTCTTGTCGAACATCGTGCTGATGGGCATGGGCGA
>JAWLGI010000010.1:0-48686 GCA_041685125.1 Marivita sp. | reverse complement strand
TTTGCCGACATTCTCTACAAGGCAGGCTACGCTTCGCCTATCCGCACCCCGCGCGGCGAGGACATCATGGCCGCCTGCGGCCAGCTCAAATCCGCCACCGAACGTGCGCGCAAATCCCGCGCCCAGATCGCGGCCGAAACCGGCACGGGATAAGCGAAATCCGCTGGCTGCAAATTGACTGATTGTTTTTGTCAGGAATAAGCCTTATAGAATGATCACAGTCTCAACCTGTGGTCACGGTCATGCAATTTGCCCCCGATTCTCTTGAAAGCGCCGCGTTGCGCGGTCCGGAACAAAGGTTGATCGGCATGCTGCGGGACTGGTGCGCCGACCCGGACCCGCAAGAAACGATCCTTGCCGACCTGAGCGAGTCGCTCGGCCCGTCGCGCGCCCGCGCCTGCCTTCAGGCGTTTGAACAGATGTTGACCCTGCTCACGAAACACGGCTGGCACTCCCTCGTGATCCTGCGCCCGAACGCCAACGGGTATTCCCAAGATGAACTCTCCATCACCCGCTTTGTCATGGCCGCCACCGAACAGCGCCGCGATGTGGCCATGGCCGAGGCAAGTTTCCTCGTCTCGCCCGACGCGCTTCTGCCCCTGCTCTGCGCCGGCGCGCGCGTTGGCTTGCCGCTCCTGTGCGAAGAATGCCGCGCCCGGATCCGGGGTCTGGACCTGCAGGCTTGACACCCCTTGACCTTCCAGTAACTGGAGGCCCTATCTGATGGGCATGAACATGGAGTCCGACATGCCCACCCTCAAATTCACCATCGACAATCTCAGCTGCGCAGGCTGTGCAGGGCGGGCCGAACGCGCGCTGGCCGCGACCTCCGGCGTGACCGAAGCCTCGGTCAACTTTGCCAACCACACGGCTGTCGTCACGGGGCGCGCCCCGGCCGACGATCTCGCCAAGGCGCTGGACTCCGCGCACTACCCCGCCCGCACAGCCACGCATCAGCTTTCGATCACGGGGATGAGCTGCGCCTCCTGCACCAGCCGCGTCGAACGCGCGCTTTCCTCGGTGCCCGGTGTCCTCTCGGCGACCGTGAACCTGGCCACCGAAACCGCGACCATCCGGACGCTCGCGGGCGCGGTCACGCCCGACGCGCTGGCCACCACCGTGACAGAGATCGGCTACCCGGCGTCACCCGTGACCGACGACGCTCCATCCGAAGCCGCTTCGGAAATCACGCCCCTGAAACGCAACACGCTGATCGCGGGCGCGCTCACCCTGCCAGTGTTCCTCACCGAAATGGGGGGGCACCTCTATCCGCCGATCCATCACGCCATCATGGGCAGCATCGGGATGCAAAGCTTCTGGGTGCTGCAATTCCTCCTGATCACCCTGGTGCTTGCCTGGCCCGGGCGCCGGTTCTTTCGCATCGGCCTGCCGCTTCTGGCCAAGGGCAGCCCCGACATGAACAGCCTCGTGGCACTTGGCACCCTGGCGGCCTGGGTCTATTCCACCATCGCCACCTTCGCTCCAGCGCTCCTGCCCGAGGGCACCCGCGCCGTCTATTTCGAGGCGGCAGGCGTGATCGTCACGCTGATCCTCGCGGGACGCTGGATGGAAGCGCGCGCCAAGGGCCGCACCGGTGCCGCCATCCGCCACCTGGTCGGCCTGCGCCCCGATACAGTCCGCGTTCTGCGCGACGGAACGCCAACCGAGATCCCGCTCTCCGAGGTCAGGACCGATGACATGATCGAGGCCCGCCCCGGCGCGCGCATCGCGGTCGACGGCATCGTCAGCAAAGGCACCTCCTTCGTCGACGAATCGATGATCACCGGCGAACCCGTGCCCGTCTCCAAGGCCGAGGGCGACCCCGTCACCGGCGGCACGATCAATGGCCAGCGCCCACTCACCTACCGCGCCACCGCCGTCGGTGCCGACACGGTGCTCGCCCGCATCATCGACATGGTCCAGACCGCTCAGGGCGCGAAACTGCCCATTCAGGCCCTGGCCGACCGCGTTGTCCGGGTCTTCGTCCCGGTCGTGCTTGTCATAGCCGCGCTGACCGTCGCGACATGGCTCCTGATCGGCCCCACCCCGGCGCTCAGCCACGCGCTTGTTGCCGGTGTCGCCGTGCTCATCATCGCCTGCCCCTGCGCCATGGGCCTCGCCACCCCGACCTCCATCATGGTCGGCACCGGCCGCGCCGCCGAACTCGGCGTGCTGTTCCGAAAGGGCGACGCCTTGCAACGGCTTGACGACGCCAAGGTCATCGCCTTCGACAAGACCGGAACCCTGACAGAAGGCCGCCCCACGCTCATCGATCAGGCCACGGCCCACGGCGTCGACGCGACCGAGGCGCTCAGGCTGACTGCCGCGGTCGAACAAGGCTCCGACCACCCGATCGCCCGCGCAATCCTCGCCGCCGCGCCCGGCGATCTGCCCACGCCGGACGAGACCGAAAACCGCCCCGGCTTCGGCCTGATTGCACAAACCAATGGCCAGACCCTGCTCGTTGGCTCCGAACGTCTGCTTGCCGAACAGGGCGTCGACACCGCCCCGCTGGCCGATACGATCCAGCGCTTCGCCGACAAAGGCCACACCCTGATCTGCCTCGCCATCGACGGGCAGGCTGCCGCGGTTTTCGCCGTCGCGGATCAGATCAAACCGGGTGCCAGACCCGCCATCGACGCGCTGCACGCGCAAGGGCTCACCGTCGCGATGATCTCGGGCGACAGCCCCAACGCGGCACAGGCCATCGCGCAGCAGCTCGGAATCGACCATGTCACCGCCGGCGTTCTGCCGGACGGAAAGGTCGCCGCCATCACTGACCTGCGCCACCGCTTCGGCCCCGTGGCCTTCGTCGGCGACGGCATAAACGACGCGCCCGCGCTCGCCGAAGCCGAGATCGGTCTTGCCATCGGCACCGGCACCGATGTCGCCATCGAAGCCGCCGACATCGTCCTGTCCTCGGGCCGCATCGCGGGCGTTGTCAACGCCGTCGAAATCTCCCGCCGCACCATGCGCAACATCCGCCAGAACCTGTTCTGGGCCTTCGCCTATAACAGCGCGCTGATCCCGGTTGCCGCCGGCGTGCTCTACCCGGCCTTCGGCCTTCTTCTCTCGCCCATGCTCGGCGCGGGCGCCATGGCGCTCAGCTCGATCTTCGTGTTGACCAACGCGCTGCGCCTGCGCGGCATCGCCCCGGCCCAGAAGGACCGTCCCTCCCCCGCACCCACCACCGCCGAAGTGCCGGCATGACTGTCGCAAGGATCGCCCTCCATGTCGCCCTGCCCGCCAAGACCATCCGCGATGACAAGCAGACCGGACCCGCCAGCGCCAATGTAAAGCTGCACTCCACGCGGGACACCCGCTCCAACCTCGTCCAGAGCCGGGCAGGAGACACCCGCCCCGAGCCCCATCCTCAGCGACGTCGAGACAGGACCGGACCGGTCCTGATCTTCTTCTCTTTTCAAAATATGCCATCATCCCGGCCCGCCAAAGGCGCAGCGTCCACACAAGGGGCGTCCCGCGTCACAGGCGCTTTGCGTGCACGCAAAGCCACGATGCGTCCCCGCATCGTCCCTCACCCGATCTCGATCGCGGTCTCCTGCCGGTAAGGCGCGTCCGGGCTGTGCAGGATCGACCCGAAGGCAGGCACGTTCACCGCGTTCGGCAGATCCTGCGCTTCAAGGCAGAGCCCCGCAAACCGCCGATGCGCGGCACCCGGCCCCTCTGGCAAGCTGTGGTGCAATGTTTGCGAACTGTAGATCTGCAATGCCGGCCGATCCGTCCAAAGCCGCAGCCGCATCCCGTCGGGGGCCACCAGGTCCGCCGCCGGATCGGCGCCCGGCATCAGCACCACGTTGCCGTCCCAGCCCGGACCATCGCCCAGGCGCAAACCGTCGCGGAAATCAAAGGCGGTGCCGTCAACCGGGGCGATTCGGCCCTCCGGCACCAGGTCAGCGCGGGTCGGCGTGTAGCCATCGGCGGCGACAGTCAGCACATGGTCCTCCAACGTGCCATGCCCCATCAGGTTGAAATACAGATGCTGCCCCATGTTGATCGGCGTCACGCGGTCCGGCACCGCCTCCATGCGCCAGGTCAGACGGCCGCCATCCAACCGCATCTCGACACAGAACCGCACGGCACCGGGATAGCCCTGATCGCCATCCTCCGACAGCAGCGTCAAACGCACCGCCCGGTCGCCGTCACGCGCCATGCGCCAGTTGCGCCAGCCAAGCCCGCCGGGTCCGCCATGCAAATGGTTCCGACCGTCATTCGCGGGCAGATGGTAGACTGCACCATCCAGCGTGAACCGCGCATCCGCGATCCGGTTGATCACCCGGCCACAGACAATCCCCATGGATGCCGGGTTCGTGCGGTAATGTTCGGGGTCTGCATAGCCCAGAACAACGGACCGCCCGCGCACGCGCCAATCCATGACGGCGCAGCCCAGCGACAGCACCGTCACCTCGGTCTCGCCATCGCGCAGCACATGGGTGTCGATCTCGTCCATCACGCCCCCTTGCCAGCGCGCCGAAACCAACCGGCCCGGCTCAACTCGCCAACACGTTTCGAAACTGCCAAGGATCGCTCTCGTCGATGTCCTCGGGGAAATGCACCCAGCGGTCCTGCAGCGGCGTCCAATCGGTGTAATGCGCCTCGACCGGGCCAAGATAGGGGCGCTGCACTTCGAGGCACCGCGCGTGATCCATCTCGTCGGTCTCGACGATCCCGGCCTCCGGGTTCTCCAGCGCCCAGACCATCCCGGCCAGAACCGCGCTGGTCACCTGCAGCCCCGTCGCATTCTGATACGGCGCGAGGTCGCGCGTCTCGGCGTTCGACAGGCGCGATCCATACCAAAGCGCATTCTTTTCATGCCCGTAAAGCAGCACACCCAATTCATCGAGACCCTCGACGATCTCGTCTTCCGTGAGGATGTGATGCACCGTCTGCTGCTTGCCCGACCCGAACATCTCGTGCAGCGACAGCACGGCATCGTCGCAGGGGTGATAGGCATAGTGACAGGTCGGCCGATACGCGGGCGCGCCCGCCGCGCCGACAGTGTAGTAATCGGCAATCGAGATCGCCTCGTTATGCGTCACGAGGAACCCGAATTGTGGCCCCGGCGTGGGGCACCAGGTGTGCACCCGCGTGATCGCGCCGGGCCGGTCGAGCCAGATGCCCGCCTGACACCCCTGGTCATGCGAATAGCCATTTTCCGGGAACCATGTCTCGTGCGTGCCCCAGCCCAGCTCTGCCGGTTGAAACCCTTCCGCGATGAACCCTTCGACCGACCAGGTGTTCACGAACATGTCGCGGGGTCGGGGCACCCTGCGCGCTTGCGTGTCGCGCTCGGCGATATGAACGCCCTTGACGCCCAGCGACTGCATCAGTGTGCCCCACCCCGCGCGGTCCTGTGGCACGGTCACATCGCGCCCGGTGTCCTTGGCCAGCGTCAGCAATGCCTCCTTGACGAACCACGACACCATCCCCGGATTGGCACCGCAGCAGCTGACCGCCGTGGGGCCACCGGGATTCGCGGCCTTCTCGTCGCGCACCGTCTGGCGCAGCGCGTAATTCGTCCGCTCCGCGTTGTCGGTCGTGTCGAAATAATATCCGGCCCAGGGCTCCACCACCGTGTCGATGTAAAGAACTCCCAATTCACGGCAGAGCTTCATCAGGTCCAGCGACGACGTGTCCACCGACAGGTTCACGCAAAAGCCTTTGCCCTCGGCAAACAGCTCCCCCAACACCTCGCGGTAATTCTCGGGCGTCAGCGCGACCTGCAAATGGTTGATCTTGTGCTGCCGCAGGAAATTCGCCTGGTTTTCATCCGGTTCGATCACGGTGAACCTGTCCGCATCATATTCGAAATGCCGTTCGATCAGCGGCCACGTGCCCTTGCCGATGGACCCGAACCCGATCATCACGATCGGCCCGTCGATACGCCCGTAAACCGGATAGCTCTGCGTCATCATCGCCCCTTTCAAACTCGGCTCGCCACGCTGTCTACCCTGCTGCCCGCAGGGAGTCCAAGTGTGATCCGGCACAGCGTCGACAGCACCTGGCCGGGACCTGGCAACCGGACCGGGAACCTTTTCGTGTGGTCGGTCCAAGACATGTCCAGCCCGCCCCGATGACCAACTCCAGAGATTACCAAAACGTAAACGCCTACCGGTAACCCATTGAAATTCCTGGCCCAAGATGCCGTCCCACGCATGGGACAGGGTCAGACCACGACCTCGAGCCGTTCCTGATCGCCAACCCCGAAGACCCGCTTGTAGCGGTCGATCTGGTCGGCAGGCCCCATCGCCTTGTTGGGGTTGTCCGACAGCTTGACCGTGGGCTGCCCATTCGCCTCGACCGCCTTGCACACAAGGCTGAACGGGGCCAGCCGGTCATCCGGGGTCAGCCCCCGGAAATCATTGGTCAGAAGGGTGCCCCAGCCAAACGAGATCCGCACGCGCCCCGCGAACTGGCGCTGCAATTCAAGGATCTTGTCCACGTCCAGCCCGTCCGAAAAGATTACCAGCTTTTGGGTCGGATCCTCGCCGCGCTCTTTCCACCACTTGATCGCCGTCTCGGCCCCGGTCGCGGGATCGCCGGAATCAATCCGGATCCCGGTCCATCCCGCCAGCCAGTCCGGCGCATTCTTCAGGAAACCGCCGGTCCCGTAGGTGTCGGGCAGGATCATCCGAAGGTTGCCCTCATGCTCTTCTTGCCAATCCGCAAGCACATCATAGGGCGCGCGCGCCAAAGCCGCGTCATCCTCGGCCAGCGCGGCATAAATCATCGGAAGCTCATGCGCGTTGGTCCCGATCGCCTCAAGATCGCGATTCTTCGCGATCAGGCAATTCGAGGTGCCGACAAAGCTGTCGCCCAACCCCTCGTACATCGCCTGAACGCACCAGTCCTGCCAGAGGAAGGAATGGCGGCGCCGTGTCCCGAAATCAGCAATCCGGAGCTTCGGCACCTCGCGCAGACGCTCGATCTTTTCCCAAAGCTTGGTCATCGCGCGGGCATACAGCACCTGAAGTTCGAACCGGCCCATATCGTTCAGAACCGCGCGCCCACGCAGCTCCATCAGAACCGACAGCGCCGGGATTTCCCAAAGCATCACCTCGGGCCACGCGCCTTCGAAGGTCAATTCGTACTGATCTCCCACACGCTCCAGGTGATAGGGGGGCAGGCGCAGATTCTCGAACCACTCCATGAAATCGGATCGGAACATCTGCCGCTTGCCATAAAACGTGTTGCCGCGCAGCCAGGTGCTCTCGTTCCGCCGCAGGGACAAGGATCGGATATGGTCCAACTGTTCGCGCAGTTCGCCCTCGTCGATCAGCTTGGCCAACGGCACGTCGGAGGACCGGTTGATCAGGCTGAACGTGACCTGCGTGTCCCGTTTGTTGCGGAACACCGACTGGCACATCAGCAACTTGTAAAAATCCGTGTCGATGAGCGACCGCACGATCGGGTCGATCTTCCATTTATGGTTCCACACGCGTGTGGCGATATCTACCATGACGGCCTCCGATTGCGCGGGCGCGAGAACACAAGCGGGCCGCTTAGAGCAATCCCGCCCCGACTTGTCCAGCCTCAGTCATCCGCGTTCTTCCTGGCCACTTCCTGATCGCGGATGCGCTCGCAGGTTGCCTCGTCCACCCCCAGAAGGCCCGCGATCTGGCCGAGAAACATGTCTTCCTTGGCGTGGCGATTGCCATCGGCATAGACCACGTCCCACAAAGCGGCCACAGCAGCTTCGCGTTTCGCGGGGCTGATGTTCTCGGTCAGGATCTTGGCAAGGTCGGCTGTCTTGGGAAGCTCGTGTTCGAGCCGTTCGCATTGCGCGCGCATCTTGGCAGCGTCGATAGGCCCCAGATCATACATCCGCGCCAGCACGCGGTCGATCTCTTCGACCTCCTGAAAGAGATACGCATTGTCCGCCATCGCGGTGCGCACCATCAACGCCCCCAGCGCGTATCTGGACTCCGCCGGCGGCAAGGGAGTTTGCGAGGCCGATTTGTCGAAAAGAGCGAGAATTCGTTCAAACATGGGGCAACACGCCTTTGACCGGTCCGTCTTGTAACGTTACCGCACTTTCCGGCAGACAGAAAAGGGAGAGGGCGCAATGACCCTGCATTCGCCCGACCGCGTGTCGCCTGCGCGACAGCGCATGCGGGCGGCGATTGAGCTGCACATCGGGACCCCTTCGATCAACACGGTTGGCCGATGGATGGTTCGTCTGGACCCTGCGGCCGCAGACAAACTCAACATAGCACGACGCCGCTCTGCGCCATGTCGTCTTTCATCTTCGCCAGCGAACCATCCAGATCAATCGCCCGGCAGAGGTCCATGCGCACGGTGACATCAAAGCCCAGCCGAGCCGCATCGATCGCGGAGAAGGCGACACAGAAATCCGTGGCGAGCCCTGTGAGTGTCAAAGACGTAATGCCCCGCGTCTTGAGGTAACCCTCCAGCCCGGTAGGCGTGCGGTGATCGTTTTCGAAAAACGCGGAATAGCTGTCGATGTCGCGGCGGAACCCTTTACGGACCACAATTTCGGCACGGTCGGTATGCAGGTCCGCATGAAACGCGGAGCCATGCGATCCGATCACGCAATGGTCCGGCCAAAGCACCTGCGGGCCGTAGGGCATTTCGATCATTCCGAACGGGTCTTTCCCGTCATGCTGCGAGGCAAAGCTGGAGTGGCCGTCGGGATGCCAGTCCTGCGTCAGGATCACCGCCTCCGCATCTTCCATCAGCGCGTTGATGCCGGGCACGATCTGGTCGCCCTCGGGCACGGCCAGTGCCCCGCCGGGGCAGAAATCGTTTTGTACGTCGATGACGAGTAGCGCGGACATGGGGCAGCCTCCTGTTGCGTCTCATGTGGGTAAGAAGCCTGACAGGGGCGGTCAAGGCTTGCGGCATTCGGCAGCCTTGCACAGCGCGTGCAGCAGGCGTAATTCCACGCCCATGTTCACGGTTTGCGCACTCTATCATTTCACACGCTTCGACGATCCAGCCGCGCTGCGCGATCCGCTTCTTGCGGTCTGCCACGACAACGCGATCACTGGCACGCTTCTATTGGCGCGCGAAGGGATCAACGGCACGGTGGCTGGTCCCGAGGCTGGCATTAACCATGTGTTAACCCATCTGCGCGCCCTGCCCGGATGCGCCGACTTGAACTGGAAACTGTCCACCGCGCAGGACCGCCCCTTCGCCCGGATGAAAGTCCGGCTGAAGAAAGAGATCGTGACGATGGGCGTTCCGGACGTCGATCCGCGCGCATCAGTCGGGCATTATGTTGATGCCTCCGAATGGAACGACCTGATCCAGAGCCCGGATGTCGCCGTGATCGACACGCGCAACGACTACGAGGTTGGCATTGGCACGTTCGACGGCGCGGTGGATCCCGGAACCGAGAGTTTTCGCGAATTCCCGGAATGGTGGGAAAAGAACAAGGACCGGTTTCACAACAAGCGGATCGCGATGTTCTGCACCGGGGGCATTCGCTGCGAAAAGTCGACCAACTACTTGCTGAGCCAAGGGATCGAAGAGGTGTATCACCTCAAGGGCGGCATTCTGAAATACCTCGAAGACGTGCCGCAGGACCAAAGCACCTGGCAGGGGGAATGCTTTGTCTTCGACGGTCGCGTGTCGGTGGGTCATGGCCTTCGGGAAGGGCCGCATCTGCTGTGTCACGCTTGCCGATGTCCGATCCTGCCCGAGGACCGTGACAGGCCGGAGTATGAACATGGCGTGTCCTGTCACCTTTGCATTGACAAGACCTCGGACACGGACAAGGCGCGGTTCCGCGAGCGGCAGAAACAGATCCGATTGTCCGAGGCACGCGGGCAGCGGCATCTGCATGCGGATGTGATTGACGAAACGTAAATAGGTCCGATCCGGCCCTGTTGTTTCGCGTGCGAAACAGGAAAGGCAAATCAGGGCACGGAACGGCATGTGCCGAGGAGAGCAAATCAGCCCAATGTCCCAAGTCACGATTTTGCGTCTGGCGCACCGTACAACAAGACATGCCGCGATTTCGATGCGAACTCCCGGCGCAGGACCACCAGCAGCGTTACCAAGGTGGCAAGTATCAAGGGTTCTGGGCCAAGAAGCCAGGCCGATGAGGCGATCCCGAAATAGACCGACCGCAAACCGCGGTTGTACCCCCGCGCCGCGGTGATGTTGATCTCGCCGGCCTGCAAGGCGATTGGCAACGCCTTTGGGTCTTCGGGATCGTTCGGCACAGCCGCCATGATGACCGAACAATAGCCGAACAGCCGGTGCGACCAGACGAATTTCAGGAATGCGTTCGCCGCGAACAGCAAGAGCACCAGCAGCTTGACCTCGAGCAGGAAGATCGGATCGCTTTCCAGCGTCAGGTCCTGCGCCACGCCCCGCAAACGCTCCGCGTTGCCCAGAAGCGCGAAACCGCCACCGATGGCGATCATGCTGGCCGAGGCAAAGAAGGCGGTGCCCTGCCGCAGGCTTGCGATGATCTGGCTGTCGAAAATTCGCGGATCGCGGCCGACGAACTGGCGCATCCAGTCACGGCGATACTCGGCCATGATCTGCGACGTCGACCGATGCGATTTCGGCGCATTCTCGATGATGAACGTGCTGCCGATCCAACTGACGATGAGCAGGCCAAGGCCCACCGCATCCAGCACCGTGAACAGGTAGAGGCGGTCGAGCCACTCCATCAGAACGGCTTGACGACGACAACCCAAAGGATCGCGATCACCCCGAACACGCTGATTTCGTTGAAGATGCGCAGATAGCGGTCGGATTCGGTGAACTCTCCGCGTTTCGCGCGGATCACCAGCCGCCCCGTCCACGCATAATGCAGCGCCAACATGACCACGAGACCAAGCTTGAGCCAGACCCAGGGCGGCATGCCCCAAATCCCCCCGAGCCACAGCCCGGTGACAAGCGCGATCACGCCCAACCCGGCGGAAAAGCGGTAGAGCCGGATCGTCAGATCCCCCAAAGGGCCAAATTCGCCAATCCGGTCATGTTCGCGTTTCCAGTAGATCAGCGCCCGTGGCACCGCGAAAATCGAGGTCATCCAGCCCATGACACACAACAGATGAATGATCTTGATCCAATCCATGGTTGCTTCGTGACCGGCGATGCGGCCAAAGGCAAGAGGCCACGTTGCCCAGGGGGCGAAGATTTTTCTGGCCTTTGACGCAATATTGGTTATATATTCTTACCAATTCGGAGGAGCCCGCCATGCAAATGCCCCAACCCGACGTCAGAGTACTGTCTCTCAAGGAACAGATCGTCAGCCGCCTGCGCAAAGTCCTGCCCCCTGATGCGGTGATTTCCGACGAGGCCGAAACCCGCGCCTATGAGTGTGACGCCCTGACCGCGTATAAATGCCCGCCTCTGGCGGCGGTGCTGCCGGCCTCCACGCAAGAAGTTTCCGATGTGCTCAAGGTTTGCCACGACATGGGCGTACCGGTTGTGCCGCGCGGATCAGGTACGTCTCTTGCGGGGGGCGCGTTGCCGACCGCCGATTGCGTGCTGCTGGGTGTGGCGCGGATGACCGAGGTAATCGAGACGGATTACGACAATCGCATCATCCGCCTGCAAACCGGGCGCACGAACCTGAGCGTCACCGGCGCGGTCGAGGAAGACGGGTTCTTTTACGCACCCGACCCGTCGAGCCAGCTGGCCTGCGCCATCGCCGGCAATATCGCGATGAATTCGGGCGGCGCGCATTGCCTGAAATACGGTGTCACCACCAACAACCTGCTGGGTGTCACCATGGTGCAGATGGATGGCACCATCATGGAGATCGGCGGCAAACATCTGGATGCGGGCGGCTATGACCTGCTGGGCCTGATCTGTGGATCCGAAGGACAGTTGGGCGTCGTGACCGAAGCCACCCTGCGCATCCTGCCCAAGCCCGAGGGCGCGCGGCCAGTGCTGATGGGGTTCGATTCGAACGAGGTCGCGGGGGCCTGTGTTGCCGATATCATCAAGGCCGGTGTCCTGCCCGTGGCGATCGAATTCATGGACCGCCCCTGCATCGAGGCGACCGAGGCCTTTGCCAAGGCCGGGTATCCAATGTGCGAGGCGCTGTTGATCGTGGAGGTCGAGGGGTCCGACGCGGAAATCGACGAGCAACTGTCGCTGATCCTCGAGATCGCCCGGCGGCACAACCCGGTGGAGCTGCGCGAGGCCAAGGATGCCGACGAGGCCGGGCGCATCTGGCTGGGCCGCAAATCGGCCTTTGGCGCGATGGGGCAGATCAACGATTACATGTGCCTCGATGGGACGATCCCGGTGGCGGAGCTTCCTTACGTTCTGCGGCGCATCGGCGAGATGTCCAAGGAGTACGGGCTGGACGTGGCCAACGTGTTTCATGCAGGCGACGGCAACATGCACCCGCTGATCCTGTTCGATGCGAACAAGGAGGGTGATCTGGAGCTGTGCGAAGCCTTGGGTGCGGACATCCTGCGGCTCTGTGTCGAGGTCGGTGGATGCCTGACCGGCGAACATGGCGTGGGCATCGAAAAGCGTGACCTGATGTTCGACCAGTTCGACGCCGCCGATCTGGACGCGCAGATGGCGGTGAAGGACGTGTTCGATCCGGCCTGGCTGTTGAACCCAGCGAAGGTGTTTCCGCTGGCGGCGTCGGAGAGCCGTCGGAGCGTGGCGCTGGCGGCAGAGTGAGACTTGGGGGGCCAGCCCCCCAAACCCCCCGGGATATTTTGAAACCAGAGAAGATCATGAGACCTGAGACAGAGGCCGATCTGGCCGAGATGATCACATCGGCCACAGGGCCGATATATGTGCGCGGCGGGGGAACGCGGGGCGTTAACCTTAACGGGGAGATGCTCGAGACCGGCGGGATGTCGGGGATCACGCTGTATGAGCCGGGGTCTTTGACCCTTGTCGCGCAGGCGGGCACGCCCTTGGCCGAGATCGAAGCGGCGCTTGCTGCCGAGGGGCAACGCCTTGCATTCGAGCCGATGGATCATCGTGGGTTGCTGGGCACCGAAGGGGAGCCGACGATTGGTGGCGTTGTTGCGGCAAATGTCAGCGGGCCGCGCCGGGTGTCGGTGGGGGCGTGCCGGGATTTCATGCTGGGGGTTCGGTTCGTCGATGGGTCCGGGACCGTGGTCAAGAACGGCGGGCGCGTGATGAAGAATGTCACGGGGTATGACCTTGTGAAGCTATTGACTGGCTCCTGGGGCACCCTTGGCATTCTGACCGAAGTCAGCCTGAAGGTTCTGCCGAAGCCGGAGAGCGCCGCGTGCATCATGATCGACGGGCTGGATGAGTCACAAGCGATTGCTGCAATGGCCAAGGCGTTGCGGTCCCCGTTCGAGGTGTCAGGTGCTGCCCATCTTCCAAACAGGATGGGGGACGGCCCCGTCACCATGCTGCGTATCGAAGGGTTTTCGGGATCGGTCCGCTATCGTGCAGAGCAGCTGGCGGCCCTGTTTGCAGACATGGACACGCGGATCGAGAGCGACGCGGATGGCGTGGCCGATCACTGGGCGCACATCCGTGATGTTGCCCCCTTCCACGGCACGGAAGGGGATATCTGGCGCGTATCCGGCAGCCCGACCGATGGGGCCGATCTGGTCCGGCGGAGCGGCGCAGAGGCGGTGATGTACGATTGGGGCGGCGGCCTGATCTGGATGAGCCTGCCAGAAGGCACGGACCTGCGCGCGCGCTTGGGTGACTTTGACGGCCATGCCACCCTGATACGCGGGAGCAGGCAGCCAAGATTTCAACCGGAACCGGCAGAGCTTGCTGCGCTGTCACACGGGCTGCGGCAGCGGTTTGATCCCAAGGGGATCCTGAACGCCGGATTGATGGGGTAGACCATGCAGACGACATTTACGGAAAATCAGTTGCAGGATCCCGATTTCCAGCGGTCCAACGAGATCCTGCGTGCTTGCGTGCATTGCGGGTTCTGCACCGCGACCTGCCCGACCTACCAGGTGCTGGGCGACGAGTTGGACAGCCCACGCGGGCGGATTTACCTGATCAAGGACATGCTTGAGAACGAGCGCGTGCCGGATGAAAAGACTGTCACCCATATCGACCGTTGCCTGTCATGTCTGGCCTGCATGACGACCTGCCCGTCGGGCGTGCATTACATGCACCTGGTCGATCACGCGCGGGCCTATATCGAAGAGCATTACGACCGACCCTGGCATGACCGGGCGCTGCGTTGGACGCTGGCGCAGATCCTGCCCTATCCGGCGCGGTTCCGGGTGGCACTGCTGCTGGCAAAGATCGGCAGGCCCTTTGCGCCGCTGATCCCGGATGCGCGTCTGAAGGCGATGCTGGAGATGGCGCCCAAGCGCATTCCACCCGTCAGCCGCAATGACGATCCGCAGAGCTTTGCGCCCGTTCAGCCGCGCAAGAAACGGGTCGCGCTGATGACCGGATGTGCGCAGAAGGCGCTGAACACCGATATCAACGATGCCACGATCCGGTTGCTGACGCGGCTGGGCTGCGAGGTTGTGGTGGCCGAGGGTGCGGGCTGTTGCGGGGCGTTGACGCATCACATGGGCAAGGTGGACCAAAGCCACGGATCGGCGGCGGCCAATATCCGCGCCTGGACGCGCGAGATGGACGCGGGCGGGCTTGACGCGATTGTCGTCAACACAAGCGGGTGCGGCACGACCGTGAAGGATTACGGGCATATGTTCCGCAATGATCCACTGGCCGGGGACGCGGCGCGCGTGTCGGGGATCGCAAAGGATGTGAGCGAGGTCCTGGTTGATCTTATAGACGAGACATCCGTGGCAGACGCTGCCGCGATCCATGGCGGGACGCGCGTGGCCTATCATGCGGCTTGCAGCCTCCAACATGGCCAGCAGATCAAGACGCACCCCAAGACCCTGCTCAAGGCGGCGGGTTTCGACGTGGTGGAGCCTGCGGACAGCCACCTGTGCTGCGGGTCGGCGGGGACATATAACCTCATGCAGCCCGAGATTTCGAAACAGCTCAAGGACCGCAAGGTGCGGACGCTGGAGGCGAAACAGCCGCAGATCATCGCAGCCGGCAATATTGGCTGCATGATGCAGATCGGCGGGGGAACGGATGTTCCAATCGTGCACACGGTCGAGCTTTTGGATTGGGCGACGGGCGGTCCGAAACCCGCTGCTCTGGAGCCGTCCACGCCGTAAGGCCCGGATCCAGGCCTTGCGTCATAGTTTCGCCTGATTCAGATGACAGCACAGGGTTTCAAATCGGAGGTGATTTGTGCGCAATGTGCTCTGGGGGGCATTGTTTTTGTTGCTGCCAATCAATGCAGCAGCACAGGGTGCCGGGCTGTTCTCGATGGAGAGCCGCCAGGATGGTCGCGCTTGGGAAGCGGTTGGCCGGCTCGAGCTTGCCGGGAAGGCGTTTTGCACGGGATCGCTGATCACCCCTGAGATTGTCCTGACAGCGGCACATTGCCTTTACGATGACACTGGCGTGTTTCTGGCGCCCGAGGATATCCAGTTTCTGGCCGGGTGGCGCAATGGCCGGGCCGCCGCCTACCGGCGGGTCCGTCGGGCAGTGGCACATCCGGCGTATCGATTTGACGCCGAGCCAAGTTCGGACCGGGTATTCGCGGATATCGCGCTGATCGAATTGCAGCACCCGGTGCGCAACACCACGATCATCCCGTTCGTAACGGGTGAACGACCCTTGGTCGGGGACAACGTGGGCGTTGTATCCTATGCCCATGACCGGTCCGAGGCGCCGTCGATGCAGGACACCTGCGATGTGATGTCAGCCCAGCCATCCGTCTTGGTCATGTCCTGTTCGGTCGATTTCGGCAGTTCGGGCTCACCGGTGTTTTCCTTCCGTGAAGATCAGCCCCGGATTGTGTCGGTTGTCTCGTCCAAGGCAAAAAGCGACGGTCGGCCCGTGTCGCTTGGCGCACCGCTGGAGACACAGATCGACACCATCCGCGCGCTGATGGACAAGGGTGTCGGTTTTGCCGAAGGGTCGGTCTTTCGGCCATTTCGCGCCAAGAAGGATGCGCGGAAGGAGACGGGAGCGAAATTTATTCGCCCACGAGCCCGGGAATGACTTTGCCCTCTTGAATCGCGGATCAGGCGCTCCCAGATCTGGCGGCGTCGGGATGCCCAGGCGGGGCCCGACACTTTAACCGAGCCTGTCCAAGCTGGAAGGCTTTCACATCTGGTATCGCTCAATGGAGGATGACCTATGCGAGGATATGATTTCGCACCGCTTTACCGTGCTACCGTCGGTTTCGACCAAATTGCCGACCTGATGGATCGGGTTATGACCAACGAGGTCAGCCAACCGACCTACCCCCCCTACAATATCGAAAAGACCGCAGATGATGCCTACCGTATCTCGATCGCCGTTGCCGGGTTCTCCGATGACGACCTGAGTGTCGAGGTCAAGGACGGCGCGCTGAATGTGTCGGCCAGAAAAGTTGATGAAGACGAAGAGCGCACGTATCTGCACCGTGGCATTGCCACCCGCGCGTTCCAGCGCAGGTTCCCCTTGGCCGACCATGTTCGCGTGATCGGGGCGAGCCATGAAAACGGGATGCTCCATATCGACTTGCAGCGCGAAATCCCCGAAGCGCTGAAGCCACGCCGGATCGAGATCACGAAGGCCGATGCGGTCGAGACCAACAAGGACGTGGTTGACGCAAAATCTGTGAACTGAGCACAGGGCGGTCAACGAAACTCACTCGAACTCTTCGAAGAGTTCGAGCCTTGACACAGGCGGCCCGGCAGATGATCTGCCGGGCCGTTTTTCATCGCGGATCAGGAACCGCGCGACAATCATTCTGATCGTCGATCCATGTCTCTGCGTCGGGTTCGCGCAGGCGACAGGGCTGGTTTTCGGAGCCTGTCGACGCCGCGCGCCCGTCGGTGGTGTCGATAGTCTCGACCACGGGAAAAGACGCGACGTCAGACGCTCATGCAGACATATTTCATCTCGAGGAAATCATCGATGCCGTGATGGCTGCCTTCGCGGCCAAGGCCGGATTGCTTGACACCGCCGAAGGGCGCCACCTCGGTCGAGATGATGCCGGTGTTCACACCGACGATGCCATATTCCAGCGCCTCGGCCACCTTGTAGACGCGGCTCAGATCGTTGGCGTAGAAATAGCTGGCCAGACCGAAAATCGTGTCGTTGGCCAGCTCGATCACGTCGTCCTCGGTCTCGAACCTGAAGAGCGGGGCAAGCGGGCCAAAGGTCTCCTCGGTCGAGAAGGCCATTTCCCTGGTCGCACCGGTGACGATGGTCGGACCGAAGAAATTGCCCTCCCTGCGGTGCTCTTCCTCGCCCAGGATGACTTCGGCGCCCTTGGCCTTGGCATCCGCGATATGATCCCGCACCTTGTCGAGCGCATCCGCGTTGATGAGCGGGCCAAGATCGGTCCCCTCGTCGAGACCGTCGCCCACCTTCATCCTGGACACCTTGTCTTTCAGCTTTTGGGCGAATTCATCATATACGCCCGCCTGCACATAGATCCGGTTGGCACAAACGCAGGTCTGGCCGTTGTTGCGGAACTTGCACAGGATCGCGCCCTCGACCGCTGCGTCGATATCGGCGTCATCGAAGACGATAAACGGCGCGTTGCCGCCCAGCTCCATGGAGCATTTCATCACCTGGTCGGCGGCTTGGCGCAGCAGGATGCGCCCCACCTCGGTCGACCCGGTGAAGGTGAGCTTGCGCACCGCCGGGTTCTCGCACATCTCCTTGCCCACCTCGGAGGAAGACGAGGATGGCACCACGTTGAACACGCCAGCCGGGATGCCGGCGCGTTCGGCCAGCACAGCCATTACGATGGCCGAAAGCGGTGTCTCGGCAGCCGGGCGCGCGACAAAACTGCACCCTGCCGCCAGGGCCGGTCCGGCCTTGCGGGCGATCATCGCGTTGGGAAAATTCCATGGCGTGATCGACCCGACAACGCCAATGGGCTGCTTCATCACCATGATCCGCTTGTCGCGCTGATGGCCGGGGATCGTCTCGCCGTAGACGCGCTTTGCCTCCTCGGCGAAGAACTCGATGAAAGATGCGCCGTATCCGACTTCTCCCTTGGCTTCGGCCAGCGGCTTGCCCTGCTCCGCCGTCAGAATCGTGCCCAGATCATCCTGATGTTCGATCATGAGGTCGAACCATTTGCGCAGGACGGCGGCCCGTTCCTTGCCGGTCCATTTGGCCCAGTCTTTCTGCGCCGTTTCGGCAGCGGCGATGGCTTGGGCCACCTGGGCACGGGACAGGTCGGCAACGTCGGCGATGGTATCACCACGCGCCGGGTTGTCGACCGCGAACGTGCCATCATCTCCGTCGATCCAGGCGCCATCTACATAGGCACGGGTTTCCAAGAGCGATGGGTCCTTGAGCAAGCTGGCAAGGTTGGTTGTCTGGTCGAGCATGGGTCTCTCCATTTTTCATACTGACAAAGGCGGATCATTTGATAGATGCAGTGGCAAGGATCAACACGGGGTGAACCAGTGGATTGGGACGATGCTTATGCCAATGCGGCGTATATTCCCGGCGCGGATTTGTATCCGGACCGGTGGCGCTCCGATGCTGATGACTTTCGGACACGACTGGCGGTCCTGAACCGCGCTCGTCTTGGTGTCATGTATGGCCACGGAACGCGCGAAATCGTCGATCTGTTCCAGCCCAACCAACCGGCGCAGGGGACGATGATCTTTGTGCATGGCGGATATTGGCGGCGTTTTGACGGATCGCTGTGGTCACATTTCTCGCAGGGCGCTTTGAACAGCGGCTGGACGGTTGCGATGCCCACCTATGATCTCGCCCCGCGCATCCGAATCGCGGATATCACGCGGCAAATCGCACAGGCGGTCTGTGTCGTGGCGAATGAATGCGCCGGGCCGCTGCGTCTTGTTGGGCATTCCGCGGGCGGGCACCTCGTCGCGCGGATGCTGGATCCGGACGTGCTGCCACCCGAGATCTCCAGCCGCATCGAAAAAGTTGTACCGATCTCGCCGGTTTCCGACCTGCGCCCGCTCTTGAACACGACCATGAACGATGAATTCAAGATGGACGAAGCCGCCGCCAAAGCCGAAAGCCCGGTGTTCATGACACCGCCCTCAACACCGGTGACAGTCTGGGTCGGGGCCGAGGAAAGGCCCGTATTCCTTGACCAGGCGCGCTGGCTGGCCGAAGCATGGGGATGCGAGCGCATTGAAGCGCCGGGAAAACACCATTTTGATGTGATCGATGGCTTGAAGGACCCAGACAGCCCATTGATGCAGTCAATTCTCGCATCCACCGCTTGACACTCGGTCGTGATCGGCATGGCGTGTTACGGTGGCAATGTCTTTTTTGGACCTCGGTTTGACCGAAAAGGACAGGCTGTTTCGTTTTGAGCCGCGCAAGGCTCACGGTGAAGGAGGCATTGAACATGCGGTACTCGGGCTTTCGGGTCATCAAGGAGGCTTTGACCGGTCATCGCGGCTGGGGACCGGCATGGCGCGATCCCGACCCGCAGCCCCAGTATGACTACATCATCATCGGCGGCGGCGGGCACGGGTTGGCGACCGCGTATTATCTTGCCAAGCAATTCAAGCAATCGCGGATCGCGGTTCTGGAAAAGAGCTGGATCGGTGGCGGCAATGTTGGACGCAACACCACGATTGTGCGGTCCAACTACATGCTGGAGGAGAATGAGCCATTCTACGAGTTTTCGCTCAAGCTCTGGGAAGGGTTGGAACAGGACCTGAATTACAACGCGATGATGAGCCAGCGTGGGGTCATCAACCTTATGCATTCCGACGCCCAGCGCGATGCGTATATCCGGCGCGGCAACGCAATGATCCTGAACGGGGCGGATGCCGAATTGCTGGATCAAAAGCAGGTGGTGGCGAAATACCCTTTCCTGAACGTCAAAAACGCGCGCTTCCCGGTGATGGGCGGTTTGTTGCAAGCGCGGGCCGGCACCGCCCGGCATGACGCGGTGGCTTGGGGCTATGCAAGGGCCGCTGACCAACGCGGTGTCGACATCATCCAGAACTGCGAGGTGACCGGGTTCAAGATCGAGAACGGCAAGGTTCATGGCGTCGAGACATCACGCGGGTTCATCGGGGCCAAGAAGGTCGGTGTCTGCGTGGCCGGGTCATCCTCGCGCGTGATGGCGCAGGCCGGAATGCGTTTGCCCATCGAAAGCCATGTCTTGCAGGCCTTCGTGACCGAAGGGCTGAAGCCCGTTCTGCCGGGTGTGATCACCTTTGGCGCCGGTCATTTCTATTGCAGCCAGTCCGACAAGGGCGGGCTGGTCTTCGGCGGCAATATCGACGGTTACAATTCCTACGCATCACGCGGCAACCTGCCGGTGGTCGAAGACGTGATCGAGGAAGCCATTGCAATGTTCCCGATGCTGGGTCGCGCGCGCCTGTTGCGCATGTGGGGCGGGATCATGGACATGTCGATGGACGGCTCTCCGATCATCGACAAGACACCTGTGGACGGGCTCTATTTCAACGGCGGATGGTGTTACGGCGGGTTCAAGGCAACGCCGGCCTCGGGCTTTTGCTACGCGCATTTGCTGGCGACCGACACACCACACGAAACCGCAACGGGATACAGGCTGAACCGTTTCGAGACGGGTCACATGATCGACGAAAAAGGAGTGGGCGCGCAGCCCAATCTGCACTGATGATTATCACGCACCCCATCCTTGGCCCGCGCGACAGCAGCGAATTCGTTTATCTGGGCGATGCAACGCTTCTGGATCGTCCGGATTGGCAGGCCGCCGATGCCCTGGAACAATTCACCCGGTATCAGCACACCCGCGACAACCCGGCCGGGCCGCACCGCGAGCTTTGGTTTCACGAACAAGGCGACCGATCCTGG
Source organism: Marivita sp. (assembly GCA_041685125.1). Taxonomy (GTDB): domain Bacteria; phylum Pseudomonadota; class Alphaproteobacteria; order Rhodobacterales; family Rhodobacteraceae; genus Marivita. The sequence continues at coordinate 27,884 of JAWLGI010000010.1, read as the reverse complement.
CTTGTCGTCACACGCGATACCGTCACGCATGAGATCACGCAGGTCGAATTTGCCAGCGACGTGGCGCGGAAGGAGCGGTCGTCATGAGCCAGAAAAACCGTTTGGACGGCGGGCTGATCGACCGATCCGAGGCCTTTTCCTTTCGCTTCGACAATCAGTACTACAAGGGCCACAAGGGCGATACGCTGGCTTCGGCCCTGCTGGCGAACGACGTGCGGTTGATGGGACGGTCGTTCAAGTATCACCGTCCGCGCGGCGTGATGACCGCCGGCTCAGAGGAACCGAACGCCATGGTCGAACTGCGCGACGGCGCGCGGAAAGAGCCGAACACGCGGGCGACGACGGCTGAGCTGTTCGACGGGCTGAGGGCAGAGTCGCAGAACCGCTGGCCGTCGCTGGCGTTTGACGCGATGGAAGTGAACGATCTTCTGTCGAGCTTCTTCGCCGCCGGATTCTATTACAAGACCTTCATGTGGCCCGCCGCATTCTGGGAAAAGATCTACGAGCCGATCATTCGCCGGGCCGCCGGTTTGGGGTCACTCAGCACGCAGGACGACCCGGATGGGTATGACAAAGGGTTCCTGCATTGCGATCTTCTGATCATCGGCGGAGGGCCGGCCGGGCTGGCCGCAGCCTTGACCGCTGGCGAAAGCGGCGCGCGGGTGATCTTCGCGGACGAGGATTTCCTGATCGGGGGTCGGCTGAACCTCGAAAGCGACGCGATTGGTGGCATGTCCGGTGCCGCCTGGGCGGCAGAGATGGTTGCCCGCCTTGAGGCCATGCCGAATGTACGTGTCATGCCACGCACTACGGTGATGGGCGCGTTCGATCACGGCGTCTACGGCGCGGTGGAGCGGGTGAGCGATCACCTGAAGGTGCCGCAGGACGGCAAGCCGCGGCAAATCCTGTGGCGCATCACATCGAAGCGCGCGATCCTGTGCGCGGGGGCCACCGAACGACCGATCGTTTTTGAGAACAACGACCGCCCCGGCATCATGCAGGCCAGCGCCATACGCGCCTACGCAAACCGTTGGGCCGTGACACCGGCGCAGCAGGTGGCGATCTTTACCAACAACGATGACGGGCATCGCACTGCGTCGGATCTGATGGCGAAGGGCGTGGAGGTTGTGTCGGTGATCGACACGCGCGCCGATGCGCCCGCCTCATCTGACTATGACGTGATCGCCGGGGGCGTGATCGACCAGACTTGGGGGCGGCTTGGCCTGACACAGATCGAGGTCAAGATGCCCAAGGGCGGCATTCGCCGGATCAAATGTGGCGCTTTGGGTGTGTCTGGCGGGTGGAACCCGAACGTGCACCTGACCTGTCACCAGCGCGGGCGCCCCGTCTGGAACGACACGATTGCGGCGTTTGTGCCCGGCGGTACGATGCCGATGGGCATGACAGTCGCTGGCGCTGCAAATGGCGTGTTCTCCACCCATGGCGCCCTGACATCCGGTGCCGATGCTGCGAAAGGGGTTCTGTCCGACCTGGGGCTGACGGCCAAAACGCCACCCCTTCCCGAGGCTGAGGATGCACCCGCCCGCATTACCCCGTTCTGGCATGTCAAAACCGCAAAACGCGCATGGGTGGATCAGCAGAACGACGTGACCGCCAAGGACATCAAGCTGGCGCATCAGGAAAACTTCCGATCCGTCGAGCATCTGAAGCGGTACACGACGCTGGGGATGGCGACGGACCAGGGCAAGACATCGAACATCGCCGGCTTGGCGATCATGGCCGAAGTGGCAGGCAAGTCCATCCCCGAGGTTGGCACGACCATGTTCCGCCCGCCCTACACGCCCACCGCGATGGGTGTCTTTGCAGGCCGGGCCTGGGGTACCGAAACGCGCCCGACACGCCTGACGCCGAGCCACCGATGGGCCGAAGAACAAGGCGCTGTCTTCACTGAAGCCGGGCTTTGGTTGCGCGCCCAGTGGTTCCCGAAACCGGGCGAGACGCATTGGCGCGAAAGCTGCGATCGGGAGGTCCTGCAAACCCGCAAATCGGTCGGTATCTGTGACGTCACCTCACTGGGCAAGATCGACGTGCAGGGCGCTGATGCTGCGGCGTTTCTGAACATGGTCTACTGCAACGGCTTTGCCAAGCTGCCGGTTGGCAAGGTGCGCTACGGCCTGATGCTGCGCGAGGACGGGATCGTCATGGATGACGGCACCGCCGCCCGATTGGCCGAAGATCATTTCGTTGTCACCACAACGACCGGCAATGCGGTCGGAGTCTATCGCCACATGGAATTCGTGCGGCAATGCCTGTGCCCCGACATGGACGTGCAACTGATCTCGACCACCGAGGCCTGGGCGCAATTCGCTGTCGCCGGTCCCAATTCCCGCGCGCTCTTGCGCAAGATCGTGGATGACGGGTTTGATCTGTCCAACGCGGCGTTCCCGTTCATGGCCTGTGCCGAGGTCACCATTTGCGGCGGTTTGCGCGCGCGGCTGTTCCGGATTTCGTTTTCGGGTGAGCTCGCCTACGAGATTGCGGTGCCCACGCGATACGGTGACGCCCTGATCCGGCGATTGATGGATGCAGGCAAGGAATTCGACGTCGCACCCTATGGCCTTGAGGCGCTGAATGTCATGCGCATCGAGAAGGGGCACGCGACGGCAAACGAATTGAACGGCACCACCACGGCGCTGAACCTCGGGATGGGGCGAATGGTCTCGAAGAAGAAGGACTCGATCGGATCCGTTCTGTCTGAAAGGCCGGGTCTGAATGAAGACGATGCTTTGAAGCTGGTTGGCCTGAAACCCGTCGATCCCGAAAACCCGGTTCCTGCCGGTGCCCACCTGATGACGAAAGGCACCAAGGTGACCGCGGCCAACGATCAGGGCTACGTGACCTCGGCCTGTTATTCGCCGAACCTTGGCCACCACATCGCGCTGGGGTTCCTGAAAGCGGGCGATGCGCGGCTGGGCGAGGTGATCCGGCTGGTGAGCCCTTTGACGGGCGTCAATCATGATGTTGAAGTCGTCAGCGCCCATTTCCTCGATCCTGAAGGAGAGCGTCTGCGTGCATGATCTGGCCCCCATTTGCGCCCTCGGCGGCGCTGACCCCGCTATCGACACTCTTGCCGGCGTCACTCTGGCTGAATTTCCGGACCTGGCCCTCGCTTCGGTCTCTGCGCGACAGGGCTCGGAAGAGGCCTGCAGGGCGCAGTTGAAAGACCTGCTGAACAGCGCAGCACCAAAGCCCGGCAGAGCCGTGCTCAACGACCCCGAGGCGGCGTTCTGGATCGGACCCGATCAATGGATGGTCAGCGCGCCCTACGCCAGCCACGCGGATCTGACCGGTCAGCTCAAATCCCGCTTCCAGGACACCGCGTCGATCACGGAGCAAACCGATGGCTGGGTCTGTTTCGACTTGCGCGGAGACCGCGTTGACGAGGTGATCCGGCTCTGCGCAAATATCGATATCGACCAGATGCAAACCGGCGATGCCGTGCGGAGTGTTGTTCACTACATGGGCGTTTACATCCTGCGCCTCGATCCGGCGAACGCCCTGCGCATCTTCGGCCCTCGATCCTCGGCCAAATCCCTGCACCACGCACTTATGACCGCAATGGGTGCGGCGCTCTAGCGCGGGGGGCCTAGGGTTTGGAACAACGCAAAGGGACGGGGGTTGTCCGGGCAGAAAGGAGGCACGTATGACAGCAGAATTTGCAGTCCCTCTCTTGGCCTTGATAACGATGTTGGCGGCGATCATTTTCGCCTTGGTCAGCAAGTATCGCACTGACCAAAAGAAGGCGGATCCGAACGCATCCAAGTCGCGATTGGCCGAGGATGCGCCGAACCATTAAAGGCGACCCGTTTACAAATCACAGCGCGCTTTGGATGTCCAAGGCGCGCTTTTTTGTGAGCAAATCGTGGAATTCTACTCCGGTTTAAACGACTGGTATTCAAACGTCATGGTCACACCGCGCCGGTCATCGTCGTCAATCTCGCTCAGCTTGGCATCGAGCTGGGCGGCAAAGGCAAGGATCAGGCGTTTGCCAAGACCCGTACCGTTTGTCCGTTTCACGGTTGGATCGACGCTGTTTTCGATCGTCAGACGCACGCTGGTGTCGTCTCCATGCATTTCTTCCTTCAGTTCGACCTTCAACCGGAACACACCATCCCGACCGGGGCCGCCATATTTGAACGCGTTGGACAAAGCCTCGGTTGTGACCATGGCAATCGGACTGGTCTGGTCGGGCAAGAGCGTTACCGGATCGAGATCAAACGTCACCGTTGGTGCTTGATCCTTGGCACCACCGACGGCTTCCACTTGTTCTACCAGATCGCGCAACAGAACATCGCACCGAATATGGGTCAGCGACGGCTCCTGATACAGCGCCCGATGGACAGTTGCGAGACTGGTCACGCGGTCCTGAAATTGGCGCAAGGCCGAAACAGCTTCGGGATTGGCCACCTGTCGCACCTGCATGTTGATGATGGACGAGATGAGCTGGAGATTGTTCTTAACCCGGTGGTGAACTTCTTTCAGAAGCACCTCGCGTTCGAAGACAGCGTTTTCCAGATCGGCTTCTTCACGCAAGAGCTGGTCGGCCATCGATTCAAACGTGCCATTGATCATCTGGATCTCGCTGGGCGCATCCGCGATCTTGTTCGAGGTCTCAACATTGCGATAGGTCGCGAAACGCCGCATCCGACGCCCGAGATCGCGGATATGATGCAGCACGAGACGGTTGAGCGAAATCACCGCCACGGCGATCCCGACCATCCACATGAGGAAGGGAAACAACAGCGTGGTTGCCGTGAACCAAGGAGCGGTCGTGCGTTGCAGCGCGGTGCGCCCCCAACTGCCAAGCGCATAGACCTCGTCCTCAAGGACCGGCACGACCGAAATCAGGCGCGTATCGCCCGAGCGCGAGGTCGCGGTGAAGGACGTGTCTCCCTGCGTGGCAAACCCTTCGAGCGACAGGCCCTCGGGCAGATATTCTTCGATCGCGCCATCGGGGGTGGCGCTGGACAGGATTTGCCCGAACTTGTTGAACGTCACCAGCGCAATATCGGGATTGGACCCAAGGTCACTGTCTTCGCGCACCAGCGGTTTTGTTTCGAAAGACAATGTCGTGAGACCAACAAGCGTTCCATCCGGGCGGAAGGCCGGATGTGCGATCACGATGACCGGGCGCTGGCTGACCTGCCCGCGCGGGTTGAAGGCGATATAGGGTTCGGGATCTTCAAACAGACCCTCGGATTGCGGATCAGGTGAAAATTCGATCCGTTGTCCGGTGTTGTTGCAGGTTGAGACAAACCCCTCGTCCAAGAAACCCGCAAAGCCCACGCGGGGGTTCGACTCCAGAATGCGCTGCATGATGGCGATACATTGGTCATTGGACAGATCGACCGCGCCCAGCGTATCGGACAACGTGCGCGAAACTCCCAGCTTGGTCAAAAGCTGGCGGCGTTCCGGTTCGACCAGCGTGCTGGTGCGCGCGTGGATAGATGCTTCGAGATAGGAATTGGTGGTGCTCAGCGCCCGCCAGCTTTGTCCCATGGCAACAAGGCCGATCGGCAGGAGCGCGAGCGACAACAGGAACGCGATACGGACGACAAGACTTCCGCTGGACGTTCCGGGATAGAAGTCTGCATCGTCATTGCCACCTTGATTGGGCTGCGATCCCGACATGTGCCGTTACGACGTCTGCATCGGCGCACCGCAGCACATGGGCACGATTGATCTTGAACTCACTAACTTGCAGGTCGACATGGGTTTGTTGCCTGATTGTGTCGAAGATGGGTTGCTTCTTGAACGTGTTGCGACAAGCTTGGTTCCCTGCCGGCAGTCGAGACTGGATGCCAGGCGCCCCTGCGGACCCGAACTATGCTCGAATGACAGGGCGCGACACACCATGCTTGCTCCAACGGGGGATATTGATTTGACAAGTTGCGTTTCGTGCGCCGAAAAGCCAGCCACACCGGCATTTCCGACACAGAACATGGCCGTGCGTGGTCTGTCAAAAGAATCGGACCCGATGACAGTCCAGACCGCACGGAAATTGGCCTTGCTTCAGGTCTGACACTTCCGAGCTCGGGGCCAGGAATGCCCGAGGCTCCGCAACGGGCCATAAGGTCTGGACCTCGGTCGGATTATCGAAGAAATGCACCGCTTGAAGAACCTGCGCCGATCCGCAACGATGCAAACAGGTGTCTCGGGCGGCGAGGCACGACGCGGAGGTGGACCATGCTCGCACTTGGACGGCTGTTGATCATCGGGTTCCTTGTCCTGAGTGTGGTCTATATCTGCCTGTCGCTTTATTCCCGCGCGGTGCGGCGTGACAAGCTGGAGCGCGAATGGGACGAAGAGGTACAGCAAGGGGATCGCGACGCCTTTGTCGAGGCAGGCCTGAGCGAGTATGATGGCTCCCTGCGGCGCAAGCTGATTCTGGGGGTGTATATCGTGCCGCTGACGGTTATCTCTGCCATCATCTATTTTACGAACTTCCACTAGGAGACGACGCCGTGGGGTATATCAAGTGGACCGTTATCCTGACCTTCTGGGTCCTGGTCGCGTCGTTCCTGCATTACACGCTGCCGCAGCACGACGTGGCACGCATAACCGACACCGAGGTGCGGCGCGTTGATCCGGGCGAGAACAGTTGGTTTTGGGCCCAGGCTGATGTCGGCAGTGACGGGAACGTGTCGAATCGCGATGTCTTCTTCATCTCGGCGGTGCGCGACAGCGGCGGGGTCATGGTCTACCGCAACGAGGATACGGGTTGGGGCTGGCCCCCATATTTCAAGTTCGACACCTCCAACCTTCAAGCCGAAGCCGCCGACCTGCGCAGCACGTCGGCCAATCCGCAATGGGTGGTGATCAAGCATTACGGCTGGCGCAACGAATTCCTGACGATCTATCCGAATGCCATCAGCGTGCGCCCGGTGGATACGCCGGATGTGCAGATCATCCCGTGGATCAACATCATCATCCTGGCGCTACTCGCGGCAACCTTCTGGGCGATCTGGGTCCGCTGGCGGCGGTTTCGTCGATCGCGGATCGATCCGGTGATCGAGGATGTCGGCGACGGCTTCGAAGCGGTCGGGGACGATTTCGCCCGGCGGCGCAGCGGCGTGCGGCGCTGGTTCGACCGCCGGCGCTCCAAGTAACACGCGTGCCAAACCGGACGATGATCCGCCACCGCATGCAAGGAGCGGCAATCGCCGGCGTGCGACCCGAACAGTCGGACTGACCCGCCACACCGATCAAGACAAGACCGGCAAGGCGCGGCGGCACACCGGCCCAGCGGTCATCAAGGCCCGGCATGAAAGGCGTCCTCAGCGCATTCCGTAATACAGGCCGACGACATGTTCCGCCTCGGCAAAGAAAAGCCAGCGCGACACCAAAACCCCGGCGACATGACTGAGAAGCGCCAACACCCCCCCGACGTGCGAGAAGGGCAACAGGAGCAGAACCACGGGCAGAAGCAACATCAGAAAGAGCGAAATCAGACGCAGCTTGCGCGCGTGCCGGCGGCCCACGGTATACACCATTTCATCAAGAAGGTAGTTTGTCCCTGTATGCGGCGGCTCGAAGGCGCGCACATCGCCGATCGTGCCAAGGCCGGTCGCGGACTTCATGTCCGTCCCGCTCTTGGCAAAACGCGTGTCGCCGATTTGCCACCAGGCAAGCTGAACCAACCCCGCGATCAGCAGCAGGACAAGCCCGATGGCAACCCGCCCGGACAAAAGCGCGCCACCCGCCACCGACAGGGCCAGGAACAGGATGCTGGTCAGCACCGTGTTCCACCGCGGCACCGTCTTGAGCTGGGCATAGATCATCGAGGTCGTATAGACCGTCATGAGACAGAAGAAGGCGCCAATCGCGCCAAGCCATCTGATCTGCGTGTCGAAGAACACCAGCAAGACCCCGTAAACACCCATGGTCACCAGGGCGGCTACGGCGCACCATGCCTCGCGGCTCAGCCAGCTTGTCTGCCATTGGGTGAAGGCCTTGAGCGCGCGTTCGGGCCGACCAAGGTGAAAGGTCGAGGCCACGAGCCCCCCCACCGCCAGCAGATAGCCAATGGCGAAAAACGCGAAGGCAACCCAGCCGGTCGGTGCGGACGAGGCGACGCCGAGCCAGAACAACAGCCCAAGCCCAAGGCCCGAGAACGTGCTGAAGGCGATAATCGATGGGGCTGGATGCATCAGAGCTTCTCCAGCGTCTTGTCCAGCCAGCCAAGAAAGCCCTTCGGCTCTTCCGCGACAGGCGCGAGCAAGGGGGCTAGGATGTCGACCTCCTCGTTCAACTGGTCCTTTGGACGGGGCGGCAGGTATTTGTTGACAGGCTTGGTCCCCTGCTCGGGCATCAGGTCCATGCCGCCGCGTTCGGCGACCAGTTGGCTGACCGCGCTGTCGGGATCCCCCAGATCGCCAAAATGGCGCGCATTTGACGGGCAGGTGCGCACGCAGGCTGGCTCGCGATCCTCTTCGGGCAGATTTTCGTTATAGATGCGATCCACGCAGAGGGTGCATTTTTTCATCACCCCTTCGGCCTTGTCCAATTCCCGCGCGCCATAGGGGCACGCCCAGGCACACAAACCGCAGCCAATGCAGTCTGTTTCATTGACCAGAACGATCCCGTCCTCGGTGCGCTTGTAGCTGGCGCCGGTCGGGCAGACAGTCACGCAAGGCGCATCTTCGCAGTGCAGGCAGGACTTTGGAAAATGGATCAGCTGCGCCGGACCCTCCTCGGGCTGCACCTCGTAGGAATGAATGCGGTTCAGGAAGGTGCCGGACGGATCGGCGCCATAGGGGTCTTGATCGGACAGGGGCGCGCCGTAATTTTCGGAATTCCAGCCTTTGCAGGAAATCACGCAGGCATGGCATCCGACACAGGTATCAAGGTCGATGACCAGACCCAGTTTGCGTTCAGTCTTTTCCGGTAGCTGCGTCATGCGACCTCCATCATCTGTACCGCCTCGGGGGGTGTCTGCTTCACGATCGGCTCCTCCGCGTCACTGTCCCAAGTCGCCACGAACCAGATGAACGATAGCGCCATGCCGATCAACACCACGGCGATCGCGATCAGGGTGGCTTTCACCGCGCCGCTCATGTGCCCACCTTCCAGCGCAATTCGTCCGGACCTTGCCCCACTGGCGATGTAATCTCGTCGTGCACCGGGTGGGCTTCGTCCGGGGCGGGCACTTTCTCGATTTTCACGCGCAGGTCGAACCAGGCCGCCTGACCTGTCACCGGATCGGAATTCGACCAGCGCAGGCCGTCACCCTTGGGCGGCAGCAATTCGTGAATCAGGTGGTTCAGCAGAAAGCCCTTGGTCGCTTCCGGCGCATTCTGGTCGAGCGCCCATGCCCCCTTGCGCTTTCCAATCGCGTTCCATGTCCAGATCGTGTTCTCGTTCAGCGCAGCCATATGCGCCACCGGCACGGTGATCTTGCCATGCGCCGAGGTGACCAACGCCCAGTCGCCGTCCTTGAAGCCATGCTGGTCCCAGAGCTTGGTCGGCAGGTACATCGGGTTGCGCCCATGGATTTGCCGCAGCCACGCGTTCTGCGAACCCCAAGAGTGATACATCGCCATCGGTCGCTGCGTCAGCGCGTGGATCGTGAATTCCTCGGGATCGACATGGCCATCCTCAAGCGGCGGGTACCAGATCGGCAAGGGATCAAGCGTCGCCTTCAACCGCGCGCGCAGATGCTCTGGCGGTTGGCGCTCACCATGACCCTCGGCGGCAATCTGAAACTTGCGCATCGGCTCGACATAAAGCTGGAAAAGGAACGGCGCCGGCGCGTCATAAAGGCCGATCTCGACCGCCCAGTCCTGATACGCCGTGTTCCACGGCTTGTAATAGAGCCCCTCCTCGGGGACATGCGACGACCAGAAGCCGCCATTCGCGATATAGCTGTCCAGCTGCGCTTCGTTCACACCGCCGCGCCCGCCGGTCAGGCCATCCTCGCCCATACGCCAGCCCGCCAGCGGACCGATGCCCGGTCGGCGCTGGTGGTGGGTGATGTAGTCTGCGTAATCAGCGTATTTCTGGCTGCCATCTTCGGTCACGAAGCCCGGCAGGTCGAGCATCGCACCCAATTCGCACAGCACCGACTGGAAGCCCCGCACATCGCGGTCGGGTTCCACCACCGGCCAGCGGATCGCATCCGCCGCCGCGTCCGCCTCGCAGATCGGGCGGTCGAGCAGCGAAATGCAATCATGGCGTTCCAGGTAGGTCGTATCCGGCAGGATCAGATCGGCATAGGCCACCATTTCCGAAGAATAGGCATCCGAATAGATGATCCGCGGGATCACGTATTCGCCGTTCTCGTCCGTGTCGGTCAGCATGTTCATCACGCCGCCCGTGTTCATCGACGAATTCCACGACATGTTGGCCATGTACATGAACAGCGTATCGATCTTGTAGGGATCGCCTGCATGCGCGTTCGAGATAACCATGTGCATCATTCCATGTGCGCTCATCGGGTTGTCCCAGGTGAACGCCTTGTCGATGCGCGCAGGCGTGCCGTCCTCCTTGAGGCACAGGTCTTCGGGCCCCTGCACGAACCCCAAATGCGGGCCGTCCAACGGCTTGCCGGGCGTGACCTTGCAATGCGGTTTGGGATGCGCGGTCGCGGGTTTCGGATAGGGCGGTTTGAAGCGGAACCCGCCGGGAGTTTCGACGCTGCCCAACAGGATTTGCAGCACATGCAGCGCGCGGCAGGTCTGGAAGCCATTGGAATGGGCGCTGATCCCGCGCATGGCGTGGAAGCTGACGGGGCGACCGACCATCTTGTCGTGTTTCTCGCCCCGGAAATCGGTCCAGGGCTGGTCGATCTCGATCGCTTCGTCAAAGGCCACCCGCGCGATCTCGGCCGCGATGCGCTTGATCTTGGCTGCCGGCACACCGCAGGTCTCGGCCACGGCGTCGGGCGCGTATTTCGAATCGAGATAGCGTTCCGCCATCAGGTGCATCACAGGGCGATGCGTGATCCCGGCATGGCGATAGCTTGCCGACAGATCGGGTTTGACGCCCGGTTCGTCAAAGGCGGTCAACTTGCCCGTCACCCGGTCCATGACCAGCGGCTTGCCGGCGTCGTCCTTGAGGAACAGGCCATGTTCGGGCGATTTCGGATCGCAGTTCACCAGCACGGGCGCGTTGGTGTAGCGGGCAAGGTAATCGAGGTCGATCTTGCCGGCCTTCAGAAGCTCGTGGACCAGCGCGAGGATGAACAGACCATCGGTGCCCGGTGTGATACCGACCCAATCATCCGCAATAGCGTTGTAACCGGTGCGGATCGGGTTCACCCCGATCACCTTGGCCCCGCGCTCCTTGATCTTTCCAAGGCCCATCTTGATGGGATTGCTGTCGTGATCCTCGGCCACGCCAAACAGCATGAACAGTTTGGTATGGTCCCAGTCAGGCTGGCCGAACTCCCAGAACGCGCCGCCCATCGTGTAGATACCGGCAGCCGCCATGTTGACCGAACAGAACCCGCCATGCGCGGCGTAATTCGGCGTGCCGAAATTCTGCGCCCAGAAGGACGTGAAACTCTGCGACTGGTCCCGTCCCGTGAAGAATGCCAGCTTTTCCGGCGCTTCGTCACGCAGCGGTTTCAACCACCCTGTCGCGATCTCCAGCGCCTCGTCCCAAGAGATTTCCTCGAATTCGCCCGACCCGCGCGGACCCACGCGCTTCAACGGCGCACGCAGGCGCGACGGCGCGTTGTGCTGCATGATCCCGGCGCTGCCCTTGGCGCAAAGTACGCCCTTGTTCACCGGGTGATCGCGGTTGCCCTCGATATAGGCGACCTTGCCATCCTTGATGTGCACGTCGATGCCGCAACGACAGGCGCACATGTAGCAGGTGGTCTTGCGTACCTCGTCCGACACCTTGGGCGACAGATTCAGGTCTGGTTGGACATGACCCATGTGATTCCTCCCTCTCGCGATAGGATGGTCCCCTATCCGGTCTGGCGACAGTGTTCCTGTTTCCATCCCGATCGTAAAGCCGCAAACCGCAAGCGTTTTTCAGCAGGCGTTCCGCCATGGTTTCGCTTGACGGTGCGTGTCTGTAAAGGTTCCATCTGCCCGATGGCGGTGGCGCTACGGTAGACGACGTCGTGGCGGCCACATGGATCACCATATCGCTTGCCTGACGCAAGCGGCAGGCCACCATGGCAAGGGCCCGATCGCGAACAATCCCACATCGATGACCCCGAACGCATGTTCGATACCGTGCATCTGGAGGACTTTGAGAAAGGCTTCTTCGGTGGTCACTTTCATTGCTGCTCTTTCAACGATGCACGCCGGCCCTCCAGCCAGTAACATTCGCCGCGACCCTAGCCGCCACCGCGGACTCCAAGTAGGGCCAGTTTGGATAGTCGCTTATAGCCAAAATCGCCGACTGACCCGCTGCATGTTTCTTGTATTGCCCATGCCGAGATCATGCATTTGCTACATTCCAGAGCCATTTATGCCGGATTTCAACTTCAGTATGCTGTAGGGCAGGGTTTGAGACATCCCGCTTGACGCGACGACAAATCGGCCTCACGCACGATCAACGCCCGGACAAGGGAGCAAACAGGATCCTGAATGCCAAACGCATTGGCAACACTGGCACTGGCCGTCTGGCCAATCGTCACGGTGGTTTTCTTTCAGAAACTGCCGCCGGGCCGCGCCGTGATTGCGACCTTGTTGATCGGCTACCTGTTCTTGCCGGAACCGCCTGCCGGATTCGACTTTCCACTGATTCCGCCGCTGACCAAACACACCATCCCGGCGTTGAGCGCATTGGCCATGTGGGTGTTCCTGTATTCGCGAAACTTGGATCCCTTGCCAAAATCACCGGTCACGATCGTCCTCTTTGCGCTGTTCATATTCTCGCCTCTCGTCACGGCGATCTTGAACACGCATCCGGTCGTATGGGGCGAATTCGTGATCCCGGCAATGTCCTTCAAGGATGGCATCGGGCTTGTCATTCAGCAGGCGTTGCTGATCATCCCATTCCTTCTGGCACGCCGGTTCCTCTACCGGGCAGAGGACCAGCGCGATCTGCTTTTTGCCTTCATGATCGGCGGCGTGGTCTATTCGGCCCCGATGATTGTCGAGGTTGTGCTGTCCCCACAGTTGAACAGGTGGATCTACGGCTATTTCCAGCATGAGTTTGCCCAGACGATCCGCTTTGGCGGGTATCGCCCGATGGTGTTCCTTTACCACGGGATCTGGGTCGCGTTTTTCATGTTGATGGCGATCCTTTCGGCCTTCACCCTTTGGAAGACGCGGCAACTCGAAGCGAACACGCAACTGCTTTTGGTCGCGCTTTACCTGACCGGCCTCCTCCTACTCGCCAAATCGCTGGGCGCGTGGTTGTACGCCGGCGTTCTGATCCCGATGGTGGCACTTGCCGGGCAGCGCTGGCAGATGCGGCTGGCCGTTGTCATAGCAGCCTTCACGATCGCCTACCCGGCGCTCAAGGGTGTGGACCTGATCCCGCAGGGCAAGATCCTCTGGGCAGCCGAAAGCATTGATTCCGAACGCGCAGCGTCACTCGCCTTCCGCTTCAACAATGAAAACCGGCTTCTGGAGCGCGCAAAGGAAAAACCGCTGTTCGGCTGGGGCAGCTTCAACCGGAACCAGATCATCGACACGTCCACCGGCGAGGCCGAAACGGTAACGGACGGGCGCTGGGTCATCCTGATCGGGCAATTCGGCTGGCTCGGCTTTCTTGCAGAATTCTCGCTGATCGTGCTTCCGGTCTTTTTCCTTTGGCGCGAAATCCGGTACCGGAATCCGGAAGACTATTCTCCCTTCATCATACCGCTGTCCTTGATGCTTGCGGTAAACGCATTTGACATGCTGCCCAACGCGACACTGACACCCCTGACTTGGTTGATGGCGGGGGCGCTGACCGGCTATGCCGAAACCCTGCGTCACGGTCGCAACGCATATCTGTCCGCGCATCAGCTGCAATGGCGCCCTGTCCTGTAACATGTGAGGTGCGGAATGACTGACCCCTCGACCGTCCGACCGCGCGTGCTGGCCATCGCCGAGGCCGCGAACCCCGAATGGGTGAGCGTGCCGCTGGTTGGCTGGTCATTGGCGCAGGCGCTACGCGAGGTCGCGGATGTGCATCTTGTCACGCAGATCAGGAATCGCGACGCGATCCTGCGGGCCGGGCTGGTCGAGGGGCGCGATTTCACAGCCATAGATTCCGAAGCGGTCGCCCGCCCTCTTTGGACCCTGGCCGAGAAATTGCGGATGGGCGAAGGCAAGGGCTGGACCACGCTGCAGGCATTCAATGCCCTGATCTACCCGTGGTTCGAGCATCTGATCTGGAAGGAATTCGGAAACGCGATCAAGGCGGGAGAGTTCGATCTGGTCCACCGGATCACGCCGCTCAGCCCGACCATCGCATCTTCGATCGCGAAGAAGGTGGACAAGGCCGGTGTGCCCTTCGTGCTGGGCCCGTTGAATGGAGGCGTGCCGTGGCCAAGCCAATTCGACGCGGAGCGGCGCGCCGAGAAGGAATGGCTGAGCTATCTCAGAAGCGCCTACAAACATCTTCCGGGGCGGGCCAGCACGCTCAAACACGCTTCCGCCATCATCGTCGGGTCGCGCCACACCCAGAGCGAGGTGCCCGCAAAGCATCAGCGCAAAACCATTTATATGCCAGAAAACGGGATTGATCCGGCGCGGTTCAACCTAGCGTCACAGCCTGAAGGCGGAGTGCTTCGGGCGACCTTCGTCGGACGACTGGTGCCCTACAAGGGCGCAGACATGCTGATCGAAGCGGCCGCGGATTTGATCAGATCGGGACGCATGACGCTCGATATCATCGGGGACGGCCCGATGCTGGACCACTTGACCGAACAGGCAAACGCACTGGAATGCAAAGAAGGGTTAACCTTTCACAAATGGATCCCGCATGAACAGGTCCAGTCAATTCTGAGCCGGTCTCATATCCTGAGTTTTCCGTCGATCCGCGAATTCGGGGGCGGAGTGGTGCTTGAAGCTATGGCATTGGGTGTGGTCCCGGTGGTCGTCGACTATGCTGGACCCGGGGAGCTTGTGACCGGGGACACCGGCTTCAAGGTTCCCTGCGGCAGCCGCGACGAGATCATCGCGGGCTTCCGCACCACCCTGACGGAGCTTGCGGAAAATCCGGCGCGTCTGGGCCCGTTGGCGGAAAACGCGAAACGCCTTGTGCAGTCGCATTTCCTGTGGTCGCGCAAAGCCGAAAAAATCCGGCATGTCTATGACAGGGCCTTGGCGAAGGATCTATCAGACTAGCCTCTGCACCCCAACCTGACCTTTTTATGGCGCGCCAGCGTCACCCGGCAGAAAACCCTGTTTAACATATTGTTTCTGCATTGATCGTTGCCACGGGTACACGCCGGCTGCTATGCCTCAGCACCAGCGTGGGGGCGCTCATGATAGATTTGTGCTGCTTTGCTTGCCCGATCAGACTTGAAAATTTGGAACCTGTTCCATGTCAGGGACACGGAGTCTGCACGCTCTGAAATGCGGCAGTTCCTGTTCGCGATGGCGTGCCTGGCATTCCTGCTGTCGGCACTCGGGTTTGGCAGCATCAGCGCCAACGCCTTTGCTGCCGATATCGTACTCGTGTTTTGCGGCGCATGGTGCGCCAATCAGCTGATCCGTGGGCCGCAGATATTCAAAGCGCAGGCGATTTGCGTTCTGCAAGCTTATTTCATCGGCGTCTTGTGTATTTCGATCCTGCTCTTCGGTGCGGGGTGGTTCCTGTTCCTGCCCGTCGAGTATAAGAATCTAGGTCACTCGCTCTTACTGGCGACCACGTTTTCGACCAATATCGGATTGGTGTTCTTCCCGGTCGACAGCGGATTACGCTTTGACGGGTTGTTCCATCACCTCTGGCTGCCTGCCTTGATCGCGCAATGCTGCGCCATCCTGTGGTTTGTCTATTGGCACCTGTACCGCAACCAGATCCGGCTTCTAGTCGTTCTGGGTGTGATCGCCTGCGTGTCATTGGTGTTGTCGCTGATTGAAACGCAGATGGTGAAGATGCTGCCAATCGGCAGCCTGTGGGCCTTCCTGTTCGGGGCGATCCCGTTCATTGCCACGCACCGCTTCAGGGTCCTGAAATACGCGTCGATGATCGGGGCTATCAACCTCATTGCCGGAATCATGGCGATCACCGCAACGGGCGATACGATCTTTGCGCGCGTGCTTGTCGCGCTGGGTCTGTCGTTCCTCTATGTCGGCAGTCGCCCGCGCGAGGTGGACGCCCACGCCACAATGCAACGCCGCCGCTGGTTCGGGATGATGTTGCACACGTTTCTCTGGGCGGTGCCGCTGGCACAGTTGAATGCCGGGCTCCACATCCTGACCCTGGGCCAGGCCGATGTGCTGCTGCTGATATTCCCTTGCCTTGTCTTTGCGATCTTTTCGTGGACGATCTGGCAACATGTCGAGGAAAAGGCAGGCCGGGAACGTTTCTTCATCAGCGCGGCTCTGTCCATGGTTCTCGTCATCAACGGGCTGATCGGCTCGGCGACGCAGGGGGCGGCCTTCCGATTTCCCGAGGTGTCACAAGCCTATCTGGCTGCGCTGGATGCGCCGGAACCGGCTTTCACCTGCCCGATTGAAACCGATGGGCCGCTTGCCGGGCTGGCGGTGTGCCACCTTGGCCCCAGGGGCGCGCCAGAGGTGCTGATCTGGGGTGATCACCAGCTTGACGCCTTGCGCGCCGGCTATTCCGAGGCAGCCCGCCGCACCGATATCCCGACGCTCCTGATCGGGCAGACGGATTGTATCCCGCTCTACGGTTTGCAGACGCGTTTCCCGGCGAGCGCCGAACGGTCGGGACGGCAATGCGACCGGCAATCCGCGCAGATCCTCCAGGCGCTGCCGCACCTGCCCAGCATAAGGCAGGTCACTCTCGTGGGTGATTGGCTCTTCTACACGAATGCCCGCTCCACCGAACTGTCGCGGCGCGTGCCGATCCGGATTGGGCCCAGTGATGGCACGCCGATCGATCTGGGCCATCAAACCGCCTATATCGCCACCGCTGCCGACCACACAACCCGAACGCTGGCAGAGCAAGGCATTCGTGTCTCGGTGCTGCGCCAGGTGCCGTCACAGCCCCGGTTCAACGCGGAGCTGGCCGCCCGCGCTGACGTTCCCGGAGCGACGTTCTATGTCGACTTGCCGCGAATTGCCCTCGGCACCGACAAACAAGCGGCCGCTGCGCGCCACGCCGACATTGACGGTCTGTTCAAGGATTTGGCGGTGAAAGGGCACCTCAGCTATGTAAATTCATGGCCCGCATTTTGCAGCGACCTGCGCTGTGACGTGCGCGGCGGGTTGTCCAGCGACTATGTCACCTCAACGCGTCTGACCCCCAGCGGCGCTCTGTCGCTCAGCGATATCCTTGCCGAGGACCTGAAGCGGGTGAAAACGCACACACCGGTCCGGCGCGGGAAGCGAAGCTGATCAAGCCGCCTGTGTTGCCATCAGTTCCTTCCAGCGGTGGCAGGACACGGCATGTCCCGTGCCGTCGATTTCCAATTGCGGCTCGACCTTTTTGCAATGGTCAATCGCATGTGGACACCGCGTGTGGAATTTGCAGCCAGAGGGCTGGTTCGTGGGTGACGGGATTTCGCCTGTCAGCTTTTGCACCGCCCCCCGATCATCGGGATCGAGCGACGGGATCGCCGAAAACAATGCTCTTGTGTAGGGGTGACGCGCTGCCGCGAAAAGCTTGCGCGTCGGCGCGGTTTCAACGAGCCGGCCCAGATACATGACCGCGACGTGATCACAGGTATGGGCGACCACGGACAGATCATGGCTGATGAACATGAATGTCACGCCCATTTCGGATTGAATCTGTTTCAAGAGGTTCAGAACATCCGCCTGGATCGACACATCGAGCGCAGCGACGCTTTCATCGGCAACGATGAAGTTCGGAGCCGAAACAAGCGCGCGCGCGATCGAGATCCGCTGACGCTGGCCGCCGGAAAACGCATGCGGGAAACGACGCAGATGCTCGAGGTTGAGCCGGCATTTCGCCGCGATCTCGCGCACGCGCTTGTCGGTTTCCTGACGCGTTTTGGTCAGGCCCATCACTTCCAGCGGTTCGGCGATAATGTCGCGCACCGTCATTCGGGGGCTCAGGGCCGCGTAAGGGTCCTGAAAGATCAACTGGGCGCGTTTGCGGTAATCCTTGAGCTGATCCCTGGTGATGTTTTCGAGGTCGTATTCCACCTCTCCATCGTTGTAATGCGCGCCGCCCCCTGTGATCGGAACCGCCTTGAGGAGCGCGCGCCCCAGCGTCGTCTTGCCCGAGCCGCTTTCCCCGACAAGTCCAAAGAACGATCCCGTTTCGATCTCCAGCGACACGTCGTCGACTGCCTTGAGGATCTGCTTGCTGAACAGGCCGGAACCTATGGGAAACCCGACGGACAGGCCATTCGCGCGGATCAGTATGTCGCTCACGCCATCTCCTCCGTGTAGATGTGACACGCAACGCGGTGCAACCCGTCAAGATCGCGGTCCTTCGGGTCGACGTGCTTGCAGACATCGCCGACCACCTGGCGGCAGCGGGTATGGAACACACATCCTGATGGCCGCTCCAACGGGGACGGAATATCACCGGGCACAGGGGTCAGCGGCGCATCAAGATCGTCGAGTTTCGGCAGCGCGGCGATGAGCCCTTGTGTGTATGGATGCTTGGGCTGGCGGATCACGTCGCGCACCGGACCGTTTTCGATCATGCGCCCCAGATACATAACGTTCACCTTGTCGGCGGTCTGGGCCACGACACCCAGATCATGCGTGATGAACACGATCCCCATCTGGAATTCCGATACAAGGTCTTTCATCAGGTCGATCACCTGTGCCTGGATCGTCACGTCCAGAGCGGTGGTCGGCTCATCCGCGATCAGAAGCTTCGGCTGTGTCGAAAGCGCCATAGCGATCATCGCGCGCTGCCGCATCCCGCCGGACAACTCGAACGCATATTGATTGAACCGCTTGCCAGCGTCCGAAATCCCGACGCGGTCGAGCATCTCGATGGACCAGCGTTTCGCCTGCTCCTTGGTGTAGTCGCCATGCAGTTGGAGCTGTTCGACCATCTGGTTGCCGATGCTGATCGCGGGTGCGAAACTGGCCATCGGTTCCTGGAAGATCATCGAAACGGCGCCTCCACGCACGATGTTCAACTCCTTCGGCGTCTTCAGCGACAAGACATCCACCGGCCCGGTCTCGGTGTGCAGGGTGATCTTGCTTTCGGGGCTGTAGACCGCGTTCCTGGCATTGAGGTGCATCAGCGCCTTGGCCGTGACCGACTTGCCAGAGCCGCTTTCGCCAACCAGCCCCATGACCTCGCCCTTGTCGAGCGAGAAGCTCACATTGTCGACAGCCGTGATCAGCCCCTCGTCGGTGCGGAATTGCAGCGTCAGGTTTTCAACATCAAGCAAGGCCGTCATTTGTTGTTATCCGAATAGGGGTCGGCTGCGTCGCGCAGACCGTCACCGACGAACACGAACGCCATCACAAGCGCGATGAAAAAGATCACGGGAATGAAGTACCATTGATAGTTGAGCAGCACATCCGCGCTGGTCACGTTCTGGAGCATCACGCCAAGGCTGTTCACCGGATCCTTGAGGCCCAACCCGATAAAGGACAGCGCGGTCTCCGACAGCACCATGTACGGAAACGAGATCACCAGGTCGACGATGATGTAACTGGTAAAACTGGGCAGCAAATGCCGCCGGATCACGTGGCCCGAGGACGCCCCGCACAGCTGCGCCGCCAGAACGTATTCCTGGTTGCGTTCGGTCAGCAGATGCGTCCGCACCCGCCGCGCCAAGGTGGGCCAGCCGATCAGCCCGAGGATCAGGGAGATATAGAAAAACCTCTGCTCCGCCGAAAGCTCGGGCGGCATGAAAGCCGCCAAAGCCATGAACAGCGGGATCGCGGGCACCGTTCGGACGGCATCTGTGATCATCTGCAACACGGAATCGATCCAGCCGCCGTAATACCCCGACACCCCCCCGATCACGAGCGCCAGAACAAACGCGATAAAGACGCCGATGGTGCCCACCTGAAGCGAGGTCCAGATCGCGTGGAAAGTGCGCGAGAAGATGTCCTTGCCGCTCGCATCCGTTCCGAAGACATGCACGAACCCCTCTTGGGTGCCAAAGAGATGCGTGTCCATCGGGATCACACCCAAGAGCTTGTAGTCCCAACCTTCGACGAAGAAATAGATGTAGTTCCGCGCGTCCTCGTTCACCTTCGTCACCCAGCGGAAATTCGTCTCCTGGGACCGTTCGCGCTCCACCGCGTGCACGAAGGGGCGCAGCGAACAGCCATTGTCATCACAAAACATCGGTATCTGCGGCGCGCCGTTGGTGTAGTCGTCGTTCTTGCCCGCTATGGTCGGATTGTACGGCGACAGGAACGGCGCAAATAGACCTGTCAGGATCAGGAAGGCCAGTACGCAGGCGGCGACCATCGCCGAGCGTTGTTTCTTGAACCGCGCCCAGATCAGCTGGCCCTGCGAGGCGGTGAAATACGCCTCCTTCGAACGGCGTTCGACGCCGGCATCGGTTTCGACCACCTGCACATGCGGGCCGGTCGTTTCGGCAAGATTTGGCTTGAGCGGATCGGGTGTCGTCGTCATCGCCTCACCTCACAATGCTCTTGCGGACGCGCGGGTCCAGAACGGCCAGCATCACATCCGTCAGAAAGTTCAGCGACACGATGGACGCCGTCAGAAGGAAGATGATCGCGCCGGCAAGCTGCTGGTCATTCGACCGCGCCAGCGCCTCGATCAACAGCGCGCCCGCCTCGGTCAGCGTCAGGATGAGGGCCACGATGGGCAATTCGTTGAAGATGCGATTGAGGTCGAAGCCCAGACTGTTGATGATCGGCCCCAGCGCATGGCGCGCCGGGTAATTCCAAAGAAGCTTGCGCCCATGCACTCCGCGGGCCGACGCGGCCGTGACATAGAGCTTGCCGATCTCGTCTGACATCAGAGCCCGCACCGTCTGAAGCGCAAAGGCCGTGGCCGACCAACCAAGAATGAAGATGGGCAGCCACGCATTGCTGAGCAGGTCTTTCATCCGCCCCCAACTCCATTCCGCATCGCGATATTCAGCGGAAAAGAGGCCGGTCAGCGTGTCGCCGAAATACACGGTCGAGAACAGCATGATCATCAGCGCCAGCAGGAAATTCGGCAGCGCCAGACCGAGATAGCTGAACAGGCGCAACGAATTGTTCAGAACCGCGTTGTGAGAGGCCGCCGCAATGATCCCCACGGGCAGGGCGATGGCATAGGCAAGCGCCAGGGATGCCAGACACAGGCCCAGCGAGATCCAGAACTTGTCACCCATCAATTGCGCGATATTCACCCGCAGGATGCAGCTATCGCCGAATTCGCCCTGAAAGGCGTTGACGATCCACTTGCCCCACCGTTCAAGAAACGGGCGGTCAAGGCCCAGGCGCACGCGTTCGGCTTCGATATCGGCAACCGAAATGCCGGAGCCTTGCGTGTTCTTGAAGGCCAGATAGCGTTCGGCGCAATCGCCGGGGACAAACTCCATCAGCGAAAACACGATAAGCGAGACGATCACCAATGTGAGGATCGCAAAAACAGCGCGTGTCGCAACGAAGCGAGCAAAATTCAGCATGAAGAACGTCCCTGCAAGATGTCCAAATCCCCGATTGTCACGGGTTGTTTTCCAGACAAAATTCGGTCCCTAAACCGCTGCGGGCAAGAAAAACCCGCCCGCAGCAGATCCACATGGACCTAGTCGTCCAGCCACCACTGCGTGGCGCGGTACGGATAGGTCCGGTAGTATTCGTATGAATGCGTCTTGAAGTCGGCAAAGTTCTGCAGATCGTTGTTCTGATAGATCGGTGCCGGAGCGTTGACGGTGCCGATGAACATCATGTTCTCGACCATCGCCGTGACCAGATCATTCGCCAACTGCTCGAACTCCTCGGTGCCCTGGGCGGCCGACTGAAGCGCATTGATGTCGTCGATCATGTCCTTGGCCCATTGCGGAGGCTCGACACCCTCGGCGCCTTCGGAATCGATCCACTCGGCCCAGAGCATCGCGTTGCGAACGCCGAAGTAGTTTTCATACGGCGGCACCCACAATTCGTTGTTGCCCAGAACAATCGCCAGCGGCTGCGACTTGCGCCACATCACGACATCCAACTGGTTCGACGACTGCGCAGAGCGGTATTCGTCCGGGGTCACTTCCTTGACCACCGACTGAATGCCCACATCGGCCCAGTTCTGCGCGACGAGTTCCACGGTCTGACCGGCAACACCCTGTGTCGAGAAATTGAGGTTCAACACCAGCTTGTCGCCATTCGGCAATTCGCGGAAGCCATCACCGTCGGTGTCTTCCATGCCCAGCGCATCAAGCGCCGCATTGGCGGCATCCGGATCATACTCGGCCTTGTAGGTCAGCCAGTCCTGATCCACGAATTCCGGCAACGGCGAGAAACCCACATATTGCTGCGGTGTGCCCTGACCAAAGAAGCCAAGCTCGTTCAGCTCTTCGCGGTTGATCGCAACCGACATCGCCTCGCGGAAGGACAGATCGCTGAAAACCTCGCGCTTGGCGTCATCCGGATGCGTGACGTTGAACCCGAACACGCTCTGCGTGATCTCGGGGCGCAGATGGATGGTGTAATCGCTATTTTCCTGATTCTCGAGAAGGATCGGAGCGGAAGCCAGCTGCAACGACTGGGACTTGTAATCCACTTCGCCGTTCACGAGCTTGAGGATACGGACCTCGTTGTCGTTGATATACAACTCATCCTGCGTCGAGATATAGGGCAACTGCTGACCCGTCGGATCGACCTGGAAGAAATAGGGATTCGCCACCAACTGACGGCCCTCGGTCGTGTCGTTGATGTAGATGTGCGATTCGAGCGTCGGATAGGTCGCCTTGGGCAGATCGTCGACAATATCGGCACGCGACAACATCGGTGTCGGCGTGTCGGTCCAGTCCGAGTTTCCATAATAGGCGAGAATGGCATCATAGCCATCCTCGAAACCCAGGCTTTGCGCATAGGCATCGGCGTCCGGGTTCACATCCGGATGGAACTGGCCAAGGAAGTGCTTGGGCTGGAACGGCTGCGAAAAATGCGTTGCAAAATGCGCGACCAGACCCGGCTTCGGCGCGGGCAGGTTGAAGATCACCGTCGTGTCGTCCGGCGCCTCGATGGTCATCGGCTCGCCCGCAACGGTGATATAGTCCTTGGGCGTTTCAAAGATGTTTTCATCCAGCATCAGGTTGTCGTGATAGAACACGATATCGGCGCTGGTGAACGGTTCGCCATCCGACCATTTGTGGCCTTCGCGCAGCTTGATCGTCAGTTGGGTGAAATCGTCGTTCCATTCCCACGACTTCGCGACGTTCGGCACGAGGGTCTGAAGATCGTCTGAATAGCGCATCAGGCTGACATGGCGCACCGACAGGAAATCGGATGTGCCTGCCTCGGTCGCGTTGGACAAGACGTTCAGCTCTCCACCATATTCGCCAACGCTGTCATAGGGCACCACGACAAGAGGTTCCGCCGGGATACGCTCGGATAGCGGTGGAAGCTCCGGATTGCCCTTGATCTGCGCGTTCAGCGCGTCAATGTCGGGATTGGTCGAGAACTCCATCGCGCAGCCAGCGGCGTCCTGAAAGGCGCTGAGTTCGTATTGCTGGGGATATTCACCGGGCGCGATGCCCTGCATGTCATCCAGCGTGACCGCCGGGCAATTGGCATAGGCCGCTGCCGGAAGGGCAAGCAGGGCAACGCCTGAAAGTAGGATTCGTTTCATGGTCTCTCCTGTTGGTTCCAAGTGTTGATCGGGGGCTGTTCCCCCCTGTTGTGTCCGGTTCTGCCGAAACAGCCGGTCATTTCGGGTCTTGATCCATCGCTTGGGTCATTTGGAAGATTCGTATTGGCGATAGAGGGCAGTCGGTCGAAGCATCTCCTTTTTGCGTCCGCGCATTGCGAACAGCCGTGTTTTGTATCTCTGGCAACCATGACAGATCCGTGACAGTCCAACGGGTCACGAGGCCACCTTAACGCCGTCTTCGGTAATCTTCGTGCGGGAAAACGTGCCATCGGCATGGATCATGCGATGGCGGAGCAACTCCTGCATCAAATCGAGCATTGTCTGCGAATGTGATGAATTTTTCGCCAGGTTTTGTGTCTCGGTCCCGCCCGACACATCCATGAGAACAGACGGCAAGCCTCCGGCAAATTGCACAAAGCGCAGGCTGTCTTTGCGCAGCACGGCCAGTTTGGCCGCGTCGATGGACAGGCCATGCGCCGTTTGCCAAGCCGTTGGCGTGATCGGGTCAGCGAAATCAAGCTCGGACACCGTGACCTGTTTCCAGGTCTCCGGAACGGTCCGGTTCAGAAACGGTTTCAGGCTGCGCCCATCCATGGAATGGGGCACCGACACGCCCAGACAGTCGAGGATCGTGGGCGTCACATCAACCGATTCTGTCGGCGTCATCACGACATGACCGCGCGCTTGCGCCGCTGGATCGCGGATGATCAGTGGCACATGGAAGGCGGCGTCGTGGAACGTTGTCTTGCCCCACATCCCGTAATCGCCAAGCAGTTCGCCATGATCTGCGGTCAGCACGATCAGCGTGTCGTCATACTGTCCGGTCTCCCTGAGCCAGCCGATCACCCGACCGATATGATGATCGACCTCGGTCGCCAGCCCGAAATAGAGCTTGCGGATCATCCCGGTCGTTTCGTCTGTGTCGGGCAGATCGGGAAACCCGACGACAGTCGACGCGGCAGAGCTATTCCTGCGCCCGGTGGTCACGAACGGGTGCCAATCCGGATCCGCAGCCTGCCGCGCCGGGGGCATCCGCGCAGCATCGTAGATCGCGTTGTAAGGCGCCGGGGCGACAAACGGGGGATGCGGGCGAATATAGGTCAGCAGCGCGAACCAGCCGGGATCGCGCTGCGACAGGTCGGCGAGCGTCCGGTCGGTCAGGAAGGCGGTATCACTGTCCTCGGCCGCGTACAGGGCCGGAGCATCAGGCGTATCTCCCGCAGGTCGGTACAGGGCCGGATAGGGCGGGACATCATACCCCTTCTGGCGCAGATGGGTCTCCCACGCGCTGGAATCGCCTTCCAGACGCATCCGCACCACTTCGGTGAAACCGGGCATCACCTCCTCATAGGAAAACAGCCTCGGGTCGTCCGGGGGCAGGAACCGGGGATCCTGCGACGTGTCGGTATACCCGAAGAGCAGCGGATCATGCCCCTGCGCGCGCAACACGCTGGCAAGGTTCGGCGTATCCCGCTTCAGCGGCGTCCCGTTGCGCGTCGCTCCGTGGTTCGACGCATATTGCGCCGTGAGCAGCGACACCCGCGACGGCCCGCAGGGCGAAGTGACGGAATAATGCGACTGGAACGACACCGAGTCATCGGCCAGCGCACGGATGTTGGGCAGATCAAGATGCTCTGACAGAGAGCCGAAAACGCAATCAGCGCGCAGCTGATCGATTACGATAAAAAGCGTATTCGTCTTGGTTTTTGTCACGGCGCTTCCCAGAACTGGAAAGATGATGCCCTGAACAAATCATATGTAAAGAGAGGCGGTCGCTATACCTCCATAGGCCAAACTTATAGATTTGCTTGCGCAACCACCCGTTTGACAGACTTGAGAAATCCTCGGATCAACGGCACATCGGACCGCGCGGACAAGGTGACAAGCGATTCCGACATGCCGATATCCACGTCTTCGAACGGGAGCGACAGCAACCGCCTGTCATGCCCGAACTCCGCCTCGCTGATAAACCCGATCCCGGCACCGGACGCCACGACCTCCCGCATCGCCTCGCGCCCCTCAACCTCGATCGCGGGCACGAGGGTCAGCCCAAGCCGCGTCGCCTCTTCTTCAACAAGCGCGCGGGTCCGCGACCCCACCTCGCGGAAAACAAGTGGATATCTGGCCAAATCCCGAAAACGCAGGGTCCGCGTTCCCTTGCGAAGATACCCCTTGGCCGCAAGGCCAAGGATCGGGGTGCGGCCCAGATCGACCGAATCAAGATCGGGCGCCGTGACCGAGTTCCCGATCACGCCGATCTCGGCCTCGTAGTTGCGCAGGCGGCGCAGCAAGTCTTCTGTATTGCCGGTCCGTATCGTGACGAACACATCCGGGTTCGAGGCACGAAACCGGCTGACCGCTGCCGTGATATGCATCGCGGAATCCGCCATGATCCGAAGATGCCCCGACAGCGCCGCGCGGGTCTCATCGAACAGCGCCGCGATCCGGTCCTCGACTTCGAACATCTCGCTGGTCAGGCGAAACAGCGCTTCGCCTGCCTTGGTCATCCTCACCTGCCGCGCCTCGCGCGAGAACAACAAGACGTCATGCCGCTGTTCCAGTTGCCGCACCTGATCAGACACCGAGGGTTGCGATATATTCAGCGCCCGCGCTGCGCTGGAAAAGCCGCCATGCAGAGCAACGTGATGAAACGCGCGCAAATGACTGTACCGCATGGACCCCTCCGATTTGAGACGGAGGCATATAACCAAGGATTATGGAAGAATAGCAAACAAAGATTTCAAATATGCACGCCCGCATTGCATATCCAACGCAGGATCAAATTCGGACCCCCTGCCATGTCGTCCAGCCCCCTGCCCGCGCCGGCACTCGGCGAACCCTACCTTCTGACCCCCGGTCCGCTGACCACATCCTATGCCGTCAAACAGGCGATGCTGAAGGATTGGGGCAGTTGGGACGACGATTTCGGCGCTCTGACCCGCGACATGCGGCGCCGCCTGCTTGCGATGATCGGAGACAGTGCCCCGGACTATGATTGCATACCGATCCAAGGCTCCGGCAGCTATTGCGTCGAGGCGATGCTGGGCTCTTTCGTGCCGCGTGACGGCAAGGTGCTGGTGCTGGCCAACGGCGCCTACGGCCTGCGCGCGGCGCAGACACTGGACTATCTGGGACGCGCCTATCACCTGCTCGACAAGGGCGATTACCTGCCCCCGCGCGGAACCGAGGTGGCACAGATCCTCGCCAATGATCCCGCCATCACCCACGTTCTGGCGATCCATTGCGAAACCTCCAGCGGCATCCTGAACCCGGTTGAGGAAATCGCCCAAGCGACGCAGGCCGCCGGGCGCAAGCTGCTGATCGACTCCATGTCCGCCTTCGGCGCCCTGCCGCTCGACCCGGTAAACCTCAACTGTGCCGCCTTCGTGTCGTCGGCCAACAAGTGCATCGAAGGTGTGCCCGGTTTCGGTTTCGTCGTCGCCCGCAAGGACGAGATCGCGGCGTCAAAGGGCAACTCGCATTCCCTGTCGCTGGACGTGCACGCACAATGGGCCACGATGGAAAGGACCGGCCAATGGCGGTTCACGCCCCCGACCCATGTGGTCGCCGCCTTCCTCAAGGCGCTCGACCTGCACGAAGCCGAAGGCGGTGTGCCAGCCCGTGGCGCGCGCTACACCCGCAACCGCGACGTGATGGTGCAGGGCATGCGCGATCTGGGGTTCGAAACACTGCTCGAGGATCGCTGGCTCAGCCCAATCATCGTCACCTTTTTCTGCCCCGCCGATCCGAACTTCACCTTCCCCGCGTTTTATGACGCCATGAAGGCCCGCGGGTTCATCATCTACCCCGGCAAGCTGACCGTGGTGGACAGCTTTCGCATCGGAGTCATCGGGCAGATGGATGAACACGTCATGCGCCGCGTGGTCCATGCCGCCCGCGATGCTCTCACCGATATGAATGTAAGCAGCGCGGCCCCGCCCGCCGCCGCCTTGAAAGAACGCAAGAAACTCGCCGCCTGAAGGAAGAGATATGCCGATCAAGAACCCCGTTGTCGCCAATGACCGCACCTACCCCGCCCCCAGGACCTGCGCGATCGC
>JAWLGI010000009.1:0-61167 GCA_041685125.1 Marivita sp. | reverse complement strand
CGCATCCTGCGCAAGATCGCCGAAAACGACACCGGATCCCTCGGCGATACGTCAACACTCGCAGACCCGTCCGTCGTCGATGACCTCATCGAAAATCGGGTTGGGAAAGCCTGATCATCTCGAAACAGCAGGCGACAGGGGCGACCAACGCGCCGCCCTTGTCCAGTGGCAAGATGATTAAATTCTTAAACGGAATGCACCTGCACGATGCGATCGGGTGAGATAACATCAAATGCGTGGGGGCTCCGAACAGAACGGAGCAGACGATGCCTTTGATCCACCCAACACTGCCCGGCGCGGCACCCCAGATTATCCGAAAGTCCGGTGCAGCAGAGCGCGCGGAACAGATTTTCATTTCCATGGCACCGCCCGACCAGCCAGGCGACCCCACTGCCGTATCTCGGGACAACATGGTCACACCCGTTGCGCCACCCTCGGCGGTGCAGCTGCAAATCAAGGCGATCATAACCGAACAGGTGCAAACGCTGGCCGCCGCGAAAGAAGACGTGACCGACGACCGGACCTGACCGCGCCAAGCGGTTCCGACCCATCCTGTGGCGCTATGACCAGTGCAAGCTGCGCCCTGAGCGCTGTTCCGCGCCGCTATAATACGATGAGGATTCCCCTCCGCCCCTTGCCCCTGACATTCAAACGGTGCAAGGAAAGATGTGCAATACGGGTGGTGCCCGTAGGTAAGCGAGTCCTCGATCCCTTTACCGGCGGGGCCGCGCCAACGGCAAAGTTCAGGAACCGGGCGAGGAACAGCATGACCAAGACCAACCACGAAGCGGATGTCGCGTTTATCGAAGCACTGGCGCAGCTTCTTCGGGACAATGACCTGACCGAACTTCAGGTCAAGCGTGAATACGGCGAGGATGACAGCCTGAATGTGCGGGTCAGCCGCGTGACCCAGACCGCAGCCGCATCTGCCGCCCCGGCCCAGATCATTCACTCCGCCGCACCGGCTGGACCTGAGCCGGCCGACGCCGATAGGCCCCCAGCACCACCAGAAGACCCGGCCGCCCATCCCGGCGCGGTCACCTCTCCGATGGTGGGCACCGTGTACATGCAGGCAGAACCCGGCGCGCCGTCGTTCATTTCCGTCGGCCAACAGATCAGCGAAGGGGACACGCTGCTTATTGTGGAAGCAATGAAGACGATGAATCACATTCCCGCCCCGTTTGCAGGCACGGTAAAACGTATCCTTGTCGAAGACGGGGCCCCCGTCGAATACGGCGCGCCGCTTGTGATCCTCGAATAAACGGGACGCAGGCATGTTTGACAAAATCCTGATTGCGAACCGGGGCGAAATTGCCCTTCGCGTGATCCGCGCCTGCCGCGAAATGGGAGTGGCCAGCGTCGCGGTCCATTCCACCGCCGATGCAGACGCGATGCATGTGCGCATGGCCGATGAGGCGATCTGCATCGGCCCCGCCTCTTCGACCGAGAGCTATCTGTCAACGCCGGCCATCATCTCGGCTTGCGAAATCTCCGGCGCGCAGGCAATCCATCCAGGCTACGGGTTCCTCTCCGAGAACGCGCGTTTCGTACAAATTGTCGAAGACCATGGGCTGACCTTTATCGGCCCCACCGCAGAACATATCCGCGTGATGGGCGACAAGATCACCGCAAAGGATACAATCAAAGCCCTGGGTGTGCCCTGCGTGCCGGGGTCCGATGGCGGTGTGGCCGATCTGGCACAGGCCCAGGAGATCGGCGCCCGCATCGGGTACCCCGTGATCGTCAAAGCAACTGCCGGAGGCGGCGGCCGCGGCATGAAAGTGGCCCGGACTGCCGCCGATATGGAACGGGCCTTCCTGACCGCCCGATCCGAGTCCAAGGCGGCGTTCGGAAATGATGAAGTCTATATCGAGAAATACCTGACCACGCCGCGCCATATCGAGGTGCAGGTGTTCGGCGACGGCAAGGGCAAGGCGGTCCATCTTGGCGAGCGGGATTGTTCCTTGCAACGCCGCCACCAAAAGGTTCTGGAGGAGGCTCCCGGCCCCTCCATTTCCCCGGAAGAGCGCGCATCGATTGGAAAGATTTGTGCCGATGCGGTGGCCAAGATCAATTATGCTGGCGCGGGCACGATCGAATTCCTGTACGAAAACGGCGAGTTCTATTTCATCGAGATGAACACCCGCCTTCAGGTGGAACACCCTGTGACCGAGGCAATTTTCGGTGTCGACCTGGTGCGCGAACAGATCCGCGTCGCCTCCGGCCTGCCGCTGTCCTTTGTACAGGACGAACTGGTCATCAATGGCCATTCCATAGAGGCACGGATCAACGCGGAGAAACTGCCGAATTTCTCGCCTTCACCAGGTCGGATCACGCAGTATCACGTGCCGGGCGGTCTGGGGGTGCGCATGGACAGCGCGCTTTACGATGGCTATACGATCCCACCCTATTACGACAGCTTGATCGGCAAGCTGATCGTGCATGGCCGCGACCGGGACGAGGCGTTGGCCCGCATGTCGCGCGCCCTTGGCGAGCTGATCGTGGACGGGGTCGACAGCACGGTGCCGCTTTTTCGGGATCTTCTCGACGAGCCGGATATCCGCCGTGGTGAATACAACATCCACTGGCTCGAAGATTGGTTGGAGCGGACATATGCGACGCCCCAAGGTTAAAACCCAACTCATACCAGATTAGGGCGGCGCCCATGCACCATGACCGTCACTCCTGAGTTGTTGCTGCAGGCCTACCGCGCCGGTATCTTTCCGATGGCAGAACGCCGCGACGACCCGGAGATCTTCTGGGTCGATCCGCGTCTGCGCGGTGTGTTTCCGTTGAACGGGTTTCGTATCTCGCGCAGACTTGCCAAGACGTTGCGCCGTGATGCGTATCACGTGACCCGGAACATGGCATTTTCTGATGTCATCGACGCCTGCGCCGATCGCGCCGAGACCTGGATCAACGACGATATCCGGACGCTTTATCAAGAGTTGCATCGCAGGGGTTATGCCCATTCGGTCGAGGTCTGGATAGGGGATCGCCTTGTTGGCGGTGTTTACGGTGTGACCATCGGCGCGGCATTCTGCGGAGAAAGCATGTTCTCCCGCGAACGCGATGCCTCGAAGATCGCGCTTGCGTGGCTGATCGATCTGCTGCGACGCACCGGCTTCGTGCTCTTCGACACACAATTCCTGACACGCCATCTCGCCTCTCTGGGGGCGATAGAGATCACGCGCGCCGATTACCGGATGCAACTGGCCAAAGCGGTTTCACAAAAGGCGGATTTCACCGGGGCGCCGTTGGCAACAACAGGTCAGGACGTTGTGCAGCGCAACACCCAGACATCGTAGCGCTGATGATCCATGGCGTTGAGCGCCGGGGATGATGCGATCATCCAGCCCTGGAACACCGGCGTGTCTTTGCCGATCTCGTCAATCGTCAGCGATGCATAGGCATCCCCCGCCGGGTTGCCCTGCGGGTAGCGGCATTCATTTGCCGTGATCATGATGCGCCCAACCGTTTCCGATTGGCGATCCGCGATGTCGAAATCGCGCACCTTGCCTGTCAGCTTGTCCAGGGCGCGCACCGAAACCCCGGACCCGGATTGTGTCACCCCCTGGGCGGTCGCGAAGGACGTCCCCAGCAGCAGCAGCGCCACCGCGATCATGCGCAACATGTCTTTCATACAATCATCATGGACCCGGCGTTCAATCAGGGCTCCAGGCCTCGTAATCTTGGCGGGCCTTCGGTTCACGACGCCGGATCGACCCCGCGGGCGCATAGGCCAGCGCGGTCCCTGTCAGGTTTTCCTGGTGCGGTTTCTCCCAGGTTTTCTTCGGCAGGGGGCGGTCCGCCGGCGATTCCTTGAAGGTGTGGTGCAACCAGCCATGCCAATCGGGGTCAACGCGGCTTGCTTCGGCCTCGCCGTTATAGATCACCCAGCGTCGCTTGCCGTCATGCGTCTGGTAAAAGATGTTGCCTTGCGTGTCCTCACCCACTTTTTCGCCTTTGCGCCAGGTGTAAAACTGCGTGCCAAGCGTCTGCCCGTTCCACCAGGTGACAGCGCGAAGAAGTGTATTGAGAATGCCCATTGGCGACTCCTCGGGGTTGGTTTGACGCTCTTATAAGGCGCTTTGTGCGTCGACGTCCAGCGCAGCTGTGACGCGGGCCGCGCGGATGAAACCGGATTTCTGGATCACCCCGTTTCGAAAAAGAAAGGCGGGCCGATTGCCCACCTTTCAGACTTTCGACACACGGGCGTCTACCCCGCTTCAGCGGATTCCTTTTTTTGATCGGTATAGATCATCAAGGGCTTCGCCTCTGAATTCACGGCCTCTTCGTTGACGACCACCTCGACCACTTCATCCCGTCCGGGAAGTTCAAACATCGTGTCGAGCAGGATATCCTCAAGGATCGACCGCAGACCACGTGCCCCGGTCTTGCGGGCAATCGCCCTTTTCGCAATCGCGGTCAGCGCGTCGTCGGTGAAGGTGAGCGTGGTATCCTCCAGTTCGAACAGGCGTTGATACTGTTTAACCAGAGCGTTCTTGGGCTGCGTGAGAATGATGATCAGCGCATCCTCGTCCAGATCCTCGAGCGTCGCGATCACCGGCAGACGGCCGACAAATTCCGGGATCAGGCCGAACTTGAGCAAATCTTCCGGTTCGAGTTTCTGGAACGTCTCGCCGATGCCGGACTCGCTTTCGTCCCGCACATCCGCGCCAAAGCCCATTGCCGAGCCCTTGCCGCGCTGCTTGATGATGCGATCAAGACCCGCGAAGGCCCCGCCACAGATGAACAGGATGTTCGTCGTATCCACTTGTAGGAATTCCTGCTGCGGATGCTTGCGCCCGCCCTGCGGCGGCACCGATGCAACCGTGCCTTCCATCAGCTTGAGCAGCGCCTGCTGCACGCCTTCGCCCGAGACATCGCGGGTGATCGACGGATTTTCCGACTTGCGGGTGATCTTGTCGACCTCGTCGATATAAACGATACCGCGCTGCGCCCGTTCGACATTGTATTCCGAGGACTGCAACAGCTTGAGGATGATGTTCTCCACATCCTCCCCCACATAGCCAGCCTCGGTCAGCGTGGTGGCATCCGCCATGGTGAACGGCACGTCAAGGATCCGCGCAAGTGTTTGCGCCAGCAAGGTCTTGCCGCAGCCTGTGGGGCCGATCAGCAGGATGTTGGACTTCGCCAATTCGATATCCGAAGATTTCTGCGAATGGTTCAGACGTTTGTAGTGATTGTGCACCGCGACCGACAGGACCCGTTTCGCGATCGCCTGTCCGATGACGTAATCATCCAGCACGGTGGAGATTTCCAAGGGTGTTGGCACGCCATCGGTCGATTTGAGGCCACTTCCCTTGGTCTCTTCACGGATGATGTCCATGCAGAGTTCGACGCATTCGTCACAGATAAAGACGGTGGGACCTGCGATCAGCTTTCGGACTTCGTGTTGGCTTTTGCCGCAGAAGCTGCAGTAGAGGGTGTTTTTGCTGTCGCCGCCAGAATTCGTCGCCATTGCTTAACCTTTCCCGACACACTTAAGGCAGAATCAATTCAGGTAACTGCCCCTGCGCGTGTGTCATGTTTTCGTCTCAAAACCCTAGAACAGCATAAGATGGGCCACAACGCCAAAATCATCATCTCGGCGGTGTGGCCCACACTCCATCTAGTCTTCCTCGCCACCCTTGATGCGGTTTTCCACGATTTCGTCTATCAGTCCCCAGTCTTTCGCTTCATCGGGAGACATGAAGTTGTCCCGCTCCAGCGCCGCTTCAACCTTCTTGAGTGTCTGCCCGGTGTGCTTGACGTAAATCTCGTTCAGGCGCTGCTTGAGCTTTTGCGTCTCCTGCGCATGGATCATGATATCCGTCGCCTGGCCCTGGTATCCACCGGAGGGCTGGTGAACCATGACCCGGCTGTTGGGCAGCGAAAACCGCATCCCGGCGGCCCCGGCGGTCAACAGAAGTGACCCCATCGAAGCGGCCTGCCCGATGACCAGCGTGCTTACATTGGGTTTGATATACTGCATCGTGTCGTAGATCGACAGGCCACTTGTCACGACGCCGCCGGGACTGTTGATGTACATGCTGATTTCCTTGGACGGGTTTTCCGCCTCCAGATGCAGCAGCTGCGCCACGATCAGCGATGACATGCCGTCATGCACGGGACCATTCACAAAAATGATCCGCTCTTTCAGAAGCCGAGAGAAAATGTCGTAGGCACGCTCTCCCCGGCTGGTCTGCTCCACCACCATGGGGACCAGCGTGTTCATATATGTCTCGAAAGGATCTTTCATCAGTGCCTGCCTCGATGATGCGCCCGCCGAATGGAGAGCTTGGTTGCGCGTTGGGGCAAGACTAGTGTTCGGGTCCGGGGGCTGCAAGGGGCGGCGGTGCACGCGACGGGCTTGACCATGTCCCCCGCGACCTTACTTCGCGGTCATGCCCGACCTGTTCCCCCCGACCCGCACCGCTGCCCTGGAAAAGCTGTCTGCATTCGTGCCCAGATCGGCACGCGATTATGCGGCACAACGCAATTACGACCGCGGACCGGGCCGGCATCACGATGTCTCGACCCTGTCCCCTTACATACGCCACCGGCTGATCACTGAACCCGAGGTGGTCGGGGCCGTTCTGGTCCGATATTCCATGAACAGTGCAGAGAAATTCGTGCAAGAGGTGTTCTGGCGGACCTACTGGAAAGGCTGGCTGGAAATGCGTCCCGCCGTCTGGGGGGGATACCAGCAGGGACTGGCACGCGCTTGGGACCATGTGCAGACCCAGTCCGGTTTGCGGGCCGAATGGGAAGCCGCCTGCAAGGGAGAGACCGGCATCGATTGTTTCGATCACTGGGCGCATGAACTGACCGAAACCGGCTACCTGCACAACCACGCCCGAATGTGGTTCGCGTCCATTTGGGTCTTCACCCTGCGCCTTCCTTGGGAACTGGGTGCGGATTTCTTCCTTCGCCACCTTTACGACGGCGACCCGGCGTCGAACACGCTTGGCTGGCGCTGGGTCGCCGGGCTGCAAACGCAGGGCAAGCATTACGTTGCCCGCGCATCCAATATCGCGAAATACACCGAAGGACGGTTTTCACCACAGCACCAGCTGACATCCGACCCCGAACCTCTGGACGGCCCGCCGCATCCACCGCGCATGGACGCGCCAATGGGCAACCATGTCGATCCATCAAAACCGTCAGTGCTGCTGCTGCACGAGGACGATCTGAGTCCGGGCTGGCTTTTCGACCTTGGCCTGAGCCCCCGCGCCACCGCCACGCTCGACGCAACCGGCGCAGTCAGCCCGCTGCACATCGCGCAAAAGGTCAAAATCTTCAAAACCGCGTTGATGGCGGATTGCACCACCCGTTGGTCCGCCTCCCTTGGCCCGCTCACCCCGGGCCTGACCACGGCACAGGACATCGAAGACTGGGCGCGCGATGCAGGCGCTCAACAAATCGTGACCTCCTACGCGCCGGTCGGCCCGGCCGCCACGGTTCTGAACGGTGTCCGCGCCCTGCCCGTCGTCCGGCCATTGCGCGACTACGATCGCCGCGCCTGGCCACACGCCACGGCCGGCTTCTTCAAATTCAAGAAAAATATCCCCGAACTGGTGGGTGCGATGAAAGGCCTGCAACCCGTCTGACGGCACAGCCTACCGCTTCTTCTCTTTGCAAATATGCCGGGGGGTTCGGGGGGCTGGCCCCCCGATTGGTCGGATCGCGAAGCGATCCGACACGCATGCACGACATCCTGTGAAACGATCACCCGAACATGTCGGATGTGATTCCCTCGTACCAGCCGATGCTTTCTTCGTAGGTGGCCTGACGCAGCGCCGCATCCTCGCCGGTCTGGCTGACGAACCCATCGACCTTGGCGATTTTCTCGTCGGTCGCCTCGTAGGTGGCGCCCACCTTCACGCCGTCATTGGTGTCGATCAGCGACCAGCAGGTGTTCGAGAATTTGGCCGGGAACACGCGGCTGTCGGTCAGCGCACCGCGCACCGCCATCGCGGCGACCTTGGCCTGGCTGTTGGCCGAGAAGCCCGATTTCGGCATGTCGCCCTGGTTCGTCGAATCGCCGAGGATGTGGATGTTGTCGTCCATTCGCGATTGCATCGTGTGGCCAGAGACAGGCGCCCAGTTGCCTTCGGTCAGGCCAGCGGCGTCGCAAATCATGCCGGCCTTCTGCGCCGGAATGACATTGACGACATCCGCCTGGATGACTTCGCCATCGATATCAACGGTCATCGCGGCGGGATCGACGGTCACGTTCCCGCCACCGAAATCCGGGCCGATTCGAGTGATCATGCCGGAATAATATTTTTGCCAACCTTCCTCGAACAGACCTTGCTTTGAAAAATTCTGCTTGGGATCCGCGATGATGATCTTGGCCGTCGGGTTGCTGGCCTTGAGCACATGCGCCACCATCGAGATCCGCTCGTACGGTCCGGGGGGGCAGCGGTACGGGTTGGGCGGGGCCACCATGACATAGGTGCCGCCCTCGGGCATCGCCTCGACCTGCGCCTTGAGCAGCTCTGTCTGGCTGCCGCCCTTGTAGGCATGCGGCATCGCGTTCTGGGCCGAGAGGTCCCAACCGTCAACCGACCCTTCGACGAAATCGATACCGGGGCTCAGAACCAGCCGGTCATACGGCACCGAGGCGCCACCGGCGAGCGACACGGTCTTCGCGTCGCGATCCACGCCCGTGGCCCAGTCATGCACCACGTTGATCCCGTACTCGGACGCCAGCGTGCCATAGGAATGTTCGATACTGTCCAACTCGCGGAACCCGCCAATATAGAGGTTCGAGAAAAAACAGGTGTAGTAGCTGCGGCTGGGCTCGACCAGGGTGACGTCGATTTCGCCCTGGCTGTCCTTGGCGATGTAGCGCGCGGCCGTTGCGCCGCCTGCGCCGCCACCGACGACGACCACCTTGGGTTTGCCATGCGACGCCGCGTGGACCATCGGGGCCGACAGCGTTGTCGCCGCCGCCATCCCGGTGCCGACAAAGACACGTCTGTTGAGTTTCATAGTCATCCTCCCTTTCCAAAACGGCCCTCTGGCTGTCGCTGATCTCTTGCGGATCCTTACTCAAGCTGGGCAAAATACGCCGCCAGCGCGGCGATCTCTTCATCCGACAACCGGTTTGCCATCATCTGCATCACCGGGTGTGGTCGAATTTCCTGTTTATAGGCATGCATTGCCACGACGAAATCCTCTGTCGGCCATTGCGTGATCGCGGGAATCCCCTGGTCCGACCCATCCTGCTGGTGGCAGGTCTTGCATTCGCTGGACAGGTACTCTCCGTAGTCGGTGTCGCCGACGATCTCGAGCACCTCTGGCGCAAGCTCGACTTCCGGCACCTGCGCGGTCGGGGCGGCCTCGGGAATGTCCTGGGGGCTGGCAGAAAACTGGCGCAAATAGGCGAGGATGTCGGCCCGGTCCTCGGCGTCCTTCAGTCCCGCGAAGTTCATCCGAGTGCGCGACACAAGCGCCTTGGGGTTTTCCAGATACGCGTCAAGCGTGTCCCGGTTCCAGGTAAGCCCATCCGCCCCCATCATCTCCATGTCGTCGGAATAGTTGAAACCATCATGCGCCCCGGCGCGTCGGCCGAATATACCGTTCAGATGCGGACCGATCCGGTCCTCCGCCCCTTGTCCGACCTGATGGCAGGATTGGCACTGCGCGAACACCTCAGCCCCTCTGGCCGGATCGCCAAAGTCGAGGTTCGCCGGTGTCACGTCTTCAGCGACAGGTTCGGCGATCCGCTCTTTTGCGGCAATCTCGGCGTCTGCGGCGGCTTGCCTTGCGGCCTCCGCCTCGTCTCGGGCTGCGGCCAGGGCCTGTTCAAGGTCTCCCAGACGCGCTTCGAATTCAGCGGCCTGATCGGCCTTGGCCGCCAGTGCGGCACGGCTGCTTTCCATCTGCGAAAGCCGATCGGTCAGGGCAGCGACTTCCTGATCCCTGTAATCCCGTGACATCAAGCCATAGGCCAGCCCCAAAACAAGGCCGGCGCCGCCAAGCACCGAAGCAAAGATACCGAACGTATTGGTCATGAAACCTGCTTTCGGTGGTGCGTCAAAGCCTATCCCTTGTACATCCACATCATATCAGAGGGCACCGCGCGAAAGAAAGCCTGTGTTCGCGCGGTGCTGTTTTCTATTCGAAGGTCGACAGATAGGCGGTCACCGCCGCGATCTCGTCTTCCTTGCGCAGGCCAGCAAAGCTCATTTTCGTGCCTTTGGCAAAGCCGCGTGGATCGGCGAGGAAGGCGGCAAGCGCCTCTTCGGTCCATTCGCCGTCCATGTCTTCCAGCACCTTGGAGTATCTGAACCCGTCAACCGCCGCGATATCCGCCCCCACGATCCCGTTCAGGACAGGCCCGACGCGATTCTTGGCGCCGTCGCCGACCTGGTGACACGCCTTGCACTTGCCAAAGACCTTTTCACCGGCTGCGACCAGCTCGGGATCGACGGTCTCCGCTTCAGGCTCGGCTTCTGCCATCTCGACCGCGTCTTCCGGAGCAGTGTCGGTTTCCGAAACGACATTGGCCGCTTCGATCACCTCCTCTGCGGTTTCGGCCGCATCGTCTTCGGGTGTGACGTTGAGCACCGACGCCCGCATGGTCACTTCGACCTCGTCCTTGCAGTCTTGCATACAAGGGTCCTGGCGCCAGACTGGATATTCTGTCTCGCCCCGATCGTCGACGATGAACCCATCCGCGTTTGGCATTTCGATGTCCTGGAAGTTTTCATTGCTCAGAACGAAATCATCCTCGACGAGGAAATTCGAATACAGGATGTACGCGACGATGGCATAGACCTCGTCATCACCAAGCGTCTGGGCGCTGCCATAGGGCATGGAGCGGTGGACGTAGTCCCACGCGGTCGACAGGTAGGGCCAGTAGCTGCCCACCGTCTTGACCGGGTCTTCGGCCGCGAGTGTGCCTTCGCCACCAGCCAATGATGGCCAGTTGCCGACACCTTCGGCAAAGTCGCCGTGGCAGGCCGCGCAGTAGTCGGTGAAGATCGCCTCGCCATCAGCCACAGAGCCGGATCCTTCGGGAAGACCAGAGCCATCGGGGCGCACATCGACATCCCAGGCTGCGATTTCTTCGGGCAGAGCCGGGCGCCCAAGGCCCAGTGAGCCTTCGCCACCGTGGCTCGACGCGTTGGCCGCGCTGACCAGCCCCGTGCTCGGTGCCGGCGGCGCGATGGCGGTCATGACAGATGGGTTTTCCGGAAAACCCGCGATGTTGCGGTCGGCAAAGTTCACCGCCATGACCAGGACGGCCGCTGTGCCAAGCGCGGCGCCGCCGTAGAGTTTAAGAGACTTCGACATTTTCGGCCTCCCCGCTGGGCTTGACGTGCCACGTCTGGATGCAATTGTTGTGGTAGATGGAGTTTTCGCCACGCATGTCGCGCAGTTCCTCCTTGGTTGGCTGGACATACCCGGTTTCATCCATCGCACGCGCCTGGAGCAGCATGTCTTCACCGTTCCAGTCGGTATCGAGGTAGAACCGGGTCAGCGCCATCTTCTCACCGGGCTTGGCAAGGCGGGCCGTTTCCCACGTCTTGCCCCCATCCTTCGAGATATCGACGCGGGTGATCGCGCCGTGGCCCGACCAGGCCAGACCGCTGATAACCAAAGGTCCACCGCCATGCGTGATGGGGGCTTGCGGGCTTGGCGAGGTGATGACGGATTTTGCATCCATCACCCAGGTCCATTTGCGGCTGGTGCCATCGGCCAGCGTGTCGGTGTATTTCGACGTTTCCTCACGGCTTTCCACGGGGCCATCCATCACCTCGATCCGGCGCAGCCATTTGACCCACATGTTGCCTTCCCAACCAGGCACGACAAGGCGCACCGGGTACCCGTGCTCTTTGCGCAATGCCTCGCCATTTGCCTTGAACGCCACCAGAACATCGTCCAGCGCCTTGTCCATCGGGATCGAGCGACCATTGGACGACGCATCCGCGCCTTCGACATAGACCCACTTGTCGGACAGATCACCGGCGGCCTCCAGCCCCGCTTCGCCCAGAAGCGTGCGCAACGACACCCCGGTATATTCCATGTTGTGGATCATGCCGTGGGTGAACTGCGCGCCGTTCAGCTGCGCACCCGCCCATTCCATGCCGGTATTGGCCGCACACTCGCAGAAATAAACGTGGTTTTCGCGCGGGAAGCGTTCGAGATCGGCATAGGTGAACACCAGTGGTGTATCCACGAGGCCATTGATCATCAGGCGATAATCTTGCTTGCGCAGTTCGATGGCGCCCGAATGGTGCCGCTCGAACGCACAGCCTTGCGGCGTGATCGTGCCGTCCAGCGCGTGGATCGGCGTGAAGTTGATCGAACTGGTGGTATCAGCGGTCAGCCACTCCACGTTCCGGCGCACCACATCGCTTTCATATTCGATGGGCAGGCCATAGGGCGTGGCATCGACCGGGTCGCCAAAGGACATGGCCCAATCTTGCGTTTCTGTAATCAGCGGATCGGGGTCGTTCGCCCGCGCGGCACCCGCAGCTGTCAGACCTGCGGCGGCAGCCGCAGAGCCCCGCAGGAATGCACGGCGGGAGGGTTTGAGGATATCAGACATATCTCGCACTCCGGTTGAAGTTACGCGCCCACGACCGTGACGCTGTCATTGGGTTGAACGGTGACGGTGCCAAGCTTCTTGATATGCGCTTCGACCACGTCCCAGATTTGCGGACCTTCGGTGCCTTCGTTGACCGACGCCCAGCCGGCGACGACGTAATTCTTTTCCGGATCAATGGCTTCACCGGTCTTGAGCAAGGTCATGTCGCTGATCCGCTCACCTTGCGGCTTGCGAATGTCAATGCGGTAGCCCATGCCCCCGATGCGCACCATGTCACCGCCCTGCTGGTAATATGGGTCGGGGTTGAAGATGTTGTCGGCCACGTCCTCGAGGATGATCTTGATGAAGTCGCCGGTCATTTCCGACCGGTACGCCTCGCCATAACTCATCGACGTGACGTTCCAGATATCCTCGCGGGTGATGTCGTCGCCGGGGATCAGGCTTGGCCCCCAACGCACGCCCGGCGACATGGCGATGTCGGCATCACGTTCGCTCAGCAGCGCGTCGCAGATCAGGTCGTCCCACGTGCCGTTGAAATTGCCGCGACGGTACAGAAGGCTGTCGGTCTGGCCGATCACTTCGGTCAATTCGTCCATGAAGGGCGCGCGCTGTTCGTCGATGAGCGCGGTCATTTCGGGGTCCGGTTCGATGACGTCCGAGAAGATCGGGATCAGCTTGTGACGGAACCCCATCATGCGGCCGTTCTGGATATCCAGATCGACACGGCTCACGAACTTGCCATTCGATCCCGACGCGACGATGATTGTATCGCCCACCAGCACGGGTTCGGGCAGCGCGTCATGGGTGTGGCCCGACAGGATCACGTCGATACCGGTGACCTTGCTCGCCATGCTCTTGTCGACGTCAAAGCCATTATGGCTCAGGCAGACGACGCATTCGGCACCCTGCGCGCGCACTTCGTTGACCATGGCCTGCATGTTCTCGTCGCGGATGCCAAAGGAATATTCGGGGAACATCCAGCCCGGGTTCGCAATCGGCATGTAGGGGAAAGCCTGACCGATCACGGCGATCTTGACGCCGCCGCGTTCGAAGAACTTGTAGGGTGGGAAAGGCTCGGCCGGCTCGTCCCATTCAGCGTCAAATATGTTCTGGCCCAACGCAGCGAAGGGCAGACCCTCGACAATTTCCCGAACCCGGTCAGAGCCCAGAGTGAATTCCCAATGGAAGGTCATCGCGTCAGGTTTCAAGCCGTTCATCACGTTGACCATGTCCTGGCCTTCGGTGTGGTGGCAGGTATAGGAGCCGTGCCAGGTATCGCCGCCATCGAGCAACAGCGCATCGGGGCGGTCGGCCCGGATCGCGTTGACCACGGTGGCCACGCGATCCAGTCCTCCTACGCGTCCATACGCCTTGGCCAGGGAGGAGAAATCGCCAGAGCTGAGCGCGTAATGCGATGGGCTGCCGTCGTCGATACCGTACAGCTTGCGGAAATCGGCCCCCGTGACATGCGGAACGGCCCCCCGGTTGTCGCCCACGCCGATATTCACCGACGGTTCGCGGAAATAGATCGGTTTCATCTGCGCGTGGATGTCGGTGATGTGGATCAGCGAGACATTGCCGAAGGTGTCGAACTGCAAAAGCTGGTCCTGGGTCAGCGCCTGCTGAGCGGCCAGCCGCGACCAGTTGCCGAAGCCGGATGCGCCAACAAGCGCCGACGCGGCCATCGAAACCTGAAGGAAATCGCGTCTTGATATCATGAGAGGGGCCTTCTTGGATTCGCCGTCACACATTCGCATGTGTGAATGGGTTGAATGTCAAGGAGCCCGCGCAAAGATGCGCGGGACCAAGAGGTCTAGTTGCGGACAGCCGGTGCTTCGACCGAAAGACCATTGCCGCGCGATGCGACATACAGCTCGAGCGCCACGAATTCAGGCGATCCGGGAGCATAGGTTTCTGCGCGCGTGTCGCGCACGCAGCCCTTGAAACGGCCATGGGCTGTGTTCAGCTTGGCGTTTTTCAATCGGTATGTCGGGAAGCCATTGACCTGGCCCTGGCTCAGATGGTCTGCACGAATATAATTGCCATAGTTGTCCTCGTGGCAATTGGCGCAGGACAGTTCGAGCTGGCCGGTGCGGGTGTAGTAAAGTTCCTTGCCTTGCTCCCACGTGTCGGCCACGGGACCGTCGATTGCCACGTCCACCGTCATCCCGCGCGATTGGACAGAGATCAAAGCCTCCATCGCAGCCATGGGCGCACTGTCGTACTTGTACGGCTCTGCTTCCATCTGGGTCTCGCGGCAATCGTTGATCTGCATTGCCAGGGTGCGCACTTCACCCGCCTCTTCATTCCACTTCGGGTAGACGGCGCGCACGCCCTCCATCGATTCCGGGCCTTCGTGGCAAGAAGAACAGGACTTCTCTGCCGCGCCTTCAACCGTATTCCACGAGTCAATGGCCTGATCGACAAAGATCATTCCCGGATTGTCGAATGTATCAGCCTGCATCGATTGCGTGTCGTCCTCGCGAAAGTGCCAGCCAGACATGATCGTGTCGATGCCGGTCCCTTCCATATGCGCAGGCGCGGTTGTCTTGGTCACCATTTCCTGCCCGTCGATGGCCAGCGTGTCGTCATCTGCGCCACCGGCGAAAGCCACCGGAGCGGACAGGACCAGCGCGGCGACCGCCGTCATTGTTTTGTATTTCATTCCATTCCCTCCCTTAAAGGTCCCGCCCCGTTATTCGGGGCAGGTTGGAGCGTATCGCTCAGACCGAAACCGCCTTGGCTTCTTCATAGACCGATCCGTCATCGTCGTACCAGGTGAACTGGAATTCACCGGCTTCGGGCACGGTGGCCTCGAATTCGAAATACGGATTGGTCGAAATCGCCGGTTCCATCGTCACGTCGATGACGTTCTCGCCATTGTAGTCGCAGGTGAAGCGATTGATGATCGAGCGCGGGATCGTGTTGCCGTCGCTGTCCTTGCGCTGGCCGGATTCCATGGGGTGACTGATCAGCGTCTTGATCGCGACCGCTTCGCCCGCGGATGCGGAACTTGGAACCTTCACGCGAGGTTTTACTCCGGATGCCATGATGTCTCTCCTAATATCTGAATA
This sequence comes from Marivita sp., assembly GCA_041685125.1. Lineage (GTDB taxonomy): Bacteria > Pseudomonadota > Alphaproteobacteria > Rhodobacterales > Rhodobacteraceae > Marivita. The sequence goes on along the minus strand of JAWLGI010000009.1, from coordinate 45,522 downwards.
TTGACCGTCAACCGCCGCAGCCGCCGATGGTGACCTTCACGTTCTTGGCGCTGCGGGCAAAGCTGCCGTCTTCAAGCTGGGCGATGGCGACAACGTCTTGTGTGCCGGCAAGACGGATCCGCGTGCTTGCTTCGTGCGACGCCGCGAGCGGGCCGAAGTTGAAGGTCGCGACCGGCGGGGTCGGGTTGCCAGTGGCCAGCACCATGATGGCAGAAGCGCCGGGCGCCGATACGGTGATCGGAACCGTGTTGCCGTTTTCGGCAATTTCAGGCGCCGTCAGCTCAACGCCGGCATCCGCGATATCCGCGCCGCCAGTGAATTCATTGACCAGTTCTTCCGTCGTGGCCGCGTTGGCGCGGAACGGCAAAACGAAGGTCAGCGCCGCCGCTCCGCCAAGCGCCAGGGTCTCGCGTCTCGTGAAATCCATATCTTATCTCCTAACTCTGTGAGGGCGGCTTAGCTGTTTTGCAGCGTCATAAGGAACGCCACCACATCTTCGATTTCCTGCGCCGACAGGATCGGCGTCAGGTCTTCTTCGTTGGCGGCCTTGCCAGTGTACCCGTCGCCCGGGCGCACAAAGCCGCTTGTCTTGTAAAACGCCGGCATCACGGTCCCGTCGAACATCACCTTCGCGTTCGCCACGATCCCGCGCAGTTCCTCGGCGGTGCGATACTCGCCCACACCGTCGAGCATCGGGCCGACCTCCCCATGGAACGGGGCCTCGTCCAGCGCCGACACCTGGTGACAGGCCAGACAATTTCCCTTGCTCCTGGCGATCATCAGCGCGCGACCGTTTTCCGGATCGCCGGCTGTGCCGGACAACGAATTGGCCACTGCACCATATTCGTCGAACGCGACGGCGCCTGGTTTGACTTCACCGGCGACCGCTGCTCCTGCGAGCAGCATCGCGGCAGTTGTTTTGGCTATTAGATTCATTTTTCCTCCCAAGCCAGTCCGGCACGTTTCCGCCGGGACACAAGTTGGCTGTTGCATACCGTAGTCCACCGATGCCGATTCATGCAAGTTCAAATTCACAAAAGTGAATAATTGAGTATGAAGACACAAGCTCAATCGGTACGTCCGTTGCCTCGTTCCTGGATTTTCCGCGCGTGATATCGCTGAAAATCTTCCCCATTATCAAGCAGGTATCGCTTCTCTGCGACCCAGGTGAACATATCTTTCGTGGTCCCTTTGCCGAAGGCGCCCGGCATGACCGCAACCGACGCTTCGAGCGCGCTCTGGTTCTCGGGAACCTCTTCGGGCAGGAACACGATACTCGGTGTGAAGAGCACGCGCCATTTGCCCGCCATGTCCTTTTCGGGCAGGGTTTCACCATCGAAATCGGTAACCTCGATATCACCGTGCAGGTTCAGCTGAACCACGAAGTAATTCTCGCCAATGTAATCGCTGATGCCGGGATCCGAGAAAACCTCCTCGTGCATTTGCTTGCAGTAGATGCATCCACGCTGCTCGAAAAACAGAACAAGCCGCTTTCCCTCTGCTTTCGCTTCAGCCAGATCCTCGCGCAGATCCTTGAACGTATCGCGCATCCACGGCTGTTTGTGCAGGCCGTCATCACCCAGTTCCGCCGCCGCCGCCGGCAGCGCCATCAACAGCGCCAGCGCGCCTCCCAGAATATGTCTCATCCTTCCTCCTCCTTTGTGAAAATCAGACGTCACCCCAAGGATGACCAGTTCGGAAACCAGCGCAGCATCGCGTTCGCGATCAGGTTCACGGTATCGGTCGCGATCAGCACGGCAAACAGGATCAGCATACCGCCCATGACCTTTTCCGCGTAGCCCAGAAACCCGCGATTGCGCGCCGTCCAGCGCAGGAACGGGCCGGAAAACAGCGCTGCGATCACGAACGGCATCGTCATGCCCAAGCCGTAAACCAGCAAAAGCAATCCGCCCTGCAGAACGTCACCCATGCCCCCCGCGATCATCAGGATCGACGCCAATGCCGGGCCGACACAGGGCGTCCAGCCAAACCCGAAAGCCAGCCCCATGACATATGCTCCGATCCAGGTTGTCGGCTCCGCCGATGCCTCGACCCGCGCCTCACGGTAAAGGATCGGGATGCGGACAAGTCCCAGGAAATGCAGTCCGAAGGCCGCCAGAACCAACGCGGCGACATAGCGCAACGGTTCGCGAAAATCCGCGAAAGCTTGCCCGACCGCCGTGGCTCCCATGCCCAGAAGCACGAAAATCGTCGTCACGCCCAGCGCGAACAGGCAGGCCGACAGGACAAGGTTCCAGGCAATGCCGTGCGGCACGTCTTCTTCGCCGCGCAATTCGTTCATGGAGATCCCGGCCATGTAACACAGGTAAAACGGCACCATCGGCAGAATGCAGGGTGTAAAAAAGCTCAAAATCCCGGCAAATGCCGCACCTGCGAATGAAATATCAAACATTTGGCGAGATTCCTTGAATTATTCACATATTCAAATTACGTGTTTTGTCGAGCTATCGTCAATTGGTGAAAAATGAACGCCCATCGAATCCTGACCCGCGCGGCGATGATTTCGGCCTTCACGGCATGGGCCGGGTCTGCCGTGGCAGACCCGCAGCTTGTGATGGTCGAACAGCCGGGCTGCGTCTACTGCGAACGCTGGGACGCGGAAATCGCGCCCGCCTATACCAAGACCGCCGAGGGCCGGTTCGCGCCGCTTGTTCGGGCAGACCTGGGCAGCGGCCCGCCCGATGGCATCGAATATGACCGCCGCGTGGTTTTCACGCCGACATTCGTGCTGGTCGACAACGGCGAGGAAATGGCAAGACTCGAAGGCTATCCCGGAGAAGACTTCTTTTGGCCGCTCCTGTCTCAGCTCCTCGTGGAACACACGGATTTCGCGGCCGATTAGACCATATCGGCCCATAACCAGAGGCAGCGCATGGCACTTCCCCAACTCAGCCCGGACCTGACCGAAGAAGACCTCGACAACATCGTGGACAAGGCGACCACCGCGTCCAATTTTCTCAAGGCGATCAGCCATGAGGGCCGTTTGATGATCCTGTGTCACCTCGTGACCGGCGAAAAATCCGTGACCGAGCTTGAAGAGCTGTTGGCCGCACGACAGGCCGCGGTGTCGCAGCAATTGTCCCGCCTTCGGCTCGAAGGGTTGGTGATCCCCCGGCGCGAGGGCAAGGCGATCTATTATCGGCTGGCCGATGACAAGCCGCGCAAGATGCTTGAATGCGTGTACGAGCTGTTCTGCAAGGACGACTGATCCGACGGGCACTCCCCCTTGCTGTCATATCACATTGTCTGCATACTAAACCCCGTCGTGGGAGGACGGCACAATGTTGGAGAGTATTCCGGAACACGGCCAGATGGCCGCGATCGGCTTGTTCGGCGGGATCCTTTTGGGCCTCGCGGCCCGGTTGGGGCGTTTTTGCACCCTCGGCGCGATCGAGGACCTGCTTTATGGCGGATCGGACACCCGGCTGCGCATGTGGGGCATCGCGATCGGCACAGCGATATTCGGCAGTTTCGCCCTCATGGCAACCGGGGTCGTCGACGCGAGCGCCAGCTATTATCTTTCCATTACATGGCTTCCCTGGGCCTCGGTCATTGGTGGCCTGATGTTCGGCTATGGCATGGCGCTGGCCGGAAATTGCGGTTACGGCGCGATAGCCAGACTGGGCGGTGGTGACCTGCGCAGCTTTGTGATCGTGCTGGTCATGGGGGTATCGACCTATATCGTGCTCAGTGGCCCATTGGCCCCCCTGCGCGAGATGCTTTTCCCGCAATCCGCCATTGCCCCTGGTGACATGCCGCCGGGCATCGCCCATGCCACCGCGCATTGGACCGGCCTGCCCGTCTCCGGGATCGGCATGGCCATCGGTGCGGGCATTCTTATTGTTTCGGCCAGCACGCACGCCTTTCTCGAAAATCCGAAATCGGCAATCTGGGCCACCATTGTCGGCCTTGCGATCATCACCGGATGGTGGGGCACCTCGCATGTGGCCAATACCGGGTTCGCGGCCCTGCCCGTTGTCTCGCACAGTTTCGCGGCCCCCCTGGGCGAAAGCATCCTGTGGTGGATGATCGGTTCGGCTCAGCCCATCAGTTTTGCGGTCGGATCCGTCGCCGGGGTCTGGCTCGGAGCCTTTGTCGGTTCGCTCATAAAGGGGCATTTCAGGTGGGAAGCCTGCGAAGATCCCCGCGAACTTCGCCGCCAGATCTTCGGCGCTGCCTTGATGGGTGCCGGGGCCGTAATCGCCTTGGGATGTACGATTGGCCAGGGCATCAGCGCGTTTTCCATGCTCGCCTTCAGCGCACCTGTCACCTTCCTCTCCATTTTTGCCGGTGCTTCGATTGGGCTGCGGCAGCTGATCGTGGGCTTCAACCCGGCCGAGTGATCCGCCAAAAAGCCGTTTGCGTTGCCAAAGAATCACGCAAATCCAGAAATTTTCCGCATGACCTCAAACAGGCAAATTTATGCCTGCAAACGGGCCGCGGTTTCGCTAGTCTGGAAAAAAACAAGGCAAGAGCAGGCAGACAGGTTCATGGGAACGGCTTACAAGGGCACGTTCGTCATCTCCTGGTCGCAGACAACCATTGATACGCTCCCGGCGGGCCCGGTCGATTTTCTGAAGGTCGGGGTCGCATGGAGCTGGACAGGCGAATTGGTGCGGGTCGATGGCCCCAACGACTTGTTGCGACTGGACGAGGCGGAAGGCGACGCAGATCGGCGCAAGCGGGCGGCCCGCGTGGTGCGTCGGCTGGTGGGCGAAGCACTCGAGGACACGGCGAGCCCGGGCGCGGCGCCACCCGATTATCCGATGGCGGACAAGTGCTTTGTCGTCACCGATGGCCAATCGACCTATCCGGTAACGCTCATAGAAACCGGAACGCGTAAACCGCCCCTTCTCATGTTTCTCAACGCGATTCCACCGCGCGATCGTGACCTCTGGATCGTGCACACGACCCTGAACGACGTGGTCTCGCAATCCGATGCCGAACACCGGGGCGAAGTGATCTGCTTCACCCCCGGCACGCACATCCTCACGCCCGAGGGGACCAAGCCCATCGAAGACCTGCGCGAGGGCGATCGCGTGCAGACCAAGGACAATGGCGCACAGCCGATCCAATGGATGGGCCAACGCAGGATGAGCGGCGCACGCCTTTTCGCCATGCCCAAATTGCGGCCCATCCGCATCCGCGCCGGTGTGTTCGGGCTGGATGAACCGGACGCGGATCTCTTGGTCTCCCCCGAACATCGGATGCTCTTGAAAGGGCGTGTCGCACTGGCGCTGTTCAACACACCCGAGGTTCTGGTCGCCGCCCGCGACCTGTTGGACCACGACCGCGTCTGCGTGGATTCGAACCTGCGCGAAGTCACCTATGTTCACATGCTCCTGCCACAGCACGAAATCCTGTTCGCCAATGGCGTCGAATCCGAGAGTTTTCATCCCGCCAATGCGGCCCTGTCGACGCTCGACGCGGTCGACCGTTCGCGCCTGTCCACGATGCTGCCGAATGTCGAATACAACCCGCAAGGCTATGGCAGCTACGCGCGGCGCAACCTGTCCTCGTCAGAAGCGGCCATTCTGCTCCACGAAGCGGCGTGATCACGTAGCGCCCCTGATCGCGAGACAGCCATCAGGCTACTCGAAGACCTCTTCGGCGTGCACCCCCCAGTAACCACCCTTGAGCGCCCAGCCGTCATACCCGCCGGCGGACAGCTCGCACCAGTTCACACGGCATTCCCGCAATTCCGCGACCACGCCCAGCGACAACTGCACCACCACCTGAGCTGACGGATCGGGGCGCGCGTAGAGATTCATCTTGTCAACTTCGATCAGCGCGGTGCGCACCCCGGACAAGAGCGCGTAGTGCACCCAGCCCCCGGCCCCGTCCCGATCCTGAACCCGGCGCCAATGCCCGTGTTCCGCCGTGATCTGAAGCGGCATGTTGCGGCGTTTGTAGACCCAATCGATCCGGTGCGACAGCGATGGTCCGCGCCGCACATTGCCCTCGCTGGCCTTCATTGAAACGAACCGCGGCAAAGGCAGGTTCGTCACCGGTCCCTTGTCGACCGCAAGCACCGGCTGCGCGCCCAGAGCGACAAGCAGCACTGCAACGGACAACACTTTGCCAGACACCGCCCGAAACGAAAGCCTGCTCATGTGATACGCCTCAAATTATTTGGTTTTTTGGATTTTGCGAGCAGGTTCTTGTGCCTGCCGCGCCTTTGAGACACTGTGCCAAAATCGGATACGACGCGAAAGTAGTGGGAGCGAAAGCATGTCATCAAAACGTCTGAGTGTTGTCGTGACGCGACGCTTGCCCGACGCCGTGGAGACACGTTTGAAAGAACTCTTCGACGTGCGTTTGCGCGAAACCGACGACCCGATGACCCAGGCCGAGTTGACCGAGGCGGTCAAGGATACGGACGTCCTGGTTCCGACCTTGACCGACAAGATCGACGCCGGCCTGATCGGGCAGGCGGGCGACCGCCTCAGGCTCATTGCGAATTTCGGCGCAGGGATTGACCATATCGATGTCGATACCGCACGAAGCCGCGGTATTCTCGTGTCCAACACCCCCGGCGTGGTCACCGAAGACACGGCAGATATGACGCTTGCGCTCATTCTTGGCGTGACGCGGCGCATCCAGGAAGGTCTCAACGTGATGCAAAGCGGTGAGTGGGCAGGCTGGGCCCCGACCTCGTTCCTTGGCGGGCGTCTTGGGGGGCGCAGGCTTGGCATCCTCGGCATGGGCCGTATCGGTCAGGCCGTCGCCCGCCGCGCCAAAGCCTTCGGAATGCAAATTCACTACCACAATCGTCGCCGTCTGCGTCCGGAAACCGAAGAGGCGCTTGAAGCCACCTATTGGGAAAGCCTCGATCAGATGGCGGCGCGAATGGACATTATTTCGGTCAATTGCCCGCACACACCATCAACCTTCCACCTGCTCAATGCGCGGCGGCTCAAGCTGCTGAAACCCAGCGCGGTGATCGTCAACACATCCCGCGGCGAGGTGATCGACGAGAACGCTCTGACCCGCATGCTCAAGGCGGGCGAGCTTGCCGGGGCGGGGCTCGATGTCTACGAGCACGGCCATCGCGGCAACCCGGACCTTCGCAACATGTCCAATGTCGTCATGTTGCCCCATATGGGATCAGCGACCCAGGAGGGCCGGTTGGAGATGGGGGAAAAGGTCATCATCAACGTCAAGACCTTTGCCGATGGGCATCGCCCACCCGATCAGGTGGTACCTGCCATGCTTTAAGGGGCCCCTGCCCCCTTGCGTCGCGCCCATCTTCAAGCGATGAACAAAGCATGAACTTTTTCGAATTCGCCTTTCAAGGTCAAATGCTGCTCGCGCTGCCCAGCGGTGGACTGTTCTGGCCCGTCGAAAACCTGCTCGTCGTCTCGGATTTGCATCTGGGAAAATCCGCGCGCGCGGCCCGCTTCGGGGGCGCGCAGCTTCCGCCGTATGAAACCGCCGAGACCCTGTCGCGCCTCGCTGCCGACCTGCACAAGACAGGCGCGAAACACGTGATCTGCCTTGGTGACAGCTTTGATACGCCGTCGCTGCAAACTGTCCTGCCCGAAGCCGACCTGCTGACCCTGACCGCCCTGCAAGCGGGGCTTGACTGGACATGGATCGAAGGCAACCACGATCCCGGCCCGGTCCAGCTTGGCGGCACCCACAAACAATCGGTCGATATCGGGCCGCTGCACTTTCGCCACATTGCCCAAACCGATCCGGACCCCGGCGAGATTACCGGCCATTACCATCCGAAGGCGACCCTTTCCTTGCGCGGGCGCCGCCTCACGCGGCCTTGCTTTCTCCTTGATGACAGGCGCATGATCCTTCCCGCCTACGGCGCCTATACCGGTGGCCTGAACTGCGCAGAGCCGGCCCTGGCCCGGCTTGTCACGCCAAATGCACAGGCCATCCTGACCGGCCCGCGCCCTTGCAAGATCCCGATGCCGGGATACGCGCCCTTGCCTTGACGCAGCGGCCATGCACAGAATGCCGCATGACCGTAAATTCACGCATCCAGACCAGTTTCGACAGACAATCCATGATGCGTACTCTGGGTGCGATGCTCGTCGAAACCGGCGAGGGGACAGCCACCATCACCGCGCCCATTCTTCCCGGCACCTGCCAGCAACAGGGCTACGGCCATGCCGGCCTTACCTTTTCCATCGGCGACAGCGCTGCTGGCTATGCCGCGCTCACCCTGATTCCGGACGATCAGGAGGTTGTCACCGCCGAGATCAAGATCAACCTGCTGGCCCCCGCCAAAGGCGACCGCCTGATCGCCCGTGGACGGGTCGTCAAACCCGGGCGCCGGTTGCTGGTGGTCACGTCTGATGTTTATACCGAAATCGACGGGGTCGAACGCCACATCGCCTGTCTGATGGGAACGATGATGCCTGTGGATCTGTGAAGGAATTGCAAATGCCGAAATTCAATCAACCGCTTGGCGGCAATGCCTCGCCCCGGTTTTCAGGCCCGAACACGATGATGCGCCTGCCGACCCAGACCACGGCCGAAGGTCTGGATGCGTGTTTCGTTGGTATCCCGATGGATCATGGCGCCTCGAACCGGCCCGGCACGCGCCTTGGCCCGCGCCAAATCCGCGAGGAAAGCCGTATGATGCGTCCCTATAACATGGCAACCGGGGCCGCGCCGTTCGAAACCATGCAGGTGGCTGATATCGGCGATGTCGCGGTAAATACCTTTGATTTGAAGAAAACCATTGGCATTATCACGGAGCATTACCGCGAAATCCTGACACATGGCACTGTCCCCCTCACCCTTGGCGGCGATCACACGCTGACATGGCCGATCCTGCGCGCGATCAAGGAAACGCATGGCCCTGTCGCCCTGATCCATGTCGATGCCCATGCCGATACAAGCGACGAAATGTTCGGCGAAAAAGAGGCCCATGGCACACCGTTTCGCCGCGCCTGGGAGGATGGCTGCCTGCAAAACGACAAGGTCTGGCAAATCGGACTGCGTGGCTCTGGCTATAGCCCCGAAGATTGGACCTGGGCCCGCGACCAGGGCTGGACGGTGATCCCGTCCGAACAGTGCTGGTACAAATCTCTTGCGCCCATGATGGCCGAAATCCGCGACAAGATCGGCGAGGCCCCGGTCTATCTCAGCTTCGATATCGACAGTCTCGATCCCGCGTTCGCACCTGGGACGGGAACCGTCGAAATGGGTGGGCTAAGCACATGGCAAGCCTTGGAGATCGTGCGCGGCTGCGCCGGCATGAACCTTGTGGGTGGCGACCTGGTCGAGGTTTCCCCGCCCTTCGACACGACGGGAACCACCGCTCTGATTGCCTCCAACCTGCTGTTCGAAATGCTCTGCGCGCTCCCCAAAGCGGCGCCGATTTGATCCTGGTCAAGGTAGATACATCCTGCATGTGAAATATCCGAGCTGTTGCACCTGACCTGGAGGCTTCGATGCTCAGACTCGCCGCTATTCTCTATTCGCTTATCGGGACAACCTTGGCCGGAACCGCGATCATCGCGGTATTGACAGCGGGATTTGGCACGCTTGTCCCGATTGTCTCGGCTGCGGCGGTCGGGGCCGTGTTGGGCCTGCCGGTGGCATGGTATGTCGCGCGGGCGCTCTACGAAGCCTGATGCGTGTCCTTTTGGAGCCTGTCCAGCAGACCATCTGCACAGGTTTCAATCAGCGCCAATGCCCCTTGGAAATCGCGGGTGAAATAGGGATCGGGCACTGACACGGCATCACTGCCGGGGGCAAACTCGGTGAATTTCCTGATCCGATCCGATGGGCCCCACTTGGCAAGCGTCGCCGCGTTATCCTCATCCATTGCGATGATCAGATCAAATTCCTGAAAATCAGGGCGGGCCACCTGCCGCGCCCGCAACATGGACAGGTCATAGCCGGCGGCGCGGGCGACCTCCTGCATCGGCGCATAAGGCGGCTTGCCGATATGCCAGTCACCGGTGCCCGCGCTGTCGAGGACAAGGGACAGGCCGCGCGCCTCCGCCTTGGCGCGGGTGACCGCTTCCGCGGTGGGAGAGCGGCAGATATTGCCCAAACAGACAAAGAGGATACGGTGGGTCATGCCCCCGATTAGCGCAGGCGGCGCGACTGCGAAAGGGGTGCGATGCCATGGCCAGCGAGGCTGTCCCCACATGGGTGGATCGCCTGCTGGCCTGAGGCGTCAGCCGTCCATGTCCTGGCCCATACCACCATGATCCTGCCGGTCCAGGTCGACGGGGATCTCGATCTCGATATCCCCCGCTTCTCTGAAGGTCAGAGTCACCGAGACCGTGTCGCCCTGCTCGAACGGCGCGTTCAACCCCATGAACATCACGTGTTTGCCGCCGCGCTGCATGATGATCTGCCCATCGGCAGGAAGGTCAAAGCCCTCCTCGACATGCAGCATCCGCATCACGCCGTTTTCGTCCTCGGAATGCGTGTGAAGCTCGGTTTTCGCCGCAATGTCAGAGCTGACGTCGATCAGGCGGTCCGTGCTGCCGCCAGCATTCTGCACCACCATGAAAGCGGCCCCGGATTTCGCCGTCGGCGAAGACACGCGCGCATAGGCATCCTGGATTTCGATCTCTGCAAGCGCGGGCGCTGCTGTGACAAGCGCGGCCGCAAGAAGTGTGTGTTTCAGCATTTTTTTCGTCTTTCGAACTGAGGTCCATCTTGAGTGAAGCGGGTCAGACCGATGCTGGTGGCCCTCGGGCGTGGTGGTCCGGGACGAGGTTGAACTGCGACACCTTCCGCGCCTGGCCCAGCCAAAGCGCAAACCAGGCATCCGTGCGGCCCGGCCCGGCTGACGCCATTTCGACATGCGCAAGCAAGGTCAGCGCCTGGTCCGGGCAGATCACCAAACCGTCTGTTGGCGCGCCATTTTTGTCCACCAGCACGTGAACCGGACCGGAGCCGGTACAGATCACGAGCGTTCCGGCAGCCGGGGTATGGCCGCGTGCAGCGGCCAGCTGGACGCTGGTGACCCCGATCACCAACGCAAGACACCCATATGTGACCAAGCGCATCATCACGCCCGTGATCTACGCCAATCCCCGAACCGGCAAGGCGGCAAAAGGAAACAGCCCCACCGGCTGACCCGGCGAGGCTGCGATCATGAACCAGACAGGAAAACCTTACGCCTGCGCGGTTTGCGCCTTGGCGATCTCTTTCTTGACCTTCAGAGCGTTGGCCGACAGATCGGTGTCCTTGGCCTTGGCCAAAAACTTGTCCAGACCACCGCGGTGATCAACGCTGCGCAGCGCGTGGGCGGAAATGCGCATCTTGATGCCACGGCCCAGCGTTTCCGACTGCAGGGTCACGTCGTTCAGGTTCGGCAGGAAACGCCGACGTGTCTTGTTGTTGGCGTGGCTGACATTATTGCCAGTCACCGGACCTTTACCGGTCAATTCGCAGATACGCGACATGGTTTCGTCCTCGTTCAATCAAAAGTGGCCATGGAGCGGTCCACCAATATCAAAGGGCGCCGACTGGCAGCGCCCGAAATCTCGTTGCGCGTGCTTAGAGCCATGCGCGATTGGCGTCAAGTGGCTGGTCCATGGAAAAGACCCGTTCCAACGGCAAATATGGGGATCATGATCGGCCCGCCCGCGGCGGTCGAACTGGAGGGACGCATTGCGCCCTACAACAGCCTGTCCGGCCTTGGGCAGGCCGGGACCCATTGTCATCAGGTCGGAGCAGCAGCGCGGCCTTCGAGCTGCGCAAGCACTTCGTCGGCCGCCTGGCTGGGGGTCCGGGTGCCATTTTCAACGGCGGTGCCAAGGCTCTGCACAAGGCCTTTCATCGGTTCGCGATCGAGGCGCGACAAGAGCGACTGACGCAGTTCCGCTTCGAACCAGTGTCGCGCCTGCGCGGCACGGCGGGCTGCGAAATGGCCATGGTCACGGCGCCATTGTGCAAGGCTTTGCATGTCCTCCCATGCGCCCTGCAGGCCGGTTTCTTCCAGTGCCGACACGGTCAGTGCCTTGGGAAACCCCGCCGGATCCTGCGGACGTTTGCGCAAAAGGCGCAGGGCACCGGCATAGTCGGCACAAGTGCGGGTTGCCGTCGTCTTGAGATCGCCATCCGCCTTGTTGATGAGAATCAGATCGGCAATCTCCATGATGCCACGTTTCACGCCCTGCAATTCGTCTCCGCCGGCGGGGGCGAGAAGCAACAAGAAGAGGTCGGACATCTCTGCAACCACTGTTTCGGATTGCCCGACACCAACGGTTTCGATCAGCACGACGTCGAAGCCGGCGGCTTCGCACAGGCCGATCGCCTCACGCGTGCGGCGGGCGACGCCGCCAAGTTGCGATTGCGCGGGCGATGGGCGGATGAAGGCATCCGGATCGCGGGACAGTTGTTCCATCCGGGTCTTGTCGCCTAGGATCGATCCGCCAGAGCGCGCGGAGCTTGGATCGACCGCCAGAACCGCCACCTTGAGCCCCTGCCCTGTCAACATCAGGCCGAAGGCCTCAATGAAAGTCGACTTGCCCACCCCCGGCGTGCCCGACAGGCCCACACGCAGCGCCTCGCGGTCATGTCCCTTCAGAGCTTCGAACAGCGCGACGGTCTGCGCGCGGTGGTCGTCGCGGCGGCTTTCGACAAGGGTGATGGCCCGCGCAAGCGCGCGGCGTTCGCCCGAAAGGATGCGGCGGGCCAGATCGTCGATGTCCATGCGCGGGAGCTCCGTCATTCGATATGCGCGAAGATGTGCCACGAGCGCTGTTGGCAAGTAAACCCGTCAGCCCAAACCGGATGGCCCATGCTTGAGGATGACCGGCACGATCAACTCTTCCTCGTCGACAAGGTGGCGGTCGAGCATCGCTTGGAACGTCAGAAGATCGGCCCGGAAAGGGCCCGGCTCGGCTGTGCCCTGGATCACCGCGTTGGCGCCTTCGGCAAAGCCCGTCAGCAACGCGTCCATTGCGTGGTGATCAGCGTCGAGCAGGGTAAACCCGCGGTCGAGGCTCGGCTCGCGAGAGCTCAGGACCGGGAAATAGTGGTGATCCTCGATCTGGTGATGCCCGTGCAGGCCTTGCAGCAACATGGAGCCATGGCGCGAGATCCGCGAGGCATGTGACGACACGTCGATCCGGCGGTCGACAGCCTGTTCGGCATCGTCGATCAGTGTGGTCATCAAACGGCGGAACATCAGGTGCCGGTCGAGCCAGAATGCCACCAGTCCAGCAAAATTGTCGTGGTCGGGCCACGTGTCGCGCGGATAATCCTGCAACAGGACACGCAGCGCGTCCGGCAAGCCATCGCGGGTCTCGAGTTTGAGCGTGTCGTCCATGTGTATCTCCTGTCGGGCAGGAGGTGCAGCGACGGTTGGGGATTGTCAATCAGCGCAGGACGTGAACCGCGCATTTCGCATGACGCACCACATGGGTCGCTGTCGAGCCCAGCAGCAGCGATTGCATGCCGGGGCGATGCGAGGCGATGACGATCAGGTCGTTCCCCTTGTCCGCGGCATAGTCGAGGATAGACCGACCGGAATGCCCCTCGATCACAACAGAGGTGGCCCCGGTTTCCTGAGCCAGCCGTGACATTTCCTTGTCGATGCCCTTGCGGGTCGCCGTCATGATATCGTCAGGAATATAGCTGATCGCGTAGCTTGGCATCATTTCCAAGACGTGAAGCAATGTGATCTTTGCATCCTGCGCCGCCAGTGACTTTGCCACTTCGATGACGTCGGAAATACGATTGTCCTCGTTGTCGAGGGCAATTGGCACGAGAATGTTGGTATACATGGGACCCCTCCCTTCTGGTATATGACGCACAGGTTAGCACGCCCGTGGGCACAGGACCTTGATCCGTATCATGTCAGGATACGTTGGGTTCGCCCTGCAAGCCAAGAAGTTTGCGAATCCCCGTCCAGTACCCGGGCAGCCGCGGCGGCTCTTGCAGGTTGGGTCGCACCTCCTCTGCCCAGCGCGGCATCCGCCGCTCTGCGAAGTCCCGCCCCCACGCCAGATAGGCGTCGGCGTCCCCGGGCCGTAGGCGGCAGGCCGAACCAACCAGCCCGACCAGAGTTTCGGGGGCCGAATACCATTCATCCTGAATTCCGGTGACCCGGGTTTGCATCAGCGGCCCGACCCATCGCATGAGCGTCTTGTCGGAAAACTGCAGCAACACATTGCCCATCTCAGCGCGGCTGTAGTGGATCAGCGGCGGGAACGTGTCGAAGAACAGCGCCCGCCCCTCGAGATAGGCGAAATTCCGGATCGATGGATGAAACCCGATCCGTGTGTCGAACTGGTCGGCATTGTTCCAGAACGTGGCGATCACGTCGCCCGCCGCCTCCATCATGGCAAGGGTTTCGTCACGACCGGCCGACAGCATCTGCGGGCGCATCATCGCAGCTGCAGGCAGCGCCTCTTGCACGATGACGGGGATGCGGGCGGTATCGAGATCGAGGAGATGAAATTCCGTTTCCGGCAGCGCAACACCGGCCGTTTGCAGCGCCGCGACATAATCCTCATGGCATTGTGCCAGACGCGCCAGCGCCGCTGGGTCGCGCAAGCCGCGATAGACCTTGATGACCTTGTCCGAAAACGGCCCGGAAGCCGGGCGGAACGGCGCGCAGAAATAGCCGAGCTTCGACACCGTCTGACCTCGCGTGTCGGCGTTGGCGCGGATCGTGTCTCTGAGGGCGGCGAGGTCTGTCATTGGGTGCGCTCCGGGTCTGCTGGCACGGGTTTACCCGTTTGCCAGCACCTCTGCCACCTCGCAGGTGAGCGCGTCGACCTCGGCCTGCGCCGGTGTCTTGCGCCCCTCGGCGGCGCCGCGGCCCTGCCCCAGCGCCTCGGCATAGACGACGCGGTTGGCCAGTGTCGCCTTGGCGATGCGGGCCAGAAGCTTGTCCGCGGCCCGGGCCACGTCAGAGCCCAGACGCGTGTTCTTGCGCGCGCGGTTCAGGACAATCATCGCTTCCTTGCCCTCACGCCGGGCCAGATCGAGCACGCCTTCCGTGGCCCAGAGGTCCACATGGCTGACGCTTACCGGCACCACTACCAGATCGGCCACGCGCAGCGCCGGGCGCAGGTCACTGTCGGCCTTGGGCGGCGTGTCGATGATGACGATGTCGTGGCTGTCACACAGCTTGCGCACTTCGTAGGTGATGCCCCAGGCCGAAGATGTGGCGAATTCGAAATTCTGCACCGGGCCAGCTTGGGTGTCGATGCGGGTCATGAACCAGCGGCCAAGGCTGCCTTGCGGATCGATATCGACAATCGCGACTTTCTTGCCCTGTCGGAGAAATCCAACCGCAAGGTTGGCCGAGACGGTCGTCTTGCCAGAGCCGCCCTTTTGTTGCGCAATCGTGATGACGTGGCCGGTCATTTCCAGTTCCCTTGATTCGGCCAAAGGGTACAGGCTTATTTTGCAGGTGCAGCATAAAAATTGCCACTCTTGCAGGATGTGCTAGATCATGGCGTATGACAACGCCCTTGCAGCCCACCGATTCCGAGGCCCGTGCACTGGTCAAACGCTTGATTGAAAACGCGAAATTCGCGGCGCTTGCTTATCGGGATCCCGAGGCTGGCACGCCGATGGTAAGCCGCATCGCACTGGTCGAGGGGCCGGATGGCAAACCGCTCAGCCTGATCTCGGACCTGAGCCACCACAGCACGGCGCTGCAAGCGGACCCGGTGTGCGCGCTGCTCATCGGAGAGCCGGAGGCAAAGGGTGACCCGCTGACCCATCCACGGCTGAGCCTTCGGGCGCGGGCCCGATTCGTCCGGCATGAAGACCCCGACCACGCGGATCTGTCAGAGGCGTTTCTGAGGCAACAACCCAAGGCAAAGCTCTATATCGGCTTCGCAGATTTCGCCCTGTTACGGTTCACCCCGCTCGGCGCGCATCTGAATGGCGGCTTCGGCAAGGCCTATCGGTTGACAGCAGATGAACTGAGCTAACGGAAGGCGGGTTCCAACACGCTACGCGGCAAGGTCAGGGGCTTGCAGGATCTGCACACCCGCGATCCGCCATTGGCCGTCGACTTGCTGCATCTGGTAATCAAGGTAGTGCAGATTGCCAGCCTCGTCCGTAACGATCACCCTCTGGTACATGCCACCGGAGATCAATCGCAGATCGCCGAAGCTCACCGCGTCAGGGCGCCAGACCATCGGGTATCCCTGCCGCACCATTGCGCCGAAATTCTCCGGCGTGCGGAACATTGTCCGCAGGTTGGGGCTGGCAAAACCGAAGGCGGTCGCGAAATCGTCTTCGAGGAATGCGTCGATCTGGCTTTGAATCGTGTCTTCAATGGCAGGCTCGGGGGGCAGAACATCCTGCGCCCAAAGGACTCCCGCGAGTGTCAGGCCAAGGGTCAGCCCGGTGATGAGTTTGCGCATGGTCCGTCCTCCTTCGGCAAAGGTAGAACGGATCATCCACCGGACAAATCAGCCGGCCTCGGCCAGATCGCCCGCAAGAGCCTTTTCGATCAGCGCCACGGTTTCATCGACACCGTAGAGCGCGATGAAACCGCCAAAGCGCGGACCTTGCGATTGGCCCAACAGCACTTCGTAAAGGGCCTTGAACCAATTGCGCAGCGGATCGAACCCGTGTTCCTTGCCCACCGCAAAGACCAGCGTTTGCAATGTCTCGTCATCAGTCGGGCCGTCATGCGCACGCAGGCGCGACGCCAGATCCGCGATCGCAGCGCGCTCGGTATCGTCGGGGGCGCGATAGGTTTTGGCGGGTTTGACGAAGTCCTGATAATACCGCACGGCAAAGCCCGCCGCCTGATCCAGATCGGCATGGGTTTCCGGCGTGGCGTCGGGCGCGTAGCGCTTGATGAACCCCCACATCGCGGTCCTGTCCTCGGCCCCCGCGGCGGAGGCAAGGTTGAGCAGCATCGAGAAGGGGACAACCATGTGCGAGTCCGGCACGTCTCCGGAATGAATGTGAAAGACCGGGTTGTTGGCCTGCGCCTTGGCATCCTGTGTCGGATAGGCGCGCAACTGCTGATGATATTCGTCTACCGCCTTGGGGATCACATCGAAATGCATCCGCTTTGCCGTCTTGGGCTTTTGATACATGAAATACGAGAGCGATTCGGTGCTGGCATAGGTCAGCCATTCGTCGATCGACACGCCATTGCCGGTGGTCTTGGAGATCTTGTGCCCCTCGGCATCCAGGAACAGTTCATAGGTGAAATGCTCCGGCTTGCGGCCGCCAAGGATCTCGCAAATGCCGTCATAAATCGGTGTGTTGGTGCTGTGATCCTTGCCGTACATCTCGAAATCGACGTCCAGCGCGGCCCAGCGCGCGCCGAAATCGGGCTTCCACTGAAGCTTGACGTTGCCACCGGTGACCGGAAGCGTGATCTCGCGCCCGGTTTCGTCGTCAAAGGTGATCTCGCCACGCACGGCATCGACGTTCTTCATCGGCACGTAGAGCACGCGACCCGTGTCGGGATGGATCGGCAGGAAGATCGAATAGGTCTCTCGCCGCTCATCCCGCAGGGATTTCAGCATCACCTCCATCACCGCATCGTATCTTTCGCAGGCGCGCAGCAGCACCTCGTCAAAGCGGCCCGAGCGGTAAAACTCGGTCGAGGAAATGAATTCATACTCGAACCCGAACGTGTCCAGAAAGCGGTTCAGCATCGCGTTGTTATGCGCGCCAAAGCTTTCATGCGTGCCGAACGGGTCGGGCACATCCGTGAGCGGGCGTTGCAGATGTTCGCGCAGCATGTCGGGGTTGGGCACGTTGCCCGGCACCTTGCGCATGCCGTCCAGATCGTCGGAAAAACAGATCAGCTTGGTCGGAATGTCCGAGATCACCTCGAAGGCGCGGCGGATCATCGTGGTGCGCGCGACCTCGCCGAAGGTGCCGATATGCGGCAGACCAGACGGGCCGTAACCGGTCTCGAAAAGCACATATCCCTTTTCGGGCGGCTTGGTCTCGTAGCGTTTGAGCAGCCGGCGCGCCTCTTCAAAGGGCCACGCCTTTGAGGTCATTGCAGCTTCGCGCAGATCGGACATTGCTCTGGGTCTCCGAATACTCGCCGCACGGTGCTGTGCGGGCGTTCAAGAGGCACTTCCTATTGCGGGGGCGCGGGCGGGTCAATAAGTTGGCACGAACGAGACCTCAGATCGGAAAGTGCCACTTGTGCAAGATACCTCTCCACACCCGCTAAGCCCGCAGGATTGCCTTGTCGCGCTGATGATTGCCGTGTCCGCCTCCGACGAAAGCATTCGCACGGCGGAACTGGTCAAGATCCAGTCACAAGTGAACCACCTGCCCGTCTTTGCGGATTACGACCAGAACCGGATTCCCGAAATGTCCGGGCTGGTCTTTGACCTGTTCGAACAGGAGGACGGGCTGGATGCGCTGTTTGGCCTGTTGCGCGACAACCTGCCCGAGCGCCTGTTCGAAACCGCCTACGCGCTGGCCTGCGATGTCGCCGCGGCAGACGGCACGCTGCGCGAGGCAGAGCTGCGGCTTTTGGAGGAAATCCGCTACGAACTGGCGATGGACCGGCTGCATGCCGCCGCGATCGAACGCGGTGCACGGGCCCGGCACATGCGGCTTTGATCACGCCCCTCGCTTGGGCGGGATCGAATAAGTGAGCGTGGCCCGCGCAACCGGATCGGACTGGCCATCGGAAAACAGCCGAACATCCGTCACGCTGAGCGTACGGCCCAGCTTGAGCACCTGTGCATGCGCGATCACATCAGCGCCCGCCAGCGGTTTGCGCATGAAATCGATCGAGCAATTGGTGGTCACAGCGAGCGCCTCCTTGCCGATCCGCGACATCGTGGCGACATAGGCCGCGACATCGGCAAGGCTGAACATCGCGGGACCGGACACGGTGCCACCGGGGCGCAGGTGCTGTTCGTCCGCATGCAGACGCATGACGAGGCGCTCTTCGTCAAGATGGTCAATCCCGAACATGCCTTTGACCTGCGGAAACACCTCGTTCAGGAAGGTTTCCATCTCGTCGGCCGGAACTTTGAGCACCATGCTTTTCTCCTCTGCTGTCAGCCGCTAGAGTTGCGTCAAGAAACCGGGAGAACAAGATGAAAATCCAGCAAGGTCACGATGCAGCGCCGGTGCGGCCGGCGACGCGTTCGGTTGGGCGCACCGCGTGATGACGGGTGCCTTGATCCTCCGCACGGCCGAAGGCGACAGCGCGGCCGTTCCCGGCGCGCACCGGCCAGACTGATTGCAGTTCCCTTGATACAGGTCAGACATATCTTGCGCTCCGGCATGCGCGTGGGCCTGCTGGGTGGGTCCTTCGATCCAGCCCATAAAGGACATGTGCATCTGACGCAGGTGGCCCTGCGCCGGTTCGGGCTGGACCGGGTGATCTGGCTGGTGTCCCCGGGCAACCCGCTCAAGGATCGCGGCCCTGCCCCACTGGAGACGCGGATCGACCGCGCTCGGGCCATCATGCAGCACCCCAAGGTGATCGTCAGCGATTTCGAGGCGCGGATCGGAACCGCATACACCGCCGAGACGATAGATGCCTTGCAGGCCAGCCATACCGGCGTCCGCTTTGTCTGGCTCATGGGGGCGGACAACCTGCAGCAATTCCACCGCTGGCAAAGATGGCAGGATATCCTGCAAGCGCTGCCCGTCGGTGTCCTCGCGCGGCCCGGATGGCGGCAATCGGGGTTGCATTCGCGCACAGCGCGGCAATACCGGGCCGCGCGCTTGCCGGGACGGGCATCACGGCTTCTTGCCGATCAGACGGCCCCGGCATGGTGTTTTGTCAACATGCCCCTGATACCCGTAAGCTCGACCGAATTGCGCGCAAAAGGCGCGTGGCACCGGCGCGGTTAGAACGGCCGGGATGCGCCCTTGCATGCGGCAAAGACCGATCACCCAAGCGTGTCCTTGCCACCCGGCAAACGGTAGAGTTACATCGCGCACATGACACCGAAGTTTTCACGTCGAACGATCCTGGGCGGATTGGCAGCTTTCGGGTTGGGACAGGCCGCGTCCGCACAATCCGCATTGGCGCCGATGCAGTCGCTGCGGCCCGCGCGGCGGGCCGAGGGGCTTCTCAAGTCCTACCAACCGCCGCTGAGCGAGCTGATCGCCGAAGCCGGGTTGCCCGGCAAGGTCAGCGTGCAGGTGGCGGATGTGAAAACCGGCTTGGTGCTCGAATCGCACAACCCTTTGCGCGCCCTGCCCCCGGCCAGCGTCGCCAAGGCGATCACCGCCTGCTACGCGCTCGATGTGCTGGGACCGGACCATCGCTTCGAGACCCGTATCCTGGCCACCGCCCCAGCCATGGATGGCCGGATCGACGGCGACTTGATCCTTGCCGGTGGCGGCGACCCGACCCTCGACACCGACGCCCTGGCCAGCATCACCAAGCGCCTGCGCGAAGAGGCGGGGGTGACAGAGGTCACTGGCCGCTTTCTTGTCTGGGAGGGCGCCCTGCCGGCGCTGAACGGCATTGACCCGGATCAGCCCCATCAGGTCGGGTACAATCCGGGGATTTCCGGGCTGAACCTGAATTTCAACCGTGTGCATTTCGAATGGCAGCGCAGCGGCGATGATTACGTCGTCACGATGGACGCCCGGTCGGGCACGCTGCGCCCCGAAGTGACCGCGGCACGCATGCGGATCGCGGCGCGCCGGTCACCGGTCTACACCTATGCGGATGGCGGCACCTACGACAATTGGACCGTCGCGCGCGGGGCGCTCGGGCGCAGCGGGGCGCGCTGGCTGCCGGTCCGCAAACCGGGTCGATACACGGCAGAGGTGTTCCAGGTCCTGGCGCGGTCGAACGGGATCGTGCTGAAGACACCGGAAATGATCGACACGCTGCCCGAAGGGACGACCGATATCGTCACCCATCAAAGCGGCGATTTGCGCGGCATATTGCAGGATATGCTGGAATATTCCACGAACATCACCGCGGAATGTATCGGCCTGACCGCGAGCCTCCGGCGATCAGGCCAAGTGGCGTCTCTCAAGGCCTCGGCCGAGGCGATGAACACCTGGGCCAAGGACAGGCTGGGCATGTCCTCCGTGGCGCTGGAGGATCATTCCGGGCTGGGCGATGACAGCCGCCTGTCCGCTCGGGACATGGTCAAATCCCTGATCGCGGCGCGCAGCGCATTGGAGATCAAACCGCTGTTGAAAGACCACCTCCTGCGCACCGAAGACCGCAAGGGGATCGCGGATCATCCCGTCAAGGTGACGGCAAAGACAGGAACCTTGAATTTCGTCAGCGGGCTGGGCGGGTTCATCGACCTGCCGGATGGCACCGAACTGGCATTCGCATATTTTTCGGGCGATCTGCCGCGACGGGCGGCCCTGAGCCGCGCGGAGCGGGAACGTCCGCCAGGGGGGCGCGCATATGCGGTTCGGTCCCGCAGATTGCAGCAACGTCTGCTGGCGCGTTGGGGCATTCTCTACAGCGGCTAAGCGGTGCAGCCAGGAGTTGAAAAAATGGGGCGCAAAGCCGGTCTTTGCGCCCCGAGGACCTGACAGGCGCAGGGATTACACCCGCCAGAAAACGCGATTGGCCTCCCGTAAGGCGGTCAACCGATCCAATCCGACATCCCACAAAAGACGATCATCGAGAGCAAGAAGCCGGTTCCGCGTGCGGCGGCGTTCGGACCATATCGTCAGAGCCTCCGCCACACGCAACGCCAGACCGGCCAGCGGCGACAGCCCTGGCTGTCCACCCAGAGAGGCGATCTGCGGGGCATGATGCGCATGTGCCATGGTCTACTCCTTGAATGTATCGACACAATAGGGATGTGTCATAAAATACAGAGTGACATCGTGATACAAAAAGCGATACATTTGACGTGAACACCAATCCAGAGAAAGATTGTGTCGGATACAATTCAATCCAGTCCAATCGTCTCGCTGCCTCAATCCGGCAGCGGACCCAAATACCGCCGGGTTGCCGATTCCATCCTGTCCGCGATCCGGTCCGGCGATCTGGCTGCGGGTGACCGCTTGCCGCCGGTGCGCGAATTGGCATGGTCGCTGGGCATTACGCCCGGCACGGTTGCGCGGGCCTATACCGTTCTGACGGATGCGGGCCATGCGGTGGCCGAAGTCGGGCGCGGGACCTTCGTGACCCACGGGGCAAACGGGCACAGACTCCCCACCCGCGATTACGTCGCCGTGCCGAAGCGGGACGGCAAGACATCGCTGGTCAGCCCGCAACTGCCCGACCTGGGACAGGTCGCACTTCTGCGCAGCGCCCTTGCCCGCGTGGGCGAGGCGGCGCCCGAGCGGCTCTTGCGCTACCCGACGCGCGACGCCTACAAGCCGCTGCGCGAAGCGGCGGTACATTGGCTACGCACGATCCCTTTGGGGCACGTCACCGATAGCGACGTGGTCCTTGTCAACGGCGCGCAAAACGGGCTTGGCGTGATCCTGCAAACGATCCTGCGCGGGGCAACTCCGACAATTCTGGTCGAGGAAATGGCCTATCCCGGGTTTCGCCGTGCCGCCGAACTGTTGCGTAGCAAGGCAATCGGTTTGCCAAGCGACGACAATGGCATCTGTCCGGATGCGTTGGAACAGGTCGCCCGCGAAACCGGAGCGCAGGTGCTTTGCACCTCGCCCGATGTGCACAATCCAACGCTGCTCAGCACGCCATCCCACCGCCGCCGCGCCATTTCGGAGGTCTGCCGCGCGCTGGATCTCCAGATCATCGAGGATGATTGTTACCGACGCACCGACATGACCGCGCCCAGTTACCGCATCCTTGCACCCGAGCGCACATGGCATGTCGCGTCGATCTCCAAGGTGCTGACTCCGGCCCTGCGCGTCGGCTTTGCAATCGCGCCACCCGGACGTGGGCAAGACCTGCGGCAGACAGCGGAGTACGGGTTTTTCGGTCTGGCCCAGCCGGTGGCCGAAATCTGCGAACAGATCCTGACGGACCCTCAAACAGAGGCGATCGTGGCATCGATCCGCGAACACATGGCGGAATATGTCCGCGTTGCCGTGAATGCCCTGGGCACGCACAACCTGACATGGCACGAAGACGTGCCGTTTCTTTGGCTGCCGCTGCCGCAAGGCTGGCGCGCGGCATCCTTCTGCCGGGCCGCCGAAGAGCGCGATATCCAGATCCGCTCTGCCGACGAATTCGCCCTGCGCGACGGGCGCGCGCCTCACGCGGTGCGAATCGCCGTGAACGCACAAATCCCGCTGCACCAGTTCGAGTCGGCAATGACCCAGTTGCGGGACCTGCTTGAACACCCACCAGAGCAGATAAGTATCTGATTTTCCCGACTTCTGATGAAAAAGTGGTCGCCTGCCCGGAAATCTGCCGCTAATTTGAACGGCACGACTCATCGAGCCAAGAGTGATTAATGGGTTTAGACATCCACCTGACCTTCGCAGACAGCCGTCCCGATCTTGACGAATTGTCTGAGATCCTGACCGAATATTACGCTCAGATTCTCGAGCGCCTGATGACGGTTGGCGGTCCCGGGCTGAACGTGGACGAAGAGGTGCAGTCGAGCCTCGACGTGATCGACCAGTTTCTGCCACCACGTGGCGCGACGGTGCTGGCACGCGACACGTCCGGTTTTCTTCTGGGCTGCGGCTTTGTCCGGATGATCGACCGGGACCACGCGGAATTGAAACGCCTGTTCGTGCGCGATCTGGCACGCGGACACGGTCTTGGCCGCAAGATCATCGAGATGCGGATCGAAAAGGCCAAAGAGCTTGGCGCGACAACGGTCCTCGCCGACACGGTACGCGGAAACAGTTCCATGCTGGCGCTTTATGATCGCCTGGGCTTCAGCGAAACACCCCGCTATGGCGGCGATGCCGACGCCGAACTGTTCGACGCGTACCTGGTCTATCGCAAGCTGGAGCTATAGTGACCCAGTTTTTTGGGGTATATTGGTACCTTATTTTCAAGCCATTGTTTTTGAACGGTTAATCGAAGGTACCAGCGCTTGACTGTGGGCGCCCGATCCTTATAACCCGCGCATCGAAGATACGGGGTGCGCGGCACCCTGCCTTACCAATCCAATGTCAGGGACATCCCACGATGAAAACCTTTTCTGCAACACCGGCAGATATCGACAAGAAATGGATCCTGATCGACGCCGAAGGCATCGTTCTGGGCCGTCTCGCATCGATCGTCGCCACCCGCCTGCGCGGCAAGCACAAGGCGTCCTTCACACCGCATATGGACATGGGTGACAATGTCATCGTCATCAATGCCGACAAGATCCAGATGACGGGCAACAAGCGTCACGAGAATTTCTACTGGCACACCGGTTATCCGGGCGGCATCAAATCCCGCACGAAACAGCAGATCCTCGATGGCGCGCATCCCGAGCGGGTTGTGCAGAAAGCGGTTCAGCGCATGTTGCCGGGCAACCGCCTGTCCCGCAAGGTGATGACCAACCTGCGCGTCTATGCAGGGACCGATCATCCGCACGAAGCACAGACCCCCGAAATCGTGGATGTGAAATCCATGAATTCCAAGAACACACGGACGGCGAAATAATGGCTGAGCAACTCAATTCCCTGGAAGAGCTGAACACCGCCGCGGGCCTTGATGCCACGCCGGAAGTGGCCGAAATCCCGCGCGAGCCGCAGCGTGACAAGCTCGGTCGGTCTTATGCCACCGGCAAACGGAAAGACGCGGTCGCGCGTGTCTGGATCAAACCGGGCTCCGGCAAGTTCCTCGTTCGGGACGCCAAGGGCAACTATATCGACTACACCAAGTATTTCGCACGCCCGGTGTTGCAGATGATCCTGCGCCAGCCGTTCGAAACCGCCGGGGTCTCCGATCAGTTCGACGTGATGGCCACTGTCAAGGGCGGCGGTCTTTCGGGTCAGGCCGGCGCGGTCAAGCACGGTATCTCGAAAGCGCTTCAGCTTTACGACCCGACGCTGCGCCCCGCACTCAAGGCGGCAGGTTTCCTGACCCGCGACAGCCGCGTGGTGGAACGCAAGAAGTTCGGTCGCCGCAAGGCACGTCGGAGCTTCCAGTTCTCCAAGCGCTGATCAACACGGACAAACACAGGAAAAGGCCGCCTCTCGGGGCGGCCTTTTCTGTTTGCGGCGGGTTTCTTTGCGTCGGGGCGTGCCGGTCCATGGCCCGGATCGGCCGCGCCGCTCAAAGAGCGTTGGCCTGACGGAACGACAACAATCGGCGCGAGCCTTCATCCCAAAGGTGCAGCTTCGCATTGGCAAAGCTTTCTCGGACCGTCATGCGGTTGTGCTCCGACAAGGTGGCATGATCGCGGACCACCTCGGGCAGCCGGTAGAACGGGATCCGGCTATAGAGGTGATGCACGTGGTGAATGCCGATATTGCCGCTGACCCATTGCAGAACCGAGGGCAGCACGTAATGTGAACTTCCGTGCAGGGCCGCGTCGTGCAATTGCCATTGCTCCTCGCTATCCCAGAGCGTCGTTTCGAACTGGTGCTGAACGTAGAAGAGCCAGACGCCGGCCGTTGCCGCCAAAAGGGTCGACGGCAGGAAGATCAGAAGGATCGGCATCAGCCCGCCGAAATACAGCATCACCAGAAGCGCGCCCAGAATCGCCGCATTTGTGCCCATCGCGCTGGCCCAGTACCGGACGCTCGACAGCAAACCCAGGGGAATGCGGTTCTGCACGAAGAACAGGTATCCCGGCCCCAGCCCGAACAGGACCACCGGGTTTCTGTACAGTCGGTACATCGCGCGATTCCACACGCCAAGCGCCTTGTATTCGGCCACCGTCATCGTATGCACATCGCCGATACCGCGCCGATCCAGATGGCCGGCATTGCTGTGGTGGATCGAATGGGTGCGCCGCCAGACATCGTAGGGGGTCAGCGTCAGGACACCCAGCACACGGCCCAGCCAATCGCTGAGCGTGCGGTTGGTGTAGAACGACCCGTGCCCGCAATCGTGCTGGATGATGAAGAGCCGCAGCAGGAACGCCGCGTTGACGATCGACAGACCCAGTGCCAGCCAGTAGCTGACATCCAGCGCCCACCAGGCCGCGACCCAGAGCACGATGAACGGGCCCAGCGTCACAGCAAGCTCGAAAGAGCTGCGCAGCGTGTTGGGTTCGCGATACTTGGCGAGGATTTTCACCCAGTCCTTCGCGGAGCCGGGGGCGGGCGACTGCCCGTGATTGGATGACTGATCGGACATAAGCCTGCTTTGTTCTTTTGATTTCGGCCTTCTTAGCGCAAATCAGACGGTCCGCCTACGCATCTTGTCAAAAGAAATAATGGGGAGGCATTTTGCCACTGTCATGCAGTGTCCGCAGCCTTGTCCGGCGCTGGCGGCGTGTAGGCGCAACGTTCCGGCTTGATATCCAAAAGCGGCGTTTTATCGAGACAATCCAAACCCTTGACGATCAAAACCGGTCCGTCTCGCCGAATGAGCCGGACCCGCGACAGGCCGATCGGATTGGGCCGCACCGGGGAGCGCAGGGCGAATGTGCCGGTGGTGGAGCCATCGTTCCTGGGGCTCTGCGCCACAAGATCCCGGCGCGACTCGTGCAGCCAGTAAAGGATATCCAGATGGTCGAACCGGTCTATCCCGTCCAGCGCCGGCTCCCATTCGGGCCGTAATTCCAACCGGCAGTCCGGGCCATCCAGCCGGCCTTGCCGTGGACACAGGTCACGTGTGGTGAAGGGCGTGCGGACGAGACCGATGAACTGCAGCCCCGCATCCCGGGCCGTTGGCGGGTCGATCGCCACCTCGTTGGCGCGCAGGTCTGTCGAATCGTAATTGGTCATGTCCCCTCTTTGCCATCCACGATCATCAGCGCAAGGATACACCCGCTTCGCCCTGTCGCATAGTCACGTCTGGTCCTTGCCGCGCCGGAGCCAGTCGGACATACTCGAGGTGACGAGACGGCCACCGATACCACATCAAGCCCCCGGCTTCTGACGATTCCCGAATTGGCAGCGCTTTTGCGCATCAAGGAACGCAAGATCCATGATCTCGCGCCACGCGGAACTGTGCCCTGCTCCAAGGTGATGGGAAAGCTGCTTTTCCCCGAACAGGATGTGCTGAGCTGGCTGGAACGTGGCCGGACCGGAAAAAAGTTGGCAGAAGCCACGCGCCCGGCCGTGTTTCTGGGCAGCCACGATCCGCTGCTCCTCGATTGGGCATTGCGGCAATCGGAATGCGGGATCGCCAGTTTTCTCGATGGCTCGCAGGACGGGATGGAGCGGTTCGCCGCGCGCGAAGCTCTGGCTGCGGGGCTGCACATTTTCGACCCCGTGGCGCAGGTCTGGAACCTGCCGTCGGTCGAGGCCGGATTTGCCGGATCGCCGGTCGTTCTGTTGAGCTTTGCCCGGCGCCAGCGGGGATTGGTGGTGCATCCCGACAATCCGATGCCGATCACCGGGCTTGCCGATCTGGTCGGCCGCAGCGCGACCCCGAGACAGATCGGGGCGGGAACCAGAACGCTGTTCGAGCATTTGTTGGGTGAGGCCGATCTGTTGCCCGAGATGATCCGCATGCGCCCCATGGCGCGGAGCGAGGCGGATGCGGTGCTGGACGTGGCTTCGGGCAAGGCGGACGCGACTTTTGGCCTGGCAGCGCTGGCACAGCAACACAGGCTGGCCTTCGTGCCGCTGATCGAGGAACGCTTCGACCTTCTGGTGAGCCGACGGGCCTATCTCGATCCCCCGTTCCAGAGGTTCCTCCGGTTTCTCGGCAGTTCGGGCTTTGCCGCCCACGCCACGTCCCTGACTGGCTACGATGTGAGTGAGGCAGGTGAGGTCCGGTGAAACGGGTAAGTCCCACAACTGACCAATGAGGGCGCATGACGGACAAGACAGACCTTGCGGAACGCCGCACCGACTGGGCCGAGGACCGGACGGCTTTGGCCAACGAACGCACCTTTGCCGGCTGGATGCGCACGGGGATGGCCTGCATCGCGATTGCGCTTGGCCTGAAAGCGATGTTCGGCCCCGTAGAGCCCACCTGGATCGCCCAGACGGTGGCGACGGTGTTCATCGCGGTGGCGCTGATGATCTTCTGGGGCGCATGGCGCAACAGCCATGATGCACAGCGCCGCATGGAAGACAACGAGACCGACAGCCAATCATCGCAAAAAATGGGCTGGATTTCGGCCACGTTGTCACTTGGTTCGGTGGCCACAGGCATCATGCTCTGGCTGTTGTGATCTGGTCCTGAAATCCGCGGAAATCGTACGGTCATGGTGGACGTCCCTTCACAGAGCGCATAGCTTGACCCCTGATCGCAAGGAACTGTCAGCCGATGTCCGAAACCACCCCCTACCAGGTGCTTGCCCGCAAGTATCGCCCCGAAACCTTTGCCGATCTTGTCGGGCAAGAGGCGATGGTGCGCACGCTCAAGAATGCGTTCGAGGCGGATCGCATCGCGCAGGCCTTCATCATGACCGGGATACGCGGTATCGGTAAAACCACCACCGCGCGGATCATTGCCAAGGGGCTGAACTGTATCGGCACCGATGCCACCGGCGGGCCGACAACCGACCCATGTGGCCAGTGCGAACATTGCGTCGCGATCATGGAAGGACGCCATGTCGACGTGATGGAGATGGACGCCGCCTCGCGCACCGGGGTGGGCGACATTCGCGAGATCATCGATTCGGTGCATTACCGGGCGGCCTCGGCGCGCTACAAGATCTACATTATCGACGAAGTTCACATGTTGTCCACCAGCGCATTCAACGCGCTCTTGAAGACGCTCGAAGAACCACCCGCGCATGTGAAGTTCATTTTCGCCACGACCGAGATACGCAAGGTACCGGTCACCGTCATGTCCCGCTGCCAGCGCTTCGACCTGCGGCGGATCGAACCGGAGATGATGATCAACCTGCTGCGCCGCATCGCGAGCAATGAGGCTGCGCAGATCACCGACGATGCTCTCGCGCTGATCACCCGCGCGGCAGAAGGCTCCGCGCGGGATGCGACATCGCTTCTGGATCAGGCGATCAGTCACGGCGCGGGCGAAACCGGGGCCGACCAGGTGCGCGCGATGCTGGGACTGGCCGACAGGGGCCGTGTTCTCGACCTCTTCGATCTGGTGATGAAGGGCGATGCGGCCGGCGCCTTGACCGAATTGTCAGGGCAATATGCCGACGGGGCCGATCCGATGGCGGTGCTGCGCGACCTGGCCGAGATCACCCACTGGATTTCCGTGGTCAAGATCACGCCCGAGGCGGCGGAGGATCCAACGATCAGCCCCGATGAACGCCAGCGCGGCCAGGAACTGGCCGCGGCTTTGGGCATGCGGCCGCTGACACGGCTATGGCAGATGCTGCTCAAATCGCTGGACGAGGTGGCGCAGGCGCCCAACGCGATGATGGCGGCGGAGATGGCGATTATCCGCATGACCCATGTGGCGGAACTGCCCAGCCCCGAAGACCTGGTCAAACGCTTGCAGGATACGCCGCCCCCGCCCCCTCCGTCGGGCGGCGGGACAAGCGGCGGCCCGGCCGCTGGTCAGACACAGGCAACAGCTGGCCCGGCACCGACCCATTCGACGTCGTCCGGCCCGCACGCCTCTTACGGCGGGGCGGCGGTCGCGGTGGCAACGGATCAGGCGCTGGCGCGCTATCCGAGTTTTGAACATGTCGTTGAGCTGATCCGCGCCAATCGAGACGTCAAACTTCTGGTCGAGGTTGAGGGCTGTGTGCGGCTGGCCGCCTATCAGCCGGGGCGGATCGAGTTCACACCGACAAACAACGCGCCGGGCGATCTTGCCGCGCGGCTTGGCAGCGCGTTGCAGCGCTGGACCGGCAATCGTTGGGGCGTGTCTGTCGTGAACGGATCGGACGCGCCGACACTTGCCGAAACCCGCGATGCGAAAACCACCGCGATCAAGGCCGAGGCGGCAGAGCATCCGCTGGTCAAGGCCGTGCTTGAGGCCTTTCCCGGTGCCGCAGTCGAAGAGGTTCGCACACCGGATCAACTCGCCGCCGTCGCCGAGGCGGAGGCTCTGCCCGAAGTGGAAGACGAGTGGGACCCGTTCGAGGAGGACTGATCCTTGCGCTTGTGCCCGGTGCCGCATGGGCACAGGGCTGCGCAGAGCAACGCCCCGGTTGGGACGGGGCATCGGTTGGCGCGGTGCAGGAAGCGGTCTTCCTGGCCTCCTCTCCGGCGGCACTTGTGCTGTTCCTGGGCACCGTTCTGGCCCTCCGGTTCAAGAGCCAGTGGGGATCGCTGGCGGTGGTGCTGGGCTGGACAGCCTTTGCCACCTTCCTGACCATGCTGGCCCCGGCCTCGCGGAAAATCGCGATGGTGGAAGGCTGCGTCGGGTCGCCCGCCTTGTTCATCGGCATCATCGCTGCAATATGTGTAGGGATGATCTTTTACACCGCGCCACCGATCAAGGGGCGCTGACAACCGGAGGGACACGATGTTCAAGGGTTTGGGCCAAATGGGCGACATGGGCAAGATGATGAAAGCCGCGCAGGAAATGCAAGGCAAGATGGCCGAGCTGCAGGAAGAGATGGCCAACATGACCGTGACCGGGGAATCCGGCGCGGGTCTGGTCAAGGCCACCTCGACCGCGAAAGGCGAATTGACCGGGCTGGACATCGACCCGTCGATTTTCAACGGCGACGACAAGGAAGTGGTCGAGGACCTGATCCTCGCCGCGATCAAGGATGCACAGCAAAAGGCCCAGGCCAAGTCGCAGGAAGAGATGGCCAAGCTCACCGAAGGTCTGGGTCTGCCGCCCGGCATGAACCTGCCGTTTTGAGCGAGGTGTGCATCGCCCTCTCTCTGCGCCCCCGGTCGGACAGATAGCATGCGCCAAGGCAGCGATATCGAGGCGCTGATCGACATGATGGCGCGGCTTCCGGGGCTTGGCCCCCGGTCGGCGCGGCGCGCCGTGCTGCACATGATCCGCAAGCGCGGAATGTTGCTGGGCCCCTTGGCAGAGGTCATGGCGCGCGTTGCACGGGATGCCCGCGAATGCCTCAATTGCGGCAATATCAGTACGCAGG
This sequence comes from Marivita sp., assembly GCA_041685125.1. Classification (GTDB taxonomy): domain Bacteria; phylum Pseudomonadota; class Alphaproteobacteria; order Rhodobacterales; family Rhodobacteraceae; genus Marivita. Next base: position 14,620 of record JAWLGI010000009.1, on the reverse strand, counting down.
ACATCTGTGACATCTGCCAGGACAATCGCCGCACCAATGGCACGCTCTGCGTGGTCGCGGACGTGTCGGATCTCTGGGCGATGGAGCGGTCGGGCGTGTTCAAGGGCCGGTATCACGTTCTGGGCGGCACATTGTCGGCGCTGGACCAGGTCGGGCCGGACGAGCTTCGCATTCCCAAACTGTCTGCCCGCATCGACAGCGAAGAGATCACCGAGGTGATCCTCGCACTCAACGCCACGATCGACGGTCAAACCACGGCGCATTACATCGCGGACCAATTTGAGGGGCGTGTCACGCTGACCTCCCTGGCACAGGGTGTGCCGATTGGCGGAGAATTGGACTACCTGGACGAGGGCACCATCACCGCCGCGATGAACGCCCGCAAACATCTTTGAAAATTATCTTGTCACATTCTGGAACCAGAATACGTCTTGCGCAGTTGGTAAACGAAAGACGAAAGAGGTGTATATGACTTTGTCCAGAACCAGCCCGTCCACTGGCCCCAATTCCCCGGACGTGACCGGCTTTTACGACGCGGATACCGGCAGCATCCAGTACCTGGTTGCCTGCCCGCAGACACGCAAGGCGGCGATCATCGATGCGGTTCTCCCGTTCGATCCCGCCGGCGCCGCAACCGATCCGGCCCCGGTTGACGCGATCCTGCGCTTTGCCCAGACCGAGGGGATCGAGATTGAATGGATTCTCGACACGCACCCCCATGCCGATCACCTGATGGCGTCGGCCTATCTGCGGGACAGGTTGGGAAAGCCCAATGCGATCGGCGAAAAGGTGCAGGAGATCGCGACGCTCTGGCGCGACTACTATCACATGCCCGATGCGTTCGACCCCGCCGCGGATTTTGACCATCTGTTTGCTGATGGCGATGAGTTCCAGATCGGGAACCTCCCCGTGAAGGTGATGCTGTCACCGGGTCACACGCTTGGTTCGATCACCTATGTCGTCGGACATGATGCCGCGTTTGTGCATGACACATTCATGATGCCCGATGCCGGCACCTCGCGCGCCGATTTCCCCGGTGGATCCGCCGACGACCTGTGGAATTCGTTGCAGGATATCCTTGCCCTGCCCGACGAAACACGGCTGTTCATCGGACACGACTATGGCACGTCGAACCGCCCCGGCCCCGCATGGGAATCGACAGTGGCCGAACAGCGGCGTCACAACCTGCATATCGGCGGCGGTGCGCCCAAAGCGGGATATATCGACCAGCGCGAGGCGCGGGACAAAACGCTCGCCCTGCCGGACCGGATGTTGCATGTCCTGCAAATGAACCTGCGCGCCGGTCGCGCGCCGGAGCCCGAGAAAGATGGCAACAGCTACCTCAAAATCCCGCTTGACCGATTCTAGGAGAGACCAAATGGAGATCGAAAACACTGAGCAGGGCATCTTGGAACACTGGACTCCGGCAGAGGTGGCCGAGGCCTTCGCCAAGGACAGCATCATCGTGGTCGACGTGCGCACGCCGCAGGAATTCGCGCTCGAACGGATCACCGGCGCGCTCTTGGCCCCGATGCAGACATTCCAGCCGAACCACATGCCCGACCCGTCAACAAAACCGATCGTGTTTCACTGTGGCTCCGGGGTTCGGTCCTCCAAGGTTGCGCAGCAATACCTTGCCCATGGGCAGGACCGGATCGCCCATATGGCCGGCGGCTTTGCCGCGTGGAAAGATGCGGGCCTGGCCTATATGGGCACAGACTCGGCCAGCGGCGCACCCAAGGAAATGCGCAAGTCGTCCTAGCGTCTGGACCCTGCTGACTCTGCGTTCCGCCAAACTGGCCCCGCTACCGGCCCCGGCCAGGGCCGATGGCGGGTGGTGCGCGACCTGATCCAAGACAAGAAAAAGCCCGGCACCGAAATTCGGGCCGGGCTTTTTGTCCAGTGTTGTTCGACGATCACCGCTTGTCGGACTCGTCGTCATCTTCGTCATCGTCATTTGCCCCGTCGGGCAGGTTGAAGAAGCTGTCCGCATCGGCGTAGTCGCTGTCGGGGCTATTGTCTTCGTCACTTTCCGCGTCGGATCCCCGCGACAGGCTGAATGTCTCAAGTCCTTCGATCGCGCTGGGAAGGCGCGGCTCCTCGTCCATTTCGAGGCTCTGTTCCGTCGATACCAGCTTGCGGCGCTCGTCATCGGACATCACCGCCTCCTGCTTTTTCGCGGCCTTGGACACAGCGGCGTCCAGTTCGGACTGCCGGCACAGGCCCAGCGCCACGGGATCGATCGGCTGGATGTTGTTGATATTCCAATGCGTGCGGTCGCGGATCGCCTGGATGGTCGGCTTGGTTGTGCCCACCAGCTTGGAGATCTGGCCGTCGCTCAGCTCGGGGTGAAATTTGACCAGCCAGAAAATCGATGCCGGACGGTCCTGACGCTTGGACAGCGGGGTATAGCGGGGACCACGGCGCTTTTCTTCGCCTTGGGCCGCGGCGTAGACCTTGAGCCGGAGCGTATAGAGCGGGTCGGCCTCGCCCTTCTTGATCTCCTGCGGATCAAGCTGGTTGTTGGCGATCGGATCGAACCCCTTCACGCCAGCGGCCACGTCGCCATCGGCAATGCCCTGCACTTCAAGCTCGTGCATCCCGGTGAAATCCGCGATCTGCTTGAATGTGAGTGTCGTGTTATCCACCAGCCAGACAGCAGTGGCCTTGGCCATAATCGGTTTGCCCATCTCGCGTCTCCTTGCGCATAGCTTTTTCCCGCTCCCGGAGGTCTCCGGGAGGTCCCGGATCGGCCGGGACGGGTTTCCATTGTCAGGGAACTTGGCGGCCTTATAGTCGGACACGGCAAAAGAGGAAAGAGGCAATGCGGGTTTTGGTGCTGGTTCTTGTGGGCGCAATCGTCGGTGCAGCGGCCTTGGCCAAGGGCGAACGATCCGGAGCATTCGACTATTACGTGCTGTCACTGAGCTGGTCACCGACATGGTGCGCGATTGAAGGCGACGCGCGACAGTCGCCGCAATGCGACGACAGCGCCGATTTCGGCTGGGTGATGCACGGCCTTTGGCCGCAATATCATCGCGGCTGGCCGTCCTATTGCCCGACCACGCAACGCGATCCGTCGCGCGGCATGACGCGTGACATGGCCGATATCATGGGCACATCCGGCCTTGCCTGGCACCAGTGGAACAAGCACGGCGTATGTACCGGCCTGTCGGCATCGGACTATTATGCCCTGTCACGCGAAGCCTTTGGAACAATAAACCGTCCCGAGATTTTCCGCAAACTCGACACGGCAGTCACATTGCCGGCGTCTGTCGTGGAAGACGCGTTTCTGGAGGCGAACCCGAAGCTGGAACCGGACATGATCACCATCACCTGCAAGGACGGTCGCATCAACGAGTCACGGATTTGCCTGTCCAAATCGCTTGATCCAGTGCCCTGCGGACAGGACGTCGTGCGCGATTGCGCCGCGACCGACGCCTTGTTCGACCCGATCCGGTAGGCCCGGCGCCGGGACGCTAGCGCGGCACTGTCCAACCACCCGGCAGGTCATCGCGGCGCGTCTTGGGCGGCGTGACCCGCGACAGGACCGATTCGGCCCCCTTGGCCAATCGGCCAAGGCCGGGGGTCTTGCGCACCTGCGCCTTGACCTTTTCAACCTGCATCACATCCCCGATGCGGCGATCCAGAAAGCCCCAGGTCGCCTGGTTGTCGAGCGAATCATCGCCAAGCCAATAGAGAACGGTCGAGGAATAGACCCCCGACAGCGTCGCGCGCTTCGTGTACCAATTGATATCGCGCGACGTGTCGCCCAGCGCGGTCCAGATGCGATCCGCCGTCCCCCAGATCAGCCTCGTGCCTTCTGCGGCGTGCATGGGCAGCGCGAACAGGGTCACGCCCCGGCGCACGGCCTCCTTGTCTTCCACCGCCTCGAGTCGCAGGCGCACGGCCAACGCCACCTTGTCGCGAAAGCGCATCTCGCTCAGGTCGTGGTCCCGCAGGGCGGCCACCATCGCGTCATCGCCACGCCGGTGAAATGCCACGGCCAAATCCAGTGCCCCGCGCGGGAAAATCCCCTTGGCCACGGCGGGCGCGACATCCACATCGGCAATCGCGGCCTTGAAAGCCGCATCAGACCATCCGTCGAACGGCACATGCATGAGCGCCGCGTCCAGTAACTCTGTCGCGATATCGCGGGATGTCTCTGTCATGTCGGGCCTCCAAGGCGTGGGTTCCTGCATTGCAACTCTAACCTAGACCGCATTTGCACGTCTCGCCACATCGCTTGATGAAATTCTCCTGCGACATGGGTGCAGAAATTTTCTGCTCAAAATGAGGTCATGGGCCTTCCCCACGGCGTCACACACCTGTTACACGGACAAACTCACACAAATCAGACGTTTGACGCACCGTGACCCGACAAACCGTAGATCATTCCCTTCTGGCCCTTGGTGTCGCGATCCTGATTGCCGCCTTCATCGCGTCGGGTATCTCGACGGAATTTTTCCTTCGATATTTCGGGGCCGAGGATTCGCTGATCGAGAACGCGACCGCGGTGCTGCTCGCCATTGCTGGCGTTGTTCTGATCCATCGTGTCATGGCGCATCGCGGCACGTTGTCCCGCCCGCTGCTGATGCTCGGTGTGATCTATGGGCTTGCCTATATCTGGGCCGCCGGCGAGGAGATCTCGTGGGGTCAGCGCATCATCGGTTTCGAAAGCCCGCAATATTTCCAGCAGAACAATGACCAGCAGGAATTGACGCTGCACAATCTGGTTATTGGCGGTGTGAAACTGGATGAACTGCTGTTCGGCCCGGTCCTGTCCTACATCATACTCAGCTACCTGATCGTATTGCCGCTACTGTGGCGCAAGCTGGAATGGGTCAAATCCGTGACAGATGCGCTGGTCATCCCGGTGCCTCGGACGCATCACGCGATCTATGCGCTTGCCATCACGATCATCATCCCGATGCTGGACCAGACCCGCAGATGGGAAGTTTACGAGTGCATCTTCGGTCTTTTGTCCATCGCGATCTTCGTGCACGCGGCCAATCCCGTGAAAGGGTCCGAGGCACGTCCGACAGCGCGCCCTTAGGGTCTGGACAAAGAGAATTTTCGCTGCTATACATTCGCTTCCTGCAATTCCTTGCAAATCCAACTTAGAAAGGTGGTGAAAACCACATGCAGGTTAGTGTTCGTGACAACAATGTCGATCAGGCGCTCCGCGCTCTGAAGAAAAAGCTGCAGCGTGAAGGCGTTTTTCGTGAAATGAAGCTCAAGCAACATTTCGAAAAGCCGTCCGAGAAAAAAGCACGCGAGAAAGCTGAAGCGGTCCGCCGTGCGCGCAAATTGGCGCGCAAGAAGGCACAGCGCGAAGGTATGCTCTAAGCAGGGCTTTCCGACACATTGATGTTTTGATGACCCCCGGAACCAGTCGGCTTCGGGGGTTTGTCGTTTCAGCCCAAAACCCTCATCCGGGATGACCTGTGCCGTCGCCGGGATTTTGCCGGTCTTGGCCCCTTCCCTCCGCATACGGGTTCTGCCACGGTAGACGCAGTGACGCGGGGGGCGAAAAAATCATGGCCAACACTTGCGTATTCGACGCTTACGGCACGCTTTTCGACGTGTCCGCTGCGGCGCGTGTCGCGTCAGAGGAACCGGGCCGCGAGGCACTGGCCGCCGTCTGGCCGCAATTGGCCGAAGACTGGAGGTCCAAGCAGTTGCAGTACACCTGGCTGCGCACCATCATGCAGGACCACGCACCGTTTTGGGAGGTAACCCGGGATGCGCTGGATTGGGCTATGGAAAAGACCGACCTTGCCGGGGACCCCGAATTGCGCGAACGGCTTTTGGGGCTCTACTGGGAACTGCCGGCCTATCGCGAGGTGCCAATGATGCTGGCCCGGCTGAAAGCGGCGGGAAAGACCTGCGCGATCCTGTCGAATGGCAGTCCGGACATGCTGGAAGGGGCGGTCGATAGCGCCGGGATCGGCGACTTCCTGGACGCGGTTCTTTCGGTTGAGGATGTGGGCACCTTCAAACCCTCCAAGGCGGTCTACGACATGGTCGGCGCGCAGCTGGGCTCTGCCAGGAACGATGTGCTCTTCGTCTCTTCCAATGGATGGGACATCGCGGGCGCATCCGGCTACGGCTTCGAGACCGTCTGGGTCAACCGCGCGGGCGACCCGGTGGATCGCCTGCCGCACCGCCCGGCGCATGTGCTGACGGATCTCACCACCATACCGGAGCTGGCCTGATGCCGCGTTTCACCACCACTGATGGCCTGTCGCTTTATTATACCGACGAAGGCGACGGCCTGCCGCTGCTCTGTCTTGCCGGGTTGACGCGCGATGGCCGCGATTTCGAATTCGTTGCGCCGCATCTGGAGGACGTGCGCCTGATCCGGCTTGACTATCGTGGTCGCGGGCAGTCGGATTGGGGGGACCCGGCCACCTATCAAATCCCCGTCGAGGGTCGTGATGCGATCGAACTGCTCGACCACCTGGGGCTCGAATCCGCGGCCGTTCTCGGGACCTCGCGCGGCGGGCTGATCGCGATGGTCCTGGCCAGCACCGCCAAGCACCGGCTGCGCGGTGTCGCGCTCAACGATATCGGCCCCGAGATCGCACCGGACGGGCTGGAGGGGATCAAGGACTATCTTGGCCGCCCGCCCGTTCTGAAAACGCATGAGGAGGTGGCACAGGCGCGCGCCCGCATGCTGACCGGCTTTGTTAATGTCCCGCATGCGCGCTGGCTGCGCGAGGCGGAAATCCTGTTCAATGATACCGGGGACGGACTCGAACTGACCTACGATCCGCGCCTGCGCGAGGCCGTGCTGGAGGGCGGCGCGCAACCGGCGCCCGATCTCTGGCCGCTTTTCGATGCCATGTCGGGCCTGCCGCTGGCCTGTTTGCGCGGCGCCAATTCCGACCTTCTTTCGCCCGAAACCTTCGCAGAGATGAAGCGCCGCCGCCCCGACATGATCGCGGTCGAAGTGCCCGACAGGGGACACATTCCGTTTCTGGACGAACCCCAAAGCCTGCGCGCGCTGCGACGCTGGCTGGATATGTTGAGGTAGCACATGGATATTTTCCGGATCGAGGCCGCCGCCCGGCGCCTGCGCGGTCACGCGCGGGTCACGCCGCTTCTGTCTTCACCCTTCCTGGACGAAATCGCCGGGCGACGCGTGCTGATCAAGGCCGAATGCCTGCAACATACCGGCAGCTTCAAATACCGCGGCGCGCGGTCTGCCATTTCGGCCTTGCCAGAGGATCAGCGCGCCTCTGGCGTGATCGCCTTTTCCTCGGGCAACCACGCGCAAGGTGTGGCGCTGGCCGCGCGGGAATTCGGTGTCAGCGCGGTCATCATAATGCCGTCGGACGCGCCGAAGATGAAGATCGACAACACCCGTGCGCTCGGCGCCGAGGTGGTGCTGTACGACCGTGCGACCCAGGATCGCGATGCGATCGGCCGCGACATTTCCAACGCGCGTGGACTGACCCTGATCAAGCCCTTCGATGAGCCCGAAGTCATCGCGGGGCAAGGGACATGCGGTCTTGAGATCGCGGCGCAAGCGGCCGATCTGGGCGTGACAGAAGCGGATGTGATCGTCTGCTGCGGTGGTGGCGGGCTGACCTCGGGCATCGCGCTGGCGCTGGAGGCACAGGCCCCTGACATGCGCGTGCGCCCCGCCGAGCCCGAGGCGTTCGACGATGTCACACGGTCTCTTGCCTCTGGCCGGATCGAACGCAACGCCAGACAGTCAGGCGGCCTGTGCGATGCCATCGTCACCCCGCAGCCGGGTGCGCTCACATTTCCGATCATGCAGCGCCTGTGCGGCCCCGGTCTCGTTGTCACCGAGGAGGAGGCGCAAATGGCCATGTCGCAGGCGTTTTCCCGGCTCAAGTTGGTGGCCGAACCCGGTGGTGCGGTGGCATTGGCGGCGGCGTTGTATCACGCCGACCGGCTCGAAGGCGACACGGTGATCTGCACCCTCTCGGGCGGCAATGTCGACCGCAGGGTGTTCCTTCACGCTCTGGAAAAATACGGAGACGCATAGTGCAGAACGTCACGGTCGCGCGTTTCAAGGTCAAGACCCCGGAGCCCGAAGAAACACAGGAGCGCCACCATGCAGATCGCCCGACTTGACGATATCCGCCTGCACTACCGGATCGACGGCGATCCGGACGGTGCGCCGGTGGTCTTTGCAAATTCGCTGGGCACCGACCTGCGGCTCTGGGACAAGCTGATCGCGCGGCTTCCGCAAGCGGGGTTGAAATATGTGCGCTATGACAAGCGCGGGCATGGCCTGTCGGACTGCCCGCTCCCGCCCTATGGCATGGGCACGCTGGTGCGCGATCTGGAGCAGTTGATGGATCACCTTGCGCTGCGGAACGCGGTTGTTGTCGGCTTGTCCATCGGCGGCATGATCGCGCAAGGTCTGGCGGCCAAGCGGCTGGATCTTGTGCGCGCCCTGGTCCTGTCGAACACTGCTGCACGGATCGCCACGCGCGAGATGTGGGCAGACAGGATCGCTCAGATCGAACAGGGCGGGATCGAGGCTTTGGCCGACGCGGTCATGGCGCGTTGGTTTTCCCCTGACTTTCGCCAGACCGAGGAACTCGTGGCCTGGCGCAACATGCTCACCCGCACACCGGCAGAGGGATATATCGGATGCGCGCATGCGATTGCCGGGACGGATTTCTACACCACCACGGCCGCGCTGCGCCTGCCCACGCTTGGTATCGCGGGCAGCGAAGACGGATCGACACCCCCCGATCTTGTCCGCGAGACTGTCGATCTGGTGCCGGGTTCCCGGTTTCAGCTCATCCGCAAGGCCGGGCACCTGCCCTGCGTCGAGGCGCCGGACACCTACGCCGCCGCGCTGACCGGGTTCATTGCGGCGCAGGCGCATTAATGCGGGTCCTGTCGCCAGCCCGATACGGATCCCCGTGAAAGCCTCACACCATGCGCCTGCCGGTTCTCTTCATCCTTCTGACCGTGATGATCGACTCCATGGGGATCGGGCTCATCATCCCCGTCATGCCGGACCTGATACGGGAGGTGACCGGTGGCGATCTGGCCAATGCCGCGCTCTGGGGCGGCGTTCTTGCCACGGTCTTTGCCGTGATGCAGTTCCTGTTCGGCCCACTGCTTGGCAACCTCTCGGACCGCTTCGGGCGCAGGCCGGTCCTGCTGATATCCCTCCTGGTGATGGCGGCGGATTACGTCGTGATGGCCCTTGCAGGAAGCATCTGGCTCTTGCTGGCCGGCCGCCTTGTCGGCGGGATCACGGCGGCCACGCAATCCACTGCCTCCGCCTACATGGCCGATATCTCCGAGCCGGGGAAAAAGGCGCAGAATTTCGGGCTGGTCGGCGCGGCTTTCGGTCTGGGCTTTGTCATCGGACCGTTGCTGGGCGGGCTGCTGGGCGAATGGGGAACCCGCGCACCGTTCTGGGCGGCGGCCGGGCTGGCCGGGGCAAACACGGTGCTTGGCTATTTCGTCCTGCGCGAAACCGTGACCGACACGATCCGCCGCCGCTTCGACTGGCGGCGCGCTAACCCGCTGGGCGCGTTCAAATCGCTGCGCGCGCTGCCGGGGCTGGGGCGGCTCTTCACCGTGTTTTTCCTCTACCAGGTCGCGTTCTTTGTCTATCCCGCGATATGGGCCTATTTCGGGCAGGCGCGGTTTGGCTGGAACGCGGGCATCATCGGGGTGTCTCTGGGCCTTTTCGGCGTCATGATGGCGGTGGTGCAAGGCGGGCTGATCCGGCTGATCCTTGCACGTCTGGGTGAACGCGGCACGGTCCTTTACGGTCTCGTGTTCGACGTCTTTGCCTTCGCCGCGCTGGCCTTTGTCACGTCTGGCCCCATCGCGTTGATCCTTACCCCGCTGGCGGCGCTCGGCGCGGTCATCACCCCGGCGCTGCAAGGGATCATGTCCCGCGCCGTGGGCGAGACGCGGCAGGGCGAATTGCAAGGCGCGCTCACCTCGGTCAGCGCGATTGCGATGATCATCGCCCCGATGGTGATGACCTCGGTCTTTGCACGGTTTACCCATGCGGATGCGCCGATCTATTTTCCCGGAGCACCGTTTCTGCTGTCGCTTGCGCTCATCCTGGCCGCCTTGGCGGTGTTCCTCTATCCCAAGCGCCCTCCGGTGGCGGTCTGACGGGTCAAGCCCCGCTAATCGCTTGCACTTCCGTGCCGCCAGCCTCACCTTGCGCGAAATCATACAGGAGAGGCCATGACCCGCATAAAAGCCGCCGTCTGCACGGAATTCGGCGCGCCGCTGCGCCTCGAATCGCTCGAGCTGCGCGCACCGCAGGCCGGAGAGATCGAGGTCACACTCGAGGCAGTGGCAATCTGCCATTCCGACATCCATTTTGCCGAAGGCGCCTGGGGCGGCGATTTGCCCGCGGTCTATGGTCACGAGGCGGCGGGCCGGGTGTCTGCCATCGGTCCGGGCGTGTCCGACCTGATCGAGGGACAGCGCGTGGTCGTGACGTTGATCAAGGCCTGCGGCACCTGCCCCAACTGTTCAAGCGGCAAACCGACGATCTGCGAAACGCCGGGCACCGGGCCGTCACCCTTGGCGCGCGAGGATGGCACCTATGTCGTGCAGGCCATGAATTGCGGCGCCTTTGCAGAACGTTTGGTTGTGGACCAGAGCCAGGTCGTCCCCTTGCCGGACGACATGCCGCCGGAAGCGGTTGCGCTCATGGCCTGCGGCGTGATCACCGGCGTCGGCGCCGTGATCAATGCGGGCCGCTTGCGCGCGGGCGAGGACGTCGTGGTGATCGGCGCGGGCGGGGTCGGGCTCAACGCGATCCAGGGTGCACGGATCGCCGGCGCACGTCGCATCGTGGCGGTGGACATGACGCAGGACAAGCTCGACACAGCCATGGCCTTCGGGGCGACGGATGGCGTTCTCGCCGCCTCGGATGCGCCCTGGAAAGAGGTGCTCTCCATCCTCGGGCGCGGGGCCGATCTTGTCGCCGTCTCCGTGGGCGCGATCCCCGCCTACAACAATGCGCCGCGCTACCTTGGATGGGGCGGGCGCATGGTGATGATCGGCATGCCCCACTCCGGCGCGATGGCAGAATACGAACCGGTGGTGCTGGCCTACATGGCGCAGGGCATGACGGGCTCCAAGATGGGCGACGTGGTGATCCGCCGCGACATCCCGTGGCTGGCCGATCTTTATCGGCAGGGCCGGCTCAAGCTTGATGACCTGGTGTCGGGGCGCTGGTCACTCGACCAGATCAACGAGGCCATCGCCGACACCAAGACAGGTGGCGCAAAACGCAACGTGATCGTTTTCTGAGCAAAACCGACCTGCCGCAGACGTTTCCGTCAACGGAAACTCTGCGATGCGTCAACGCATCGCCCGCCCGACACCCCCCGGACACCCCAAGGAGCCGCCATGAAACTGCACACGCTCGACATCATCACCACCGCGCCACCGGCCCCCGGCTGGGGCGGCCGCTACTGGACGCTGGTCAAGCTGACCACCGACACCGGGATCACCGGCTGGGGCGAATGCTACGCCTCCAGCGTCGGTCCCAAGGCGATGACGGCGGTGATCGAGGACGTGTTCGACCGTCACATGAAGGGCGAAAACCCGGAAAACATCGAACTGATGTTCCGCCGCGCCTATTCATCAGGCTTCACCCAGCGCCCCGACCTGACCGTCATGGGCGCGTTCTCCGGGCTCGAGATCGCGTGCTGGGATATCCTCGGCAAGGCGCGGGACCGTCCGGTCTGGGCACTTCTGGGCGGGCGCATGACCGACCGCGTCCGCGCCTATACCTATCTCTACCCGCTGCCACATCACGATCTCACCACCTTCTGGACCGATCCGGACGCGCATGCCGAGGCAGCGGCGCATTATGTCGAACAGGGCTACACCGCGCTGAAATTCGATCCCGCGGGCCCCTACACCATCCACGGGGGCCATCAGCCCGCGATGTCGGACATTTCGCTGTCGGTCGAGATGTGCAAGGCGATCCGCTCTGCTGTCGGCGACAAGGCAGATTTGCTTTTCGGCACGCATGGCCAATTCACCACCTCCGGCGCGATCCGCCTCGGGCAGGCGATCGAGCCCTATCTGCCGCTCTGGTACGAGGAACCGGTCCCGCCCGACAACCTGCTGGAGTTCGCCGAGGTTGCCCGCGCCGTGCGCATCCCCATCGCAACCGGCGAACGGCTGACAACAAAGGCCGAGTTCGCCACGCTGTTGCGCAGCGGTGGCGCGAGCATCCTGCAACCGGCTCTGGGCCGCGCCGGCGGCCTTTGGGAGATGAAAAAACTCTCCGCGATGGCCGAGGCCTTCAACACCGAAATGGCCCCGCATCTTTATGCCGGGCCGGTGGAATGGGCCGCGAACCTGCACCTGTGCACCTCCATTCCCAACGCGCTTCTGGCCGAGACGATCGAGACGCCCTTTCACGCCGGCCTGATCCGCAATGCGATCACCGTTGAAAATGGCTTTGTCAGCCTGCCGGACAGGCCCGGACTTGGCATTGACGTCGACGAAGACCTGGCCCGCGCGCATCCCTACACCGGCGATGGTCTGCATCTCGAGATGCAGTCAGAGCCCTGCAATTACCAGGGGGGTAACAATTTCATGGGTGGCGCGCCCCCAAGGACCGACAGTGGGCCGGCGCGATAAATCTTTGAACTGCAGCGCGCATCGGTGCTATATTCCTGCGAATGGTTCGGGATATCGCAGATGAATGACCTCGGGTTTGCGCCTGCAACGGCGCAGGACATGGCAAAGAGCGCGCAAGACGCGGCCGCCTACCTCAAGACCTTGGCGCATGAAGGCCGCCTGATGATCCTGTGTCACCTCGGCACTGGCGAAAAATCGGTCGGAGAGCTCGAAAGCCTGCTCAACATCCGTCAGGCTGCGGTCAGCCAGATGCTCGCCCGATTGCGCGACGAAAAGCTCGTCAAGACGCGGCGCGACGGCAAGACGATCTATTACAGCCTGAACGACGAAAACACCGCCCACCTGATCGCCCATCTGCACGGGATGTTCTGCGCCTCATGACCCGCCCCGACACATCCTTCAGCGGACCCGGGATCTGCGCCAAACCGGCGCGGGACGTGATCCGCCTGCTGCGCAAGCGCGAGCTGAGCACCGCCGATCTGATCGACGCAAGCACCGCACGCATGGATCAGGTCGAAGAGCAGGTGACCGCTGTCGTCACCCGCTGCCCCGACCGCGCACGCGCCGCTCAGGCCGATCCGGACAGCGCGCTGGCCGGGCTGCCCATCGGGATCAAGGACCTCAATCCGGTTGCGGGGGTGCGCACCACTTTCGGCACGCAAGGCATGTCCGATCACGTCCCCAGCGCGTCCGACCCTCTGGTGGCACGGCTGGAGGCGCGGGGCGGCGTGGTTCTGGGCAAGACCAACACGCCGGAAATGGGGGCGGGTGCCAACACGTTCAACACCGTTTTCGGGGCCACCCGCAACCCTTGGAACACCACGATGAACGCGGGCGGCTCCTCCGGCGGCGCCGCGGTATCGCTGGCCACCGGCGAACTCTGGCTCAGCCACGGCTCCGATTTTGGCGGCAGCCTGCGCAGCCCGGCCAATTATTGCGGCATCGTCGGCTTGCGCCCGTCCCCCGGCATCGCGGGCGGATCGTCATCGCATCTGGGGTTCACCACGGGCGGTGTCGACGGCCCGATGGCGCGCGACGTGCTGGACTGCGCGCTCTTTCTTGACGCGATGGCCGGCTTCGATCCGGTCTGGCCGATCTCCTTCCCCGCGCCAGCCACGCCCTATTTTGAAACCGCGCGGCAGGACGCGGGCACGGTTCGCATCGCCTATACGCCCGACCTGAACGGCTTTGCCGCTGTGACCGCCGAAATCGACGGCATCCTGCGCCACGCGCTGAAGCAGGTGCAGGCCCCGGCGATCACCGTCGAAGAACACTGCCCAAACCTGCCACGCCTCGACGAGACCTTCCGCGCGCTGCGCTGCCTGTCCTTTCTCGGCAGCTACCAGGTCACACCGGACAGCGTGACGCGGCACTACAAGGACACGATCAAGGGCAACCTCGCCGAGGCCCGCGCCCTGACCTTCGACGATTTCGTCCGCGCCGAGCGGGACCGGTCGACGATCTACAACGCCATGTCGGCATTTTTTCGCACCCACGACGTCCTCGCCTGCCCGGTCAACGGCCTTGCCCCCCTGCCGGTCGAGATCGAATACCCGACCGAGGTCGCGGGCCGCCCGATGCGCGATTATATCGAATGGCTGCAATTTGCCTTCCTTGCAACCGTCGCCGGCCTGCCCGCGCTGTCGCTTCCCGTCGGTTTCACCGCCTCCGGCATGCCCGTCGGGCTGCAACTGATCGGTCCGCCGCGCGGCGAGGGTCGCCTGCTACAGATCGCGCATATGATCGAACAATCTCTCGCGCTCCCGGTCACCGTCATCGACCCGATCACCCCCTGACAGGACAGGACCGCTCGAAGCCATCCGCACCGTCCATGCTTCTTCTCTTTCCAAATATGCAAAATGCGCGCCGCAGGCGCGCCCGTCGGCTCGGCGCAGCCGATCCGACACAGGCTCAACGGATCACGCCGCCTGCCAGCGATTGGCATAGCTGCCAAGAACCTTGCCAACATCGGCCTCGGCAGCAC
>JAWLGI010000100.1:0-4917 GCA_041685125.1 Marivita sp. | reverse complement strand
CTTGACCAGTCCGGCCGCCTGAGTCGTCGCCGACTGAATCCGTTGCGCACTGACCTCTCCCGGGCTCCCCGCCGTGGCTTCTTCCTGAATTAGCCGCGCGCCGCCAGATATCGCGGCCAGCAGGTTGTTGAAGTCATGCGCCAGCCCGGCAGCCATCTGCCCAACAACCTCGCGCCGCTGCGCCAATTGCAGTTCTTCGCGCAGCCGATCCCGCTCGGCCAGTTCGCGCCGACGATCGCGCATATCGCGCGCGATGCACAAGATCCCGCCGTCGTCCTTCAGTGTCAGAGACACCTCCTGATCCACGGGGCTGCCGTCGCGCGCCTTACCCGTGATTTCGCCGGACCAACTGCCGTAAAGTATCAGTTCGGGCATGACATGCCCTTCCATCCACGCGGCCGAGGCCGGCTCATAGAGCATGGACCAGGGTTTGCCAAGAACCTGCGCCTCGGAGGTATAGCCGAAGAGTGCCAGATGTGCGGCGTTCATGTAGACGAACAGGCCATCAGCATCCGTGATCGCGATCCCGTCGTGGCTTGCCTCCATCGCTGCAGCACGGTCAGCCCTGGCGCTTTGCTCGGCAAGCTTCAAAGCAGTGATATCGACCCGCAGACCGACGCGTCCGCCATCAGGCGTGGCCTTCTCGAAAATGCGCAGCCAGCGACCGTCGGACAGATGCTGTTCCACTTCGCTGTCGGGTTCGCGATGTCGTTCCAGCCGCTCCGCCAGCCAATCGGCCTCGCGACCGATGGCGTCTGCATATTCACCCTGCGCGAGACCTTGTCGCAGAATGTCTTCAAATCGCACGCCCGGCACGATCTCGTGCGCCGAGCGCGGATAGATTTCGCGGTAGCGCTGATTGCATATGACCAACCTGTCATCAGCATCGAATAGAACGAACCCGTCCTGCAATGCGTCGACCGCGGCTTCGAGCGTGGACCGCGCGCGGGCAGCAGCATCGGCGGCGGTGCGTAATGCATCGGCTTGTTGGCGGCGCTCTGTCACATCCGTCTCTACGGCCATGAACCCGTCAAGCGCACCGGAGGCGTCCTTCAGAGGTTGAATATCCAGATCAACCCAGTAGGGCCGCCCATCCCGGGCGCGGTTGAGGATCTCGGCCTGTGCAGGCTCGGCCCGGTCCAGCGCCTGACGCAAGGCGGCGATGGTTTCGCGATCCGTCTCTTCGCATTGCAGGAAGCTGCCTGCATTTTGCCCCTTGATCTCGTCAAGGGTCCATCCGGTGGTCCGCTCAAAGGCTTCATTTACCCAGGTGATGCGCCGGTCGGCCCCCGTCATCACAACAAGGTTCGAGGTGCGTCGCGCAATTTCGGAAAGCCGCTCGATCCGCGCGGTCTGTTCCCGGCGCACAAGAAGCGAACCGATCACCTTGGCCACAGAGCGGATGAGATGGACCTCACCGGGCAGGAATGTGCGCTGCGCGCGCACCGCGTCATAGCCCACAAAGCCGCGAAACACCCCGTCTTCCACCATCGGCACGGCCAACAGCGAAACGATACCCTGTTGTGCGAGAATCTCCTTTTCCGGCGAGGCATCCGGCAGCGCGCCGACATCGGGGATCACCACATCGCGTCCGGCATCGAATGTCTCGCGCCAATGGGCGATCATGTCAGACGGAATTTCCTGAAGCTGATCGCGCATCGCAGCGATGCCCGAGGCACACCATTCGTGGCTGTTGTCGATCAGCGGCGCATCCTCGCGCAGCCGGAACACATACACCCGATCGGTATTCGTGGCGTTGCCCAGAGCGGCCAGAGCCCTCTCGATGGCCGCATCGATCTCGTCAATGGAGGCGCCCAGAAGGTCGTCGAGGATGCCGACAACAATGCGCTGCATGTCGGTCAGACGTGCAAACGCGCGGTGGACCGCTTCGAGCGGCGCATCGAGAACACCTCCTTCACCGCTGATCGGGCGCCCCTCGATCAAGGACACCAAAAGAGCGTTGCGCCTGGCCTCACGGAGTGTGGTGAAGGATTGCGCGGCCAGCCCGGCCACCCGCTCCAGTAGCCGCAGGTCTGTGGCCGAGAAACGCCCCGTTTGGAGACATCCCAGCAAGAGCGCTCCGGCGGCCTCGTCTGAGATCTCAAGAGGCACGACAATCGTCGAGGCATAGTCCGTGGTGCGGCCAGGAAACACCTTGCCCGGGGCGATCGATTGAAGCGTGCTTAGGCGCCGCGGCCGCGCAATCAGGCTGTTGGGGACCGGCAGCTGCAGACCGACATGTTCAGGTAGCGCCGAGGCCGCGATACGCACCTCCGACCCGGAAGCCTGCAAGTAGCAGGCATCAAAAATGCCAAAGACGCGTTGCAAGGTCTCCAGAAAATCCTGCATCGCTTTTGCCGCGCCGGCTTTGCCCGAAAACACCGCAAGAGCCTCTGATAGGATGGACTGTTCCCGCAGGGCGGCAGATTCGCGTGCGCGAAGCTCTTCGGTTTCCGCAAGGGCGGCGCGCATGGCTTCGCTCTCGCGCATCAATCGCTGATTGGCGCTGTAGAGTTCTCGCGCCTTTTCCTCGAGCAGGGCTTCGGCCTCTTGCCGGGCGCGCCGTTCGCGATCAAACCGCGCGCGCGAGACCGGTGCTTTGGGCCCTTCTTCCGTCATGCATCGCGATCGGTGTCGATGCGAAAGGTCGCCACTGTCAGCCCGTCCTGTGCCCCATCGCGCCGGGAAATGCGGGCGGTTTCGCCGAAGTGATCGGTGCAGGATTCTATCAGCCCATGACAGAAATCAGCCAACGCACGCGGCGAGCGATAGGTCATGTCAAGGCCACCCGGACCATCGCGCCGCGTCTCAAACGTCGGCAGATCGGCATCGGGATAGAGCTTTCGCACCTCGACATGGATGTCGTCTTCTATCGCCTCGAGCATGTCGAGGCTACCCGCGCGCCCTTCGAAGAACTGCGGATAGTGGCGGGCGAAGCTTTGCATCATCCAATCACCAAACAGCCGCTGCAAGGCAGCCGCAGACAGTCCGCTATGCGCAGAAAAGCCACCAATCAGGTTAAACAGCTCTTCGCAGGGATAGTTGCCGACCGATGTATAGGCTCCGGCCGACGGCAGATCTGATGCCTCGATCACGCGATCAACTGCCTCTTCACCAAAGCTGTCCTCGGCCATGGCCAGAAGTTCGGTGAAGATGATGCCTTTCATACCCTACCTCGCGATGACCGTGCAGGAGATCATAAGATTGCCGTGTTGCGCCACGCCGCCCGTTGGCACACCCTGCTCTCCGAATGTGAATACCCCAATCCACGGAGCATCGCCAAGTGCAGTGTTCACGCCTGCACATACTTCCTCCATCCGGTCCTTCACTGCCAGCATGCAACCGCCGCAATAGACTACAAAAGCGCCCGAAATATCCGTTCGGGCATTGTTGCGGGCCTGCGCCGCGATCCGGCCAGCGCGTGCGACCAAACTGTCGGACGTGCCCTGCATCTGCCAGATACGATCTCCCTCGCTCAGATCCGCGAAGAGGTCGAGCGATCCGTCCGGGTTCGCCACCGCCGGATGGGCCAGCAGGTGAAACGGCACCCCGGCCACCTCACGCGTGACCCGCCCAAGGGGCCAGAGCGTTGCATCGGACAGGATCGAGACCGGCGCGACGGTAGCCATCGGGACGGCACCATCTGTCCAGCGGTTGTAAACGGCGGAGGCAGGCGCGCCGTCGATCTCGATCAACCGGCGGCCTTCGATGGCAGTTACGATTCCGCTCTTGCCGGTAGGGGCATAACCACTTTGATAAAATGAGGTAATTAGACGAGACGGGAACAGGACCGACACCACGACGCCATCACCATGGACGCCTTCGGGCCCTAATTGCGCCCAGGCGCCGCTCACGTCATTATCAGCCGAACTGCCGCCGACAATGAGCGTCTCCAGCCCGACCACCGCGCGCACGCCTGCCAATACCTGTTCCTCGCGCCCCGGCGCGACCGTCAGCCAGACCATCTCTGGCACCTCGCCAAAACGATCGGCTGAGGCCAGCGCCGCCTCAGTGGCGCGGGTTGCTGCCGCATGGGCGTCCTCACCCAGATCGGCAGAGCCTGTGCCATAGCTGCCATCGGCGTCCCAGATCGCCAGCCCGGCCACACCGCCACCGCTGTCGATGTTCAAACCGTCCTGCGTCATGATCCCGAGGCAAGATGATCCACCATGCAGCGCGGTACAGCCGAGGTGCGCCTTGGCCGATACCTGCAGGGCATCCCCAGGGGTGCCCACCCCGAAATGCAGGGCCACAAAGTGAGGTGCGCCACGATTGATCACGTCCAAACCGTCTGCTATCTCGGCGATGGCGTCTTCGGCCGTGTCACCGCGCGACTGGGCAGTCTCGATGAGCATATCCCTCTCCCTTTTCATGCAGCATAGCAAAACCACCGGCCAAGACGAGCGCGCAGCCGGAGAGGGACCTAATCCGAAAGGATAGGTCCGCCCGGCACGGTCAGCGAACACAGACTTGTTTGCGCTCTGCGAAATTGATCCCCCGCTACTCGGCAGCGATGGCAAAGGGTGTCGGATGTTCGGCCGCCTTTTGCGTCAAACTATGCTCTTGCACCTCCAGCAAAACCAGCGGAGCATCGTCGGGATTGCGTATCTGCGCCGCAACGCCCTGCTGACGCGAAACGCTGGTACCTTTCGTCAGTGCCACGACCTCATTGGGAAACGAAACGAAGGCCCGGCCAGCAAGCACGGTCCAGCGCATATCAGGTGCCGAGGCTGGCACGGTCTTCTCTGTGCCCTGCGTGATCTGGACGCAGCGGCTGGCATACTGTATCCCCTCCGCTTCGGTCTGCGACCATTGGTCTGCATCTGTGACAAAACCTTCGGCCTGTGCGGCCCCACGTGCCTTGAGGCGTGCGACTGCCTCCTTCACATCCTGCGCCCGGTCGCGATGCGCGATCAG
>JAWLGI010000099.1:0-4981 GCA_041685125.1 Marivita sp. | reverse complement strand
ATCCGGATCGACATGGCCGAACTGCGCATGGTGCATTTGCCGCTCCTGACGCCGTTCGTGATTTCCACCGGGACGATGACGCACAAGACGTTTCCGCTTCTTGTGCTGCGGGCCGACGGGATCGAGGGGATGGCAGAGGGGGTCATGGATCCCTTGCCGGATTATCTTGAAGAGACGACCGCCGGGGCGCTGGACCTGCTGCGCGGCGCGGTGTTGCCCAAGCTGGTGGGGCAAAAGATCGCGACACCGGCCGACATTGCCCCGCTGCTGGACCCGTGGCGCGGCAACCGCATGGCCAAGGCCGTGGTTGAAATGGCAGTCTGGGACCTTTGGGCCAGATCGGTGGACCAGCCTCTGTGCCGCCTGTTGGGCGGGGCGCGTGACCGGGTGGAGGTCGGGGTCAGCCTCGGGATCGCGCCGCTGGACGAGACCTGCAACCGGATCGCAGAAGCGTCGGAGCAGGGCTATCGCCGCATCAAGCTGAAGATCAGGCAAGGGCATGACCTTGACCTGCTCGCCGGGGTGCGGGCGCGGTTCCCGGAGATCAAGCTGACCGTGGATGCCAACACCGATTACGCGCTCGAGGACCTGCCGACGCTGCGCAGGATGGACAGGTTCGGCCTGGATTATATCGAACAGCCCTTGGCGTTCGACGACATCCTCGACCATGGGCAGGTGCAGGCGGCGCTGGAGACCGCGATCTGTCTGGACGAAAGCATCCGCACGGCCAAGGATGCGCGCATCGCGTTGCAGATGGGGGCAGCGCGGGTCATCAACATCAAGGTTGGCCGCGTTGGCGGCTTTGCCGAGGCGCGGTCGATCCATGATGTCTGCGCGGCCTTCGGCGCGCCGGTCTGGTGCGGCGGGATGCTCGAAAGCGGGGTGGGGCGGGCGCATAATATCCACCTTGCGACCATGCCGAATTTTACCAAGCCCGGCGACACATCGAGCGCCAGCCGGTATTTCGAACGCGATATCATCAACGAACCGCTCGAGGCCGTGGACGGTTTGATGGCGGTGCCCGAAGGCGCCGGGTGCGGCGCGACGCTGGATTACGACTATCTCGACACGGTGTCCGAGGTGATCGAGGTGTGGCGGGCATGACGGATGGGGGTGCGATTCGGGATCTTGCCTCGCTTGATGAGCTGAAAAAGGCCGAACGGTTTCAGCGGCTGGTCTGGGGCG
Organism: Marivita sp.; assembly: GCA_041685125.1. Classification (GTDB taxonomy): domain Bacteria; phylum Pseudomonadota; class Alphaproteobacteria; order Rhodobacterales; family Rhodobacteraceae; genus Marivita. Next base: position 3,796 of record JAWLGI010000099.1, on the reverse strand, counting down.
ATGATGATCCGCCGGACAATTCCGACATGCTGCTGGCGATCCAGCATGAAGGCGGGCTGGTCGCCGGGGCCTTTGACGGCGACGTGATGGTGGCGTTCCTCTTCGGTTTTCCGACAAGCGATCCGCAGGCGCAGCATTCGCACCGGCTGGGCGTGCATCCCGACTGGCAGGGGCGGGGGCTTGGCCTGCGGATGAAGCTTTACCAGAAGGACTGGTGCCTTGGACGCGGGATCACACAGGTGCGCTGGACCTATGACCCGATCCGCCGGGCGAACGCGGTGCTCAACATCGACCGGCTGGGGGCCACGGCGCGCACCTATTACCGCGATTACTACGGCCCGATGGAGGGCATCAACGCAGGTGTGCCATCGGACCGGGTGCTGGCCGAATGGGACCTGACCGGAGCTGCCAATCCCGATGTGACCGCCGAACGCTTGGTCCTGATCCCGCCGGATTTCGCGCGTCTGGTGCAGGATGATCTGACAAATGCGCAATCTGAACGTCTGCGTGTCCGCGACGCTTTGGAGGCGGCATTCACCGACGGCCTGCACATCGCAGGCTTCGATCGCGCGCAGAACGCCTATCTGCTGGCGCGCAGCTGACCCTAAAGGCTGTCGCGGAACGTGGTCAGGAACGCCTCGGCATTGGTGCGCAGAGACGGGCCAAGGTAGCCGCCTTCCTGGATCAGCACCGTCGGCAGGTTCATCGCGGCAATGCGGCGGGCCATTTCGGCAAAGCCGTCGGGATAGACATTGACCGCCGCCAGCGGGTCGTCCGCGGCCATGTCGAAGCCGAGGGAGATCACCAGCGCCTCTGCGCCGAAATCCTGAATTGCGGCGATGCCCCGGTCGAGCGCGGCCATCACCTCTGGCTCGCCATCGCCCATGTTCAGAACTTCGTTGCGCGTTTTGCCCGCCCCGTCGCCTTCACCGGTCTCGTCGGCATAGCCAAGGTAGAAGGTCGGATAGACCGCCGGGTCGGGATGCAGCGAGCAGAAGAAGATATCGCCACGGTCGTAAAGAATATCCATCGACCCGTTGCCCGTGTGCACATCCACATCCAGCAGCGCGAGCCTGTCCCATTTGCCGCGCATGTGATGCGCCGCGATGGCCGCGTTGTTGTAGAAACAAAAGCCATTTGCGCAATCGGTCATGGCATGGTGGCCGGGCGGGCGGCTGAGGCCGTAAGACGCGCGCGCACCGTCCATGACCTCTTTCGCCGCCGAGATCGCGGTTTGCGCCGACCAGTAGATCGCCTCGAAGGTGTTGTCGGTCAGCGGTGTGGAGGTGTCGGTCATCCACCACCCCATGGCGCCGTTGATGTCGGTGGGGCAGCGCCCGCGCCGGGTGCCGGGATGGCGCGTCGGAATCCCCAGCGCGCCTTGGGGGGCCTCGGCCAGGAAACGGGCGTGAGCATCGGCGAAGAAATCGACATAGTCGGGATCATGCACCGCCTTGATCGGGTCCAGGCCGAAATCGTCCGGTGCCTCGACCGGAAAGCCGTTCGCCAGCAGCATGTCGCGGATCAGGATGGCGCGTTCGGGCTGTTCGGGATGCGGCATCGGTGCACCGCCGCGATAATAGACCTCGGGTTTGTGGCCCAGTTGGCGTTCGTCGAAATAGGCTTTCATGCAGGGTGGTCCTTGGTTGGTCGTGGGCTCAGTACCCGTTTGTTTTGTCCACCGCCGCCGCCGGGCGCCGACCGGTCACGCAGTCGGCAACCGACCGTGCGAGCGTGTCGGAAACCGCGCGCGCCGAGGTGACGGAGGCTTCGTGCGGGGTGACGACGATTTCGGGGTGGGACCAGAACGGGTGCTCGGGTGGCAGCGGTTCCTCGCGAAAGACATCGAGAGACGCCCCGCTGATCTGGCCGCTGTCCAAGGCCGAGAGCAGGTCGTCCTCGACCAGGTGCTGCCCGCGGCCAAGCTGGATCAGGGCCGCGCCCTTGGGCATCCGCGCGAAGAGATCGGCGTTCAGGATATCATGGGTGGCATGCGTCAGCGGAAGGATGTTGATGAGGATGTCCGACTGCGCCGCCACGTCCTGCACCGAGTCGGCGCCCGCGATCCGGGTGATGCCGTCCCCGCTGTCGCCATCGGTGCGGGTCGCCACGAAAACCGGAAAGCCCATCGCGGCAATTGTCCTGGCAATCGCCTGTCCCATCAGGCCATATCCCAGGATGCCCACATGGACCCGCGACGGCGGGCGCAGCGTCTTGATGGTCGTGCGGTCCCATGTGTTTTCCCCTTGAGCCTTGAGGTAATTGCCCATGTGGCGGTGATGCCAGACGACATGCCACGCCGCGAAGCCTGCCATGATGGTTGCCTGTTCGTCGTCATGCACGCGGGTGACGGTGACCTCTTCGGGTAGGCTCGGGTTGCGCAAGACGCCATCGACACCGGCCGCGATCACCTGCACCAGTTCGATATTCGGATAGGCATCGAAGGCATCGGGCGCCGGGCGCCAGACCAGGGCAAAGCGGATGCGCGACGGGTCGGGCACCTCTTCGGGACGGTAAAGGCGCAAGCCCGGATGATGCGCCACCGTCTCTGCGAAAAGATCGGGCAGGTCGAGATGGGTGCAAAGATAAACGCCTTCGACCACGTCTTCCACTGGTTTTAGGGCGGTTTGGCTCACGGCTGCGCCTCCTTCTGCTTGGCCAGTGCCGCTTCATGCGCCTTGCCGGGGATCGCGTCGAGCAGGGATTGCGTATAGGCGGTTTGCGGGTTGCCCAGCACCTGTGCCGAGGGGCCGAATTCCACCATCTCGCCGCGCTGCATGACGATGATGCGGTCGCAGACCTGAGCCGCGACGCGCAGATCATGGGTGATGAAGATCATCGACAGGTTCAGCCGGTCCTTGAGGTCGGCCAGAAGATCCAGCACCTGCGCCTGTATCGACACGTCGAGCGCCGACACCGCCTCGTCCGCGATGATCACCTCGGGGTCCAGCGCCAGGGCGCGGGCGATGCCGACGCGCTGTCGCTGGCCGCCCGAGAATTCATGCGGAAACCGGTCCATCGCCGACGGGTCAAGGCCCACGACGCTCAGCAATTCGCTGGCCCGCGCGCGTGCACTGGCCTTGTCGGTGCCATAGGCGATCAGCCCTTCGGTCAGGATCGTGCCAATCCGCGACCGCGGGTTGAGCGAGGAATAGGGGTCCTGAAACACCATCTGGATGCGCCGACGGTGCTGTCGCAAGGCGTCGCCGGTGATCTTGGAAATGTCCTGCCCGCCGATCTCGACCACGCCATTCTGCGGCTTCAACAGCCGCACGAGGCAGCGGCCCAGCGTCGATTTGCCGGACCCGCTTTCGCCGACGATGCCGATGGTTTCGCCCTGATAGAGGTCGAAGCTCGCCTTTTGCACCGCCTTTACCACGCGGGGTTTCTTGAAAAATCCGCCCGTGCGGGTCGTGAATGTCATGTCCAGATCGCGCACGCTCAGGATCGGCTGCGCGCCCTGTTCGACGCTGTCGCGGAACGTCAGGCCCGGAATCGCATCCAGCAGCGCGCGGGTATAGGGGTGGGTCGGGTTGAGCAGAACCGTCTCGGCGTCGCCCGCCTCGACCACCTCGCCATGCTGCATCACGATCACCCGGTCGGCGATATCGGCCACGACGCCGAAATCATGGGTGATGAACAGTACCGCCATGCCGTGCCGCTTGCGCAGGTCTTCGATCAGGTCGAGGATCTGCGCCTGCGTCGTCACGTCCAGCGCGGTTGTCGGCTCGTCCGCGATGAGGATCTTCGGCTCCAGCGCCAGCGCCATGGCGATCACGACGCGCTGCCGCTGCCC
>JAWLGI010000098.1:0-5017 GCA_041685125.1 Marivita sp. | reverse complement strand
GGACCGAGGGCATATTCTGCAATTGATCCCGACCTGAGTGATCCTCGAATTGCTCTTTTGAAACTCATCCGCGTAACCGATGGCATCGAGATGTTCGATCGCGCATCCCATCGCGATGGCGAGACGCTTGTCCTGGGTATGACGCGTGAACCTGGGTCGGTTGACTGTGCGCGCGAACACGAAAAAGCGACCGCCATCGGGCATTTCGACAAACTGCGGCACAATCGAACCCGGTGTCCGAAACGATAAGTGCACATCCAGCCGCGGGCAGGCCCCGCCATATTCTGCCAGGTGAAAGCCGGTTGAATTGAACCTCTTGGTGACGTTGCCTGCCTTGTCGACGCGCAGAAAGAAGAACGGAACGCCCTTGGCTGTTTCTCGCTGCAACGTCGTTGCCCGATGGCAGGCTTGCTCAAAGCTCACCCCGAACCGCAGCGACAGATGGGTGAAATCATACTTGCTGTCCAAAGCTTCCTTCAAAAAGGCATCGTATGGCATCACCAGTGCGGCGGCAAAGTAGTTCGCCAGTTCGACACGGCACCTGTTGCGCCCTGTCTCATCGGTCAAATTCACGCGGGCAAGGATCGTATCGATCAGGTCGCTGTGTTCGATCAGCGCCATCATATGCGCCAGTTGGAAGGTGCGATTTGGATGGTCCAGACCTTCCGACAACCGCAGTTCCTTGCGGATTTCGTCGTATTCGCGCAGCGTGTCAGGCATCTTGGCAACCGGTACCACCTCTGTCCTGACACCCAGCGTGTCAAGCATGCGGTCCTTGAGTGCTGGATAAAGATCGTCGCTGCTCAGCCGCTTTTCGTGCCAAAAAGACGCCGCGGCGCGCTCCAATTCGGGAAAGTGGTTTTTGTTGTCGCGAAAGAAATCGTGAACGATCGCTTCCGGCGATGCCCGCAGAATCCCGAGATCGGATTCCCCGGCATTTGCCACTGACAGAAGCTGGTCCGTGCAGGAGAGATAGGACCGATGCAGTTGCAGGAAGCTCTGCGCGACGTCGGGACAATGGATCATCAGCGCACGGAGTTGAGGCAAATCGGGCCGACACGATTCAAACAGCGGATCCTGAAACGCTGTGCGCAAGTCGGCGAGGGCCGCGGTATCCTCGTCATCCGCGATGTCGCGCCAGTCCACGCCATAAGCGTCCAGAAGGCGGAGCAGGACGGGAACCGAAACGCTGCGTTCGTTTTTCTCCAGCATGTTGACGTAGGAATTGCTGATCCCAAGCACTTTGGCCATGTCTGACTGGGTCTGCTTGGTCTCTTTCCGGAGGCGGCGCAGGCGGGGGCCGATAAAGGTCTTCATGCGTCACGGTAACACTTGGTTCACAAGTTCACAATATTGTCGGTTGTGAATTTGTGCACTCACAGCAGAACCCGAGTGCATTTGCAGCATTGCAATCCATCGCAGTAAGCCGGTCCTCGAAATGGAGGAATCGCTATGCGCACTGGTCTGACCCATCTTTACATTCCCGGTCCCACAAATGTTCCCGACGATGTTCGCGGGGCGATGAATGTCCCTATGCAGGACATGCGGGCGGCCGATTTCGGAGACCTCACATTGGGTCTTTTCGATGACATGAAATCGGTTTTGCGCATCAAAGCCGCATCCCGGATGCAGGCTTTGGGGATCGGTGTCTCGTCCTCCATCGGGATTGGCGGCGACCCGGTCAATGGCTCCGCGTTCAAGGATATCCTCCCACTCTTCGAGGAAGATGCCGATACGGATGACGTGATCATGATCGGCGAGATCGGTGGCCCGCGGGAGGCCGAGTCCGCCGCCCATATGCGCGATCACATGACAAAACCCGTCGCGGCATATATTGCCGGCATTGCAGCGCCCAAGGGTCGTCAAATGGGCCATGCAGGGGCGATCATCTCCGCCTTTGGCGAAAGCGCGCAGGATAAAGTCGCCCCTCCGAGCGCCTGCGGGATCGAGGTTGCGCCGAACCCCTCTGCCATGAGTGAGACGGTCGCGCGGCTTGTCTCGTCAGAGCGAAGCGCCGCGTGACAGCCATGAAGGACGGACCCACGCGCGCGCCCCACGAGACGAACCGGACTCCGGTGCTTGCGGACTGGATCGGCCGGAAAGAGGTGACGACCGGATGTGTGCCACCCACGGTCGCGGCCACGATCCATGCGACCTTGGCTCGCCCGCATCTCGCGTGCCCCGAAAACGGCGACCCGCTTCCGGCGCTGTGGCACTGGTACGCCTTTCCCCCGACGGTTGGGATGGAGGGCCTTGCACCGGATGGGCACCCGAAACTTGGTGGCTTCCTGCCTCCTGTGCCCTTCGAGCGACGGATGTGGGCCAGTGGCAGCCTGGAGTTCCTGGAGGAGCTTCACGTCGGGGAAGAGATCGAGAAGACATCCGTCATCACGGCAGTCGACGAAAAGCGCGGATCGACCGGCGGAATGGTCTTTGTCAAAGTGGCACATGAAGTGCGCGGCCGCGCCGGACTGGTAATCAAGGAGACGCAAACCATCGTCTACCTGCCCATCGCGCCGGAATTCACGCCGCCCCCGAAGACACCGGGTCCGACCGAAAACCTGGTGATCGATGTGCATCAACCGGTCTGTGAAGTGCTGCTGTTTCGCTATTCTGCGATCACGTTCAACGCCCACAGGATTCATTTTGATCTGCCATATGCCCAGCAAGTCGAACACTATCCGGGGCTTGTCGTGCACGGCCCCCTGCAAGCCAATCTGTTGATGGCCGAGGCCACGGAGTGGAAAGGACGCACACCCGACCGCTTCAGCTTTCGCGGCGTGCATCCAATGTTTCACGACAGCGACATGAAGCTGCGTGCCAAGCTTTGCAGCGACGGCGGTCTGGACATGTGCACCGTGGCCAGCGGTGGGCATATCGGAATGAAAACAAGAGCCGAATGGGAGAGCTAGATGACCGGAATACTGAATGGTCTGCGTGTCGTGGAAGGCTCGGCCTTCGTGGCTGTGCCGCTTGCCGGGATGACGCTGGCCCAGATGGGTGCCGATGTCATCCGGTTTGACCGGCTTGAGGGCGGTCTCGATGCCGGGCGCTGGCCGCTTGCGCCGTCGGGCCGCAGCCTGTTCTGGGCTGGCCTGAACAAGGGCAAGCGGTCGATTGCGGTTGACATGAGCCACCCCGAGGGTCGCGAGCTGATTACCCGCACCATAACGGCACCCGGGGATGACGCGGGCGTTTTCCTGACCAACCTGCGCGTGCGTGGCTGGATGGATTACGAAACGCTGAGCAAGCATCGCCGCGATCTGATCATGGTCACGCTGCTGGGCGACAGGCATGGTCGGCCCCAGGTCGATTATACGGTCAATCCGGCGCTTGGCGTACCGGACATCACCGGACCAGAGGGACATGACGCACCGGTTGCCAATGCGCTTCCCGCGTGGGATCTCGTGGCCGGACATATGTGCGTGTCATCCCTGCTGGCCGCCGAACGTCACCGCCTGCGCACAGGCACGGGGCAGGATGTCACACTCACCTTGAAGGACATCGCGGCCGCCACGCTTGGCCACCTGGGAATGATCGGCGACGCGGTGTTGAACGAGGAACAGCGCGGGAAATCCGGCAATGCCCTTTATGGCGCCTATGGACAGGACTTCCTGTGCGCGGATGGGCAGCGCATCATGGTCATCGGCCTGACAAACCGGCAATGGTCCGGTTTGGTGAAAGTGACGGGCACCGAAACCGAGTTGGCAAGCCTTGCGCGTCGCAAGCGGGTGGATTTGTCGGACGAAGGGAACCGTTGGCACTACCGCGCGGATATCACGGAGATCTTGAAACCCTGGTTCGCCGCCCGTCCGGCCGATGTCGTGTCGCGTCTTTTCGACGAGGCAAAGCTCACATGGTCGATGTTTCGGACCGTGAAAGAGGCCGTCCGGAACGATCCGGACCTGAGCCCGGAAAACCCCGTTTTCAGCGATGTGATGCAACCAGGTATCGGCCGGTTTCCCGTTCCGGGTCATGCGGCAGAGTATTCAGGTTTTGTCCGGGACCCGCCAACCCCCGCGCCGCTGCTTGGGGAAAATACCGAAGAAATCCTCAGCGAGGTGACTGGATTGGACGATACCGAAATCGCACGGCTGTTCGATCAGAAGATCGTGGGGGCAAAGGTGGCCAAAGACATGACGAGCGCAGCCTGAGGGCAAAACCGCGTTTGTTTCACAAGGACCAGCGTTCAGACCCCCGGACACGGCGCGCCTGACTGTCAGTGATTGCGACAGACCCCGGTCAACGCATGTATGGCTCGCCCCCGGTTTGCCTGTCGGGCGGTCGCAACTGACCGTGCCAAGGCGCTGTGTCCGGGTCCATTCCTCACTGCTCCAGAGCATTTTCCCATTCTTCGAGGAACGCGCGGCGGTTCAACGGATCGAGATAGATCATAAGCGCAGGGCCGAGCCGGATGGGACCAAAGCCCGTGGCTGCGGCCGCAGAGCTCTTGTTGAGCGGGGGCAGGGGCCAGGCATCCGCGTTGTCGCGCAGCCCAAGCTCGAGAAGCCAGTCCATCATGGCACCCGCTTCGTCGGTGTTTCGGGCATTGGCCGGAATGATGGCGGTGCGCAGCACGACATTGGCGAAATCCTCCATCCGCACGATCCGGATCGTATCATCGGTTTCCCGGGCCAGCCGTTCGCTGGCATAGCTGCCAAGCACATTATAGGCGAGGGCAAGGTCCCCGGCGATGACCCCCTCGACCATCTGGCTGGAGCAGCAGAAGAACCGCGGCACCAGCCGGCCCATGACCTCGCTCAAGCGCCAATAGGCGTCGGTGGAGCGCGCTTCCTGCGTGGCAAAGAGATAGCCCAGCCCGCTCTCGCGCACATCATAGGTGCCGACGGCGTTCACGAAGCGGTCGGGGTGGGTGCGCAACAAATTGATCAGGTCCTGCCGCGTCGCGGGGAGGGGAGTATCGCCCAGCACCTCTGTCGACAGAACGACCACCGCCGGTTCGGCGGTGAACGCGTAGATCAGATCCCGCCATCTGGCCCAGTCCGGCAGGGCATCT
>JAWLGI010000045.1:0-20686 GCA_041685125.1 Marivita sp. | reverse complement strand
CGAAGCGCGATCTGGCCCTTGATTTCGCCAAAGGCTTGGAATACGCGTTTCCTCGGTCCTAGGGGTATAGCTCAGTTGGTAGAGCGACGGTCTCCAAAACCGTAGGTCCCGGGTTCGAGCCCTGGTGCCCCTGCCATGACAGCAAGCGCGATCCGATAACCGCAAGGTGCCTATGGACCGGGATGCGCGCGCACGATAAAGGGCCGCCCGAAGGCGACCCGTTGCATGATTTCTCGTATATCCGTCCCGGTTGCGCTACGAGCTGACCAGTTCCTGAATCTGCTGGGTTTTCTCGCCGTTCGACATGCCGCTATAGGCATAGCTCAGCGCGAGTTCCAGTTCGTCTTCGGTCAGGTTGGAAAGATCAGCCTGGGGCGCATAGCTGCGAATTAGGTTCATCTGACCTTCGGTGACCATTGCCATCATGTCGGCGTCCATTTCCTCACCTTCGAGGATCTGTGCGACGCGATCCGTGATGACGGAGCGGCTATCGCCGGAATAGGTCACCGCGAGAGCTGCTTCGGCCTGGCCTTGCGTGATGTCAGTGTAATCTGCATCCGGCGCGTAGTCTTCAAGGCGGCTCATCACGGTTTCACTGATCATGGCCGACCCGCTTGCCCCGTTGTCATCGAGTGCCAGAGCCCGCAATTTCGCGGTCTTTTCACCGTTCGACATGCCGGACGTCACGATTCCATAGGCGATGGTGAAATCGCGCTCGGTATATGTCGAAGTGTCGATCCCGCTGTTGAAGCTCGTCACTTGTTCCCTCTGCTGCTCGGTCAGGGCAAAGCCGGCCGTGGCCAGAGTGGTCGCGAGTGCGGTTGCAATCATCATGCGTTTCATTGTGATCTCCTTTCGGTCGGATCTGATCTTTCGTCGTCCAGTACCGAAGGCGTGTTGCGCCGCCGGTTCTGACGGGACAACGGGCGGTGGCCGGGAAGCGTTCCCGGAAAAACACTGGAATTCAAACACATGATTGTGAGCGCGTGCTTTGGAACTTTTTGTTGTGAGGCGTGTTTGCGCGTGTTCTGTACTATTCGACGTGCTTGCGTGCTGGCGGGTCCGCGAGGGCAGGCCGGGATCGTGCGGACAACGTCTCCAGCTTGATCTTCGCTGTGTTGATCGTTATGTGACTGGGCATCACGCGGGCAAAGGGTATGCGCATGGCAACGACCAATCCACTTCAATTCATTCAGCAAGCCCGGGCTGAGGTATCAAAGATCGTCTGGCCCACGCGGCGCGAGGTGCTCTTGACCACCGTGATGGTGTTCATCATGGCGGCGCTGACCGCGGTTTTCTTTGCGCTGGTCGATCTTCTGATCCGCAGCGGACTTCAGGGGCTGCTGACCATTTTCGGCTAGGGCCCGTCGGCTCTTGAAAAGGGCGGGGCAAGGCGGTACGTCAGCAGCGAGATCGGAATGAGGCGTGCATCGATTCGAGTTGCACGCCGCTTTTTTATTCCGCGCGGGCGGTTTTCGGGGCTTGCGACAGAAATCAGACGGCATCCCAAGCCGCGCGAACAAAGAGGTTTGTGACCAGATGGCGAAGCGGTGGTACTCGGTCAGCGTTCTTTCGAATTTCGAAAAGAAGATCGCGGAGCAGATCCTTCAGGCTGTGGAAGAGCAGGGCCTGCAGGACCAGATCGAGGAAGTGATGGTTCCGACCGAGGAAGTGATCGAAATTCGCCGCGGCAAGAAGGTGACGGCGGAACGGCGCTTCATGCCCGGTTACGTTCTCGTTCGGATGGAAATGTCGGACCAGGGGTATCACCTGATCAACTCGATCAACCGCGTGACCGGGTTCCTGGGGCCGCAGGGCCGCCCGATGCCGATGCGCGACGCCGAGGTGCAGGCGATCCTGGGTCGTGTCGCCGAGGGCGAAGACTCCCCGCGCACGCTCATTCATTTCGAGGTGGGCGAGAAGGTCAAGGTCAACGAAGGCCCGTTCGAGGATTTCGATGGCATGATCGAAGAGGTGGACGACGACAACCAGCGCCTCAAGGTGTCGGTGGTGATTTTCGGCCGGGAAACCCCGGTCGAGCTGGAATACACGCAGGTCACGAAGCAATCGTGACCGGTGCCGGTGCGTGATGTCACGCACCTTGCGGCGCTTGCCAAATCCGATTGCAGGGTTTAGGCGCCGCACGCTGCCGAAAACGCGGCGTTTCATGTGGGAGGTGAGCGGCACGCGTGTCGCGACCCAGACCACACAACAGAGTTGGCCGTGACACGCGTGTTGCGGCCGTTGGAAAAGGAGAGGCCAGATGGCCAAGAAACTTGCTGGCAAGATGAAGCTGCAGATCCCTGCAGGTCAAGCCAACCCGAGCCCGCCCGTGGGCCCCGCGCTGGGTCAGCGCGGCATCAACATCATGGAATTCTGCAAGGCGTTCAACGCCAAGACGCAGGAGATGGAGCAGGGCGCGCCGTGCCCGACCGAGATTGTCTATTACCAAGACAAATCCTTCACCATGAACATCAAGACGCCGCCGGCATCGTATTACCTGAAGAAAGCCGCCGGCATGAAGCCGGTCGGCAAGCGGAACCGTCCGCGCGGGGCCGAAGCGCCGGGCCGCGAGACCATCGCCACCGTCTCTGCAAAGCAGGTGCGTGAAATCGCCGAAGCGAAGATGCAGGACCTCAATGCGAATACCATTGAAGACGCAATGAAAATCATCGTGGGCTCTGCAAAGTCCATGGGCATCGAGGTGAAGTAAGATGGCAAAGCTTGGAAAACGCACCCGCGCCATTCGCGAAGCCGTTGTTGGCAAGGAAGAAATGACAGTTGAAGACGCCGTCGCGCTGATCAAGGGCACCGCGAACGCGAAATTCGACGAAACGCTCGAGATCGCGATGAACCTTGGTGTCGACACACGGCACGCGGACCAGATGGTGCGCGGTGTGGTTGGCCTGCCGAACGGCACCGGCAAGACCGTGCGCGTTGCGGTCTTCGCACGTGGGCCGAAGGCCGAAGAGGCGCAAGCGGCGGGGGCCGACATTGTCGGTGCAGAAGACCTGATGGAAACCGTTCAGGGCGGGACCATCGAGTTTGATCGCTGCATCGCCACACCGGACATGATGCCGATCGTCGGGCGTCTGGGCAAGGTACTTGGCCCGCGCAACCTGATGCCGAACCCGAAGGTCGGCACGGTGACCATGGACGTCAAGGAAGCCGTTGAGGCGGCCAAGGGCGGACAGGTCCAGTTCAAGGCCGAAAAAGGCGGCGTCGTGCATGCCGGTATTGGCAAGGCGTCCTTCGACAAGGACAAATTGGTGGAAAACATCAAGGCGTTCGTGGATGCCGTGGCCAAGGCCAAGCCGTCCGGCGCCAAAGGCACCTATATGAAGAAGATCGCGCTGTCTTCGACCATGGGTCCGGGTGTGACCGTGTCGGTGGACGATGCCGCAGGCCACTGAGGCCTTCCCGACCCGCGATTTGAAATGCGGCGTCCTTCGGGGCGCCGTTTTTCGTTGCTGGCTCTTGGCCGGACCGACCGTATTACCGCCGGACGCCCGGAGTAGCGATCAATGCAGGATCAGAAACCGGAGGCGATCCATGTCACTTGTTGCCCAATCCCCGCGTGCGAATTTCGGCTTGCTTGGGCTTGGGGCCGTCGTGATGCCATACGCCCTTTGGTTGGTCCTTTTGATTTGTGGGACACTGATCATCACGGCAACCTTTTCCAATATTGGCGACATATTCGACATCTGACGGCACAGGGCCCGGCGTTGGGGAACGGGCCGATGCTTCAAAGCAACGGGTCTCCTTCTGCAAAGAAAGAAGGATTTTGCCTTGAGGCCGACCCGTGTTATAGAATGCCATGAGCGGAATTGCGCGGATTTGCAGGCTTGAGGGCTTGGCAAACCGGTCCACTCGTATTACCCCGACTCTTGCAGACTGCCGCGTGATTCGTCTCGCGGTTTTTTGTATTACGTCCGAGACGGCGGGTTGTGGCATGTGTCGCAATAATTCCTGCCCGAGGCGGGAACAGACCGACATGCCAAGGCTCATCCGTTGAGCGCTGGGCGGGTTTGGGACCGCACGCCAAGCGGACCAAAACCGCCGGAGCGATCCGGTTTTACCGAGCCGGGAGGTCCGCCTCCCAAACTGGAGTACACCTGTGGATAGAGCCCAAAAAGAGAAAGTGGTCGACGAACTCGGCCAGATCTTCGAAAGCTCTGGCGTCGTTGTGGTAGCCCACTACGAAGGTCTCACAGTTGCCGAGATGCAGGATCTGCGGGGGCGCGCACGCGCCGCCGAGAGTTCCGTACGTGTCGCCAAAAACCGTCTGGCCAAGATTGCCCTCGATGGGAAGCCCTGCGAAAGCATTGCGGGTTACCTGACAGGCATGACGGTTCTCACCTATTCCGAAGACCCCGTGGCTGCCGCCAAGGTGGCCGAGGACTTTGCCAAGGAGAACAAGAAGTTCGAGATCCTTGGTGGCGCAATGGGTGAGAGCGCACTTGACCGGGCTGGCGTTGAAGCCGTGTCCAAAATGCCGTCGCGCGATGAGCTTATCGCGACGATCGCCGGCATGCTGGGCGCACCGGCCTCGAATATCGCCGGAGCGGTTGGCGCACCTGCATCGAATATCGCGTCCATCCTTTCGACCATCGAAGAGAAGGCCGCCTAAGGCACCTGGTAGCACCGTCGTAGGGTTGCAAACCCTGACGTTGGAACACATTTAGATAGGAAAGTCACAATGGCTGATCTGAAAAAACTGGCAGAAGAGATCGTCGGTCTGACGCTTCTCGAAGCACAAGAACTGAAAACCATCCTGAAAGACGAATACGGCATCGAGCCGGCAGCCGGTGGCGCCGTGATGATGGCCGGCCCCGCTGACGGCGGTGGTGGCGAAGCTGAAGAAGAGCAGACCGAATTCGACGTCATCCTGAAGGCGGCCGGCGCGTCCAAGATCAACGTGATCAAGGAAGTCCGCGGCATCACCGGTCTTGGCCTCAAAGAAGCCAAGGAACTGGTCGAAGCAGGCGGCAAGGCTGTCAAAGAGCAGGTTTCCAAGGACGAAGCCGAAGAGATCAAGACCAAGCTGGAAGCAGCTGGCGCAGAGATCGAGCTCAAGTAATCGACGGATGCGTGAGTGTGCGCATCGGTGAAGCAGTGGCTGGGAGCGGTGAAAACCGGTCCCAGCCAATCCCGTCTTAGAAAGGCCCTTGTCGTCACGGGCTTTTCTTAGGCAGGACCAAAGGATCGGGAGGTTCGCAGTGGGTATGCGGGCCGGGAATTGATCGGGTTCAAGCCGTCTCTATTGGGCAGACCGCCGAGGCCCGACGGCGGAAAGCTCAGCTGAGAATGAAAAGGTGATATCGACCATGGCGCAAAGCTATCTTGGCCAGAAACGTCTTCGTAAATACTACGGTAAAATTCGCGAGGTTCTGGAGATGCCGAACCTCATCGAGGTTCAGAAATCCTCTTACGACCTCTTCCTGAAATCCGGCGACCAGCCCGAGCCGATTGACGGTGAAGGCATCAAGGGTGTGTTCCAATCGGTCTTTCCGATCAAGGATTTCAACGAAACCAGCGTGCTGGAGTTTGTCGGCTACGAGCTGGAAAAGCCGAAATACGACGTTGATGAATGTCAACAGCGGGATATGACCTACAGCGCGCCGCTGAAGGTGAAGCTGCGTCTGATCGTGTTCGATGCCGATGAGGATACCGGGGCGAAATCGGTCAAGGATATCAAGGAACAGGATGTCTTCATGGGCGATATGCCCCTGATGACACCGAACGGCACATTCGTGGTGAATGGCACCGAGCGGGTGATCGTGTCGCAGATGCACCGCAGCCCCGGTGTTTTCTTCGACCACGACAAGGGCAAGACGCACAGCTCGGGCAAGTTGCTGTTTGCCTGCCGGATCATTCCCTATCGCGGGTCGTGGCTGGATTTCGAGTTCGACGCCAAGGATCTCGTGTTCGCGCGCATCGACCGCCGCCGCAAGCTGCCGGTGACGACGCTTCTGTACTCCCTGGGTCTCGACCAGGAAGACATCATGAACGCGTATTACGACACCGTGACCTACACGTTGCGCAAGGGCGAAGGCTGGGAGACCAATTTCTTCCCGGAGCGGGTCCGCGGCACGCGTCCGACCTATGACCTGGTCGATGCCGCCACGGGTGAAGTGTTTGCCGAGGCGGGCAAGAAGATCACGCCGCGCGCGGTCAAGAAGATCATCGACGAGGGCAAGATCACCGATCTGCTGCTCCCGTTCGAGCAGATCGTCGGCAAGTTCGTCGCCAAGGACATCATCAACGAGGAAACCGGCGCGATCTATGTCGAAGCCGGGGACGAGCTGACATGGACTGTCGACAAGGATGGCGCCGTGACCGGTGGCAGCCTGAAAGATCTGATCGATGCCGGTGTGACCGAGATCCCGGTGCTCGACATCGACAACATCACCGTCGGTCCGTACATGCGCAACACCATGGCGAATGACAAGAACATGAACCGCGAAACCGCGCTCATGGACATCTATCGCGTCATGCGTCCGGGGGAGCCGCCCACCGTCGAAGCGGCGTCTGCCCTGTTCGACACGCTGTTCTTCGACAGCGAACGCTATGACCTGTCGGCCGTGGGCCGGGTGAAGATGAACATGCGCCTGGCGCTCGACAAGCCGGATACCCAACGCACGCTGGACCGCGAGGACATCGTGGCCTGCGTCAAGGCGCTGGTGGAACTGCGCGACGGGCGTGGCGATATCGACGATATCGACCACCTTGGCAACCGCCGGGTGCGGTCGGTCGGCGAATTGATGGAGAACCAGTACCGCGTCGGTCTGCTGCGCATGGAGCGCGCGATCAAGGAGCGCATGTCGTCGGTCGAGATCGACACGGTGATGCCGCAGGACCTGATCAACGCCAAACCTGCCGCCGCCGCAGTGCGCGAATTCTTCGGTTCCTCGCAGCTGTCGCAGTTCATGGACCAGACCAACCCGCTGTCGGAAGTCACGCACAAGCGGCGTCTGTCGGCGCTTGGGCCGGGCGGTCTGACCCGCGAGCGGGCCGGCTTCGAGGTGCGCGACGTGCACGCGACCCATTACGGCCGCATGTGCCCGATCGAAACGCCGGAAGGCCCGAACATCGGTCTGATCAACAGCCTCGCCACCTTTGCCCGCGTCAACAAGTACGGCTTTATCGAAACGCCGTATCGCCGGGTCGAAAATGGCCGGGTGTCGGACGATGTGCAGTACATGTCCGCAACCGAGGAGCAGCGGCACACCGTGGCGCAGGCCAATGCGACGCTGGACGAAAACGGCCAGTTCGTGAACGAGTTCGTGAACACCCGGCAGTCGGGTGAATACACGCTGGCGCCGAACGAGACCGTCGATCTGATCGACGTGTCGCCCAAGCAGCTGGTGTCTGTTGCCGCCTCGCTTATTCCGTTCCTGGAAAACGACGACGCGAACCGCGCCCTGATGGGCTCGAACATGCAGCGCCAGGCGGTGCCGACGCT
Organism: Marivita sp.; assembly: GCA_041685125.1. Taxonomy (GTDB): domain Bacteria; phylum Pseudomonadota; class Alphaproteobacteria; order Rhodobacterales; family Rhodobacteraceae; genus Marivita. The sequence continues at coordinate 13,221 of JAWLGI010000045.1, read as the reverse complement.
GCGCTCCGAAGCGCCGCTGGTCGGCACGGGGATCGAGGGCGTCGTGGCACGGGACTCGGGCGCGTCGATCATGGCGCGGCGGGCCGGTGTCATCGACCAGGTCGATGCGACACGTATCGTCGTGCGGGCCACCGAAGACCTTGAGCTCGGGGATGCGGGCGTGGACATCTATCGTCTGCGCAAGTTCCAGCGGTCGAACCAGAACACCTGTATCAACCAGCGTCCGCTGGTGAATGTGGGCGACACGGTGGGCAAGGGCGAGGTCATCGCCGATGGTCCATCGACCGATTTGGGCGAATTGGCCCTGGGCAAGAACGTGGTCGTCGCGTTCATGCCGTGGAACGGCTACAACTACGAAGACTCGATCCTGATCTCCGAGCGGATCGCGCGCGATGACGTGTTCACCTCGATCCATATCGAGGAATTCGAAGTCGCCGCCCGTGACACCAAGCTCGGGCCGGAAGAGATCACGCGCGACATCCCCAATGTCGGCGAGGAAGCGCTTCGCAACCTCGACGAGGCGGGCGTCGTCTATATCGGCGCCGATGTGGAGCCGGGCGATATCCTGGTTGGCAAGATCACACCGAAAGGCGAAAGCCCGATGACGCCGGAGGAAAAACTCCTCCGCGCCATCTTTGGTGAAAAGGCGTCGGATGTGCGCGACACCTCGCTGCGGGTGAAGCCGGGTGATTTCGGCACGGTCGTGGAGGTTCGCGTCTTCAACCGCCACGGTGTCGAAAAGGACGAACGTGCCTTGCAGATCGAGCGGGAAGAGGTTGAGCGTCTGGCCCGTGACCGGGACGACGAGCTCGCCATCCTCGATCGCAACATCTATGCCCGTCTGCGCGAGATGATCCTTGGCAAGACCGCCGTCAAAGGCCCCAAGGGTGTGAAGGCGAACAGCCAGATCACCGAGGAGTTGCTTGATGATCAACTGACCCGCGGTCAGTGGTGGCAGCTTGCCCTTGAGGACGAGGACGATGCGAAGATCGTCGAAGCCCTGAACGAGCAATACGAGGCGCAGAAACGTGCCCTCGATGCGCGGTTCGAAGACAAGGTCGAAAAGGTCCGTCGCGGCGACGATCTGCCCCCGGGCGTGATGAAGATGGTCAAGGTCTTCGTCGCGGTGAAGCGCAAGCTGCAACCGGGCGACAAGATGGCCGGACGTCACGGCAACAAGGGCGTGATTTCCAAGGTGGTCCCGATGGAGGACATGCCGTTCCTCTCGGATGGGACGCCGGTTGATTTCTGCCTCAACCCGCTTGGCGTGCCGTCGCGCATGAATGTCGGTCAGATTCTGGAAACCCATATGGGCTGGGCCGCGCGCGGCCTGGGGATCAAGATCGACGAGGCGTTGCAGGATTATCGCCGCTCCGGCGACCTGACCCCGGTGCGCGAGGCGTTGCGAATCGCCTATGGTGACGATGTCTACGAAGAAGGCATCGCCGGCATGGACGAGCGTGACCTGCTCACCGCCGCGTCGAATGTGACGCAGGGTGTGCCGATCGCGACGCCGGTTTTCGACGGTGCCAAGGAAGCGGATGTCAACGACTCGCTGGTCCGGGCCGGGTTTGACACGTCTGGTCAGTCGATCCTGTTCGACGGTCGTTCGGGCGAGCAGTTCTCGCGTCCCGTGACCGTGGGTGTGAAGTATCTGCTCAAGCTGCACCACCTTGTTGACGACAAGATCCACGCGCGCTCGACCGGGCCGTACAGCCTCGTGACCCAGCAGCCGCTGGGCGGCAAGGCGCAGTTCGGTGGTCAGCGCTTCGGGGAAATGGAGGTCTGGGCCCTGGAAGCCTATGGGGCCGCCTACACCCTGCAGGAGATGCTCACCGTCAAGTCGGACGACGTCGCGGGCCGGACCAAGGTCTATGAAAGCATCGTCAAGGGCGAGGATAATTTCGAAGCGGGTGTTCCCGAGAGCTTTAATGTTCTCGTGAAGGAAGTCCGCGGCCTCGGCCTGAATATGGAACTCCTGGATGCGGAGGAGGACGAGTAACGATGGGTGAAATCACGCACCCTACCCACCGGCGTAGGGTGCGTGCGTGCCACGCATCGCTCCCCTTTCTTCCCGCTCCCCTTTCAAGGATTTGAAAATGAACCAGGAACTGACGAACAACCCGTTCAACCCCGTCGCGCCGCAAAAGGTGTTTGACGAGATCAAGGTCTCGCTTGCATCGCCCGAGCGTATCCTGTCGTGGTCCTTCGGTGAGATCAAGAAGCCCGAAACCATCAACTACCGCACGTTCAAGCCGGAGCGTGACGGCCTGTTCTGCGCGCGTATCTTTGGCCCGATCAAGGATTACGAATGCCTGTGCGGCAAATACAAGCGCATGAAGTATCGCGGCGTTGTCTGCGAGAAATGCGGTGTGGAAGTCACCCTGCAAAAGGTCCGCCGCGAGCGGATGGGTCATATCGAACTGGCGGCGCCTTGCGCCCATATCTGGTTCCTCAAGTCGTTGCCCAGCCGCATCGGCCTGATGCTGGACATGACGCTGCGCGATCTGGAGCGGGTCCTCTATTTCGAAAACTACGTGGTGATCGAGCCGGGCCTGACGGACCTCACCTACGGTCAGTTGATGACCGAAGAAGAGTTCATGGATGCGCAGGATGCGTATGGCATGGATGCGTTCACCGCCAATATCGGTGCCGAAGCGATCCGCGAGATGCTGGCCAATATCGATCTCGAAGCCGAGGCTGATCAGCTGCGGGCGGATCTCAAGGAAGCCACCGGCGAGTTGAAGCCGAAGAAGATCATCAAGCGGCTCAAGGTTGTCGAGAGCTTCCTTGAATCCGGGAACCGCCCGGAATGGATGATCATGACCGTGATCCCGGTGATCCCGCCGGAACTGCGCCCGCTGGTGCCGCTGGATGGCGGCCGGTTCGCGACGTCCGACCTCAACGATCTTTATCGTCGTGTGATCAACCGGAACAATCGACTGAAACGTCTGATCGAACTGCGCGCGCCGGATATCATCGTGCGCAACGAAAAGCGGATGTTGCAGGAATCCGTTGACGCGCTGTTCGACAACGGTCGTCGTGGTCGCGTCATCACCGGTGCCAACAAGCGTCCGCTGAAATCGCTGTCGGACATGCTCAAGGGCAAGCAGGGGCGCTTCCGCCAGAACCTTCTGGGCAAGCGCGTCGACTTCTCGGGCCGGTCCGTCATCGTGACCGGACCGGAACTCAAGTTGCACCAATGCGGGTTGCCCAAGAAGATGGCGCTCGAACTGTTCAAGCCGTTCATCTACTCCCGGCTTGAAGCCAAGGGGCTTTCGAGCACCGTCAAGCAGGCCAAGAAACTGGTCGAAAAGGAACGTCCCGAGGTTTGGGACATCCTCGACGAGGTGATCCGCGAACATCCCGTTTTGCTGAACCGTGCGCCGACGCTGCACCGTCTGGGTATCCAGGCGTTCGAGCCGGTCCTGATCGAAGGCAAGGCAATCCAGCTGCACCCGCTGGTCTGTTCGGCCTTCAACGCGGACTTTGACGGCGACCAGATGGCGGTTCACGTGCCACTGAGCCTCGAGGCGCAGCTGGAAGCCCGCGTGCTGATGATGTCGACGAACAACGTTCTGTCGCCTGCAAACGGCGCACCGATCATCGTTCCGTCGCAGGACATGATCCTTGGCCTGTACTACGTGTCGATCGCGCGCGATGGCATGAAGGGTGAGGGCATGATCTTCGGCTCGATCGAAGAGGTCGAACATGCGTTGAATGCCGGTGAGGTGCATCTGCACACCAAGATCGAATGCCGCGTCAAGCAGATCGACAACGAGGGCAACGAGATCGTCAAGCGATACGAGACCACCCCGGGCCGCGTGCGGTTGGGGGCATTGTTGCCGCTGAATGCGAAGGCCCCGTTCGAGCTTGTGAACACGCTTCTGCGCAAGAAGGACGTGCAGAAGGTGATCGACACGGTGTATCGTTATTGCGGTCAGAAAGAGTCCGTCATTTTCTGTGATCAGATCATGACGATGGGCTTCAAGGAAGCCTTCAAGGCGGGCATCTCTTTCGGCAAGGACGACATGGTGATCCCCGAGACCAAGTGGCCGATCGTGGAAAACACCCGCGAGCAGGTCAAGGATTTCGAACAGCAATACATGGACGGCCTGATCACCCAGGGCGAGAAGTACAACAAGGTTGTCGATGCCTGGTCGAAGTGTAACGACAAGGTCACCGATGCCATGATGTCGACCATTTCCGCCGATCAGGTGGACGAGCACGGCACCACGATGGAGCCGAACTCGGTCTACATGATGGCGCACTCCGGGGCGCGTGGCTCGGTCACGCAGATGAAACAGCTGGGCGGCATGCGCGGCCTGATGGCCAAGCCGAACGGCGACATCATCGAAACGCCGATCATCTCGAACTTCAAGGAAGGTCTGACCGTTCTTGAATACTTCAACTCGACTCACGGGGCCCGCAAGGGTCTGTCGGACACCGCGTTGAAAACGGCCAACTCTGGCTACCTGACCCGGCGTCTGGTGGATGTGGCACAGGACTGCATCGTGCGTCAGCACGATTGCGGCACCGATCGGGCGATCACCTCGGAAGCGGCGGTCAATGACGGTGAAGTCGTGGCGTCGCTGGCCGAACGGATCCTGGGCCGCGTGACGGCCGATGATGTCGTGAAACCGGGCACCGACGAGGTTGTCCTGCGGGCCGGTCAGTTGATCGATGAGCGTATGGCCGATCTGATCGAGGAAATCGGCATCGCCTCCATGCGGATCCGGTCGCCTTTGACCTGCGAGGCGGAAGAAGGTGTCTGCGCGATGTGTTACGGGCGCGACCTGGCACGCGGCACGATGGTCAACACCGGCGAGGCCGTGGGGATCATCGCGGCGCAGTCGATCGGGGAGCCGGGCACGCAGCTGACGATGCGGACCTTCCACATCGGCGGTGTTGCCCAAGGTGGTCAGCAGTCCTTCCAGGAAGCGAGCCAGGGTGGCATCGTCACCTTTGACAACACCTCGACGCTCGAGAACTCGTCGGATGAAACGCTTGTCATGGGCCGCAACATGAAGCTGCGGATCGTCGACGAGCACGGCATCGAACGGGCGAGCCACAAGCTCGGCTATGGCACGAAGCTCTACGTGACAGAGGGCCAGACCGTCGAACGTGGCGACAAGCTCTTTGAATGGGATCCCTACACGCTGCCGATCATTGCCGAGAAAGACGGCATGGCCAAGCATGTGGATCTCGTCAACGGGGTTGCCGTGCGGGACGAGACAGACGACGCCACCGGCATGACCCAGAAGATTGTGGTCGATTGGCGGGCCGCGCCGAAGGGCAACGAGCTCAAGCCGGAAATCATCCTGGTGGGCGAGGACGGCGAGCCGCTGCGCAACGACGCGGGCAACCCGATCACCTATCCGATGTCGGTGGACGCGATCCTGTCGGCCGAGGACGGGCAAGAGGTCAAGGCCGGTGACGTCGTGGCGCGTATTCCGCGCGAAGGCGCCAAGACGAAGGACATTACCGGTGGTCTGCCGCGTGTGGCCGAACTCTTTGAGGCACGTCGCCCCAAGGACCACGCCATCATCGCGGAAATCGACGGGCATGTTCACTTCGGCAAGGACTACAAGAACAAGCGTCGCATCTCGATCAACCCGGCGGAAGAGGGTGCCGAGCCGGTGGAATACATGGTGCCCAAGGGCAAGCATATTCCGGTGGCCGAAGGCGACTTCATCCAGAAGGGTGAATACATCATGGATGGCAACCCGGCGCCGCATGACATCCTGTCCATCCTGGGTGTCGAAGCGCTGGCCAACTACATGATCGACGAGGTTCAGGACGTGTATCGCCTGCAGGGTGTGAAGATCAACGACAAGCATGTCGAAGTGATCGTGCGCCAGATGTTGCAGAAGTGGGAAATCCTCGACTCCGGGGACACCACGCTGCTCAAGGGAGAGCATGTCGACAAGGCCGAATTCGATGCGGCGAACGAAAAGTCCGTCAGCAAAGGGGGCCGCGAAGCCCAGGGCGAACCGATCCTTCTGGGCATCACCAAGGCGTCCTTGCAAACCCGTTCGTTCATTTCGGCGGCGTCGTTCCAGGAAACCACGCGGGTTCTGACCGAGGCATCGGTTCAGGGCAAGAAAGACAAGCTGGTTGGCCTGAAGGAAAACGTCATCGTGGGCCGCTTGATCCCCGCGGGCACCGGTGGGGCGACCCAGAAGGTGCGCCGCGTGGCGCAGGAACGCGACAACATCGTGATCGACGCGCGCCGCGAAGAGGCCGAAGCGGCGGCTGCCCTGGCTGCGCCGGAGACCGAAGATGTGGTTGGTGGTGACGAATTCGACACCGTGATCGCCGACACGCCGGAAAGCCGCGAATAAGCGGAGTTCTCCATCTCGAAGGTTAAAAAAACCCCCGCGCCTGTCGCGGGGGTTTTTGTTTTCCGTGCCGGTCTCGCTCTGACATGGTGCTTGTCGCGTTGCGCGCCGGCTGTCGGTCGCGAACGGGCGTGGCGACGGTTGGTCGATGGGTCAGGCCCCAAGGAACATCCCCCCAAATGGCGCGTTGGTCTTGCAACAGCGCAAGAGGAGATATCCATGTTTCGCTTGATGACCACGACAACCGCTCTTGTGGCGGGGCTATCCGCGCCGCTTGCCGCGCAGGACACCCACAGTTGGGGCGACAAAGAGGCCGACTTCGAGCCCGCCTTCGAAAACCAGACCCGCGCCGAGCTGGTCGATACCGGGGTCGATGTCGCGTTCGCCGAAATCGTGACGGGGTTGGAGCACCCTTGGGCGATTGAACAGCTTCCGGGTGACTCCGGGCTTTTGGTAACGGAGCGGCCCGGTCGCCTTGTGCATGTCACGCTTGACGGCACGGTCTCCGAGCCGATCAAGGGCCTGCCGGAGATTTTCAATCAATCGGCTGGGAGCAGCACCCAAGCTGGTCTGCTTGACGTGAAGATCGGACCCAATTTCGATGAGGATCGCTGGGTCTATTTCGCCTATTCCAAGGGCAAAGGCGATGGCATGTCCGTGACAGCCGCCGCACGCGGCATGCTGTCGGAGGACATGACAGAGCTGACGCAGGTCGAAGAGATTTTTGAACAGACGCCGCCGTCTCCGGCCGCGATGCATTATGGGAGCCGGATCGTATTTGATGGTGACGGCCACGCGTTCATCACCACCGGTGAGCATTTCACCGACACGGAACGCCAAAAAGCGCAGGCCCTGGACACGACCTATGGCAAGGTCGTTCGGGTGAACCTCGATGGCTCGATCCCCGAGGACAACCCGTTCGTCGGACAGGACGGTGCGATAGACAGCATCTGGTCCTATGGCCATCGAAATATCCAGGGGGCGGCGATGCGCGGCGACCAGCTCTACGTGGTTGGCCACGGCCCCGCAGGTGGCGACGAGATCAATATCCCCGAAGCGGGCGTGAATTATGGCTGGCCCGTTGTGTCCTATGGCGTGCGCTACGATGGGGGCGCCATCGGAACCGGCCGGGCGCAGGCCGAAGGCATGGTCGGGCCGGTCTATTATTGGGACCCCGTCATCGCGCCGGGTGACATGATCTTCTATGATGGCGAGATGTTCCCCGAATGGCAGGGTGACAGTCTGATTGCCGGACTGGTGGCGCCGGGCGTTGTGCGGCTGAGCTGGGACGGAAATCGCGTGGAGGCGGAAGAGCGGCTTTTCACCGACTATGGCCGCGTGCGCGATATCGAGGAATTGGCCGATGGCAGCCTGATCCTGGCCACCGATTACGCAGATGGGAAATTGGTCCACGTGACGCCCGAGTGATCAGGCCCCGTGGCGTGATGAGGCGGGCTGTTCTCGCAGTCCGCCCATTGCGGATCGAGACACCCTCAGCGCCACGCGGATCGCGATGATCCAACCGGTCGATATGGCAGCGGTGATGCCACGGCACCGATCCGCCTGCGATAAATGGGTTGAGCCAAAATCCAAAGTCCTGTGACAGGTCGCTTTAGGCGTGGCTGTCGCACCGGCGGGATGCTATTGCGCTGGCATGATCCAGCTTTCCGACAACATGCGGGGCGCGCTGTTCATGTGCGTGTCCATGGCGCTGTTCACCTTTGGCGATTCCGCGATCAAGGCAACGGGCGGCGCGATGCCGCTGTCACAGCTCATGGTGATCCGTGGTGTGCTTGCCTCCGCGGCGCTCGTGCTCATGGCGTGGTATTTCAACGCGTTGCGGCTGCGCCTGTCACTGCGGGACTGGGTGCTGATCGTCATGCGCGGTCTGGGCGATGCGGTGGCGGCGTTCTTTTTCCTTTCGGCGCTTTTGCAGATGCCACTGGCCAATGTGACGGCGCTTTTGCAGATGCTGCCGCTGACCGTGACGCTGGCCGGGGCGATCATTTTCCGCGAGGCGGTGGGATGGCGGCGATGGTCGGCCATCGCGATCGGGTTCTGCGGCATGTTGCTGATCGTGCGTCCGGGCACCGACGGGTTCACCGGCGCGTCGGTCTATGCGCTTTTGGCGGTGCTGGCGGTGACGGCCCGGGATATGTTCACGCGGCGCATTTCGGCGCAGGCCCCATCGCTGACGGTGACCTTCATCTCCTCGGTGATTGTCACCCTTTTTGCCGTCGGCTGGTCGTTCAGCCAGGACTGGGTGCCGTTGACGCCGCACCTGACGGGCCTGGTGATGTTGGCGACAGTCTTTGTCATCGGGGCCTATCTGTTCAGCGTCATGGTGATGCGGGTGGGCGAGGTCAGTTTCGTCGCCCCGTTCCGTTACACCGGGCTGGTCTGGGCGCTGATACTCGGGGTGGTGGTGTTTGGCGAATGGCCGGAACCGCTGACCCTGATCGGCGCGGGCATCATCGTGGCGACCGGCGTGTTCAGCCTGTTGCGCGAGGCGCGACTGAAGCGGCGCGCGAGACGGCCAATTCTACCGCGTCAGCCGTAAGCGTAAAGCGGCGGCTGAGCGTTTCGATTTCCTCCAGCGTGGGCGCGTGAAAATCCGGGCGCGCGACATTCGGCTTTTGGCGGGAATCGTTGTGGCCGTGATGCGCGCGAACGAACATCGGCGCGTCGGTGAAGGTGACCGTCGGCATGAAGCGGTTGATCCGGCTGTGGGCGAAATTCATCTGGCTTTGCCGCACGCCGCCCTGAACGGCCATCGCCTGCGCGACACCAAGATAGGGCGTCACGGTTTCGACGATCTCGAACGGGTTCGTGTCCGAGGCACAGACCGTATAGCCCCGGTTCCAGTCAAACCCGACGAGCTTGCTGCCCAGAAGAAGCGGCGCGCAGTCCGCAGCGGCCTTGCGCAGCCGTGCGACAAAGTCCACCGCCAAGGCATCGTCATCATCGTGGCGCACCTGAAGACAGGGCTGGTTGATATGCCGTCGCGCCGCGTTCAGTACCGATTGGCAGACCTGCCGGTGCGGGCCCGGATCGCGTGCGATGATCCGGGCCTGCGGTACTGGCCGAAGCAGTCTCTGCAACCGCTTGAAACAGTCATCCGGCAGGCAGGTTCCGACCAGCACAACCAAATCGAAATCGGGATCGGTCTGCGCCATCAGCCCGGGCAGGCACAGGTGTTCGAAAAGCGCCAGCCGGCGCTCCAGTCTCTCGGGTGCGTAAAGATAGGCGCGGCGTGCCTCTATGCTCTCGTGATCGACCTGGAACCCGCCCTCGGCAGGATAGGAAAAACGGCAAAAAAGAATGGTCTGCATCACGATTGCACCTGTCTGTCCCACGGCTTTCCGGTATATGGAGTGTGCAGCGGTGCTGCCCGTCACACAAGCGTCGGGGCGCTGTTGACAACCTACCCGACTCCCCATATACGCGCGCCTAATTCGGCAGGGTTCTGGCCCGTTTGTCGATTTACAGGACTGGAGCGGTCAAGATCCGGGCGCATGCCCCGATCCTCTGGAAATCCACCGCATCGCTTCCGAAAGGGGAGCGGATGCGGTCTTTTGCGTCGTCCCGATGGGCGCGGCGTGATTGTGAACTGTGTCGCCGACGCGCGGTACGTGAATGAGAAACCCGCACGGGGAGGGCCTCGTGCACCACATATGTGAGCTACACGGGGAAAGAACCGGAATGCCAACGATCCAACAGCTGATCCGCAAGCCGCGGCAGCCGAAACGCCGCACGAACAAGTCCATGCACCTCGAGGGCAACCCTCAGAAACGCGGTGTTTGCACGCGTGTCTATACCACCACACCGAAGAAGCCGAACTCGGCGATGCGGAAAGTGGCCAAGGTGCGCCTGACCAACGGGTATGAAGTCATCAGCTACATCCCCGGCGAAAGCCACAACCTTCAGGAACACTCGGTTGTCCTGATCCGGGGTGGCCGTGTGAAAGACCTTCCCGGTGTGCGCTATCACATCCTGCGCGGTGTTCTGGATACCCAGGGCGTCAAGGATCGCAAACAGCGCCGCTCCAAATATGGCGCGAAGCGTCCGAAGTAAGAGGAATTACAGATGTCTCGTCGTCACGCCGCAGAAAAACGCGAAATCCTGCCCGACGCCAAGTATGGCGACCGGGTCCTGTCCAAATTCATGAACAACCTGATGATCGACGGTAAGAAGTCGGTCGCAGAAGGCATCGTCTACAACGCGCTCGATCGTGTCGAAGGCAAGGTGAAGCGCGCGCCAGTGGAGATTTTCCACGAGGCGTTGGACAACATCAAGCCATCGGTCGAGGTGCGCTCCCGCCGGGTTGGCGGCGCCACCTACCAGGTGCCCGTCGAAGTGCGCCCCGAGCGCCGCGAAGCGCTGGCGCTGCGCTGGCTCATCAACGCAAGCCGCGCGCGCAACGAAAACACGATGGAAGAACGTCTTGCCGCTGAGCTTCTGGATGCCGTGAATTCACGCGGCTCCGCTGTGAAGAAGCGCGAAGACACGCACAAGATGGCCGACGCGAACAAAGCGTTCAGCCACTACCGCTGGTAATAGGAGCCAATAGAAATGGCACGCGATTATCCTCTCGAGCGATACCGGAATTTCGGGATCATGGCGCATATCGATGCAGGCAAGACCACCTGTTCCGAGCGCATCCTGTTCTATACCGGCAAGTCGCACAATATCGGCGAGGTGCATGACGGCGCCGCGACCATGGACTGGATGGAGCAGGAGCAGGAGCGTGGCATCACGATCACGTCTGCGGCAACAACCACGTTCTGGGAACGCACGGAAAACGGCGTTGAGCCCGACTCCCTCAAGCACCGTATGAACATCATCGACACGCCGGGACACGTCGATTTCACCATCGAAGTCGAACGCTCCCTCGCGGTTCTTGACGGGGCCGTTGCGGTTCTGGACGCCAATGCCGGTGTCGAGCCGCAGACCGAAACGGTCTGGCGCCAGGCCGACCGCTACAAGGTTCCGCGCATCGTGTTCGTCAACAAGATGGACAAGATCGGTGCGGATTTCTTCAACTGCGTCGAAATGATCGAGGATCGCACCGGTGCGATCGCCGTTCCCGTGAGTATCCCGATCGGTGCGGAGTCCGAGCTCGAAGGTCTCATTGACCTCGTGACCATGGAAGAATGGCTCTGGCAGGGTGAAGATCTGGGCGCGTCCTGGATCAAGGCCCCGGTCCGCGACAGTCTCAAGGACATGGCCAACGAGTGGCGCGGCAAGATGATCGAAAACGCCGTCGAACAAGACGACGACGCGATGGAAGCCTATCTCGAAGGCGAAGAGCCCGACGTACCGACCCTGCGCAAACTGCTGCGCAAGGGCACGCTGTCGCTGTCCTTCGTCCCGGTTCTGGGCGGATCCGCGTTCAAGAACAAGGGTGTGCAGCCGCTTCTTAACGCCGTGATCGACTACCTGCCCAGCCCGATGGACGTGGTCGATTACATGGGCTTTGCCCCGGATGACGAAACGGAAACACGCAACATCCCGCGCCGCGCGGATGACGAGATGCCGTTCTCGGGCCTGGCCTTCAAGATCATGAACGACCCGTTCGTCGGCTCCCTGACCTTCACGCGGATTTATTCCGGCGTGCTGCGCAAGGGTGACACGATGCTCAATGCCACGAAGGGCAAGAAAGAACGTGTCGGCCGCATGATGATGATGCACTCCAATGACCGGACCGAGATCGACGAGGCGTTCGCGGGCGACATCATCGCCTTGGCGAGCCTCAAGGACACCACCACGGGCGACACGGTCTGTGACCCGAAGGCACCGGTTGTCCTCGAAACGATGACCTTCCCCGATCCGGTGATCGAGATCGCGGTCGAGCCGAAAACCAAGGGCGACCAGGAGAAGATGTCCCAGGGTCTGGCGCGTCTTGCGGCGGAGGACCCGTCCTTCCGCGTGGAAACCGATCTCGAATCCGGTCAGACGATCATGAAGGGCATGGGCGAGCTTCACCTCGACATCCTGATCGACCGCCTGAAGCGGGAATTCAAGGTCGAGGCAAATATCGGTGCACCGCAGGTGGCCTACCGCGAGACCATCGGCCACGAAATCGAACACACCTACACCCACAAGAAGCAGTCGGGTGGCTCGGGCCAGTTCGCCGAAGTGAAGCTGATCATCTCGCCGACCGAACCAGGCGAAGGCTATTCCTTCGAGAGCCGCATCGTCGGTGGTACGGTTCCCAAGGAATACATTCCGGGTGTCGAAAAGGGCATCAAGTCGGTGATGGATTCCGGTCCGCTTGCCGGCTTCCCGGTGATCGATTTCAAGGTGGCCCTGGTTGACGGCAAGTTCCACGACGTGGACTCCAGCGTGCTGGCCTTCGAAATCGCGTCGCGGATGGGGATGCGCGAAGGTCTGCGCAAGGCCGGGGCGAAGCTTCTGGAACCGATGATGAAGGTCGAAGTGATCACGCCGGAAGAATATACCGGCAGCATCATCGGCGACCTGACCTCGCGTCGGGGGCAGGTGTCCGGCCAGGAACCCCGCGGCAACGCGGTGGCGATTGCCGCAAACGTACCGCTGGCCAACATGTTCGGCTACATCAACACGCTGCGTTCCATGTCTTCGGGCCGGGCGCAGTTCACGATGCAGTTCTCGCATTACGATCCGGTCCCGCAGAACATCTCTGACGAGATCCAGTCGAAATACGCATAAACCGCGGTGCGTGGGAAACCACGCACCCTACCAACCACTGTAGGGTGTGTGCCCAGGCACGCACCGTGAGAAAAAGAAAAGGAGCTTTGCAATGGCAAAGGAAAAGTTTGAGCGCGGCAAGCCGCATTGCAACATCGGCACGATTGGTCACGTTGACCACGGCAAGACGACGCTGACGGCGGCGATCACG
>JAWLGI010000044.1:0-20711 GCA_041685125.1 Marivita sp. | reverse complement strand
CGGGTCCAAATTCGACGATGGCAGCATCGACGCGGTGACTGGCGAACAGAGCATCCGCAACTTCAACATCAACTTCGGTCCGCAACACCCTGCCGCGCATGGTGTTTTGCGCCTGGTGCTCGAGCTGGACGGCGAGATCGTGGAGCGCTGCGATCCGCATATCGGCCTGCTGCACCGTGGCACCGAAAAGTTGATGGAAAGCCGCACCTACCTGCAGAACCTGCCGTATTTCGACCGGCTGGATTACGTCGCGCCGATGAACCAGGAGCATGCCTGGTGCCTGGCCATTGAGCGATTGACCGGCGTCGAGGTGCCGCGTCGGGCCTCGCTGATCCGGGTGCTCTATTCCGAGATCGGACGCATTCTGTCGCACCTGCTGAATGTGACGACCCAGGCGATGGACGTGGGCGCGCTCACTCCGCCGCTTTGGGGCTTCGAGGAGCGCGAAAAGCTGATGGTCTTCTACGAACGGGCCTGCGGCGCGCGTTTGCACGCGGCGTATTTCCGGCCTGGTGGTGTGCACCAGGACCTGTCGGCGGACCTGATCGACGACATCGAGGAATGGTGCGGGACGTTTCCGGCGGTGCTTGACGACATCGACGGGCTGATCACCGAAAACCGCATCTTCAAGCAGCGCAACGCCGATATCGGTGTGGTTACCGAGGAAGAAGTCCTGGATTGGGGCTTTTCCGGCGTGATGGTGCGCGGATCGGGCCTCGCCTGGGATTTGCGCCGGTCGCAGCCCTACGAATGCTATGACGAGTTCGATTTCAAGATCCCGGTCGGCAAGAACGGCGATTGCTATGATCGCTATCTCGTGCGCATGGCCGAGATGCGCGAAAGCGTGAAGATCATGCAGCAGGCGATCGAAAAGCTCCGCGCTCCGGACGGACAGGGCGACGTGCTGTCTCGGGGCAAGGTCACGCCGCCGAAGCGGTCCGAAATGAAGACGTCGATGGAAGCGTTGATCCACCATTTCAAGCTCTATACCGAAGGCTTCCATGTCCCCGAGGGCGAGGTCTATGCCGCTGTCGAGGCACCGAAGGGCGAGTTCGGCGTCTACCTCGTGGCCGATGGCACGAACAAGCCATACCGCGCAAAGCTGCGTGCTCCGGGATACCTGCATTTGCAGGCGATGGATCACGTGGCCAGCGGGCACCAGTTGGCCGATGTGGCGGCGATCATCGGGACGATGGATGTCGTGTTCGGAGAAATTGACCGATGACGTTTCGTGGACTTTTGGCCTTTGGTGCCACGGGTCTTTTGACTGCCTGTGCGATGCCGCCAGAGGGCGTGACGCCTGAAGACCTGGTGATGTTCGACGAGGCTGTGGCCTCCATCGGCTGTGATCTTGTGGGCGAGAGCGATTACCTGCCTGTTGAACTTCAGACCGGGTTGACGCGTCAGCAGGTGCTTGAAACGGCGCAATACAAGCTGGATGCCGAAGACGCCGTGCGTTTGTCGAATGGCGGTATTCGTTTGACGACCGGAGCCTGTGCACCGGCATGATCCGGGTTGACCTGATATCCGCCGCGCCTGCGGGCGGACCTGTGGATCGTGCCATTTCAATATCCCCGTTGTCTGAGTGATGACGCAATAGGACCTGATATGCAAAGACGCCTACATTCCGAGCAGCCCGAGGCTTTTGCCTTTACCGATGCCAACCAGGCCTGGGCCGAAGCGCAGATCACCAAGTATCCCGAAGGCCGTCAGGCCAGCGCGATCATTCCGCTTTTGTGGCGTGCACAGGAGCAGGAAGGCTGGCTGAGCCGCCCGGCAATCGAGACGGTCGCGGACATGCTGGACATGGCTTATATGCGCGCATTGGAAGTCGCCTCGTTCTACTTCATGTTTCAGCTGCAACCCGTTGGCAGCGTTGCCAATATCCAGGTTTGCGGCACGACCTCCTGCATGATCTGCGGCGCAGAGGACCTTGTTTCGGTGTGCCGGGAGAAGATTGCCGACACGCCGCACACCTTGTCGGCGGATGGCAAACTGAGCTGGGAAGAGGTCGAGTGCCTGGGCGCCTGTGCCAATGCGCCGATGGCCCAGATCGGCAAGGATTATTACGAGGACCTGACCGCGGACCGGCTGTCCGAAATCCTCGATGCGCTCGTGGCAGGAGATGTGCCGGTTCCCGGCCCGCAGACCGGGCGGTTCGCGTCCGAGCCGAAGTCGGGATTGACCAGTTTGAAGGATTATCAAACCGGCACGTACACGCACAACGCGTCGGTGCATTTGGCGCAAGAGCTGGGGGACACGGTCAAGCGGATCGATGGAACCGAAGTACCGTTGACCGCCCCTTGGCAGGGCAAGGCGGCCAACACGGCCACGCCGCCCCGGCCGGGACCCGACGCGATGATGCCGCCCTCCGGGCCGGATGGTCCGCAAGGAGGACGCGGCAAGGGGGAGGACGCCGCACCGCGCGACGTGGGGGATGCCTCCGACAAGACATCCGAAGCCCCTGGAGAAGCGCCAGAAGTTTCGGCCAAGGCAAAACCTGCCACGGATGCCAGCGCCGAGGCGCACCCTGCCAAGGATGGCACCTCCGGCGCGCATACCTCGCCCGGCCTCAAGCCCGCGACGCTGGACGCGCCGCGCGACGGGCAGGCCGATGACCTGAAGCGGATCCGGGGGATCGGTCCGAAGTTGGAAAAATTGTGCAATCGCTTAGGTTTTTATCATTTCGACCAGATTGCGAGTTGGACAGACGAGGAAGTCGCCTGGGTTGACCAGAACCTGGAGGGGTTCAAAGGCCGCGTTTCGCGGGATAATTGGGTTCAACAAGCCAAGACCCTTGCCTCGGGCGGCGAGACGGAGTTTTCTGCACGTGTCAAAAAGGGCGATGTTTACGACGAGTGACATCTGAACACGGACAGGGAGAGTACAAATGCAACAACAGAATTCCGGCATGAGTTGCCAGCTGGGGTCATGGGCCTTGGCCGCAGGGATTGGGCTGCTTGCCACGGTCCTTTTGCTGGTCATCGGCGACTGGGGTTGGATCGGGGCCATATTCATGGGGGGCGTGGCCCTCGTGGTTCTGGGTCTTCTGTTCGGGTATCTGTTCTGCCGCGATCTGCCCGCGCCGCGCGGGCCGGGCAATATCGATACCGGCGGCGCACGGGACACATCTGCTGCGGCGCCAGTGGCTGCCGCGCCGGCGGCCGGGAGCGCGGCCAGCGCATCGCCCGAATCGACGGCGGTCAAACCGGAAAGCCCGGCCAAGACCGCGCCGGCTGCTGCGGATGCGCAGCCCGATGTGAGGACGGCCGACGCCACCACGGATGCCGAGGCGGGATCGCAGGTCAAGCCAACGGCCAAGCTTGAAGGCCAGGAAGAACTCGCAGCCCGCAAGGGCGAGTGGAAATACGACGGCGATGCCGACGCAACGGCGACATCTGCGACCAAGGACAAATCCGCCCCGGCGGCCAAGGATTACGACGGCGACGGGTCGGTCGAAGGGGAAAACGAAGGGACCAAACCGGAGACCTTGACAGCGGCGCGTGAAGGCGGTCCGGACAACCTGAAGGAAATCAAAGGTGTCGGTCCGAAACTCGAGAAGCTCTTGAACTCCATGGGCTTTTTCCACTTCGACCAGATTGCCAACTGGACCGAAGACGAGGTTGCATGGGTGAATGCCAATCTCCAAGGGTTCAAGGGCCGGGTGAGCCGCGACGGCTGGGTGGAACAAGCAAAGGTCCTGGCCTCTGGTGAGGATACCGAGTTCTCCAAACGCGTCGACAAGGGTGACGTGTACTGACGCGGGACCGGGATCGAATGAAGCGCCAGCGTTCAGAAGAATCGCGGACCGGACAGCGCGTCGCGCTGTTCATTGCCGGGATCGGGCTTTTCTGGATGCTGGTGACAGCCTTGGGGGCGCAATATGGCTGGAGCCAGCGCACCCGTGCCCTATTTGACCTGGTTGCACTGGCCGGGTTCGGGGCAGGGCTTTGGATGACATACAAACTCTGGCGTGCCCGCCAGGATGACAAGGATTGAGCAATGCTGAGCGATCAGGACCGGATCTTTACCAATATCTACGGGATGCATGACCGGACCCTCAAAGGGGCACAGGCGCGTGGCCACTGGGATGGCACGGCCAAGCTCATCGAAAAGGGCCGCGACTGGATTGTTGACGAGATGAAGCAATCCGGTCTGCGCGGGCGCGGTGGTGCAGGGTTTCCCACGGGTTTGAAATGGTCCTTCATGCCAAAGGAAAGCGATGGGCGTCCGGCCTATCTCGTGGTGAACGCGGACGAATCCGAGCCGGGCACCTGCAAGGACCGCGAGATCATGCGGCACGATCCGCACACGCTGGTCGAGGGGTGCCTCATAGCGTCTTTCGCGATGCAGGCGCATGCTTGCTACATCTATATCCGCGGGGAATACATCCGCGAAAAAGAGGCGCTTCAAACCGCCATCGACGAGGCGTATGACGCGGGGCTTGTGGGCAAGAACGCGAGCGGGTCTGGCTGGGATTTCGACATCTACCTCACCCATGGCGCGGGCGCCTATATTTGCGGCGAGGAAACAGCGCTGCTCGAAAGCCTCGAAGGCAAGAAGGGCATGCCGCGCATGAAGCCGCCATTCCCGGCGGGGGCGGGGCTGTATGGCTGCCCGACCACCGTCAACAACGTCGAATCCATCGCCGTTGTGCCGACGATCCTGCGTCGCGGGGCGGAATGGTTCTCGGGATTTGGTCGTCAGAACAATGCGGGGACCAAGCTTTTTGCCGTATCCGGCCATGTGAACAACCCCTGTGTAGTCGAAGAGGCGATGTCGATCAGTTTCGAAGAGTTGATCGAGACGCATTGCGGCGGCATTCGCGGTGGTTGGGACAACCTCAAGGCGGTGATCCCCGGCGGCTCCTCTGTTCCCTGCGTGCGCGGCGAAAACATGAAAGACGCCATCATGGATTTCGATTACCTGCGCGGCGAGTTGGGATCGGGCCTTGGCACGGCGGCGGTGATCGTGATGGACAAGGACACCGACATCATCAAGGCGATCTGGCGGCTGTCGAAGTTCTACAAGCATGAAAGCTGCGGCCAGTGCACGCCTTGCCGGGAAGGCACCGGCTGGATGATGCGTGTCATGGACCGGTTGGTGCGCGGCGAGGCGGATGTCGAGGAAATCGACATGCTGTTCGACGTGACCAAGCAGGTCGAGGGCCACACGATCTGCGCGCTGGGTGACGCGGCGGCCTGGCCGATCCAGGGGCTGATCAAGAATTTCCGCGACGAGATCGAGGAGCGGATCAAGATGCAGAAGGCGGGTCGCGTGAGCGCCGTGGCGGCGGAGTAGATCGCGTCGACACGTGTTGGCCCGAGCAGCCCGGACATTGATGGTCACCGGTATTCGAAAAGCGATGCGCCGGGATTGGTCGCAATCTTGGTCTCAAGGGCTTGCAAGCCCGTTCGCTCTGCGCGCATGGTGCCGACAGGATTGGAAAAGGGGACCACCATGAAAGCAGCATGGGCAGCAGTCTTGGGATCAATGGTTCTTGCGGGATGCGGGTCCTCGGATCGCGACACGATCACCTTCGAGGGCGTGCGGTTCACCGGTGATTTGCAGTCTGACCGGGGAAATCGTGCCGCGTTTGTCGCGACCGGAGGTCCGGCCTCGGTCAGCCTTGAGGGATCAAGGCAGGCCGCGCAATTTCAAGCGGTGCAACACTGCATCGGGTATCTTGGCAGTTCCGATGTCGATTGGACCAACGGTCCGGATGTCGAGGACAGCGCATTGACGATACGCGACAATGCCGTGGTTCTGACCGGACGCTGCATCGAGCCGTGAACTGTGGCAAATCATGCTATAACCTTGAAGGGTCGCGCATGCGGCCCCCATATGGTGATGAGACATTTCTGGATTATCGGATGCGCATCTTCGTTCCCTTCCTGACCATGGCTGTTCTGGCCGGCACAGCCGCTCTGGCCAAGCCGCCATTGCGCGACGTGGCACAGATCGACAATGGCGTGATGACGGTGGCGATTGCAGATGCAATCCGCAAATCATGCGAGGATATCAATCCGCGCCTGATCCGGGCCTATTCGGCGCTGAACGCGCTCAAGTCGATGGCGCGCGAGAAGGGCTATTCGGACGAGGAAGTGGAACATTACGTGACCTCGAAGGAGGAAAAGGCGCGTATGAAAGCCAAGGCGGAACGCTATCTGGCCAGTCAGGGGGTCACGCTTGATGATCGTCCGGGGCTGTGCCGGTTCGGCAGGGAACAGATCGCGGCCGAGACCGCAATCGGGCGTTTGCTGCGATAAATGGCGCTTTGGGGCCGGGCCGATTGCCGGGTCCGCGTCGATATTTCCCGCCTTCTTTTTTGCGCAAACTCTGGCCTATCTTTTCAAGTCACGTTAGAACACCGACGACGTCAGCCGATCGCCTATCTGCCACGGCATCGACTGCGCCAGCCAAACGGGAACAAAGAGCTTGGGCATGTCTGACTTTCGCAAGATCATCATCGACGGGACCGAGATTGAAGTCGAAGGCGGGATGACGCTGATCCAGGCCTGTGAACAGGCCGGGATCGAAATCCCGCGATTCTGCTATCACGAGCGCCTGTCCATCGCGGGCAATTGCCGGATGTGCCTTGTCGAGGTGGTGGGCGGCCCGCCCAAGCCGGCGGCGTCCTGCGCGATGCAGGTCAAGGATCTGCGTCCCGGCAAGGATGGCGAACCGCCTGTCGTCAAGACCAACAGCCCGATGGTCAAGAAGGCCCGCGAAGGGGTGATGGAGTTCCTGCTCATCAACCACCCGCTGGATTGCCCGATCTGCGATCAGGGCGGCGAATGCGATCTTCAGGATCAGGCGATGGCCTATGGTGTCGATTTCAGCCGCTTCCGCGAACCCAAGCGCGCGGTCGAGGATCTGGACCTTGGTCCATTGGTCGAAACCCACATGACACGCTGCATTTCCTGCACCCGCTGCGTGCGATTCACCACCGAGGTCGCGGGCATCAGCCAGATGGGCCAGACCGGTCGGGGTGAAGATGCAGAGATCACGTCCTATCTGGGCGAAACGCTGGACAGCAATCTGCAGGGCAACATCATCGATCTTTGCCCGGTGGGTGCGCTGGTGTCGAAACCCTATGCGTTCACCGCCCGCCCGTGGGAGCTGACCAAGACCGAATCCATCGACGTGATGGATGCGCTCTGCTCCAACATCCGGGTCGACACAAAGGGTCGCGAGGTCATGCGTTTCTTGCCTCGCAACCATGACGGCGTGAACGAGGAATGGATTTCCGACAAAACGCGCTTTGTCTGGGATGGTCTGCGCCGCCAGCGTCTCGACAAACCCTTCGTGCGCGAAAACGGCAAGCTGCGCCCATCGACATGGCCCGAGGCGCTGACCAAGGCTGCCGAGGCGATGAAGGGCAAGAAGCTGGCCGGGCTTGTGGGTGATCTGGTCCCGACAGAGTCCGCCTATGCGCTGAAATCCCTGATCGAGGGGCAGGGCGGCCATGTCGAATGCCGCACCGATGGCGCCAAGCTGCCCGCGGGCAACCGGTCGGGCTATGTCGGCACAGCCACGATTGAAGAGATCGACACGGCGGAGAAGATCCTCCTGGTCGGCACCAACCCGCGCGATGAAGCGCCGGTTTTGAACGCGCGTATTCGCAAGGCCTGGGCTGCTGGCGCGGATGTGACGGTCGTTGGTGAGGCTGCGGATCTGACCTACGATTATGACCATATGGGCACAGGGCGCGCGGCGCTGGAGCATGTGGCGGGTCTGGATATGTCCGATCTGCAAGACAAGGCCAGCATCGTGATCGTTGGCCAGGGGGCCCTGCGCGAAGCCGATGGCGCAGCCGTTCTGGCGCAGGTGCAAGCGATTTGTGAAAAATCCGGCGGCAAGCTTTTGGTTCTGCACACGGCCGCGGGCCGCGTCGGCGCCATGGATGCCGGTTGCACCACGCAAGGCGGGCTTGACGCGGCCATCGACGGTGCCGAGGTGATCTACAATCTTGGGGCGGATGAGGTGGACATCGCGGATGGCCCGTTCGTCATCTACCAGGGCAGCCATGGCGACCGGGGTGCGCATCGCGCCGACATCATCCTGCCGGGCGCCGCCTATACCGAGGAACAGGGCCTGTTCGTGAACACCGAGGGCCGTCCGCAACTGGCGCTGCGCGCCAGCTTTGCACCGGGCGAGGCCAAGGAAAACTGGGCGATCCTGCGGGCGCTGTCGGCTGAAATGGGCGCGACGCTGCCCTTTGACAGCCTTGCGCAGCTGCGCCGGGCATTGGTGGCGGATGTGCCGCATCTGGCCATGATCGATACGGTGCCGGAGAACGACTGGCAGGCCGAGGCGGCGGGCAAGCTGGGTGATGCGGATTTCCGCAACGCGGTGCAGGATTTCTACCTGACCAACCCGATCGCGCGGGCGAGCACACTGATGGCCGAGCTGTCGGCGGGGGTGAAATCCCGCAAGGACACGAAGATCGCCGCGGAGTGAGCCGGATGCGCCACATCGCGGGCATAACTCCGGTCGCCTTGGCGATGGTCGGCGGCCTGTCCGGGTGTGACGCCGCCGAGCCTGGGGCGGGACGGTCCATGCCGGTCTATGAAGGGGTGGAGACGGCGCTTCTGGAGGATGGTCTGGTGCGGTTCAAGGTCACCATGCGCGGCGTGCGCGACGCGTCTGACGTCGAAGATTATGCCGAATGTGCCGCGGCGCAATACGCCCTGATCCGCGGTTATGGGTTTGCGCGTCATTTGCGCACAAAAGTTGACGAAGAGGCTGGCCTCTGGCGAGGAGATGCGGTTTACACCATCTCGCCGGCGCTGCCACGCGGGGTGCGGACCATCGACGCCGAAGTCGTGTCCGCCTCCTGCGCTGAAAACGGAATACCGATGGTTTGAGGACGTGATGGCTGACTTCTTTACCACAACTGCCGGGATCGGCGTGATCATCGTGGCACAGTGCCTTGCGGTACTGGGTTTCGTGATGATCAGCCTGCTCTTCCTCGTCTATGGCGACCGGAAAATCTGGGCTGCCGTCCAGATGCGGCGCGGACCCAACGTCGTGGGCGCCTACGGGTTGCTGCAAACGGTGGCGGACGCGCTGAAATACGTCGTGAAAGAGGTGGTCGTCCCCGCCGGGGCAGACAGGGCGGTTTTCATGCTGGCGCCGCTGTCGTCTTTCGTGCTGGCGGTGCTGCTCTGGGCGGTGATCCCGTTCAACGATACCTGGGTGCTTGCGGATATCAACGTGGCCATCCTCTATGTCTTCGCGATCTCCTCGCTCGAGGTTTACGGCGTGATCATGGGTGGATGGGCGTCGAACTCGAAATACGCGTTCCTCGGGTCGTTGCGGTCGGCGGCGCAGATGATTTCCTACGAGGTGTCGCTGGGCTTGATCATCATCGGCGTCATCATTTCCACCGGATCGCTGAATTTCGGCGAGATCGTGCGGGCACAGGATGGCGATTTCGGCTTTTTCAACTGGTACTGGTTGCCGCATTTCCCGATGGTGTTCCTGTTCTTCATCTCGGCACTGGCCGAAACCAACCGCCCGCCGTTCGATCTTCCCGAAGCGGAATCGGAACTGGTGGCGGGCTATCAGGTGGAATATTCCTCGACGCCGTTCCTGCTGTTCATGGCGGGCGAATACATCGCGATCTTCCTGATGTGCGCGCTGATGAGCCTGCTGTTCTTCGGCGGCTGGCTGTCGCCCATTCCGGGTCTGCCGGATGGCGCGCTGTGGATGGTCGGGAAGATGGCGTTTTTCTTCTTCCTCTTCGCGATGGTCAAGGCGATCACCCCGCGCTACCGCTATGATCAGCTGATGCGCCTGGGGTGGAAAGTGTTCCTGCCGTTCAGTCTGGTCTGGGTGGTCTTCGTGGCCTTCGCGGCGAAATTCGACTGGTTCTGGGGCGCATTCGCGCGCTGGGTATAAGGAGAACTGAGATGACGCAGATCGACTACGGACGCGCCGCCAAGTATTTCCTGCTGCAAGACTTCTTTCAGGGCATGAAACTCGGCCTGCGCTATTTCTTTGGCCCGAAGGCCACGCTCAACTATCCGCATGAAAAGGGCTACCTGTCGCCGCGGTTTCGCGGTGAGCACGCGCTGCGCCGCTATCCCAACGGGGAGGAACGCTGCATCGCCTGCAAGCTGTGCGAAGCGATCTGTCCGGCGCAGGCGATCACCATCGATGCCGAGCCGCGTGACGACGGGTCGCGCCGCACGACGCGCTATGACATCGACATGACGAAGTGCATCTATTGTGGCTTCTGCGAGGAAGCCTGCCCGGTGGATGCGATTGTCGAAGGGCCGAATTTCGAATTTTCGACGGAGACCCGGGAAGAGCTCTATTACGACAAGGCGAAACTGCTGGACAATGGTGACCGGTGGGAAGCCGAGATTGCCCAGAACCTCGAACTGGATGCGCCGTACCGATGATGCCTGTACCCCCGGAATATTCCATGGCCCCGGATCGCCGAGGTGCGGCATGAGCGCATCGAAGACCCCGTTCGAGCTGATGATGGAACAGGCGCAGGAGATGGCCAAGGCCTTCAACCCGGCGCTGTCGTCTTTCGATCCGAAGGGATACGAAAAGATGTGGCCTACCATGCCGAAAGACACCATGGAGATGTGGTTCGGCAAGGGCCTCAGCAAGCAGGGGCTGGATGCCAAGACGCGGCTGTTGCTGACGATCGCGGGGCTGACGATGCAGGGTGCGCAGGCCGACACGCAGTTTCGTCTGACGGTGCGCCACGCGATCGAGGCGGGGGCCACGTCGGACGAGATTGCCGAGACCATCGCCCAGATGTCGATGTTTGCGGGTATTCCGGCGATGACCCGCGCCATGGAGCTCGCGCGCGAGGTCATGGAAGATGACAAAAAGGATGACGAGACATGAGCGTCTTTGCTTTCTATCTCTTTGCGATCAGTACGATTGCGGGCGGGCTGTTCACTGTGATCAGCCGGAGCCCGGTGCATTCGGTGCTGTGGCTGATCCTTGCCTTCCTGTCCTCTGCGGGATTGTTCGTCCTTCTGGGGGCGGAATTCGTCGCGATGCTTCTGGTGATTGTCTATGTGGGCGCGGTGGCGGTGCTGTTCCTGTTCGTCGTGATGATGCTGGACGTGGACTTTTCGCAACTCAAAGCCGAGATGGCCCGTTACATGCCGCTGGCGCTGCTCTTTGGGGTGATCATCCTGATGCAGTTCGCGATTGCTTTTGGCGCGTGGGATTCCAACGCGGCGGCTGAAGGGTTGCGGGCGCAGGTGACGCCGGTGGATCGGCACAATACCGAGGCTTTGGGAATGATCCTTTATGATCAGTATTTCCTTCTGTTCCAGCTGGCGGGCCTGATCCTGCTGGTGGCGATGATCGGGGCGATCGTTCTCACGCTGCGGCACCGGTCGGATGTGAAGCGGCAGAATGTGCTGGCGCAGATGTATCGCGATCCGGCCAAGGCGATGGAATTGAAAGACGTGAAGCCGGGGCAGGGGCTGTGACCGTGCGAGGCGGGCGTCCCATCCATGGGACACCACACGAGATGTGAGACTTCAAAGGGTTACGCGGACGGTTTTACCGTTTCTTAACCAAAGTAAAGAACCAGAGGGCAAAAGGCCCCGGGGGACGTGATGATAGGACTAGAGCATTACCTGACGGTCGCAGCGGTGCTGTTCGTGATCGGTATTTTCGGGCTCTTTCTGAACCGAAAGAACGTGATCATCCTGCTGATGAGCATCGAGCTGATGCTTCTTGCGGTGAACATCAACCTTGTCGCGTTCTCGAGCTTCCTTGGCGATCTGGTGGGGCAGGTGTTCACCCTGTTCGTTCTCACGGTCGCTGCGGCCGAAGCGGCCATCGGGCTGGCCATCCTCGTCTGTTTCTTCCGCAACCGTGGCTCCATCGCGGTTGAAGACGTCAACGTGATGAAGGGCTGACGATCATGGAAACGCTTATCCTGTTTTCTCCGCTGGTCGGATCGCTCATCTGCGGCTTCGGTTGGAAATTCATCGGCGAGACGGCGGCGCAATGGGTCTCGACGGGCCTTTTGTTCTTTGCCTGCCTGCTGTCATGGATCGTGTTCCTGGCGCATGACGGCGTCACCGAGACCATCAACATCCTGCGCTGGATCGAGTCGGGCACGCTCAGCACCGAATGGGCGATCCGGCTGGACCGTCTGACAGCGATCATGCTGATCGTCGTCACGACCGTGTCTGCGCTGGTGCACCTCTATTCCTTTGGCTACATGGCACATGACGAGAATTTCCGCGAAGGCGAGGTCTATCGCCCACGGTTCTTCGCGTATCTGTCGTTCTTCACCTTCGCCATGCTGATGCTTGTGACGTCGGACAACCTTGTTCAGATGTTCTTTGGCTGGGAAGGCGTGGGGGTGGCGTCCTACCTTTTGATCGGGTTCTACTATCGCAAGCCGAGCGCCAATGCCGCCGCGATCAAGGCGTTCGTGGTCAACCGGGTTGGCGATTTCGGCTTTGCGCTGGGGATATTCGCGCTGTTCTTCCTCGTGGACAGCGTCCGTTTCGACGACATTTTCAACGCCGCGCCCACGCTGGCGGAGACCCAGCTGACATTCCTCTGGACCGAGTGGAACGCGGCCAACCTGATTGCCTTTCTGCTGTTTATCGGTGCGATGGGCAAATCGGCCCAGCTTTTCCTTCACACATGGCTGCCCGACGCGATGGAAGGCCCGACGCCAGTATCGGCGCTCATTCACGCGGCGACGATGGTGACGGCGGGTGTGTTCCTGATCTGTCGCATGTCGCCGATCATGGAATTCGCCCCCGAAGCGATGGCCTTTGTCACCTTCCTCGGGGCCAGCACGGCCTTTGTCGCGGCGACCATCGGTCTGGTGCAGAACGACATCAAGCGCGTGATCGCCTATTCGACCATGTCGCAGCTTGGCTACATGTTCGTGGCAGCGGGCGTCGGCGTCTACTCTGTCGCGATGTTCCACCTGTTCACGCACGCGTTTTTCAAGGCGATGCTGTTTCTTGGTGCGGGGTCGGTGATCCACGCCATGCATCACGAACAGGACATGCGGAACTATGGCGGTTTGCGCAAGAAGGTGCCCTATACCTTCTGGGCGATGATGATCGGCACGCTGGCGATCACCGGGGTCGGTATCCCGCTGACCGGATGGATCGGCTTTGCCGGGTTCGCATCGAAAGATGCGGTGATCGAATCCGCCTATGTCGGATCGGCCGGAGGCTATGCCTTCTGGATGCTGGTCATCGCGGCGCTGTTCACCAGCTTCTATTCCTGGCGGCTGATGTTCCTGACCTTCTATGGCAAGCCGCGGGGCAACAAGCACACTCATGAGCATGCCCACGAGTCCCCGACGATCATGTTGATCCCGCTGGGCGTTCTGGCGGTCGGGTCGATCCTTGCCGGGGCGATCTGGTACAGCAGTTTCTTCGGCAAGGTGAACGAAGTCGTGTCTTTCTTTGGTGGTGCCTATGGCGAACCGACTCCGGCGCTGGTCGAACAGGTGGCCGAGCGCAGCCCGAAAGCATCCGAGTTGCATTACGTGATGGAGAGCGCACCGGGAGAGGCGGCGATCTATATAGCGCCGGAAAACACGGTCCTGCACGAGGCGCATTATGTGCCGACATGGGTCAAGCTGAGCCCGTTCATCGCGATGCTGATCGGCCTGGGCACGGCATGGGTGTTCTATATCCGCGATCCGTCGCTTCCCAGGCGGCTGTCCGAAAACCAGCGCCCGCTTTACGAGTTCCTGCTGAACAAGTGGTATTTCGACGAGATCTACAATTTCGTCTTCGTCAAACCCGCAAGCTCGATTGGGCGGGTTCTGTGGAAGCGCGGTGATGGCAACGTGATTGATGGGTCGATCAACGGCGTCGCGATGGGCTTTATCCCGATGCTGACGCGCCTCGCCGGGCGGGCGCAATCCGGGTATATCTTCACTTATGCCTTTTTCATGGTTGTGGGCATTGCCGGCCTCATCACCTGGATGACGCTCAGCGGAGGGGCAAACTGATGGACAATCTTCTTTCCATTGTGACGTTCCTGCCGGCGCTGGCGGCGTTGATCCTGATGGCCTTCCTGCGCGGCGACGATGCCGCGGCAAACCGCAACGCCAAGTGGCTGTCGCTGATCGCGACCAGCGCAACCTTCCTGATCTCGCTGTTCATCCTGTTCCAGTTCGATCCCGACAACACCGGGTTCCAGATGGTCGAGCAGGCGGATTGGTTGCTGGGTCTGCAATACAAGATGGGTGTCGATGGCATTTCGGTGCTGTTCGTCATGCTCACGACCTTCATGATGCCGCTGGTGATCGCGGCGAGCTGGGAGGTGAGCACGCGGGTCAAGGAATACATGATCGCGTTCCTGGTGCTGGAAACACTCATGCTGGGTGTGTTCATGGCGCTGGACCTTGTGCTGTTCTACCTGTTCTTCGAGGCGGGGCTGATCCCGATGTTCCTGATCATCGGCATCTGGGGCGGCAAGAACCGCATTTACGCGTCGTTCAAGTTCTTCCTTTACACCTTCCTTGGATCGGTTCTGATGCTGGTCGCGATGGTGGCGATGTTCTCGGAGGCGGGCACGACCGATATCGAACAATTGCTGGTGCACCAGTTCGGGTCGGAGACGTTCAGCATCCTCGGGGTGCAGATCGTCGGTGGCTTGCAGACATTGATGTTCATCGCCTTCTTCGCCTCCTTCGCGGTGAAAATGCCGATGTGGCCGGTGCATACATGGCTGCCCGACGCGCACGTGCAGGCGCCCACTGCCGGATCGGTGGTTCTGGCGGCCATCCTGTTGAAGATGGGGGGCTATGGGTTCCTTCGGTTCAGCCTGCCGATGTTCCCGGTCGGGGCGGATGTGATGGCGCCGCTGATCCTGTGGATGAGCGTGATCGCCATCGTCTACACCTCGCTTGTGGCGCTGGTGCAGGAGGACATGAAGAAGCTGATCGCCTATTCCTCGGTCGCGCATATGGGGTATGTCACGATGGGGATCTTCGCGGCCAACCAGCAGGGCATTGACGGGGCGATCTTCCAGATGATCAGCCACGGCTTCATCTCGGGGGCGCTGTTCCTGTGCGTCGGCGTGATCTATGACCGGATGCACACGCGCGAGATCGATGCTTATGGCGGATTGGTGAACCGAATGCCGGCCTATGCGCTGATTTTCATGCTGTTCACCATGGCGAATGTCGGCTTGCCCGGCACCTCCGGCTTTATCGGGGAATTCCTGACGCTGGTGGGTGTTTTCCAGGTCAACACATGGATCGCCATGATCGCAACCACGGGTGTGATCCTGTCGGCGGCCTATGCGTTGTGGCTGTATCGCAGGGTGGTGCTGGGCGACCTGATCAAGGAAAGCCTGAAGACCATCACTGACATGACACGCCGCGAGCGGGCGATCTTTGCGCCGCTGGTGGTGGCCACGATCCTGTTCGGCGTGTATCCGGCCCCGATCCTCGACACGATCGGACCCTCGGTCGAGGCTCTGGTTTCCAATTATCAAGTCGCGCTTGCGGAGGCGGATCTCGCCACGCAGGTCGCGCATAACGAATAAGGGGGCGAGGCTATGCTCTCGGCTGATCTGGGTATCATCCTGCCGGAGATCGTTCTGGCGCTCTATGCCATGGCCGCTCTGATGGGCGCGGTCTACACGGTCAAGGACGGGGCGGCGTCGCTGCTGGTCTGGGTGACCAGCGGTCTGTTCCTGGCCCTCGCGGTGTGGATCGGGCTGACCGGCGCGGGGACCAACGTGGCGTTCAACGGCATGTTCGTCGATGACGCTTTCGCGCGCTTTGCCAAGGTGGCGATCCTGGCCTCGGCGGCGGCGGTCTTGCTGATGTCGGAATCCTACATGACGCGGCGGGGGCTGTTGCGGTTCGAATACCCGCTGCTGATCGCGCTGGCCGTGGTCGGCATGATGATGATGGTCAGCGCGGGCGACCTGATGTCGCTTTACATGGGGCTCGAGCTGCAATCGCTGGCGCTTTATGTCGTGGCGTCGCTGCGCCGGGACAGCCTGAAATCCACCGAAGCGGGGCTCAAGTATTTCGTGCTGGGCGCGCTGTCATCGGGGCTGCTGCTATATGGCGCATCTTTGATTTATGGCTATTCGGGAACCACGCTGTTTTCCGGCATCATCCAGACCGCGACCGAAGGCGAGGTGTCGCTTGGGTTGCTCTTTGGCCTCGTGTTCCTGATCTCCGGGCTTGCGTTCAAGGTGTCGGCGGTGCCGTTCCACATGTGGACGCCGGATGTCTACGAAGGCTCACCCACGCCGGTGACGGCGTTCTTTGCCACCGCGCCCAAGATTGCGGCGATGGCGCTGTTCGCGCGGGTTCTGCATGATGCGTTCGGGCAAGCGGTCGGCGACTGGAGCCAGGTGATCGCGCTTCTGTCGGTGCTGTCGATGTTCCTCGGGGGCATCGCGGCGATCGGCCAGACCAACATCAAGCGTCTGATGGCGTTTTCGTCGATTGCCCATATGGGCTATGCGCTGATGGGGCTTGCGGCGGGCACGGCCTTTGGCGTGCAGGCGATGCTGATCTACATGGCGATCTATGTCACCATGAACGTGGGCACCTTCGCCTTCATCCTGTCGATGCAACGGGACGGCCAGCCGGTGTCGAACATCGCGTCGCTGAACATGTATTCCAAGCGGGAGCCGGGCAAGGCATTGGCGATGCTGATCCTGTTGTTCAGCCTGGCCGGTGTGCCGCCTCTGGTGGGCTTTTTCGGCAAGCTCTACGTGTTGCGCGCGGCCTATGACGCCGGTTTGGCCTGGCTGGCGATTGCCGGGGTGGTCGCATCCGTGATCGGGGCGTTCTATTACCTGCGGATCGTCTTTTACATGTATTTCGGCGAAGAGCGCGACGATGTGCTGGACAAGGGCAAATCACCGATCCTTTGGGGCATGTTGATGGCGAGCGCCGCGATCATGGTGGTGGGTGTCGTCAACCTCTTCGGAATCGAAGGGGTGGCGGCGGCTGCGGCGGCGACCCTTGTCGACTGATCCAGATCCCCGAGACATTAGATGTGACGCGCCCTTGGCGCGTCGCTTTGTTTTTTGCGCCCCGCTGCGCGGCGCGCGGTGCCTCCGGCGGGAGTTTACCCGGCAAGATGAAGGCGCGGTTGCGCGTGGCTGACTGGCCGGCGGGATATGGCCGACAGGTGCTGGACACGGTGGAAAGCACGATGGCGGAAGCGGCGCGGCAGGCACCGGACCTGGCAGGGCCGACCTGGATTTGCGCGCGTCAACAGACGGCAGCGCGAGGCCGTCGCGGGCGGCCTTGGGTCAGTTTGGCGGGAAATTTCTCGGCCACCCTGGTGCTGCCGACCTCGGATGCGCCGGACCGGCGGGCGCTGCGCAGTTTCGTGGCGGCGCTGGCGCTTTACGATGCGCTTGTGGCGGTGTCGGGCCGGGTCGATGGTCTGGCTTTGAAATGGCCCAATGACGTGCTTTTGACCGGTGGCAAGGTGGCGGGCATCCTGCTGGAGAGCCTTGGCGGGCACCTGGCGATCGGCTTTGGCGTGAACCTTGTGGCCGCACCGGGCAGCGCAGAGGTGGAGCGTGGCGCGGTTCCGCCCGTGTCGGTGATGTCGGTGCTTGGTATCGAGGTCGCGCCGGAGGTTTTCCTGGACATGCTTGCAGCAGCGTATGCCCGGCATGAGGCACAGTTTACGACCTACGGGTTTTCCCCGATCCGCGCGGCCTGGCTGGATCGTGCGGCGCGGTTGGGCGAGGTGGTGACCGCGCGGATTGGCACGACCGAGGTCACCGGCACGTTCGAGACAGTGGACGCCGAGGGGCGGATCGTCCTAAACACAGCGTCAACCCGCCAGTCCATCGCGGCGGCGGATATCTTCTTTTGAAGGGCAGGGCCATGCTTTTGTGTATCGACTGCGGCAACACCAATACCGTGTTTTCGATCTGGGACGGGGAGCGGTTTCTGTGCACCCTGCGCACCTCGACCCATCATGGGCGCACGGCGGATGCCTATTTCACATGGTTTTCGACCTTGATCGGCCATTACGGGATCAAACCCGACATCTCGGACGTGATCATTTCCTCCACGGTGCCGCGCGTGGTCTGGAACCTGCGTGTGTTCTGTGATCGGTTCTTCGGAGTGCGGCCTGTCGTGGTGGGCAAGCCGGACTGCCTGTTGCCGCATGCCCCGCGGGTGGACCCGGGCACTGGCGTCGGTCCGGACCGCCTGGCCAATGCGGCCGGGGCGTTCGACCGGCATGGCGGTGACACCGTGGTGGTGGATTTCGGAACGGCGACCAATTTCGACGTGGTGGCGGAGGATGGGGCCTATGTCGGCGGCGTGATTGCGCCGGGCGTGAACCTGAGCCTGGAAGCGTTGCACCAGGGCGCGGCGGCTTTGCCGCATGTGGATATCTCGCAGCCCGAGCACGTGATCGGCGCCAACACGGTGGCCTGTATCCAGTCGGGTGTGTTCTGGGGCTATGTCGGGTTGATCCAGGGGATCACGGCGCGGATCAAGGCGGAATACGGACGGCCCATGCGGGTGATCGGGACTGGCGGGCTTGCCCCCTTGTTCGCGCAGGGTGAGCTGTTATTTGACACGGTGGAAGATGATCTGACAATGCATGGATTGACGGTCATACACGCCTATAACAAAGCGAACGGATAAATCATGAGCGGTGAACGGATCATCTATCTGCCCCTGGGAGGGGCGGGCGAAATCGGTATGAATGCCTATGTCTATGGCTATGGCAAACCCGGAAAGGAGCGGTTGATCCTCGTCGACCTGGGTGTGACCTTTCCGGACATGGACGGCACGCCGGGTGTGGATCTGATCCTGCCGGATATTGCCTGGCTCAAGGAGCGGCGGAACCGGCTTGACGCGATCTTCATCACGCATGCGCATGAGGATCATGTCGGCGCGGTGGGCCATTTCTGGGAAGAGTTGGGCGCGCCGATCTATGCGCGGGCGTTCACGGCGCATATCGCGCGGCTCAAGATGGACGAGCATGGCCATTCGCCGGAGACGGTGCGGACCGTGTCACCCTGGCCGGAGACGGTCGAGGCGGGGCCGTTCACGGTCGGCTTCGTGCCGATCTCGCACTCGATCCCCGAAAGCTCGGGCCTCGTGATCGACACGCCGCAGGGGCGCTTGGTGCATTCCGGGGATTTCAAGATCGACGAGACACCGGTGGTGGGCGAAGCCTTCGATCGCGGTTTGTGGGAAGGGATTGGCAAAGCCGGTGTGAAGGCGCTGATCTGCGATTCCACCAACATGTTTTCAGAGCATGAAGGACGGTCGGAATCCAGCGTGGGTCCGGAGATCGAGGCGCTGGTCAAGGAGGCCACCGGCATGGTGGTGGCAACGACCTTTGCGTCGAACGTGGCGCGGGTGAAGACGCTGGCCGAGGCGGCGGTGCGCGCCGGACGGTCGGTCTGTCTTTTGGGGCGCGCGATGCGGCGCATGATCGAGGCCTCGATCAAGACCGGGGTGCTGGATGGGTTCCCAAGCGTTGTCAGCCCCGAGGAGGCGACGCAGATCCCGCGCGAGAACCTGATGCTGATCGTCACGGGGAGCCAGGGCGAACGGCGCGCGGCCTCTGCCCAGCTGGCGCGTGGCAAGTTCCAGGGGCTGACGATGGCCGAAGGCGATCTGTTCCTGTTCTCGTCCAAGACCATTCCGGGCAACGAGCGCGGTGTGATCCAGATCATGAACGCATTTTCCGAGCAGGGGGTGGACGTGGTCGATGACAGTTCGGGCAAGTATCACGTGTCGGGTCATGCGAACCGGCCGGATCTCGAGACGATGCACGCGTTGGTCAATCCGCAGCTTGTCGTGCCGATGCATGGCGAGCACCGGCATCTGCGCGCCCATGTAAAGCTTGCGGGCGCGGGCGGTCGCAAGGGTGTGCTGGCGGTCAATGGCATGATGATGGACCTGTCGGGCAACGAGCCGAAGGTGGCGGAATATGTCGATACGGGCCGGACCTATCTGGATGGATCGGTGAAGATCGGCGCGCTGGACGGGATCGTGCGGGACCGGATTCGCATGGCGCTGAACGGGCATGTGATCGTCACCGTGATCCTTGACGAAGACGACGAGATGCTGGGTGAGCCGTGGTGCGAGGTGATGGGCCTGCCGGAGATGGGCCGCAACAACGCGCCGCTGGTGGATGCGCTGGAAGAGGACCTGTCGCAATTCATCGGGCGTGCCGGGGACAAGATCCTCGCGGATGACGGCAAGCTCGAGGAAGGGTTGCGCCGGGTTGCGCGCCAGACGGCGCAGGCCGAGATCGGCAAGAAGCCCGAGGTGACCGTGGTCGTGAGCCGGGTGGCATGACACGCGCGGTTGTCTTTGATCTGGACGGCACGCTGATCGACAGCCTGCCGGACATCGCGGCGGCCGCCAATGCGCTGCTGGACGAGGAAGGGTTGGAGCCTCTTCCGCAATCGCGGATCGGCGGCTTTGTCGGGATGGGCGAAAAGGTCTTTCTTGACCGTTTGATCGCGGCGACAGACCTTGAAAGGGCGCAATATGATGCGCTGATGGCGCGGTTCATGGTGCTATACAAGGCCAATACCGGGCGCACGCGGCTCTTTCCCGGTGTGCTGGACATGATGTCGACCCTGCGGGACAGCGGACTGGCCCTGGGCCTGTGCACCAACAAGCCGGGTGGCCCGTTGCAGGCGGTGCTGGACGCGCTTGATCTGGGCCGCTGGTTCGATGCGATCATCGCGGGCGACACGTTGCC
>JAWLGI010000043.1:0-20890 GCA_041685125.1 Marivita sp. | reverse complement strand
ACGCCGCGCGCATCCAGAAGGTTGAAGATGTGGCTCGCCTTGATGCATTGGTCATAGGCCGGATGCGCCATGATGATGCGGTGGCTGGTCTTGGGGTCGACGGCGTCCTGATCGAGGATCCGCGCGCATTCCGCCTCGGCTTCCTCGAAATGGCGCAACAGCACATCGGTATCCGCGACGTCAAAATTCCAGCGCGAGTATTCTTCCTCGGTCTGGCGAAACACGTCGCCATAGGACAAGGCGATGGGCGCGTCCGGATCGTTGAAGGGCATCTCCATCACATGGTCGACACCCAGCACATACATCGCCAGACGTTCCAATCCGTAGGTCAGTTCGCCCGAGACCGGATGGCAATCATGCCCGCCAACCTGTTGAAAATAGGTGAATTGCGACACTTCCATCCCGTCGCACCATACTTCCCAGCCAAGCCCCCATGCGCCCAGCGTCGGGCTTTCCCAGTCATCCTCGACAAACCGGATGTCATGCAGCGCCATGTCGATCCCGATGGCGCGCAGTGACCCCAGATACAGGTCCTGCAGATCGGGCGGCGACGGTTTGATCAGAACCTGGTACTGGTAATAATGCTGCAACCGGTTCGGGTTCTCGCCGTAGCGCCCGTCGGTCGGGCGGCGCGACGGCTGCACATAGGCGGCGGCCCAGGGCTTTGACCCAAGAGACCGCAGCGTCGTGGCCGGGTGGAACGTGCCGGCCCCAACTTCCATGTCATAGGGTTGCATCATCGCGCAGCCCTGGCCGGCCCAGTAGGACTGGAGGCGCAGGATGATTTCCTGGAAACTGCGCGGCTTTGAAATGGTCTGATCCATGGCGGTTGCCCCCCGGTTTGTCCTGGCGCTTGATTAGGCGCATGGGGTCCAAGGGTCAATTGCGCGTGCGCCCCTAATTTTCGCGTTCCAGTGGCGGTTTAATCTTGCTAAGGCAGAGCGCAGAAAATGGCTTTCGGACAGGTAGATGTTTATGATGCGCAATTTCATGTTCGCAGTGGCGGCACTCCTGGCGGTTTGCGGGCATTCCGCCGCGGCGCAGGACAATGTCTATGTCCAGATCGAGGCGCATCCGACCCTGTCGGAGACGGAAAACCGGCTGCGCGACTTCACGTCCGTGCTGGCGGATGTGAACGGGTTCGATTTGGGCAGCGGCTGGTATGGCATCGCGCTTGGCCCCTACGGCACCCGGACAGAGGCAAACCGCGTGCGGCGCAACCTGCGCGCGCAGGGCCTGATCCCTGCCGACAGCTATGTCGAGGAGGCAGATCGGTATGGCCAGCGGATCTGGCCCGTCGGTGCCGGTCCCGCGCAGGCGGCGCGACCCGCCGATACGGCCGAAACGAATGATCCCGCGCGGCAGACCGCAGCCCAGCCGGACCCGGAGGTTCAGGCGCCCGACGAAACCCCGCGCGAGGCGCGCGACTCCGAGGCGCGCCTGACCCGCACGGAGCGTGAAGAGCTGCAGATCGCCCTGCGATGGGCTGGTTTCTATAACGCCGGGATAGACGGCGCCTTCGGGCGCGGCACCCGGGCTGCCATGTCGGACTGGCAGGCGGCCAACGGGTATGATCGCACCGGCGTGTTGACCACAGCGCAGCGGGCCGCGCTTTTGCGGCAATACAACGCCGTGCTGGAGGGGATGGACATGCAGACGGTGCGTGACCGCCGCGCGGGTATTGCCATCGACCTGCCGCTGGGGGCTGTGTCCTTTGACCGCTACGACAGCCCCTTTGCCCATTTCGTCCCGACCGGCACGGTCGAGGATGCGCGCGTGTTGCTGATCAGCCAACCGGGCGATCCGGACCGGCTTGCCGGTCTCTACGAGGTCATGCAGACGCTCGATATTGTCCCGCTCGAAGGTGATCGGGATCGCAACGCCCGCAGCTTTACCCTGACCGGCCGGAACACCGACATCGTCTCCCATACCGAGGCGCGGCTGGAGGACGGGGCGATCAAGGGCTTCACGCTGGTCTGGCCCACCGGCGACGAAGACCGCCGCAGCCGCATCCTCGCCAAGATGCAAAACAGCTTTGCGCCGATCAACGGTGTTCTTGATCCCGCCACCCTCGCCGAGGACAGCCAGAGCGTTGATCTTGTCGCGGGCCTTGCCATCCGAAAACCCAAGCGCACCGCTTCGGGCTTCTTCGTGGACAGTCAGGGCAGGGTGGTCACCACCGCCATGTCAGTTGAAAATTGCGGTCGCATCACGCTTAATTCCGATTACGACGCCGACGTGATGTCCACGGATCCGGACCTTGGCATTGCCGTGCTGCGTGCCACGCAACCGCTGGCTCCGAATGAAATCGCCACGTTCCGCGACGGCACCCCGCGCCTGCAATCCGAGATCGCAGTGGCCGGCTTTTCCTTCGGTGGCGTCTTGCCCGCCGCCTCGATGACCTTCGGCCGGCTTGAAGACCTGCGCGGCCTCAATGGTGAAGACACGCTCAGCCGCCTGTCCATTGGCACCATGTCCGGCGATGCGGGTGGTCCGGTTCTCGACGATGGCGGCGCGGTGCTGGGGATGCTGATGTCACCGGATGCAGGGGATCGGCAGCTGCCGAACGATGTCAGCTTTGCCGCCAAGAGCGATAGCGTCCAGGCAGTGTTGCGCGAAGCGGGGGTGGCGCCACAGACCACGGCCAGCCTGCCGCGGCTCGATCCCGTGGATCTCACGCGAAAAGCGACGGCAATGACCGTGCTGGTCAGTTGTTGGGAATGACAGGCCGCCCGAACAGCCGCATCAAGGTGCCCCACTGGCTGATGAACAGGCACAGCCGCGCGACCATGACCCGATCCGCCGGGGAATATTGGGTTGATTCTGCATGAAATCTGGGCATCCTTGCACAATAGTCCGGGAAAACCCGGCGCGAAACATTGCAACCCTGTGTGTTTCGATTAGCCCTTTAGTTACGCGCTGATCCGGCAGCCATCTCGAACCGGGAAAAAGACAGTCTTTCAGGAGGACCAAATGGACGCGTTTTTCATTCTGCCTATCGTCATTCTTCTCGCACTTCTGGCCTGGTGCGTGCTGCAACTCAAGGATGACGTGTAGTCCCTATGCCGGATCGGCAAGGTTGATCTATCCGCGCGTTGATCAAACGAACAGCGCCGGTCCGCCTCGTGATCCTGTCCGTGGCCGTATCGCGGCCCCAACCGTTCCTGCGCCGGTGAACTCAGGCTGGACCGCAGCGCATGGTTTATTCGGGCTGCAAATACCCTGAGGCAATGTGGGGGACAGCGCCCCCCACATTCGACGGACGGGCCTTGCCCGTTCGACGCCGGATCAGTTCTTTTCCTTGTCCACCATCTTGCCGGCGGAAATCCACGGCATCATGCCGCGCAGCGTCTCGCCGACCTGCTCGATCTGGTGTTCGTCGTTCAACCGGCGCGTGGCCTTGAACATCGGCTGGCCCACGGCGTTTTCCTGCATGAAGTCCCGCACGAAACGGCCGGTCTGGATGTCGGTCAGAACCTCTTTCATGCGCTTTTTCGTCTCGTCATAGGGCAGGATGCGCGGGCCGGACACGTATTCGCCATATTCGGCCGTGTTCGAGATCGAGTAGTTCATGTTCGCGATGCCGCCTTCATAGATCAGGTCGACGATCAGCTTCACCTCGTGCAGGCACTCGAAATAGGCCATCTCCGGCTCGTAGCCGGCCTCGACCAGCGTTTCGAATCCCATGCGGATCAATTCGACCAGACCGCCACACAAAACCGCCTGTTCACCGAAGAGATCGGTTTCGCATTCTTCGCGGAAGTTGGTCTCGATGATCCCCGAACGCCCGCCACCGATGGCCGAGCAGTAGGACAGCCCGATTTCCAGCGCGCGGCCGGACGCATCGTTTTCGACAGCCACAAGGCAGGGCACGCCGCCGCCCTTGGTGTATTCGCCGCGCACCGTGTGGCCCGGACCTTTCGGCGCCATCATGAGCACGTCGACACCCGGCTTTGGCTCGATCAGGCCGAAATGCACGTTCAGACCATGGGCAAAGGCGATCGCGGAGCCTTCTTTCAGGTTGTCATGCACGTATTTCTTGTAGGTCTCCGCCTGCAATTCATCGGGCATGGTGAACATGATCAGGTCGCACCAGGCCGCCGCTTCGGCGATGCCCATGACTTGCAGACCTTCGCCTTCGGCCTTCTTGGCCGAGGCCGAGCCTTCGCGCAGCGCGACGACAACGTTCTTGGCGCCGCTGTCGCGTAGGTTCAGCGCATGGGCGTGACCCTGGCTGCCATAGCCCAGGATGGCCACTTTCATGTCCTTGATAAGATTGATGTCGCAATCGCGATCGTAATAAACGCGCATGTTATTCCCTCGGTTTGTGTTTCGATTGAGGCGCAAGATAGGGGTGTCGCGCTGAAAATAGCAGCGAAATAGGTGTATCTTGCGGCATGTGCGGGGATTTCATTCTCTAAATCTGTATGATATGAAAAATTCATGCTCGATGCCACTGACCTGCGAATCCTGCGCCAGTTTCAGGCTGCCCCCGATCTGCCTGCCGCCGAGCTTGCCGACAGGGCCGGGGTGACACCCACCACGTTTGCGCGCCGCATCGACAGGATGCGCGCGGCCGGGGTGATCCGCGCCGTGCGCGCCGTCATCGACTGGTCCGCCCTGGGCTATGGCGTTGAGGTTTCGCTCCGCGTTCAGCTAGACAAGACACAGCCGCGCGCGTTCGACGACTTCCTCGCGGCCGCACGGCACGTCCCGGAGGTGATCGAGGTGCAAACCTTCCTCGGCCAGGTGGACGCCCGCCTGTCCGTCATCGCCCGCGACATGCCGCATTACCAGAAGGTTTACCGCGACAAGCTTCTTGTCCTGCCCCATATCGCCGATATCGAGGCGCTCATGCATGTCGCGCGCGTCAAATTCGATGAAACCCTGCCACTGTGATCGAGCTTGACGACACCGACCGCGCCATTCTGCGCGCCGTGGCGCAGGACGCGCTGATCAGCGCGGGGGCCTTGGGGCGCCAGCTTGGCCTCAGCCAGCCTGCCGCGTGGCGCCGCCTGAAACGTCTGCGCGAGACCGGCATCTTCCGGGGCCACCGGCTCGATCTCGACGCGCACGCGCTGGGCTTTGGCGTGACCGTCTTCCTGGGTGTCAAACTCGCCACCAAGGGCCGTGTCAGCCTCGAAGATTTCGAGCGCGCCGTGACCGCCATCCCGGAAGTGCAAACCGTCGAACACGTGCTTGGCGCCTATGATTACCGCCTGCGCGTCGTCGCCCGTGACATCACCGATTTCGAACGTGTCCTGCGCCGCCGCATCATGATGCTGCCGGGGGTGGGCAATATCGACGCCAATGTGCTTCTGTCCGAAGAACGCCTGCCGGGGCCCATCGGATGAACCGACAAAACATCCATCTGCCTTCCAAGACAATTGCGCGCTTCAGTGGTTTTGATATAGCGGGTTCACAACCATAGGAGATACATCATGGCATTGCTCGACACGGTCGATCCGACCGGACTTGAAGAATTTTCAGTCGTCTTCACCGACCGCTCGCTCAACCACATGTCACACGCGTTCCGCACCGTGATGATCGACATCTCCACGATGCTGAAAACCGTCTACAACGCCGACGCGGCGGTGCTTGTCCCGGGCGGCGGCAGCTACGGCATGGAGGCGGTTGCCCGCCAGTTCGGCCAGGGCGCGCACAGCCTCATCGTCCGCAACGGCTGGTTTTCCTATCGCTGGACGCAGATTTTCGAGGCGGGTGGCTTTGGCGGCGACACCACCGTGATGAAGGCGCGCCAGACCGGGAACGGGGTTTTCGCGCCATTTGCCCCGGCCCCGATCAAGGAGGTGACGGCCCGCATCCGCGAAGAAAAACCCGATATCGTCTTCGCGCCGCATGTGGAAACCAGCGCGGGGATCATCCTGCCGGACGATTACATCACCGCGCTGGCGTCCGCCGCGCATGAGGTCGGCGCGCTGATGGTGCTCGACTGCATCGCCTCTGGCTGCGCCTGGGTCGACATGAAGGCCACCGGCGTCGATGTCCTGATTTCCGCGCCACAAAAGGGCTGGTCGGCGACGCCATGCGCCGGTCTGGTGATGCTGTCGGATCGCGCGGTCGCGCGGATGGAGCAAACCACCTCCAACAGCTTTGCCACGGACCTCAAGAAATGGCACCAGATCATGCAGGCCTACGAAAACGGCGGCCACGCCTATCACGCCACCATGCCCACCGACGGGCTGCGCGCGTTCCGCGACACGATGCTGGAAACCCGCGACTACGGCTTCGACAGGCTGAAAGAGGCGCAATGGGCGCTCGGCACCCGCGTGCGCGCGCATCTCGCTGAAAAAGGGATGCAATCTGTGGCCGCCGATGGCTACGGAGCCCCGGGGGTTGTCGTCAGCTACACCAATGACCCCGAGATCCAGTCCGGCCGCGCCTTCGCCGCCCGTGGCATGCAGATCGCCGCGGGCGTGCCCCTGCAATGCGACGAGCCACCGGAATTCAGCACCTTCCGCCTCGGGCTCTTTGGCCTCGACAAGCTCTATGACGTCGATGGCACGATGCGCCGCCTCTGCGCGGTGCTGGACGACGTCCTGTAGCCTCGCAGCATACCGGGCGGTCCGCGTGAGACGGGCCGTGGATTTTGCATATTTGAAAAAGAGAAGAAGCACGGCGTGGCGCCGTGACCCCGGCGTTTTGCCTTCAAAAAAAACGCACCCAAAGAGAATGGGTCGGTGCATGGGCGGGCGGATCACACCGCCCACGCCCATGATATCGGGTCGGTCACCCGGCCCAGTGTCGCATCACTTGAAGTTCCGGCTGTCCTTGATCTGGTCCCAGGCCCAGACGACCAGCTGCAATTGCTCTTCCTGGCTCCGGTCTCCGCCGTTCATGTCCGGGTGGAGCACCTTGATCAACGCCTTGTAGGTCTTGCGGACCTCGGCCTTGGACCAGGTGTCCTTGGCATCCAGGATTTCGATCGCGCGGCGCTCCGTCGGGGGCAGACGCTTGGTATGCCCTCCGGGCGATCCTCCCTTGCCGGGATTGCGCGTTGCGTTCTCGCCCAGCACCTGGTGCGGATCCTCGATCCCCAAGCGCGCCCAGGCCTTGGCCTCGGGATCGCGCCAGCCCTTGGTCTGCCGCTCCCAGACCTTGTCCGAACTGCTTTGTGCATTCAACTCGGCCTCGGTCTTGCCGTCGAAGAAATTCCACTTGTTGTTGTACTCGCGCACATGCTCCTGGCAGAACCAGTAAAAGTCATCCAGCACGTCGGGGGCCTTGGGGGCACGGAACTTGCCCGCTTCCTCGCAGCCTTCATGGTCGCAGACACGGGTCGATGTCTCGGATGCGCCGGACATGCCGCGCCGCCCGCGCGGATTCTTCTTCTTGGCCGACTTGATCGACATATCGAACCCAAATGGATCTGATTTGTTCATAACCTGCCCTTTTCGACTCGGAGGCAACACTCTAGACCAAAACACGCCAGAGGTAAGTAGCAGGACGCGAAAAAATGACCCGAACCGAACAGATCGAGGCGCGACTGCGCGACGCACTCGCCCCACGCGAGCTCACGGTGCGCGATGACAGCGAAGCACATCGCGGCCATGCGGGGTTTCAGGAAGGCGGCGAAAGTCACTTCCACGTGATCATCCGCTCTGACGCCTTCGCGGGCGAAACCCGCATCGCGCGGCACCGGATGGTGCACAAGGCGCTTGGTCCCGAACTGGTTGCCAAGATCCACGCGCTGTCGATGGATCTTTCGGAGTAGGGCAGGCGTCCACCCGGCAGGGCTCTCACGCAGGCCGGGTCTCTTCGTTGCCTTCCTCGAACTCCATCTCGTGCCCTGTGGTGTCGGTCTCGGCAGCGGGAAGATCCGCTTTGGTTTCGTCAGCCACGCCCCCGGTGTCTGCATGGGCGTGCTCACGTTCCGGGGCATCCGGCGTGCGGGACATGACCACGGGTGCCACCGGTGGCACGGCCGGGGCCATCGGGGCGGGCGGTGCTGCGATCACCGGCGCCATCGGACCGGGCACGGCCTGTGGCAGATCGTCCCGGGCGTCATCGGCAATGGCCCGGCGGAACACCAGGAGGGTCCGCCAATGTGTCACCGACCCGGTCAAGCCCTGGCGCTCTTGCGAGGGCAACACATCCGAGCGCAGGTATTCCCAACCGTCGGCAGCCAGCCTGTTGATCGCCTGTTCAACCCCAAGGGCAAACCGTGCCTCGGGGGCCTTGACGCCCTTGGCCTTGACCCCTTTTTCCGGGGCGGGAATGACTTTGTACTCAAACACTTTGGATCTCCGCATTGATCCCGTCCTCATATCCAAGCGCACGCCCCGAGACCAGCCCCACGGGTCGCTTGGCCTCACGCTCCCAGGCGGGAACGGAGCATCTCGGTTCAAGGTTTCAGCGACAAAACGGGTCAATGGACATGAGCCGGTCCTCGATCGACAGATCATTGAGGCACCCGGACCGTACGTTTCGCATGTGAGAGCCGTACAAGACCGCCGCGCCGGCCGCCGCAAACGCAGAAACGAGGTCATGCGCCCCGTTCTGCCCTTGTGAAACGGACGCGCCGTACGCTTCAACCGTACAAGAGCGGTCCGACAGGCCGAAGACCCGGCGCATCCACGATGATCATAGACCGAGCTTGGCCGTCACGATCTGGTTGACTGCCGCCGGGTTGGCCTTGCCGCCCGTGGCCTTCATCACCTGGCCGACAAACCAGCCCGCAAGTTTCGGGTTTTGCAGGGCCTTTTCCACCTGCGCCGGGTTGGCCGCCATGATCTCGTCCACGGCCGTTTCGATGGCGCCGGTATCGGTGACCTGCTTCATCCCCCGATCCTCGACAATCTTTGCCGGGTCGCCGCCTTCGGTGTAG
The DNA here is from genome assembly GCA_041685125.1 of Marivita sp. Classification (GTDB taxonomy): domain Bacteria; phylum Pseudomonadota; class Alphaproteobacteria; order Rhodobacterales; family Rhodobacteraceae; genus Marivita. Next base: position 12,042 of record JAWLGI010000043.1, on the reverse strand, counting down.
ACGATCTCGAACAGGTCCTTGGCGATCTTTCCCGAGATCTCACCCTTCTTGATAAGATCAATGATTCCAGCCAGTTGTGTCGGATTTACCGGGCTGTCAGCGATCTCGTGATCCTCTTTCTTGAGCCGCCCGAACAGTTCGTTGATCACCCAGTTCGCCGCCAGCTTGCCATCGCCGCAGCCCGCGACGACTTCTTCGAAATACCCCGCATTCGCGGTATCGGCGGTCAAAACGTCTGCATCATATTCCGACAGCCCGAACGCCTTGACAAAGCGCGCCTTTTTCTCGTCCGGCAATTCGGGAAGCGCGGCCGCGATCCCGTCGACCCAGGCCTGTTCGATCTCCAAAGGCAGCAGGTCGGGGCAGGGGAAGTAGCGATAATCATGTGCCTCTTCCTTGGACCGCATCGACCGGGTTTCATTCTTGTCGGGATCGTAAAGCCTTGTTTCCTGGTCAATTTCTCCGCCTGCTTCCAGAATGCCGATCTGCCGGCGGGCCTCGTGATCAATGGCCATCTGGATGAACCGCATGGAGTTCATGTTCTTGATCTCGCAGCGCGTGCCGAGATGGGAAAAATCCTGTGTGTCCTGATAGCGTTCATAGTCGCCCGGACGGCAAACCGACACGTTCACATCCGCCCGCAGGTTGCCGTTTTGCATGTTGCCATCGCAGGTGCCCAAGTAGCGCAGGATCTGGCGCAGCTTGACCACATAGGCCGCCGCTTCCTCGGGGCCGCGAATGTCGGGACGGCTGACGATTTCCATCAGCGCGACGCCCGTGCGGTTCAGATCGACGAAGGACATGGTCGGGTCCATGTCGTGGATCGATTTGCCCGCATCCTGTTCGATGTGGATGCGCTCGATCCGCACGCGCCGCGCGATGCCGGGCGCCATGTCCACGGTCACTTCGCCTTCGCCCACGATCGGATAATACAGCTGGCTGATCTGGTAACCCTGTGGAAGGTCTGGATAAAAATAGTTCTTGCGGTCAAAGGCCGATTTCAGGTTGATCTCGGCCTTCAGGCCAAGCCCGGTGCGCACGGCCTGTTCGACGCAGAATTCGTTGATGACCGGCAGCATTCCCGGCATCGCGGCATCGACGAAGGACACGTTGGAATTCGGCTCGGCCCCGAATTGGGTCGATGCGGCGGAAAAGAGCTTGGCCCTGGAGGCGATCTGGGCGTGAACTTCCATCCCGATGACCAGCTCCCAATCGTGTTTTGCACCGGCAATCACCTTGGGTTTCGGGGCTTCGAACGACAGGTCCAACATGGCAGATCCTCTTGGCATGAACGCGGTGTGGCATACGCCAGAAGGGGGGCAGGGGGCAAGAGGCGCGGGCGCGGTTTCCGTGGCTCAGGTGTCGGGCAGGTCGGGCCGCGTTTTGGGCGGCAACCCGCGGGCATGCCGATCCAGCGCCGCGGCTGCGCGCTGTCGGCCCTTTGCCAGCTTGTCGTGGTCCTCCAGCTGCGTCGCCCAGACACCCTTGGCTGCATACCAGACGCGCGGATGTACCTCGCGCAGATGGTCTATCACGATCCAGTCGAAACTCTCTGCAATCCGGGCCCGCGCCACCATGTTCACGCCCTCAGGATCAAGCGTGGTGCCTGTGTAGGCCGCCAGGACATTTGCCGTGTGCTGATCGGTCTGCCGATCGAGAATATCGCGCAGGCCATGGCAGAAGAGGTCTGGATCCAGGAGGGCAAAGCTTTCGGGGTCGACATTCAGCGCATCGAGATATGTCCAGGTATAGCCGCCAAATCCCCAGATATCCGAGGTCCGGTCCATCGTGCGCCGGGCCTCGTAATCCAGCCGGGGATAGCTTCCGAACCAACGCGGCAGCATGTGATTGCCCAAGGCGCGCATGTATTTCGCTATGCCCGGCGCCAGGTCGATCAGATCCTCGTAATCGTCACTGGCGCGGCTTTTGGGGCGCGTTTCGGCAGAAAGCAGCGCGCAGCGTGCTGCGGCGAGCATCGGGGAATCCAGCTCGAACGGATCATAGCTGTCGATCAGGGTGGCGGCCTGCTTGAAATGGCGGAAGAACGCGGCCCGGTGCGAGGCGGAAATATCCTGTTGCCAACCCTCTCCGCGCCAGCCCCAGCCAATGTCGATATGGGCCATCGCCACCACATAGGCCACGCCGTAGTCGTTTTCGGTTTCGTCCAGCACCAGCGTCATGTCGTTCATGATCGACGCTGCCGCCAGTTCATCGCCCAGGGTTACGGCGCGGGTTGCCGCTGTCACCGCATCCGCGCGCGCGCCCTCGGCGAGGATCTCGGCTTCGGGCACACCGCCGGGTGTGGTGGCGCGGTCGGAGTCGGCGGCGCGGATGCGATCGGCCAGAGTGCCCCAGGCATCCTGCCGTGCAAGGTAGAGCCCTGTTTCGAACAGCGCATGCTGCAACTGTTCTTCCACGCTCGTGTCCGTGAATGGGAGCTGGAGCTTTGGCGGAGATTGCATTGCTTCGATGTTCAAAACCGTCCCGGCCTCTATCGGGGCCTCGGCCGCCCTGCGGGATTTGCGTATCAAGGAAGAAAGACTGTCCAGAACGGGCATCGGTGCGCCTTTTGGGGTTGAGCTGTTTCGGGACTGCGAAAACTCGATAAGCCCGCCTGTTATTGCCCAAGAACGTGACGCAATTCGGGCGGCAAGACGATTTCGTCACGGTAATCCGCGGGCATCGTCAACCGTGCTGTCCCGCGCGGTGTCGCCATCGCCACGGCGGGCGGGAAATCGCGCGTCGGTCGACCCGAATGGCGCTTTGTCTTGATCCTTATCGAAAAATCGCGGACATACATGCGGATGTTTCGCCTAGCGATCATAAGCGCGGTCGCCTGTGTTCTGGGCCTGTCAGAACCGGTATGTGCCGAATCCGCCACAATCGTTGACGGGCAATCAACCCACGCGCTGCCCGTATCACTGCGGCCCGTCGCGCGCACGTTCACTGTAAAACCTCTGCCCGACATGCGCTGGAGCCATCGGCGAGAGGCCGATCGCTGGTCACGCGCGGCACGCGCGGCGTTGCGCAGCCATGCTAGCGCGCTGCCCCGGACCGTGCCCAAGGATATCGATGATTGGTGCCCGGCCTATACCACCAACGACACAAGCGGCCGCGAGGCGTTCTGGATCGGGTTGCTGTCGGCACTGGCCAAGCATGAAAGCACTTTTCGTCCCACGGCGGTCGGCGGGGGTGGAAAATGGTACGGGTTGATGCAAATCCTGCCGGCCACGGCGCGCGGATACGGCTGTCGGGCCACTTCGCGGAGCGCGCTGAAACGCGGGTCGGCAAACCTGCAATGCGCCTTGCGCATCATGGCGATGACGGTGTCGCGTGACCGTGTGGTGTCTTACGGCATGCGCGGGGTTGCAGCGGATTGGGGGCCGTTTCACAACAGTGCAAAGCGCAAGGACATGATGGCCTGGACCCGCGAACAGCCCTTTTGTTCAGGGCTTGCGCGATCCCTGCGTCCCGTGGCGCGCCCCACGCGGTTGGTCCGGGATGGCGTGGTGTCGTCGCGCAGCGACAGTCAGGCGCGGCCCACCGGTGACCGCGACGCATCCAGAAGCGACACGCCTTGATCGGAAGATTCGCCCAGAGCAAGGGTCGCACGGCGCAACAGTTCGATCCCGTCCTCTGAATTTTCAGGCAGCGCCTTGGGGGAAATCTGTTCCCCGATGCGAATGCCATAGGGCTGGCGATACTTGTTCAGCGTTTCGTGGAACAAAGTGATGTCCCGCAAGGTCGGGTGAATCGCATCGAAGAGGTAAAACAGGGCCGAGTTGCGCGCCTGCAGGTGGATCGGGATCACCGGCAGGTCGAACTTGCGGGCCAGCATCGCCGCGGACGCCATCCAGGGCCGTTCATGCAGCCGCGCCCCGCGCCGCTTGGCAAGACGGCCCGACGGAAAGATCACCCCAAGCCGCCCATCCTTGACCGCTTGGCGGGCAAAGACCATCGTGCCGCGCGTCTTCGCGTGGCTCCGCCGATCCTTGCGCCATTCGACAGGCGCGATCATGTCGGTCATCTGCGGCAATACCTTGAGGATATCGTGATTCGCAAAATAGTAGATGTCGGCGCGGACCGTCCTCAGGATGGCGTGCAGGATGATGCCATCGGCAATCCCGGTGGGATGATTGGCGACAACCAAAGCCGGGCCATGCCGCGGGATGTGGTCCAGACCGGACGCGCCCACCTTGTGGGCCAGGCGGTCTGCCATGATATCCATGACCTCGCGCGAGGGCCGGTCTTGCACCGCTTCGGCCAAGGCCACGGTGCGATCATAGCCCAACACCGTGTTCAAGGCAGGCCGCGCCAGCGAGGCCGAGAGGGTTGGGCGAAACAACCAAGGCGCACGGTCCTCGATCAGCGGGTCAATCCGGTCTTTCATGAGATTTCTCCTGACAGAGGCGCGTGACAATGGCATGACAAGCGCAAATCATTCCAGTTGGTGAGGCAAGTCGTTTTTCCAGTCCGTCACGATTTGCGCCAAGTCATGCCACATTTTAAAACGCAATAAAAACGATGATTGTTCCGAAAAATTTCAGAAAATACTGAAATGATGACGCTCGTGGCGCATGGCGGCCGCGTCCAGCGCGGTTTCGAAATCGGGATAGGGCGGCACGACCTCGATCGGCAGGCGCAGCACTGTTCCATCGACCAGGTGCAGTTTCGTGGACACGGCGAAATCCAGACGCGTGTTGAAATGGACATGGTCGATATCTGCAACGGCGACCGCGCCGGATTGGCGGGCGCTTGACCAGGACAGGGTCTGTCCGGTCAAGACCAGGCCCGCGGCATCATCGCGCCATGCTTCGATCACGGCCGGGACGGTCAGGCCGACCATCAGCGCAGGCACCCACCAAACGGCGTTCAGCCCGAGCCAAAGCAACAAAGCGAAGACCCAGACCAGCGCCACGGTGGCACATGCGCGCGGCCGCCGCGCACTGATCCGGTGGTCGAGGATCGGCGTTGCGCCATCTGTCGCCGGGCTATCCAAGGATGCGCGTGATCATTTCATCAGTGTCGCGGCTGAGACCGGGTTTCGCCTTGATCCGTTCCAACTGCTCCTTGATGAGCGCCTGCCGTTGCGAATCGTAACGTTTCCACGTCTGGAAAACGGAACACATCCGCGCGGTCGTTTGCGGGTTCATGTCGTCCAGCTTTATCAGCCAGTCGCACAGGAACGCGTAGCCAGCGCCGTCTTTTCGGTGAAACCCGGCATGGTTCATCGCGAGACCGCCCATCACCGCGCGGAAGCGGTTGGGATTGCTCATGTCGAACGCCGGATGTTCGACAAGTTTCCGGGCCACGTCCACTGCCACGTCCGGTTTTGCCGCGCCGACCTGCACGCCGAACCACTTGTCCATGACGAGACGGTCGTGGTGCCATTGTTCCTGGAACGCATCAATCGCGGCGTCGCCCTTTTCGGCGCGCAGCAATTGGGTGAGCGCGCTGAACTGCAAGGTCATGTTATCGGCCGTGTCGAACTGCGCCTGCGCCGCCGCGCCGCCGTCCAGGACCGTCTGCAAGGACAGCAAGGATGCGCCCAGATCGCGTTTGCCAGCCTGATCGGCGCTTGCGCGATAGGGGGTTGTGACCGCCATGGTGGTTCGAAGATCTTCGATCCATCCTTGCCAGCGATGCGCCATATGCGACCGCAGGCTGTCCGTGGCGGTCCAGATCGCGTCCGGGTCGGGGGTCGTGCCCCGTTCGAACAACACTTGCGCGAGTTCCGATTGCGTCGGCCCAGAGAGCATCAGCGCGCGAAAGGCCGGGTCCAGTGTTTCATCCCGCACCAGCTTTTCCAGCGCATCGAGCCAGGCATCGTCATGCCCCGTCCCATCGCGGATCGTTGACACGAGGCTTTCGCGGCAAAGATTGCGCCCGGCCTCCCAACGGTTGAAGGCATCACTGTCATGCGCCAGCAGGAACAGGCGTTCTTCGCGGCTGACAGCGCGGTCAAGCACCACCGGCGCCGAAAAGCCGCGCAGGATGGACGGGACGGGTTTGCTGGCCAGCCCTTCGAAACGGAAACTCTGTTCGGCTTGGGTCATTTCCAGAACCTGCGTCGGCACGATCTCGTCTCCGTTGGGGTTCAAGAGACCCACTGCAATCGGAATGACCTTGGGGTCTTTCACCTCCTGACCGGGTGTCGGCGGTGTGTTTTGTGCAAATGTCAGGGTATAGACCCCGTCCGCCCAATCCTCGGACACGGAAACGCGGGGGGTGCCGGATTGCGAATACCACAGCTTGAACTGCGACAGGTCGCGGCCCGTGGCATCCTCGAAGACGGCAAGCCAATCCTCGATCGTGCAGGCCTGACCATCATGGCGGTCAAAATACAGGTCAAGAGCACGGAAATAGGCATCGTCACCCACCAGCGTTTTCAACATGCCGATCACCTCGGCGCCCTTTTCATAGACCGTGGCAGTGTAGAAATTGTTAATTTCCTGAAAACTCTCCGGCCGCACCGGGTGGCTCAATGGTCCCTGATCCTCGGGGAACTGCCGCGCGCGCAGGTCGATCACGTCGCTGATGCGTTTCACCGGTTCAGACCGCATATCTGCCGTGAACTGCGCATCGCGGAACACGGTCAGACCCTCTTTCAGGCAAAGCTGGAACCAGTCACGGCAAGTGATCCGGTTGCCGGTCCAGTTGTGGAAATACTCATGCGCGATAATCGCTTCAATTCTCTCGAAATTGCTGTCGGTGCTGGTTTCCGGGCTGGCCAGGACGCAGGAAGAATTGAAGATATTCAGCCCCTTGTTTTCCATCGCGCCCATGTTGAAATCGTCGACCGCGACGATGTTGAAAATGTCCAGATCGTATTCGCGCCCGTAGACCTCTTCGTCCCAAGTCATTGATTTCTTGAGTGCTTCCATCCCGAACGCGCATTTTGCCTCGTCGCCGGGGCGGACCCAGATGTTCAACTCGACCTGCTTGCCAGACATTGTGGTAAAGCTGTCGGGATGGTTCACCAGATCGCCCGCCACCAGCGCGAACAGATAGGCCGGTTTGGGCCAGGGATCGTGCCATTCGGCCCATCCGTCGCCGCTGCTCACCGGATTTCCGTTGGACAGCTTCACCTTTTCTTCACCCTCGATCCGTACGGTGAAGGTGCTCATCACGTCCGGGCGGTCGGGATAGTAGGTGATCTTGCGGAACCCTTCCGCCTCGCATTGGGTGCAATACATGCCGTTTGACATGTAGAGCCCTTCCAGCGCGGTGTTGGTCTGCGGGCTGATCTCGACCTCGGCCTCCCAGGTGAACGATCCGTCTGGCACGTCACAGCGCAGGCCCGTGTCTGACACCTCGGGCGAAATCTCGGCGCCGTCGATCTTGGCCCAGACCAGGCTCAGGTCTTCGCCGTGCAGGAAAAACGTCTTGTCCGGCGCCTCCGGGTTCGGCGCGAACACGATCTTGCTGATCACCCGCGTGGTGGTCGGGGCAAGGCGGAAGGTCAGGTGAACGCTTTCGACGATATATCCGAACGGTGTGTAATCGCTCAGGTAGATCGTCTTGGGGGCGGCGTCTTTCATGGAGTACTCCGGAGTTGAGTGCGTGTCGGCTGACATCATGTCTAGTGCGGGATGGGCGGGAATGGAAACGGGTTGCGGCGATGCCGGGGCATGAGCGCCGCTTTGCCTCTGGTCTCGCGCTCCGCGTCTTCTATGTGTGATTTATGGCAAATATTCTCTGGTTCAAACGCGATCTGCGCATCGCTGATCATCCGGCGCTGGCCCATGCGGCCGCGCTGGGCGATGTCGTGCCGCTTTATATCCTTGAGCCTGAGTATTGGACGCTGCCCGACACATCGGGCCGGCAATTCGCATTTTTGCAGGAGTGCCTGGCAGATTTGCAAACCCAACTGCGTGGCTTGGGCAGCGACCTGGTGATCCGCGTTGGTGATGCGGTGCACGTGCTTCAGGACGTGCACCAATCAGTCCCGTTCGGGACTTTGGTCAGCCACGAGGAAACCGGCAATGCCTGGACCTTCGCGCGTGACAAACGCGTCGCGGCCTGGGCGCGAGGGCAGGGGGTGATGTGGACCGAACTGCCCCAATCCGGTGTCGTCCGGCGTTTGTCGGGCCGCGATGGGTGGGCCAAGCACCGCAATAGCTTCACCGCGCAGTCGCCAATCGAAACACCGTCCGGGCTGTCACCGATCACCCTGAAATCCGATCCGATCCCGGCGTCAATGCCGTCTGACGCCTGCCCTGAGCGTCAAGACGGCGGGCGCGATGCTGCGCTGGCGCTTTTGGGGGGCTTTCTGACAGAGCGCGGGCAGACCTATCGCAAGGCGATGTCGTCGCCGCTGGACGGGGCCATCGCCTGTTCGCGCCTGTCGCCGCATCTGGCGCTGGGCACTCTGTCAGGCCGCGAGGTGGCGCAGGCAACCGCTGCGCGTCAAAGAGACATCAAGGGCGGTCCGCGCGATGGTTGGGCGGGCAGTCTCAAGTCGTTTCAATCCCGCCTCGCATGGCGCGATCACTTCATGCAGAAGCTGGAGGATGAACCGGCGCTCGAACACCGCTGCCTGCACCGGGCCTATGAAGGGATGCGCCCGTTGCAGCCGGACCCCGCCCGCCTGCGCGCGTGGCAGAGCGGCGAGACCGGCTTGCCGTTTCATGATGCCTGCATGCGGTCGCTGCGCGCCACCGGTTGGCTCAATTTCCGGATGCGGGCGATGGTGGTGAGCGTGGCGAGCTATCACCTCTGGCTTGACTGGCGCGCCACCGGTCAACACCTGGCGCGGATGTTCACGGATTACGAGCCGGGCATTCATTGGAGCCAGATGCAGATGCAATCGGGCACCACCGGCATCAACACGCCGCGCATCTACAACCCCGTCAAACAAGGGAGGGACCAGGACCCGACGGGCGCGTTCACCCGTTGCTGGGTGCCGGAACTGGCCGAGGTGCCGGACCGGCATCTGCAAACTCCATGGATGTGGGAGGGGGCAGGGCGCGTCTTGGGCAGGATTTATCCCGAGCCGATCGTGGACGTCGCCGACGCCGCCCGCGCGGCGCGGCAGAAGATATTTTCCATGCGCGGCAGCGTCGACAAGGGCGAAACACGGCGGGTGATCAACAAACATGCCAGCCGCAAGGATAGCGGCGGGCATTTCGTCAACGACCGGGCCCCGCGTAAACAGCGGCGCAAGGCTGTAGATGACACGCAATTGCAGCTCGACCTTTGAGGCACTTTCCCTGTGTTTTACATCGAACGACGCTGCCTCTCCCCGCGGTCGAACGCGCCTTTCGATCCCTGCTCTAACTCGAACATGAAAAGTGCCGATATGCCCAAGCAGCGCAGGAAATCCGATCTGCCGACCAAGACCTGCGCCACCTGCGGGCTGCCCTTCACCTGGCGCAAGAAGTGGGAAAAGGTCTGGGACGAGGTGAAATATTGTTCGGATCGGTGTCGGCGCGCCAAGGCCAAGGCGTAGGCGTGCTGGCCCCCTGCGCGATCTCCGAACGGCGTGTGCATTTTCAAATTTGCCGAAACAGCCTTTTTGGTCAGATAATCTGACCAAAGATGTTGCGGATCGGAAACATTCTTTCTAATTGAGGACCACGGCATACAGCGAGGGGACCAGCCATGACCACGCGGATCGAACGCAACGGATTGCAGATAGACCAGATGCTTTTCGACTTCATCGAAGGGCAGGCGCTGCCCGGCACCGGGGTCGAGGCCGACGCGTTCTGGAGCGCGCTTTCTACGCTGGCGCATGAGTTCGGTCCGAAAAACGCCGAGCTGCTGAACACCCGGGAGACGATCCAGCAAAAGATCGATGACTGGCACATCCGACACCGCAACCAGCCGCATGATCACGAAGCCTACAAGGCGTTTTTGTCCGAGATCGGCTACCTGCTGCCCGAAGGGAACGATTTCGAGATCGAGACCAAGAACACCGACCCTGAAATCGCAACGGTGCCAGGGCCGCAGCTTGTCGTGCCGATCACCAATGCGCGCTACGCGCTGAACGCGGCCAATGCCCGTTGGGGCAGTCTTTACGACGGGTTCTACGGCACCGACGCGATGGGCACACCCGCGCCCAAGGGTGGCTATGACAAGGGGCGCGGTGCCCGCGTCGTGGCCCGCGCACGGGTCTTCCTGGACGAAGCGTTCCCGATTGACGGCGGCAGCCATGCTGACGCGCGGCGTTATCACGTGCAGGGCGGCGCGCTGCTGGTGGATGACATGCCATTGGCACAACCGGAAAAGTTCATCGGCTACCGGGGTCATCCAAAGGCGCCCGACGCTGTTGTGTTGCGCAACAATGGCTTGCATGTCGAACTGGTCTTCGATCGCACCCATTTTATCGGCAGCCGCGATCAGGCGGGACTGGCCGATATGCGCATGGAAAGCGCCGTCAGCGCGATCATGGACTGCGAGGATTCGGTCGCCTGCGTCGATGCCGAGGACAAGACGCTGGCCTATGCCAACTGGCTGGGCCTGATGAAAGGCGATCTGCAGGACAGTTTCGAGAAGGGCGGCAAGACCGTCACCCGCGCGCTCAACCCCGATCCGAGTTATACCGCGCCGGATGGACACGGCGAGGTCACGATCAAGGGCCGCGCGCTGATGCTGGTGCGCAATGTGGGCCACCTGATGACCAACCCGGCGATCCTGCTGAAAGACGGGTCCGAGATTTTTGAGGGGTTGATGGATGCGATGATCACCGCGCTCATCGCCAAGCATGATCTGAACAAGACCGAAGGCCTGCGCAACTCGCATCATGGGTCGGTCTATGTCGTGAAGCCCAAGATGCACGGGCCGGATGAAGTCACATTTGCCGACGCGACCTTCAGCTTTGTCGAGCAGGCGCTGGGCCTGCCGCAATACACCGTCAAACTGGGCATCATGGACGAGGAGCGCCGCACGAGCGTCAACCTCAAGCAGTGCATCCGCGCGGCCAAACACCGCGTGGCCTTCATCAACACCGGCTTTCTGGATCGTACCGGCGACGAGATCCACACCTCCATGGAAGCGGGGCCGTTCTCCCGCAAGGATTTCATCAAGCGCAAGGCATGGATCGGCGGATACGAGAACCGCAATGTCGATATCGGGCTGGAATGTGGCCTGTCCGGCAAGGCTCAGATCGGCAAGGGCATGTGGGCCATGCCCGACATGATGGCCGCGATGCTGGAACAGAAGATCGAACATCCCAAGTCTGGTGCCAATTGTGCCTGGGTGCCGTCGCCCACCGCGGCCACGCTGCACGCGCTGCATTATCACAAGGTTGATGTCTTCGCCGTGCAGGACAAGCTGCGCAAGGGCGGTCGTCGGGCGCATGTGGACACGATCCTCGACATCCCGCTGGCCAGCTATCGCAAATGGTCGAAAGAGCAGATCGCCAAAGAGGTCGAGAACAATGCGCAAGGCATCCTTGGCTACGTTGTGCGCTGGGTCGATCAGGGGGTCGGCTGTTCCAAGGTGCCGGACATCAATGATGTCGGCTTGATGGAGGACCGCGCGACCTGCCGGATTTCGGCCCAGCATATCGCCAACTGGCTGCATCATGACGTCGTGTCGAAAGACGAGGTGATGGAGATCATGCAGCGCATGGCCAGGGTCGTGGATGGCCAGAATGCGGATGACCCGAAATATACGCCGATGGGCCCGGGCTTTGACACGACCGCCTTCAAAGCCGCCTGCGACCTGGTCTTCGACGGGCGCAACCAGCCCTCCGGCTATACCGAACCGGTGCTCCACCAGCGCCGGCTGGAGTTGAAAGCGGCCCAGTGACACGCATGCGTTTCGGTCGACCGAAACGCACGATGCGTCAACGCATCGTGGCCCGGCGAAAACACGACAGCCGGGCCATATTTGCATTTGCGCCGCGGATCCCTTCTGTGTAGAGAGACGGCAGGCACCTGTAGCTCAGCTGGATAGAGCGCTGCCCTCCGAAGGCAGAAGTCAAGGCTGGTGACGCTTGGTTGTGTTGGAAGAAAGAAGTGACTAAACAACGGTTTGAGCGAATGTCGGGTTTGCTCTTCATGCCGACGAAATTCTCGCGTAAGCATGGCGTAAGCA
>JAWLGI010000097.1:0-5340 GCA_041685125.1 Marivita sp. | reverse complement strand
TGGCGCCCCGCGGGCGCCCCCGCCGCAGGGGCGCAGCCGATCCGACACAGGCTCAACGGATCACGCCGCCGCCTGCCAGCGATTGGCATAGCTGCCAAGAACCTTGCCAACATCGGCCTCGGCAGCACCGTTCAAGTCAACTTGGGCGACAAGACCAAGCCTCTTGTCATCGACGACCGACGCCACACGTGCCGGCAACCCCGACTTGTCGAGTGCCGCGTTGAACACCCGCGTGATCGCGTGTTTGCGCAGATCGGGCTTGAACACCTTGCCCACGGCCGTTTTCGGCAGCTCGGGCAGGATCGTCATGTGCTTGGGGATTGCCGCGCGTTCGTGGACATGCACCTGGCAATGCTTCAAAAGCTCTTGCTCCGTCACGTCTGCGCCATCGACCAATTCGACAAACGCGCAAGGCAGTTCCCCGGCGCGCTCGTCAGGCTGGCCAATCGCCCCGGCAAAGGCGACCGCCGGATGCGCCAGCAGCGCCTCTTCGATGTCGGCGGGGTCGATATTATGCCCGCCGCGGATGATCAGATCCTTCGCGCGCCCGGTGATCCACAAATACCCGTCCGCATCGATCCGGCCCAGATCTCCGGTCCGCAGATGCGTGCCGTAATGGAACAGGTCGGCGTTCTTGGCCGCCTCGGTATAGGTATGCCCGGCAAAGACACCCGGGTTCGACACGCAGATCTCGCCGATCTCGTCCACCGCGCATTCCGCGACACCGCCATCGGCCTCCTTGAGGATTTTGACATCGGTATGCGGGAAGGGAATCCCGACCGATCCCACTTTCTTTATCCCGTCCGGCGGGTTGCAAGAGACCAGACAGGTCGCCTCGGTCAGGCCGTAGCCTTCCACAACGGTCACGCCACACGCCTCCTCGAACCGTTTGAACAGTTCCAGCGGCAGCGGCGACGAGCCGGAAAACGCGGTCTTGATATGCGACAGGTCCGCATCCACCGGTCGTTGCATCAGCGCCGACATGGCGGTCGGCACGGTGATGACGAAGGTGGTTTTCCAGCGTTCACACAACTTCCAGAAATTGTCGAACACGCCTTCGCCGCGATAGCCCTGCGGCGTCGGGAACACTGTATGGGCGCCGGACACCACCGACGCCATCAGGATGACGTGGCAGGCGAAGACGTGAAACAGGGGCAGCGGGCACATGATACTGTCTTCTTCGGAAAACAGCAGCCGCGTTCCCAGCCAGCCGTTATAGATCATGCCGGAATACTGATGCTGCGCGACCTTGGGCATGCCGGTGGTGCCGCCCGTATGGAAATAGGCCGCAACGCGATCCGCTTTGCTGTCTGCGAAATCCAGCGTCGTGTTCTGTGTCTTCGCCTCGGCGGCAAAACTCAGCACATCGGTATGTTGCGCGCCGGGGTTCTTGGGTCGGATCAAGGGCACGATCCATGATTTCGGCGGCGTCAGATGTCGGTTCAAATCCACCTCGAGCACCGTGTGAACATGCGGCGCATGGCGGCAGGCCTCGGCCACTTTCTGCGCGACATCCGTCTTTGGAAACGGCTTGAGCGTGACGACAACCTTCGCATCGGTTTCACGCAGGATCGCGGCGATCTGTTCCGGTTCGAGCAGCGGATTGATCGGGTTGACGATCCCGGCAATCGCGCCGCCCAACAGGGTTACGATGGTTTCGGTACAATTTGGAAGCACATAGGCGACGACATCATTTTCCCCGATGCCCAGCTTGCGAAACAGGTTCGCCGCCTGCACAGTCTGCGTCAGCAGGTCAGACCAGCTCAGGGTTTCCGCCTTGTCTCTCGGGCCGGACAGCAACTGAAAGCTGACGGCAGGGTGCTGGGGAAACGCGTGCGCGGTCTTGCTCAGCTGGCCAAAGAGCGTCGCGGGCAAATCCCGCTCGGCATATGGCATCTCGTTTTCGATCCTGTTGCGGTCCTCGATACTCGCAAACGTCATGGTGTCCCCTCCCTGAATCGCGCTTTGGCCGCGCATCTGCGTGTCGTTCCCCCTGTTTAGCGGAAAATTGACCGAAACAAGACCGCGCGACGCGACGATACACCCGGCCTGACGCCGCGTTCTTGGGCAATCTGAGCACAGCGCCGCGCCAAATCAAACCAAATCCACCACGACCGCTGCACTTGCTGATCCTGTTCCACCAGCGCCGGATCGTATCCGCCCCAACCTCCGGGGCCGTCAAGGGCCGAGGCGGTTCGAGATCGGCGCGCGGATTTTCCACAAGCCGCGCGTCCTCAGTTCAGCGTTACCAGCTTTCCGGGGTTCATGATATTGTCGGGATCAATCGCCTTTTTCAGAACCCCCATCAGCGCATAGCCCGCGCCATGTTCTTGTGCGAGATACTGGCGCTTGCCAATGCCGATGCCGTGCTCGCCGCTCACCGTGCCGCCGAATTCCAGCGCCAGGCGGTTGACCGACTCCACCAATTCCTTGGCACGGCTCAATTCCTCGGCGCTATCGGGATCGACCAGGATCAGCAGATGGAAATTCCCGTCGCCGACATGGCCCACCATCGGCGCAAGAAATCCCGATGCCGTGGCCAGCTCCGTGGCGCGCGTCAAACACTGGGCCAGCGACGAAATCGGAACACAGCAATCCGTGACCACGCCGTTGCAGCCAGCCCTCAGCGCCTTTCCCGCGTAATAGGCGTTGTGCCGCGCCTGCCACAGGCGATTGCGATCCTCGGTCTTGGTCGCCCATGCAAAATCCGAGCCTCCATGCTCTTCGACCAGTGCGCCAAAGGTTTCGACCTGTTCGGCCACACCCGCCTCCGAGCCATGGAATTCGAGGAAGAGATGCGGTTGCTCGGGCAGCGACAGGTCCGGGTTGTGCAGGTTCATGCCGCGCATCGTCAGCGCGTCCAGCAATTCCACCCGTGCCATCGGCAAGCCCATCTGGATGGCCAGGATAACAGTGTCTACCGCGCCCTGAATGTCGTTGAACGCGCAGGTCGCCGCCGCGATATGTTCGGGCTGTCCGTGCAGTTTCACTGTCAGCTTGGTGATGATCCCCAATGTGCCCTCGGAGCCGACAAACAAATGGGTCAGGTCATACCCGGTCGAGGATTTGCGGGCGCGGCTGCCCGTCTGGACGATCTGGCCATCGGGCAACACCACCTCCAGCGCGAGCACATTGTCCGCCATCGTGCCATAGCGCACCGTGTTGGTGCCCGACGCGCGTGTCGCCGCCATACCGCCAAGGCTCGCATCCGCACCGGGATCGACGGTGAACATCAGCCCCGTCGCCCGCAGCGCCTCGTTCAGCTGCACGCGCGTGACGCCCGGTTCCACCACGGCGTCCAGATCACTCTGGTTTACCGTCAGGATCTTGTTCATCCGGCTGGTATCAATGGTCACGCCCCCTTGCACCGGCACGATATGCCCCTCGAGCGAAGACCCGACGCCATAGGGCACCACGGGACAGCCATTCCGAGAGCAGATTTTCAGCACCTCCGACACCTCTTGGGTGGTCTCGGGGAACGCCACCGCGTCCGGCAGGGCGGGTTTGGTATAGGCCTCGTCATGGCTGTGTTGATCCAGCACCGATGCGCCGGTGGACAGGCGGTCCCCCAAAAGGTCACGCAGCGCGGTGATGGTTGTCGTGATGGCGTCACTGGGCATAGGATTCTCCTTTTTCCCGCGCAGGCTAGGGCCGGACCCTAATGCGAAGCGCGCGCAGGGAAAAGCCCGCTCATCCGTCTATCGGCTCGATCAGTTCGGGTCCCGAGGCGCGGTTCGAATTGACCTCGGGATCGACGCGGTAGAAGACCAGCGCGTCTTCGGGCGGGACGGTCATGAGTGTCGCGGCGCCATGGCCGTCTTCGCCCAGCCAGAGCGCCCAGTCATCCGGGTGCAGCGTGACAGGCTGACGATGGTGAATGGCCGACATCGTCGCGTTGGCGCCGGTGGTTACGATGGCACAGGTGCGATGCGCCACCCCGTCGCGCTCCCAGTCCTGCCAGATCCCGGCGAAAGCCAGCACATCCGCGTCGGCCGGATGGATATACCACGGCAGACGGTTGCCAGCGTCATCCTTGGTCCATTCGTAGAAGCCGGTCGCCGGGATCAGGCATCTGCGTTCGCGGCACGCTGCCTTGAAGGCGGGTTTCTCGGCAATCGTCTCGGCCCGCGCGTTGATCAGAAGCGGCCCATCGTTTTCCGTCTTGTACCAGTGCGGCAGGAACCCCCAACGCATCGCGACCAGCCGGCGCTGTCGCTCTTGCGTATGTACCGCATGCACGAGATTGGTCGGACAGATGTTGTAATTCGGAACCTCGGGCAGCGCGTTCGACGGCAGCGCATCGAACAGCTGCGCCATCGCGTCAGCCGGCAGGGTAAGGGAAAAGCGACCGCACATGGGCTGGACCGTACCGTGATCGACATTGAATGCAAGCCGACATGGCTTTGCGTCGGTATGCCCGCCGCTTTACAAGAATGACCGCGCGCCGATACGGCGCGCGGTTCGGAAAAATGGCCATGCGCTGCGCCCACTCGGCCAAGGCGCAAGCCCCTATTGCTTCACGGTGATCCGACCATCCGTATAGGGCGTGTAAGGCCCGGTCTCGGCAAGAAAATCCGCCGTGACCTCGGCAAGGTCCGGGCCATAGTCATAGGCGTTCCGCGCGTCGCGGAACATGGCATATCCATCACCGCCGTTGCGCACATAATTGTTGGACACGGCACCATAGGTGGCCTCCGGATCAATCGGCGCCCCGCCGATCATCACATCAGAGATCCGGCTGC
Organism: Marivita sp.; assembly: GCA_041685125.1. Classification (GTDB taxonomy): domain Bacteria; phylum Pseudomonadota; class Alphaproteobacteria; order Rhodobacterales; family Rhodobacteraceae; genus Marivita. Next base: position 598 of record JAWLGI010000097.1, on the reverse strand, counting down.
CCGGCTCGGCGCTCAGGTCCACGGTAAAGCTCATGCCCGCCACCTGCGGGAACCGGCCCGCGCCCTCCTCGACCTGGCTCACGCCGTTTTCGAGCGCGGCCAATACCTGCGCACCGGTCACCTCGAAGGTCGAGAGCGTGTTCTGGAACGGCAGCACCGTCAGCACTTCGCCCATGGTCACCTCGCCCGCATCGATAGATGCGCGCAGACCACCGCCGTTCTGGATGGCGATCTGGATACCCTGATCCTTGACGCGGTCCAGCATCGCATCGGCCACCAGGTTGCCCATCGGGCATTCCATCGCACGGCACATGTCGCGCCCGCCCTCGATGGCGTCTGCGGATTCGGCGACGAAGCGGGTCTTCATCTCTTCGATGGGACCGGCGAGTTCGGCCACGCGCGCGACGATCTCGGGGTCTTCCTCGACCGAGGCATCCAGCAGGATCGTATCGCCTTCGGCATAGGTCAGAGTGCCATCGTCATCGAAGGTCAATTCGAGATGCCCGACATATTTCGAATAGGCATAGGCCTGCACCACCGGAACAAGCGTGCCGTCTTCCTGGCTGACGAAGGTCGGATAGGCGCCGTCGCGGTCCGG
>JAWLGI010000096.1:0-5383 GCA_041685125.1 Marivita sp. | reverse complement strand
GGCTCTCCGTTGAAACGATAACTGGATAGGGGGCCTTACCTCAGGAAAATCCCCGAATTCAGGTTGAGGGAAGATGTTAAGTGGCGTCGCTTTCTTCCGCGGTTACGGTGGCGGCGAAGAAAAGCCCGTCATCCAGAACGTTTTGCAGGGTCTCTTCGGTCACACAGGTCTGGCCATTGCTCCAAGCATATACCATGGCGATGTCGCAAAGTTGGTTGACCAGCCGCGGCACGCCCCCGGTCTGCACATGGACCATCCGGCAGGCGGCATCAGTGAACTCGGTCCCTTGCCCACCTACGGCGTGCAACCGGTGCCGGATGTAATGCCCTACGGTCTCGGCATCCATCGCCGGGATGTGAAAGCTCGCCGTCACCCGCTGCGCCAGCTGCTTCATCTGCGGGCTGCGGATCACGTCGCGCAGTTCCGGTTGCCCGACTAAAATCAGCTGGATCAACTCGTCCTTGTTGGCGTTGATATTGGTGAGCATGCGCAGCTCTTCCAGACCCTCGACCGACAAATTCTGCGCCTCGTCGAAAATCAGCACGACGCGCCGTTCGGCAGCGTATTCGGCGATCAGGAAATCCTGCAGCTTTTGGAACTTCTGGACGTAGCTGGCCTCGTTCGACACCTCGACCGACAGCGCGTTGAGTACCCATTGCAGCAGCTCGCCTCGCCCGCCTTGGGCGTTCGAGATCAGCCCCACGGTGATTGTGTCGTCGGTGTTCTTCAGCAGGTGCTGCACCAGCGTCGTCTTGCCCGAGCCGATCTCGCCGGTGATCACGGTGATCGGCGCGCGCGAGAAGATGCCGTAATCGAGGATCGTGTAAGCGTTGCGATGCGCCTTCGACCAATACAGGAATGCCGGATCCGGCAGCAGCGTGAAGGGACGCTCGGAAAGGCCGAAATGATCTGCGTAAAGGGTCTCCGGTCTCATGGGTGTCTTTCAAACGAAATATGCAATCGAACCCGCATTTCGACACCCCACCAAACCCGCAGGCCCAAGCCTGCACATGTCGCGACAGGGCGCGCGCCTTCCCTTTGTCACGGGCACTTGCCCGTTACAGATTGATTATGCAACAGCAGAATCCCGGTCATGGCTAATCCCGTGCGTGGTCGCGGGCCGGCGAATCGCCTCGGCATCACCCCGACCTCGCCCGAAGGCTGCGGAAAAGATCACGGCTTTGCAGATGATTTGTTGCCGGATCTCAGGCAATCGGGATATCCGCAGGCTGCAAAGGTTAACCACAGCAATCAAAAAAACCACTCCAAGAAGAAGTCGACTCGGAATTAGTCGCTCCAAAGTTGTGCCTTGTCTTAAATTAGATATTGTTTTGAGCCAAGTTGTAGATGTCTCTTGCATTGAGGGTGTAAACGCGTGCTAAATTCAAGCCAAATGGTGACTTGGCTTGACCCGCATTCAGCACGCTCGAAGCATCGTGCAGGCGCCCTTTAGTTCAGTTCGTTTGGAAAGCTGAGGATACGCAAAAATGGCATTTCAGGATTATTCGCAGATTCCGGCACATCGCGACACGGCCGACCGCGACCAGGCGCCGCGTCGGCGCATGCTCTATCGCAACGGGGGGAAGCGCGCGCTCGATATCGTTCTGGTCGTGGCGACCCTTCCGATCACCCTGCCGGTCCTGCTGCTGCTGATGGCGTTCGCGGCCCTCGACGGGCACGGCCCGATCTACCGTCAGCCACGCATCGGCCGCGACGGTCGCGTCTTCCGCATGGTCAAGATCCGCACCATGGTGCCCGACGCCCACGCCCTGCTCGAGTCTTATATCGCCTCCGATCCCGAGGCGCGCCGGGAATGGAACAAGACCCAGAAACTCAAATACGATCCGCGAATCACGCCCATCGGCCGGATACTGCGCAAATGCTCGCTTGACGAGCTGCCGCAACTTTGGAACGTGCTGGTTGGGGACATGTCGCTGGTCGGGCCGCGGCCGATGATGGTCGGCCAGAAAAAGCTCTATCCGGGCACCGCTTATTTCGCCTTGCGCCCAGGCATCACCGGCTTCTGGCAGATTTCGGACCGCAACGAGTCGAGCTTCGCCGCGCGAGCGGGCTTCGACAATCGATACTTCGCCACCCTGTCGCTGCCAGTCGATTTCGCGATCCTGGTACGCACAGTGATCGTGGTGCTGCGCGGCAACGGGTACTGACGGCGACGGATACCGAAACGCGCCGCTCGCAAATCGCCCTTCGCGCAAAGCATGGGGGATGTTTTCCCATCCCGATCCGGAACATGTCGTGCTAGAGTACGGCAATCTTTCCCACGACAGGCACGGGCCGGTAGTCCGGGGCTGAACATGCAGGACGAATGACGTGATGAAAACGACCTTTCTGGCTCTTGCCACCGCAGGACTTCTGTCTTTTTGTGACACAGCAGAGGAACGGGCCGAAGCCCACTATCAGTCTGGGCTCGAGTTACTACAAAAGGGCGATGTGGACCGCGCCCTGGTCGAGTTCCGCAATGTCTTCCAACTCGACAATAAGCATCGTGAAGCACGGCGACACTATGCCGAGGTGGTGTATGAGCGAGGCAATGTCCGCGAGGCGTATGGTCAGTATCGTCGGCTGGTTGAGCAATATCCCGACAGCCTGCCGGGCCAGCGCGCCCTGGCAGAGATGGCGCTCCAGCTCAAAGACTGGGATGCGGCGCGGCGGCATGGGGCAGCGGCGATCGCGCTTGCGCCCAACGATCCGGTGGTGCTCGCTGTCAACGCGACCGTCGCCTACCGCGATGCGGTGTCGGGAAGCGGTGATGCAGCCGCTCGGCGCGAGGCGGTCAACAAGGCGCGGGCGCTAGTCGAAGATAATCCCGATCTGATGAGCGCGCGCCAAGTCGTGATCGACGATCTTATCCGCGATCGGGACTGGACTGCGGCACTGTCGGCGATCGACGCGGCGCTCGCCCGCGACCCCGACGACCGGCAGCTTTACACGATCCGTCTCGGCGTGCTCAATCAGTTGGGCGAACGGCGGGAGATTCGTGCGCAGCTCGAAGAGATGATCGAGCGTTTCCCCGACGATCCGAACGTGCCCAATATGATGGTGCGCTGGTACCTGTCCCAAGGCAATGCGGAGGCCGCACAGGCGTTTCTCAGGACGCAGGTCGATCAGAGCCCTGATGATACCGACGCCATCATCACCTATATCCGGTTCCTCACCGACGTGCGCGATTTCGAGACCGCGCTGGCCGAAGTCGAGCGCATCCTTGAGACCGATCCACCGGAGATCGAACGCCTTACCGCGCTGCGCGCCGGATTGCGCTTCGATCTGGGGGAGCGGGACTCGGCCATCGCCGAAATGGAAAAGCTGATCGACCGGATGGAGCCCTCCAACGAGCGGCGCAAAATCATGACGATGCTGGCCAGGATGCTGGACACGACGGGTAACAATGTAGGCGCGCGTGCGCTCGTCGAAGATGTGCTCGAAGAGGAAGCACAGAACCCCGATGCGCTTAAACTGCGCGCGGGTTGGCTGATCGACAACGACCGCATCGACGAGGCGATTGTCACCCTGCGCTCGGCGCTTGGCGAGGTTCCCGAAGATGCCGAGGCGATGACCCTGATGGCAAAGGCGCATGAACGCGCCGGCAATCGCGACCTGATGGCTGACATGCTGGGTCGGGCCGTCGAGGCTTCCGGCAATGCGCCTGCGGAAACCCTGCGCTATGCCCGCCACTTGATTGCCGAGGGCAACTTGAGCAGCGCCGAATCCCTCTTGGTCAGTGCACTGCGTCTGTCGTCGGGTGATGTCGGCCTGCTCGATGCTCTGGGCGATGTCTACGTGGCACAGCAGGACTGGCCCCGCCTGACCCAGGTGATCGAGGCGCTGCGCAATCAGGACCTGAATGGGGCCGAACGGATCGCAAATGAGTTGACCGCGCGTCAGCTTGCGGCACAGGATCGCGAAGATGAACTCCTGAGCTTTCTTGACACGCTAGCCGGTGAAGGCGTGCGCGGCCTGGGGGCGGCGGCGGCGATCGCGCGCGCCCGTCTGGCGCAAGGCGACGCTGAGGGCGCGTTGCAATACGCGCGCGAAACGCTCGAGGCCAATCCTGACGACCTGAATGCACGGTTTCTGATGGCCTCGGTGCAGGCGGTGACGGGTCGGATCGAGGCCGCCGAGACGGCGTTTCGTGATCTGATAGCACAGGCCCCGCAGGATCAGCGTTTCTGGCTGGGACTTTACAACATCCACGAGGTGCAGGAAGACGACGTTGCCGCTCGACAGGTGTTGCGTGACGGGATCGAGGCTATACCCGGCGATCTGCGGCTCAACTGGATACTTGCTGGTCTGCTGGAGCGCGAAGGCAACATCGAAGGCGCGATCGAGATTTATGAACGGCTCTATGCCGCGAATCCCGACAGCCTGATCATGGCCAACAACCTTGCCAGTCTTCTGGCGACCGGGCGCGACGATGCCAAGGACCTCGAGCGTGCGCATCAGATCGCGCGCCGCCTGCGCGACCGCGATGTACCGGCCTTTCAGGACACCTATGGCTGGATCGCCTTTCGCCGGGGCGATCTAGACAGCGCGGTCACGGCGCTGGAAGCCGCTGCCCGGGGGCTGCCAGCGGATCCCACGGTGCAATATCATCTGGCGCGCACTTATGACGAGATGGGGCGCGACGCGCAAGCGCTGGAGCATTTCCGCACCGTGGTCGAGATCGTCGGCCCCGGCCCCGGCCCCGATTTCATGCCCGAGGTCGAGGCGGCGCTTGAGCGTCTCAACACCGCCTCCGATGCTGCCTCTGACGACGAAACCGCTGGGAACTGACGCGGCTGCCCGGTTTCCCATGGCCCTCCCGCACCATCTGCTGCAAATCTGCCGCAGGTGCATGATTTGTTGCCTTCGCGTGTTTCGCGGTCCGACCAAATGCAATAGCAAGATTTCTATAGAAACTGACCAAAAATTCACATGGGGGCAGAGGACCAAGATGATCAGATTTCTGGCGTCGCTTTTTTTCATGTTGGGGTTAGCCGGGACCGCAACTGCACAAAGCAGCTACAACATCCAGCCCGGTGACACGCTGCAGATCGAGGTCCTTGAAGATCCCGATCTGGGACGCAATGTCTTGGTTCTTCCGGACGGCTCGATCAGCTTTCCGCTGGCCGGCTCGGTGCGGGCGGGCGGGCGCACTGTCGATAGCGTGGCCCGCGCTGTTGCAACGAAACTGGCCGGCAATTTCGCAGTGGAACCGACGGTGCTTGTCTCGGTGGCCTCTCTTGCACCCGAACGCGAGCAGCAGCAGCAAGACGTCGCCGACCTTATGGACATCTACATCATCGGCGAGGCGGCCCAGCCCGGCCTGCGCGAGGTCGAGCCCGGCATGACGCTGCTGCAATTTCTCGCCGCCTCGGGCGGGCTG
>JAWLGI010000042.1:0-22093 GCA_041685125.1 Marivita sp. | reverse complement strand
GGAGGGGCGCGCCTATGATGTGCGAATCGGGCCAAACCTGCTGCACAGCGCCGGGGCCGAGATTGCACCGCTTCTTGCGCGACCGCGCGTCGCCATCGTGACCGACAGCAATGTGGCCGCCCGCCATCTCGACCCGCTGGAAGCGGCGCTCAAAGGGGCGGGCATCACCTCGGTCAGCCTGAGCCTGCCGGTGGGCGAGTCCACGAAAGGCTGGCCACAGTTCGAACGCACGGTGGAATGGCTGCTGGAGCAAAAGATCGAACGCCGCGATATCGTCATCGCCTTGGGCGGCGGTGTGATCGGAGACCTTGTCGGCTTTGCGGCTGCTGTCTTGCGCCGCGGGGTGCGGTTCGTGCAAATCCCCACATCGCTTCTGGCGCAGGTCGACAGTTCGGTGGGCGGCAAGACAGGGATCAACGCGCCGCAGGGCAAGAACCTTATCGGCGCGTTTCATCAGCCCGCGCTTGTGCTGGCCGATATCTCGGTCCTGCAAACCTTGCCAGCGCGCGATTTCCTCGCAGGGTATGGAGAAGTGGTGAAATACGGGCTTCTGGGCGATGCCGCCTTTTTCGACTGGCAAGAGGCCAACGCCGCGCAGATCACCGCCCGCGACCCGCAGGTGCTGGCTTATGCCGTGAAACGTTCGGTCGAAATGAAGGCCGAGATCGTGGTGCGTGACGAAACCGAACAAGGCGACCGCGCGCTTCTCAACCTTGGGCATACCTTCTGCCACGCCCTCGAGGCCGCGACAGGGTATTCGGACCGGCTGCTGCATGGTGAAGGCGTGGCCATCGGCTGTGCATTGGCGTTTGACCTGTCCGCGCGGCTGGGTCTTTGCCCGCAAGAGGATCCAAGCCGCGTGCGCCAGATGATGCGTGACACGGGCATGAAGGTCAGTCTGGCGGATATCGACGGGGATCTGCCCGATGCGGAGGCTCTCCTGACCCTGATGGGACAGGACAAGAAGGTGATCGACGGCCGCCTGCGCTTCATCCTCGCCCGCGGCATCGGTCAGGCGTTCGTGACGTCGGATGTGCCGACGGACACGGTTCTGACGCTGCTCCGGGACGCGCTGGCCGAGTGATGGAAAAAGGCGCCGCGAGGGGCGCCTTTTTGTCCTCAGAACGGGATTTCGTCGTCGATGTCGCGCGCCGGTGCACGGGATTGGCCCCCGCCGCCACCACCGGAGCCCCCATAATCGCCCCCGTAATCGCCGTCACTGCTTCCGCCGCCGGAAGCTCCGCCACCGCCACCACCACCGCCGTCACGGCTGTCGAGGAATGTCAGCTCTCCGGCATAGGGGCGCAGAACCACCTCGGTGGAATAGCGATCCTGGCCGGACTGGTCCTGCCATTTGCGGGTTTCCAGCTTGCCTTCGATATACACCTTGGAGCCTTTGCTCAGATATTGCTCCGCGAGCCGCACGAGGTTTTCATTGAAAATGGCAACGCTGTGCCACTCCGTGCGCTCCCGCCGCTCCCCGGTGTTTCGGTCCTTCCAGGACTCTGACGTGGCAATGCGAAGGTTGCACACCTTGCCACCGTTTTGGAATGTGCGCGTTTCCGGATCGCGGCCCAGATTGCCGACGATGATGACCTTGTTGACTGAACCGGCCATGTGTCCCCCATGCTTTTCGAATCTCTGGCGCGGCGCGCCTGTTGCGTGACCCTATACCAACGTGATGATCGGATACCATCAGGTTGTCCTTAACAATTCATCACCAAGCGAGGCTGGTGTGAAACGCGATTTCGGATTATACATCCGCAAAAATCTCAAGACGGGGCGTGCGCGATCATGCGAACAACGAACACGAGATTGGCTGCGGCTCTGAGTGTCCTTGCCGTCATCAGCGCCGGATCAGCGGGCGCAGACGTGCTGTCCTCGAAAAGCCGCGTGTCCTTGTTTTCCAGCAAAACCAAGGTTTTGGATTCCCGTGCCGCCGAGCAGTACAAAAGTTCCATCCGGCTACAGCCGCCCAAGGTGGTCACCCCGACCAAATGGGGCGATGCGCGTGCAGGGCTGGGGGGTATCCCGAAATACCGCGGCAGCTATTCCGGTGCCTATCTCGGTATGGCGCGTGATGCGGCGCGCCGTCACGGTGTCCCCGAAGACCTGTTTTTGCGCCTCGTCCAGCAGGAGTCGAATTTCAACCCGAACGCACGCTCGCACAAGGGCGCCATCGGCCTGGCACAGCTCATGCCCGACACGGCGCGACTCCTGCGTGTCGATCCGAACGATCCGGCGCAAAACCTCGAAGGCGGTGCGCGCTATCTCAAGCAGCAATTCAGCAAATTCGGCAAATGGCCTCTGGCGCTTGCTGCCTATAACGCGGGACCCGGCTCGGTGCAAAAGCACAAGGGCATCCCACCATATCACGAGACACGCACCTACGTGAAGAAAATCTGGGGTCGCTGAACACAGCGCGGGTACAGGCAACGGCCCGCAGGCCCGGCGCGCCGGATCATTCGGCCGCGATCTGGATGACTGGCTCCATTTCGGCCAGTTCCCGGTCTGAAAGATGACACTTGATCTGATGGCCGTTTCCCATCTGGCGCATCGGTGGCACCTCCTGTTCGCACAGATTGCCCGGCACCCTGGATTTCCAGCGGCAGCGTGTCTGGAACGGGCAGCCCGAGGGCGGGTCCATCGCGGACGGGATGTCTCCCTCCAGCACGATATGTCGTTTCTGCACCCGTGTATCGGCGATCGGCACCGCCGATAACAACGCTTCGGTGTAGGGGTGATAGGGCGGCGCAAAGACCTGTTCGGTGGTGCCCAGCTCGACCACGTGACCAAGATACATGACCATGACGCGATCCGACAGGTAGCGCACGATGCTCAGGTCATGGCTGATGAAGAGAAGCGTGGTTTTCTGTTCCCGCTGAATCTCCATCAGAAGGTCGGTGACCGCCGCCTGTACCGACACGTCAAGCGCCGACACAGGCTCGTCCGCGACCACGATCCGCGCGTTGCCCGCAAAGGCGCGCGCGATGCCGACGCGCTGCTTTTGTCCGCCGGAGAGTTGTCGCGGCATCCGCTCGGCAAATTCACGCGGCAGCTTCACAAGGTCCAACAGTTCAAGCATGCGCTGGCGCCGCTCGGCCTCGGAGTTGCCGATTCCGAACACCTCGAGCGCGCGGATGATCTGCCGACCCACCCCCATTGACGGGTTGAGCGTGTCGAACGGATTCTGGAAGACCATCTGCACATCGGCGATGGTCTGGGTGTCGCGATCCTGGATCGACGTGCTTTCGATATTGCGGTTGTCGAGCAGGATCTGGCCGTCCGTGGCGGTTTCCAACCCCATGAGCACCTTGGCAAAGGTCGACTTTCCACAGCCGGATTCCCCGACGATGGCCAGGGTTTCGGATTCGCGGGCCTCGAAGCTGAGCGTCTCGTTTGCCTTGACCACCTTGGTGTCGCCCCGCTTGCCGAACAGGACATTGGCGGCCACCTCGTAGTATTTCTTCAGGTTGTCCATCTTGAGCACGACATCACCGGGCTCGGACCTCGCGGTCTGCAGATCCTTGCCAAGTGGCGCGTTCCAATCGATTTCCTGGAACCGCAGGCAGCGGGTCGCGTGCCGGTCATTGCCCGGCACATCGGCCATCGGGATTTCCGTTGCATCGCATCGCCCGGCCTCGAAATAATCGCAACGCGGCCCGAAATTGCACCCGGGCGGGCGTTCATGGGGCAGGGGAAAGTTGCCGGGAATGGCGCGCAGCGGGCGCGCGTTCTTGTCCGCCCCGGGAAGCGGGATCGACCGGAAGAGCGCCTGTGTGTAGGGGTGCTGCATCTCGTCGAACACATCCTTGATGGAGCCGCGCTCCACCGCCTCGCCGGAATACATCACGCAGATGCGGTCGCAAGTCTCCAGCACAAGGCCAAGATTGTGACTGATGAACAGCATCGAGGTGCCGTATTTCTTGCCCAACTCCTTGACCAGGTCGACGACGGCCGCCTCCACCGTGACGTCCAGCGCCGTTGTCGGCTCATCCAGAATGAGCAGCGACGGTTCGGCCATCAACGCCATGGCGATCACGATGCGCTGCTGTTGCCCGCCAGAAAGCTGGTGCGGGTAGGCATCCAGGATCCGATCGGGGTCAGGCAACTTGACATCCTTGACCACCTGAAGCGCGCGCGCATGCGCCTCTTTCTCGGACGATCCGCGATGGATCATGGGCACTTCCATCAACTGTTTGCCGACTTTCATCGCCGGGTTCAAAGAGGCCATGGGTTCCTGGTAGATCATCGCGATCTCGGAGCCGCGAATATTGCGCAACGCGTCCGGGCTCATTGCGCCAAGATCCTGTCCCTTGAACTTGATCGAACCGCCGACGATATGTCCGTTCCTGCCAAGATCCCGCATCACGCCAAGCGCCACCGTGGATTTGCCGCAGCCGGATTCGCCAACAAGGCCAACCGCTTCGCCAGGCATCACCTTGACCGAGAAATCCATCACCGCCGGGATTTCCCGCAAGCGTGTGAAAAAGGAAATCGAAAGCGAGTCGATCTCGAGGATCGGGCCGTCGTAACTGTCTGTCATGTCGCGTCTCCCGCTGGCGGTGGCAGGGCAGGTTCCCTGCTTCTCTGGTTCAAAAATATCCCGGGGGTTTGGGGGCTGGCCCCCAATCCTCGTCTCGTCAATCGCGCAACGATTCCTCGCGCAGCCCGTCGGCCAGCAGGTTCAGGCCCAACACCATGCTCAGAAGCGACAGCGCCGGAACCAGCGCCGGGTGCAGGTAAATCTGCAAGAGCCGCCGACCGTCATTGATCGTGGTTCCCCAATCCGGGCTTTCCGGTGGCAAGCCCAGGCCGAAAAAGCCCAGTGTCCCCAAAAGGATCGTGGTGTAGCCGATGCGCAAGCACAGATCGACGATCAGCGGTCCGCGGGCGTTGGGCAGGATTTCCCAAAGCATGATATACCATGCGCCTTCGCCGCGCGTCTGGGCCGCAGCAACATAGTCGCGGGTCTTGATGTCCAAGGCCAGGCCCCGAACGATGCGGAACACGGTGGGCGAGTTTACGAAGACCACCGATACGAACACCACAAGGATTCCGCCCGGCACGTTGAACAAGTCAAGAAAGTCCGGGATCACCGACACTTTCGAGCCCGATTCCGAGATCAAGGACAGGTAGAGCCAGCCCAGGATACCGAGCACCACGATCAAGAGCGGCGTGCGCACCCTCGGCTGTGTCCTGTAGCGCGAATTCAGCAGGACCGCGATGAACACGATGGGAAAGATGAACAGCACCACCGCCATGTAATTCGGAATGCCCGTCGCCACGATTTCAGGTGTGACAAGCAGGTAGAACAACAAGATCACCGGGAAGGCGAGGATCAGGTTGGCCAGGAAGCTGAGGAACGTGTCCAGTCTGCCGCCGTAGAACCCGGCCGGCAGACCCAGCGTGATCCCGACCATGAAGGCAAAGATCGTGGCCAGAGGCGCGATCTGCACAACCACCCAGGCGCCCTTGATCATTCGGCTGAACACGTCGCGGGCAAGGTTGTCGCCCCCGAACAGGTAGTAGGGGTATTGCCCGTCATCCGGGCTCATCAGCGGGGTGCCGGGCGGTTCGTTCTTCATGCCGGACACTTGCGACAACGCGTCATGGGTGACGATCAGGTCCATCGCCCCGAAGATCCCGGTGAACACCCAGAACATGACAAGCGCAAAGCCGATCATGCCGATCGTGCTGTCGAACAATTTGCCATAAAGGCCAAGCCGGCGCTTGTAGCGTATCGAAAGGACAAAGACGGCGATCAGCGCGATCCAGACCGGGATGAATTGCCAAAGAACGCGGGTGATGATTTCAAACCAGCTGAGCGGTTCCATAAGTCTGCTCCTTTCCGCTCAGGACACGCTGATGCGCGGGTTGAGATAGACATAGCCGATATCCGAGATCAGCTGCGTGACGAGAACCACGAAAACCGACACCACGGACACGCCGAGCAGCAATTCGATGTCGTTGTTGCTGGCCGCCGCGACGAGGGTCCAGCCGAAGCCCTTGTAGTTGAACAATGTCTCGACGATGACGACCCCGTTCAGAAGCCACGGAAACTGCAGCATGATCACGGTGAATGGCGCGATCAGCGCGTTTCGCAGCGCGTGTTTGACCACGATATTGGGAAAGCTCACACCCTTGAGCCGCGCCGTGCGGATATATTGTGCGGTCATCACTTCGGCCATCGAGGCGCGTGTCATTCGGGCGATATAGCCCATCCCGTAAAGCGAGATGGTCAGCACCGGCAGGAAGAAATTCTCGAACGTGGCGTTCTCCATCGCGGATGTCGCGGTGCCCTTGAACCATCTCAGCCCCACGGCGGACGAGGCGAAGACCGCGATCAGGATGACGCCAGAGACGTATTCCGGCGTCGCGGTGGTGGTGATCGCCACCGTCGACAGGCTTCGGTCGGTCCGCGATCCCTCGCGCATCCCGGCCAGGACGCCCAGCAGCAGCGCCGAGGGCACCATCAGCACCATGACCCAGAACATCAGCTTGCCCGTCAGGCCAAGCCGGGCGCTGATGATCCCGCCGACATTGTCCTGAAAGACCGTGGAGTATCCCCAATCGCCCTGCAGGATGCCGCAGTAATCGGGCGCCTCCTGCGGTGTCATGCCTTCGCGGATACAGCGGCCCCTGACCTGGCCATCAGTGCCTTCGATCACCGCGCCGGGCACAACACCAAGCCATTCGCCGTATTTCACAAACAGCGGCTGCGTGTAGCCCCGGTTGCCGAGCCAGGTCGCGACTTCCTCTTCCGACATGCGGAAATTGCCTTGAGTCTTGGCGAGCTTTTCGAGATTCGGATAGAGATTTGCCAGGAAGAAGACGATGAAGGTCAGGCAGAGCGCCGTTATCAACATCACTCCCGCGCGGCGGAGAATAAACAGTCCCATGCAGTTCCCTGTCAGTCGAGGTCAGCCAGCTATCTCGTTTCTGTTGGTCTGTGAAGGCGGGCCATGAGATGAAAGAGGCCGCGCCTGTCGGTGCGGCCCCGTGCTGCTTCGCGATCAGGCGGCAAGCCCATACTTGTAGATCTGCGGCAGGAAGGCGATGTGCATGTCCGTGCCGACCACACCGGGCCGGTGATGGCGATAAAGCGACCGCCAGTACGGCTGGATCGTCACACCTTCCTCGACCATGATCTGCTGCAGCTTGCCCATGACCTCGCGGCGGGCATCGACATCGGCTATGGAGTTCGCGTCGGCCAGAAGCGAGTCGAATTCTTCGTTCGAGAACCCGGCCTCGTTCCAGGCTTCACCCGTGCGGTAGGCCAGTGCGAGGATCTGCACACCCAGCGGCCGGTGGTTCCAGTTGGTCGAGCTGAACGGATAGTTCACCCAGTCATTCCAGAAGGTCGATCCGGGCAGGATTCTGCGTTGCACGTTGATACCCGCGTCTCGCAGCTGGGCCGCGACGGAATCGGTGGTGTTCTTTCGCCAATCGTCGTCGATCGACAGCAACTCGTGTTCAAAATCGGCCATCCCGGCCTCTTCCATCAGCGCCTTGGCCCTGTCCGGGTCGTAGGGCAGGCGGCCGACCTCGGGGTTGAATTCCGGGTGCACGGGCGCGACGTGGTGATTGTCGGCCGGGACACCACGACCGGCATATCCCAGCTCGAGGCAGATCTCGTTGTTCACGGCCATCGCCAACGCCTGCCGAACGCGCTTGTCCGCGTAAGGCTTGGTGCCGTTGATCTCGGCCTGCTGGTTCGGGCGAATGCAAATCGTGGCACCAGTGACAACTTCGGTGCGTTCGAACCCGATGGCATCCAGCACGTCGATAAACTCGCCGACGCTTTCGTAGAAGGTGTCCACCTCTTCGGCTTCCGCCGCCGCCAGCCACGCAGCCGGGTCGGTCCCGTAGTCGATGTATTCGATCCGGTCGAGGTAAAAGCCGCCTTCTTCAAAGGCGTCATTGCCCCACCACGGGTGGTCGCCCTTGACCAGAACCGCCTTGACGCCGACCTCGAGGCTTTCGACAACCATCGGCCCGGTGCCCACCAGCGTGGACAGATCCGCGTTCGGATCATAGCTTTCGTGCACAACCGCGGCCGGGTAGTCGGCCATGCCAGCGACAATGGTGATGTCCGGGCGTGGCAAGTTCAGGCGCACGGTATGATCGTCAACGATCTCGATCACGCCTTCGCCCGCCATCCCGGTGCTGTCGTCGATCAAGGAGGCCATGCGGCCGGCCATCGAGTTGCCCTCGACATCCTGTTCGCACCAGCGCTCGATCATCCGCGCCACATCGGCAGAGGTGAAATCATCGCCATTGTTCCACTTCACGCCCTGGCGCACGTTCAGCGTGTATTGTGTCGCGTCTTCGTTCGCCTCCCAACTTTCGAGCAACATGCCGCGGAAGGACCCGTCGGAGTTGTATTCGACCATATATTCCAGGGTGCCCGCGGTGACATAGGCCATCTGCGTCCAGTCATATGTGCGGGGATCCTTGTGCAGGCGGACCTCCATCTGCATCCGGAGCGTGCCGCCCTGCTGCGCGTGTGCCGCCGCCCTGGCTGGTGAGCCAAGGCCGCCAAGCGCATAGGCCGCGCCCGCCGACACGCCGAGCATCGTCGTCCGTGCAAGAAATTCGCGCCGGTCGATATGCCCGTCCCTGAATTCCTGTGCATAGATTTCTGCAGCAGGATGCCAATCATGAGTACCAGTGGTGTGCGTCATCTACTTCTCCCTGTGACACGCTCTTTTTATCTTATGCGCGTTTTTTAGGTTTCTTGGGCGGGGTCGCCCCACGCCGTTTTTGGGTTATCGCATTGCGCGCGAACAAATGTCCGGCGTCAACGGCAAGTTTAGCCGTTTTGAAGTCTGAAAACGACATTTTCTTTCTCTTAAAGCGACATGCCCGGATCGACAACTGCCGGGGCTGGTATTTTGCTCATAAATTCCGCGCATCCACCTGGCGCCATGGCTGCATTCGTGCGCGGAACCATGTGCGCTGCCGCTTGGCAAACTGGCGGGTCAGGATCGTGACCCGCTCGCGCGCCGCGTCCAGGGTCAGGCTGCCCTCCAGAATCGCCATCAATTCCGCCGCCCCGATCGCCTTGGCCGAGGGCAGATCCGGTGACCAACCAGCCCGGTTCGCGCGCGCCTCGTCCAACGCGCCACGCTCCAGCATCCGGTCGAACCGCGCCGCGATGCGCGGGGTCAGCCAGTCCTTGTCGGCGTTCACCACTAACGCGCTTGTCTCGTTCAAAGGCAGTTTCGGTGGCGCGGTATTTTCCTGCCACGCGGCCAACCCGGTGCCCGTTGCGGTCAGGACTTCCCACGCCCGCTGAACCCGCATCGGGTTGGCCAGATCGATTCGCGACCGTGTCGAGGTATCGAGCTCGGCCGCGAGGGCCGCATGCCCTTCGGTCTCGATGCGATGCATGGCAGTTCTGCGCACCGCGTCCGGGATCCGAGGGATTTGCGCCAGCCCTTCGGTCAGCGCGGTAAAATAAAGCCCGGTTCCGCCGACGATTATCGGACGCGGGCCTTCCGCCAGATGCGGGGCAAGATCGCGCAACCAGTCGCCGACCGAATAGGCCTGATGACCCGCGATGTGACCGTACATCGCGTGCGGCGCCCGCGCCGTATCTGCGGGGGACGGGCGTGCCGTCAGCACGCGCCAGTCGGCATAGACCTGGATCGCATCCGCATTCAGGATCGCCCCGCCTTGCGCTTCGGCCAGGCGCAAGGCCAGTTCGGATTTTCCGCTGGCCGTCGGACCCGCGATCAGGACAGGTTTGGCCGGATCAAGGCTCTGGATCACCTCTGACAGCTTGCTCACGATCGGCCCGTTCTCCTTGTGCGGCGCGCATCGATACGGCCCGTCGTCGTGCTGCACGACGACGCCTTGCCCCTGCGCCGGTTTTCCGACAATTTGCGCGCAAATCTAGTCTCTCGTTCGAACGGAGCGCAACATGACTGACAACACCACCCCGGATACGACATACAAGCGCGTCATGCTCAAGATATCGGGCGAGGCGTTGATGGGAGATCAGGGATATGGCTTGCACCCGCCCACCGTCGAACGGATCGCCCGCGAAGTAAAGGCGGTGCATGATATGGGGGTCGAGGTCTGCATGGTGATCGGCGGCGGCAACGTCTTTCGGGGCTTGCAAGGGTCGGCCCAGGGCATGGAACGGACAACTGCGGATTACATGGGCATGATGGCCACCGTGATGAACGCGTTGGCGATGCAATCCGCGCTCGAAACGCAGGGCGTTTTCACCCGTGTCATCTCGGCGATCCGCATGGACGAGGTCGCCGAACCCTATATCCGCCGCCGCGCCGTCCGCCATCTCGAGAAAAAGCGCGTCTGTGTCTTTGCCGGAGGCACTGGCAACCCGTATTTCACAACCGATACTGCGGCCGCGCTGCGGGCCAATGAAATGAACTGCGAAGCGATTTTCATGGGCAAGAACGGTGTGGACGGTATTTACGACAAGGATCCGCGCGCACATGACGACGCGCGCCGCTACGATCTGGTCAGCTATGACGAGGTTCTGCAAAAGAACCTCAAGGTGATGGATGCCTCGGCCATCGCGCTGGCGCGGGACAACAACATGCCGATCATCGTGTTTCCGCTCGATGAACATGGCAGCTTCCAGGGCATCCTTGCCGGCAAGGGCACCTATACCAAGGTCCATGGCGGAAGCACGACACTCGGGGCGGGCGCGGCAGCCTGACCCGAGCGACACAGGTGACAGGCCGCGTGATCGTCTGTTGTGCAAGGTGCTATACTTTCGGGCGGATGTCGCTTAGACGTCAATCCAAATCAAAAAACCGCTGTTGAGGGCCGTATGGCAGACGACTTTATTCTAGATACCGATGACCTGATCCGCCGCATGGATGGCGCGATGGCCAACCTGCGGACCGAATTCGCCTCGCTGCGCACCGGACGGGCGAGCGCCTCGATGCTCGAGCCGGTGACGGTCGAAGCCTATGGGACGCAAACCCCGATCAACCAGGTGGGGACCGTCAATGTGCCTGAGCCGCGCATGGTTACCGTGAACGTCTGGGACAAAGGGCTTGTCGGCAAGGTGGAAAAGGCCATTCGAGAAAGCGGGTTGGGCATCAACCCGCAGCTCAACGGCACGATCATCATGCTGCCGATCCCCGAACTGAACGAGGAGCGCCGCCGCGAACTGGGGAAAGTGGCGGGGCAGTATGCGGAACATGCGCGTGTCTCGATCCGGAACATCCGCCGGGATGGTATGGACCAGATCAAGAAAGCCAAGGCGGATGGCCTGTCCGAGGATGATCAGAAATTCTGGGAAAACGAGGTTCAGGAACTGACCGACGGGTATATCAAGAAGATCGACGCCGCTTTGGAGACGAAGCAGGAAGAAATCATGCAGGTCTGAAACCTGCAAGTACAGGATTACGTTTCAATGGGAGCGCAGCCCAAACCAACAGGTCCGACTGGCGGACCGCGCCATGTGGCGATCATCATGGATGGCAATGGCCGCTGGGCCACCCAGCGCGGACGCCCGCGGCTGTTCGGCCATCAGGCCGGCGCGCGGCGCGTGCGGGACATTGTCGAGGCCTGTCCCGAGCTGGGTGTTGATTATCTGACGGTCTTCGCGTTCTCGACCGAAAACTGGAAGCGCACCCAGTCCGAAGTTGCCGGCCTGATGAACCTTTTTCGCCGCTACATTACCCGTGAGGCGAAATCGCTCAAGGCCAACGATGTGTGCGTGCGCTTTATCGGAGACCGGGTGCGGCTCGATCCCAAGCTGGTTGCTATGATGGACGAGCTCGAGGCGCTGACCGCGAATTGTTCAACGGTCAATCTGACCGTCGCCATCAACTACGGCGGCCGGGACGAGGTGGCCCGCGCCACCAAACGGCTCGCCCGTGATGTCGCAAACGGGCGGCTCGACCCTGATGCAGTGGATGAAGAAACTCTGCCAAGATATTTGGATACTTGTGTTTTGCCCGATCCTGATCTTGTAATCCGAACCAGTGGCGAGGCGCGGATTTCCAACTTTCTGCTCTGGCAATCAGCCTATGCCGAATATGAATTCATCGACACACTCTGGCCCGATTTCACAGCGCGGGAGTTCCGGTCCGTGCTGCAAGGGTTCGGCACGCGCGAGCGCAGGTTCGGCGCCGTGGTGGCATGACATCAGGCAAGTGGGACGACCTTGTCCCGCGGCTGGTGTCAGCTGTGGCAATGGTATCTGTCGGTGCGCTCGGGGTCTGGCTGGGCGGGCTTTGGTTTCACGGCCTGATTGCCATCGTTGCCGGCCTGATGGTCTGGGAACTGGTGAAGATGCTCGATACCGAGCGTAGCAAATCGGCATTGATCCTTGCCGCTGTGGCCGCTGCCGTCTCGATGATCGCCATTGAAATCCCGGCCGCGCTTGCGCTGCCGCTGCTGATGGCTCCGTCCATGCTGGGACTTGGCCGGATGGAACAGGGTGGTGTCACATACGCGGTGTTCACGGCCTTCATCCTTCTGGCGGCGTATGGCCTGATGGCGCTGCGGGATGATTTTGGCCTGACATGGATGGTCTGGCTCCTTCTTGTCGTGGTTGTCACTGATATTGCAGGATATTTCGCAGGTCGCCTGATCGGTGGGCCGAAACTTTGGTCGCGGGTCAGTCCCAAGAAGACGTGGTCGGGCACCGTGGCTGGCTGGCTTGGATCGGCGGCGGTCGCCGTGTTTTTTGCCGGCGCGACAGGCGCGGGGTACGGCCTGATCGGGGTCAGCATCGGGGTCAGCATGGCCAGCCAGATCGGTGACGTGGCCGAAAGCGCGATCAAACGGCGTGCCGGCGTCAAGGACAGCTCACGCCTCATACCGGGGCATGGAGGTTTGCTGGACCGGTTCGACGGGATGCTGGGCGCGGCGCTTTTCATCGTGATCGCGGGTCAGTTGATCGGGTTTCCGCCGGGGGTACAATGAGACGCGTTTCCATATTTGGTGCGACAGGCTCCATCGGGCAGAACACGCTTGACCTGATGTCGCGGGACCCGAGCGCTTACAAGGTGGTCGCGCTGACGGGCGGGCAGAACATCGCCCAGTTGGCAGCGGACGCCAAGCGCTTCAACGCCGAACTGGCCGTGACCGCCGATCCCGCAAGGTTGGACGCGTTGCGTTCCGCGTTGGCGGGTACGGGAATCGACGCAGCAGCCGGAGCAGGAGCGCTTGACGACGCCGCCTCGCGGCCGACCGACTGGGTCATGTCGGCGATCGTCGGCGCGGCGGGGCTTGCGCCGGGATTGCGCGCATTGGAGCAGGGCGCGACACTTGCGCTTGCAAACAAGGAAAGCATGGTCTGCGCCGGCCCGTTGATGCTCGATACCGCCCGCCAGCACGGCGCGCGGATCCTGCCTGTTGACAGCGAACATTCGGCCGTTTTCCAGGCGTTGATCGGCGAAGACCTGAGCGCGGTGGAGCGGGTGATCATCACCGCCTCCGGCGGTGCGTTCCGCGATTGGCCTCTTGCGGATTTGGCCCGCGCGACGCCGGAACAGGCCGCCCAACACCCCAATTGGGATATGGGGCAGCGGATCACGATCGACAGCGCCTCGATGTTTAACAAGGCATTGGAGCTTATTGAAACAAAAGAATTCTTTGGCCTGTCGCCTGACAAGATCGAAGCGGTTGTACACCCCGAATCCATTATTCACGCGCTTGTCGGGTTCAATGACGGCGGGCTGATGGCGCATGTTGGTCCGCCGGATATGCGCCACGCCATCGGCTTTGCCCTGAATTATCCCGATCGCAAGGTGCTGCCGGTGGAACGGCTCGATCTCGTGGCGCTTGGGCAGATGACCTTTCGGCCCGCGGACGAGGCGCGCTGGCCCGCGCTTCGGCTGGCGCGCGAGGTGATGGCAATGGGCGGGCTGTCGGGTGCGGTGTTCAATGCCGCGAAGGAACGCGCACTTGATGGATTCATCGAAAAACGTATCGGATTTCAACAGATTGCGTCCGTGGTTGAAGCCGTATTGTCCAGAGTTTCGGCCAATGCCGGTCATATTGATGCCGCCATTACTCTTGATAACGTCTTGCAGGCAGACCATCTCGCTCGGATACGGGCAGATGAAATCATGAATGAAGTAGAGGGTTGAACCTTGGATATAGCAGCGCTGCTGCCGCAGTTTGGTGGTGTGATTTGGACCCTCGTCGCGTTTGTGATTGCGCTGTCGATCATCGTCGCAATTCATGAATACGGGCACTACATCGTCGGGCGCTGGTCCGGGATCGACGCGGATGTGTTCTCGCTCGGCTTCGGCCCGGTGTTGTATTCGCGCGTCGACAAACGCGGTACCAAATGGCAATTCGCGCTGTTGCCTCTGGGCGGCTTCGTCAAGTTCAAGGGCGACAGTAACGCGTCTGGCGGCAAGGATGACGAGGCCATGTCGGACCTGTCCGAAAGCGAACGGCGCCGCACGATGGTCGGCGCGCCGCTCTGGGCGCGCGCATTGACCGTCGCGGCAGGGCCGGTGTTCAACTTTGTTCTTTCGATCCTGATCTTCACCGGCATCTTCATGCTGAGGGGGGAGCCGACGGAGCCCGTGGAAATCGGGGAATTGCGGGCAGTTCCGGCGCAAAGCGAATTGGTGATCGGCGACCAGCTGATCGAGATCGAAGGTGTCGACCTGCCGCCCTTTGACGAATCGTCCAATTTTCAGGCGGTTCTTGATCAGCTGCCTCAACGGGAGAACCTGGATTACACGATCCTGCGCGACGGCTCCGAGATGGTGGTGCAAGGCCCCTATGTCTATCCCCCGGTGGCGACCCAGATCATCCCGCGCTCGGCAGCCGATGATGCAGGTTTCAAAGCGGGGGACATCATCACCTCGGTGAATGGCGACGCGATCTATGCCTTCGAACAACTGCGCGAAGCCGTCGAAGGCTCGGACGGGGCGACGCTCGATATGGAGGTCTGGCGCGATGGAGAGAGTCGCGACCTGCAACTCACCCCGCGCCGCACGGACGAGCCGCAGCCCGATGGCACATTCAAGACCGCATTCCGCATCGGGCTTGTCGGCGGCATGTTTTTCGAACCGGCAACGGAATTTGTCGGCCCGGTCAGCGCTTTCGGATCGGGTGTCCAGCAAACGGTGCAGATCATAGACGGCTCGCTTTCGGGGCTTTGGTACATGATTACCGGGGCAATCAGCACGTGCAACCTGTCCGGTCCCATCGGGATCGCGGAAACCTCCGGCTCGATGGCGTCGCAGGGGACAGCCAGCTTCATCTGGTTCATAGCCGTTCTCAGCACGGCGGTTGGGTTGTTGAACCTGTTTCCGATCCCGGTGCTGGATGGCGGGCACCTGGTGTTCCATGCCTATGAAGCGGTGACCGGAAAACCGCCCAGCGACAAGGCGTTGCGGGTGCTGATGGCGATCGGCCTGACGATGCTGTTGTCACTGATGTTGTTTGCACTGTCGAACGATCTGTTCTGCCCGTAGATGCCTGATCCGAAATGGGACGGGTCCACAGAATCGTCCCATTTCCTGCCCGATTGCCGCCACAATCCACAGGCACCTTCGACCCGGTATCCAGCCAGTCGAGGTGCGAAAATGCAAGCGATTCAAGAAAGCTACCGAACCGTCAGCCTGTTGATTTCGATCAACTGGGATCGGCTGCTTTACGTGATGGCCATCGCCGCATCCCTGTTTCTGGGCGCCTACCTTGGCACGCTGATGATCGAAGCAATGACACATCCTGTCGGCTATTGACCGCGGGGGCTTCTGCGGTTTTGACAAGCTAGGGCAATCTGGGTACTCACGTCCTCAAAAGGACGTCGGAGTAGGTTGCCAATAATGACACGAGATACAGGCGGGACAGACACGCGAAGAGCTGCGCGCAAGCCCCGAATTCGGCCGCTTCTGATCGCGACGTCCATGGCCTTGTCCTTGGCTGTTGTTGCCGCACCTGACGCGGCGCAGGCGCAGGATTTTCGCTTCAACGCCATCTCGGTCGAGGGAAACCAGAGGATCGAGGCCGGCACCATCGCCAGTTATCTTGGCGTGGCGCGGGGAGAGACGGTGTCGGCGGCAGAGCTCAATGATGGCTATCAGAGGGTTCTGGGCTCTGGCCTGTTCGAAAGCGTCGAGATCGAACCGCGCGGCAACACGCTTGTCGTGCGTGTGGTCGAATATCCGACCGTCAACCGCATCACATTCGAGGGCAACGCGCGGATCGACGACGAAACCCTGGCCTCTATCGTGCAATC
Organism: Marivita sp.; assembly: GCA_041685125.1. Taxonomy (GTDB): domain Bacteria; phylum Pseudomonadota; class Alphaproteobacteria; order Rhodobacterales; family Rhodobacteraceae; genus Marivita. The sequence continues at coordinate 5,889 of JAWLGI010000042.1, read as the reverse complement.
GCAATCGCGCCGGGTGTTCAGCCCGTCGACCGCCGAGGCGGACGCAACACGGCTGACCGAGGCCTATTCGCAGCAGGGCCGCATCGCCGCGCGTGTGCAGCCCAAGCTCATCCGCCGATCGGACAATCGCGTCGACCTGGTGTTCGAGGTGTTCGAAGGCGGGGTATCCGAGATTGAGCGCATCGGCTTTGCGGGCAACCAGGTCTACAGCGACCGACGCCTGCGGCGCGTGCTCGAGTCCAAGCAAGCCGGCCTGTTCCGCGCCTTGATCCAGTCCGACACCTTTATCGAAGATCGCATCGAATTCGACCGGCAGGTCCTGCGCGATTTCTACCAATCGCGCGGCTATGTCGACTTTCGAACCCTCGGTGTGAATTCCGAGCTGAGCGACGAACGCGACGCCTATTTCATCACGTTCAACGTCGAAGAGGGCCAGCAGTTCAGCTTTGGCGAAGTCACGGCCACCTCCGACATGGCAGAGGTTGACCCTGACATATTCCAGGACGCGATCCGCTTGCGGTCGGGCCGCACCTATTCACCGACCGCGGTCGAAACCGAAATCGCGCGGCTGGAACGTCTTGCGATTCGCGAAGGGCTGAATTTTGTCCGCGTCGAACCGCGGGTCACGCGCAACGATCGCGACCTGACGCTCGACGTGGAATTCTTGCTGACCCGCGGGGAGCGGGTGTTTGTCGAGCGTATCGACATCGAAGGCAACACCACCACGCTGGACCGCGTTGTGCGCCGTCAGTTCCGCGTGGTCGAAGGTGATCCCTTCAACCCGCGCGAAATTCGTGAAAGCGCCGAACGCGTGCGCGCTCTGGGGTTCTTCGGCGATGCACAGGTCGAGGCGCGCGAAGGCTCCACCCCGCAGCAGGTCATCATCGATGTGGATGTCGAGGAACAGCCGACAGGCTCGCTCAGCTTTGGCGGGTCGTACTCGACCACCAGTGGGCTTGGCGCGGCAATCACCTTCCGTGAACGCAATTTCCTTGGACGCGGCCAGCAATTGTCGCTTGGTGTGACCACCGGGGTCGATTCGTCGAATTACAGTTTCAGCTTCACCGAACCGGCCTTTCTTGGTCGCGACGTGGCGTACAGCTTCAGCTTGAATTACCTCGAAACCGACAACGCCTCTGCCGAATATGACACTGTGATCGGCAATTTCTCGACCGGGTTCACCTTCCCGGTATCCGAGAATGGACGCCTGAACCTGCGCTACGGCGCGCGCTATTCCGAGATCACGGATCTTGATCCATCCGTCGGTGAGATCATCACCGCCGAGGCGGATCGGGGTGAGATTTGGGACAGCTTCATCGGGTATCGGTACAGTTATGACACCCGCCGGACCGGGTTGAACCCGAACGCGGGTGTATTGCTCGAATTCGGTCAGGACTTTGCCGGTCTGGGTGGCGACAGCACGTATGTCGAATCGAACTTGCGCGCAGTGGCGCAAACCAAGGTCTACAACGAGGAAGTGACCCTGCGCGCCACGCTCCAGGCCGGGGCGCTGAGCTATTCCGAAAGCTCATCGCGGGTGACTGACCGCTTTTCTCTGGGATCCAACCTGATGCGCGGCTTCGAAGGCGGTGGCATCGGGCCGCGCGAAGTGGGGCCAGGAGATGTGAACGACCCTCTGGGCGGCGATTACTTTGCCGTGGCACGATTCGAAGCAGAGTTCCCGCTGCCCCTGCCCGAAGAGTACGGCATCTCGGGCGGCGTGTTCTACGATGTGGGCAGCCTTTGGGGGCTGGAAGAGACGAATGACAACGTCCTGTACGAAGATTTCACGGCGCGCCAGGTCGTCGGGGTTTCGGTTTTCTGGACCACGCCGCTTGGACCGTTGCGGTTCAACTTTTCCGAGGCGCTCAGCAAGGAAGAGTTCGACGAGGAACAAACCTTCGATCTGACGATTTCCACCGAGTTCTAGATGAAACGGCTCTGCTGCATAGTGACGGGGGCGCTCTTTGGGGCGCTCCTTTGCGTCTCTCCCGTGGCGCGGGCGCAGCAGGATGGCGGGTTGTCGAATCTCGGCGTGGTGCAAAGCCGGATCCTGACAATCGCGCCGGACACGCTCTATAGCGAAAGCGAATTCGGCAAACGCATCGCGCGCGAGATCGAAGAGGAAAGCGCCGAGATCGCGGCGAACAATCGCCGGATCGAGGCCGAGCTGACCTCCGAGGAACGCGAGCTCACGGAGTTGCGGGACAGCTTGCCCACCGAAGAGTTTCGCGCCCGGGCCGAGGCCTTTGACGACAAGGTGCAGCGCCTGCGCCGTGAACAGGATGAAAAAGCCCGTGCGGTCACGCAGCGCAGTGATGAGGCCCGCCGCGCGCTGCTCTCGGCCGCGCAGCCGGTGCTGCTTCAACTGATGGCCGAAGCCGGCGCCGTCGCCGTGCTGGACCGTCGCGCGGTGCTTCTGAGCGCCGATGCGGTGGACATTACCGACCAGGCCATTCGACGGATCAACGCGGAATTCGGGACAGGCACCGACATCCTGCCGGTCCGCCCCTGAAACCTTGCCCAAAAGGGACGAGGTTGCTACTGACTGCGCACGAAATTCAAAAGGACGCCCCATGAGCGACACGCTGCTTCGCGCCGATATCCAGCTGATCCAACGTCTGTTGCCGCATCGCTATCCGTTCCTTCTGGTGGACCGGGTGGAAGAGATCGACGATACCCGATCGGCGCTCGGCATCAAGAACGTGACGATGAACGAGCCGCATTTCCAGGGGCATTTCCCCGGAACGCCGATCATGCCCGGCGTCACGATCATCGAGGCGATGGCCCAGACAGCGGCGGTGATGGTGGGCACCGCGCTGGATCTCGCGGACAAGGAGATGATGATCTATTTCATGTCCATCGACAAATGCAAATTCCGCCGGAAGGTGATCCCCGGCGACCAGCTTCAGATGCGGCTGACCACGTTGCGCGGCAAGCCGGGCGGAAAGGTCTGGAAATTCGGCGGTGTGTCCACCGTCGACGGGGACATGGCGGCGGAGTGCGAATTTTCCGCGATGATGGACCTGCCGGAGTGACGGCAAACATCCACCCCAGTGCCGTGATCGAAGACGGCGCGACGGTCGGTGACGGCTGCGTGATCGGCCCGTTCTGCCATGTCGGCCCGCATGTGCACTTGGCCGAAAACGTGGAACTGAAAAGCCATGTCGTCATCAAGGGCCATACCGAGATCGGCGCGGGGACAGACGTTTTTTCCTTCGCGGTGATCGGGGAGATTCCGCAAGACCTCAAGTTCGACGGCGAACAGAGCCGGCTCGTGATCGGGGCGCGCAACCGGATCCGCGAACATGTCACGATGAACCTGGGCACCGAAGGTGGCGGCGGGATCACGCGGGTTGGCGATGACAACCTGTTCATGGCGGGCTGCCATGTCGCGCATGACGTGCAGATCGGCAACCGGGTGATCATTGTCAATAGCGCAGCCCTGGCGGGGCATTGCATCCTGGAAGACGACGTGATCGTGGGCGGCCTGTCCGGCGTGCACCAGTTCGTCCGCATCGGGCGCGGCGCGATCATCGGTGCAGTCACGATGGTGACGAATGATGTGATCCCCTACGGCCTCGTGCAGGCGGATCGCGGGCGGCTCGATGGGCTCAACCTCGTCGGACTCAAGCGCAAGGGCGTGAGCCGGGAGGATATCACGGCGCTGCGCGCGGCCTTCCAGATGCTGGCACAGGGCGAGGGCGCGTTTCAGGACCGGGCACGCCGGCTCCGCGATGAAAACGACAGCGACTACGTGCATCATATCGTTGACTTCATCCTGGGCGACACGGACCGGTCGTTCCTGACACCGGGCTGACCCATGACGCTTGCACTGATCTGCGGTCAGGGCCGGTTGCCGCGCATCATTGCGCAGGCTCAGGATCCACGCCCGTTGGTCTGTGTGCTGGACGGGTTTTCCCCGGATGGGCTCGATGCCGACCTGACGTTTCAGCTCGAAACGCTGGGAACCTTGTTCGAGACATTGCACGAGCGCGGCGTGACCCGGATTTGCCTGTGCGGCGCGATCCGGCGGCCCCCGGTCGATCCCTCCCGCCTCGACAAGAAAACGGCCCCCCTGGTGCCGCGTCTTCAAGAGGCGCTGACATCGGGTGACGATGGCGCCTTGCGGATCGTGATGCAGATTTTCGAGGACGCGGGATTTGACATCGCCGGCGTTCACGCGCTGGTACCCGACCTGTTGCCGGCGGCCGGCGTGTTGACCGTCAAATCCTACCAGCCGCAAAATGCCGCCGAAGCGCGGCTTGGCGAACGGACGGTCGCCGCCATGGGTGCGCGCGATGCCGGGCAAGCCTGTGTTCTGCGCGGCGAGATGGTTCTGGCGCGCGAAGACGCGGCGGGCACGGATGCCATGCTCACACGCTTGGCACGCGATCGCATTTCCGGTCCGGGCGATTTCCTGTCCAACCCGATCAGCAGTGCCGGGGACATGTTCGGCGGATTGCTGGGCGACGCGACCGATTGGCTGGGTGGCGGATCGGCCCCTGCGGAGGGTGGTATCTTGTTCAAGGCCCCGAAACCCGGCCAGGACAGGCGCGCGGATTTGCCGGTGATCGGCGCGGGCACGCCCGATGGCGTCGCGGCGGCGGGCCTGTCCGGGATCGTGGTTGAAGCGGGCGGCGTGATGATCCTCGACCGCGCGCGCACTTTGGCGCGCTGTGATCAGCTTGGCCTGTTTCTCTGGGTTCGGGAAAAGGGCGGCTGATGCGGGTCTTCGTCATCGCTGGCGAAGCGTCTGGCGACAAGCTGGGCGCGGCCCTGATGGCGGGGCTTCGCAGGCACGCGCAGGATGTCACGTTCGACGGGATCGGCGGCGACCGGATGCTGGCTGAGGGGCTGCACAGCCTGTTCCCGATGGACGAAATCTCGATCATGGGGATCACCGAGATCCTGTCGCAATACCGCACCCTCAAAGCCCGCATCCGCCAGACCGCCGACGCGGTCCTGGCCGCCAGGCCTGATGTCCTTGTCACCATTGACCTGCCGGAATTCGGCCTGCGCGTGGCCAAGCAAGTCAAGGCAGAGAGCGATATCCGCACCGTGCATTACGTGGCACCGACGGTCTGGGCGTGGCGGCCGGGACGGGCGAAGAAGATGGCGGACCATATCGACCAGGTCCTGGCGCTCTTTCCGTTCGAGCCGCCTTACATGCAGGCCGCGGGTATGCGCTGCGATTTCGTCGGGCACCCCGTTGTGACCGACCCTGTCGCCTCGGCGCAGGATATCGAGGAGTTCCGCGCGGCGCATGGGATCGGAACCGCGCCATTTGCGTTGATCCTGCCCGGGTCAAGGCGCAGTGAAGTGTCGAGATTGCTGCCCGTCTTCGGTGATGTGGTGGGCCGGTTGCGTCAGGAACGGCCGGATTTGCGTTTCGTTCTGCCGACTGCGCCGAATGTGGCGGGCGCGGTGCGGAGCGCGGTGCGGTCATGGCCTGTCGAGCCGATTGTCCTCAACCCGGAAGACGACGGCATTGTCGCCAAGCAGGCGGCCTTTGCCGCCGCCGACGTGGCTCTCGCTGCCTCTGGGACTGTCTCGCTGGAGCTTGCGGCCGTGGGCACGCCCATGGTGATTGCCTATGACATGAACTGGCTGTCGCGCCAGGTCATCGGGCGGATGCTGCGGGTGGATACGGTGACTTTGGTCAACCTGGTTTCCGAAACGCGCGCGGTGCCCGAATTCATCGGGGCGAAGTGCCAGCCAGCGCCGATCGCCAATGCGGTCAAGGATGTGCTGGAGCACCCCGAAACCCAGCGCGAGGTGATGGCGCTGACGATGCATCGCCTGGGCCAGGGCGGCTTGCCGCCCGGCGAGCGCGCGGCCTTGGCAGTTTTGGACGGCCTGAACGGCAACAGGGGCCAGACCACCTGA
>JAWLGI010000041.1:0-22286 GCA_041685125.1 Marivita sp. | reverse complement strand
GCCGGTCGCGTCGGAAACGTCGGTGACTTCACCGCGGAATGTCGGCACGGCTGCAATGACAAGCCCGACAACAGCAGCGGTCAGGATCACCCAATCCACTGTCACGGCGCCATCGTCACCATCAAGAAAACACTTCAACGAATTAAACATGGACAGCTCCCGTCTGTGGGTATGGAAAGGCGCAGTGCTGCGCCTTTCCAAGAATTGCTCGAATGACGAGGTGGCGTTATTCAGTTTCGAGCCAAGCCGACGCGCCTTCCACTGCACCGCCGGTGTCTGTCAAAACGGTCTCGGTGCTGTTCTGGATTGCGCCGTAGGCGGCAATTGCGAGGCCGACAACGGCTGCGGTCAGAACGACCCAGTCAACTGTCACGGCGCCGTCTTCATCCTTGCGGAAATTCTTGATGAACTTGATCATGTTTGTCTCCATAGTCCTAGGTTTGCTCACGTTAGCCAAGCTCGGGACATGTTCGGAGCGCTCTCTCTTTCGCTCCATCCCGTCTTGGATGTCCCTGTTATAGTCGCCGGATTGGGGCAGCAGTTTGACTGCAATCGTCCGATTTTGTAGCTTGCAAAAAAACTCTGAAAAATAACAGTAACCCACTGTTTTGGAACGATTAAAAATTGAGATTTTGGTAAATTTACCGCTTTTGGGGTGGCAATTTCGTCCTTGGGATGGAGGCTTCGGGGGCGATTCAGAAACGAAATGGTTTCGTGGATCGGATTGTGTCATACTGTGGATGAAACGGGCATCGAGCAGGAGCCTGCACATGAAACGTTGTCTTGCGGTGGCAGTCCTGGCCATCCCGCTCTGCATGGGTCCGGCCCATGCGGACCCGCCGCCATTTCCCGAGTTTTCCGCGAAACGGGTCAAGCCGCCAAGCACCGACACCAAGAAACGGATCACGGTGCAGATCGCGCCGCAGGAGCCAGGGGGCGAAGATCCGTCCCCTCCGGGGGCGCAACCGCGCGCAGGCTCGGGCGATAGGCTGGACTGGTTCTGGAAGGATGTGTCGCCGTCTTACGACGCCAAAGGCCCGGGCCGGCTGGAGCCTGCATTGCTGCGCCTTTCCAACCCGCCCGCGGGAGAGGGCGTCGCCGCGCCGCGTTTGCAAGAGCTTCAGACAATCGCGAAGCGGCATGGCAAGGACATCCTGTTGCACACGGTGGGCACGCGTGTGTCGCCTGCTTTGGCTCTTGCGGTGATCGCGGTTGAATCCGCTGGGCGCGTGGACGCGCAAAGCGCGGTCGGGGCACAAGGGCTGATGCAACTGATGCCCGCCACGGCACAGCGGTTCGGCGTGGCGGACAGTTTTGCGCCGGATCAGAATATCAAGGGCGGTATCGCGTTTCTCGATTTCCTGATGGAGACGTTCGACAACGACGTGATCCTCGTGCTGGCCGGATACAACGCCGGCGAGGCCGCTGTGCGCAAGAACAACGGCGTGCCGGATTATGCCGAAACCCGCGCCTATGTCCCGAAGGTGCTGCAAGCGTTCCAAACGGCCAAGGGCTTGTGCCTCACTCCGCCGCAGCTTGCGACGGATGGCTGCGTGTTCCGCGTCGTTTCAGGTTAGAAGCGCACCGGGGTTCATGATGCCCTGCGGGTCGAGCGCGGCCTTGATCGCCCGCATCGCGGCCAGTTTTGCCGGATCGCCATAGCGCGCAAGATCGGCCATCTTGGCGCGTCCGACACCATGTTCAGCGCTGAAGCTGCCGCCCAGGTCGGCCGCGATATCGTGGACCAGCCGTTTGATCGTCTTGGTCTCTTCAAGATAGAGGTCGCGGGATCGGCCCTCGGGCGGGAACACGTTGAAGTGCAGATTGCCGTCGCCGACATGGCCAAAGCAGTTGATGCGGAACGCCCCCACCTGCGCGATGGTCTGCTGTACCCGCGCGATGAATGTCGGCAATTCGCCCAAGGGGACCGACACATCATGGCTCGATACTGCGCCAATGCGGCGGTTGGCTTCGGGGATGTGTTCACGCACCGACCAGAACTCATCGCGCTGTGCCGCGGATTGCGCGATGACCGCGTCAGGCGCGATGCCCTGGCTTTCGGCAGCAACGAAAAGAGTTTCAAGCGCCTCTTGCGGATCCAGACCTTTCGGCAGGCCGATATCCATCAGGACCATCCATTCGGGACGCTGATCGCCGAAGGGCAGGCGAATGTCCGGCATGGTTTGTGACAGGAAGTCGAACCCTGTGCGGTGCATCAATTCGAATGCGCTGATGCTTTCGCCCAGCTGTGACTGGGCCAGCGACAACAGCTCGAGTGCGGCTTCGGCATCGCGGATCACGAAGACCGCCGTGCCGGTGCCCACCGGTGCGGGATAGAGCTTGAGCGACGCGCCGGTGATGATGCCGAGCGTGCCTTCGGAGCCGATCAACAGATTGCGCAAATCATAGCCCGTGTTGTCCTTGCGCAGGCGTTTCAGTCCGTTCCACACCGATCCATCCGGCAACACCGCTTCGAGACCGAGACACAGATCCCGCGTGTTGCCATAGCGCAGGACGTTCACACCGCCCGCATTCGTGGCCAGCAGCCCGCCGATCCGCGCGGAGCCTTCGGAGGCCAGAGACAGCGGGAACAGGCGGTCAGCCTCGGTGGCCGCTGCCTGAATGGTCGCGAGGATCGCGCCGGCATCGGCGATCAGGACATTTTCTTGCGGGTAAACGGCGCGGATCTCCGTCATCCGCTCCAGGGACAGGATCAGCGGGGTCTGTGCGACACCGTCGGGGGCGATCTGGCCACCAACCAGACCTGTGCCCCCGCCATAGGGCACGATCCCGACACCGGCCTCGCCACAGGCTTTGACAAGCGCTGACACCTCTTGTGTGCTTCGCGGACGGGCGACAAAGCCCTGTGCCCCCTGAAACCGGCCACGCGGCTCTTCAAGATAGGATTGTTCGGCGTGCGCGAACATATCGGCCGGGAATTGCCCTGACAGGGCAGTGATAAAATCGGTATCCGCGGAATCGCGAGGCATGGATGTCTCCGAAAATGGTCAGTCTGAAGCGTCCCGCAACCACGCGGGGCGCAGGACCACCACCGTAGGGCGCGACGGCAGGTCGCGCAATGACAACTCGATGAAGGACCTGTCCCGCCGATCGATCACGAAGCTGTCCCGCACCTCGTCCAGAAACGCCTCGAGCGCGAAGCCGGAGAACCAGTGCATCGGGATCACCACGCTGGAGCGCAACCGGTCCACGATGCGCACCATGACCTCGCGGGGAAGGGTATAGCCGCCATCCACGGGCACCATGACGACGTCAAGCCGCCCGATGGCCGCGTATTGCTGTTCGTTGGGTTCGTGATGCAGGTGGCCCAGATGACCGATGCACAAGCCCTCAACCTCGAAGATGAAGATGGAATTGCCATTCTCCTCGGTCCCGCCCATGCGGGACCGGATGTCGGTGGAGACGTTCCGGATCAGTATCTCGCCGATATCGACGTGATGGTCGATCCCTTGCCCGAATTCGCCCCAGCCCGGCAGGACATGCGGAATGGCCGGATCGGGGTTGGCGGTCCAATGGGTTTCATGCGCGTGGTTCATCGTGACGACATCCGGGATCATGGAGGTGCTGCCCAGAAAGCCGGTGAAATCGGTGGCCACGTTCAGGCCGCCAGGTGTCTGGAGCAGGAAGGTCGCGTGGGCGACGTAGTTGATCCGGACGGAAAAATCAGGCACCGCGTCGGTCCACGCGGCCTTCTGGATATAGGCGGCCCCCGGTGTGGCATCTGCGATGGCAAGGCAATGGCTTGGCCGTCTCTCCTGATCCTGCGCCAGAGCAGACGTGCCCGCAAGGGCGATGACAAGTGTCAGAAAGACTGATTTCAACTGCATCGCGATACCTCCTGCGGAAACAGTAGCGCATCGTCGAGATTGGTCCAGACCCTAGCTGGCAGCAGTCCGGCCCCGGCGGTCCGACCGCAGGGCAGCGTAAAGGACATGCGTGCGCCAGCGGCCATCGATCTGCAGATAGCTTTGCGCGACGCCTTCGTATTTGAACCCGGCCTTTTCCAGCAAGCCGCGCGATGCGACGTTTTCGGGCAGGCAGGCGGCTTCGATCCGGCTCAGGTCAAGGCGGTCGAAGGCGTAGTGGACCACGGCCGCGATGGCCTCGCGCATATACCCATGGCGGGCGAAAGGCGCGCCGGTCCAATAGCCAAGCGTGCCCGACTGCGCGGGTCCGCGGCGTATGTTGTCGAGCGTGATCGCGCCCAACAGCATGTCGTCGCTGCGCCGGATCAGGAAAAGCGGGATCGCGGATCCATTCCCGATGGCCCGATTGGCCCAGTAGACGCGGTTGGTAAAGGCGCGGCGCGTCAGGTGGTCTTCGGCCCAGCTTGGCTCCCAGGGGACAAGGAAGGTTTCGCTGTCACGCCGGAGCGCGCACCATGGGTTGTAATCACTATGCATCGGAGGGCGCAGGATCATCCGCTCGGTATCGAGCTGAAGTTTGCGCCTCAGGCTGAGCATCAGGCCACGCGGCGTTGCAACAGGGCAGGCAGATCGGGCGCGTCGCCCACCGGGCCATAGAGCGCCAGTGCCGCCGGGGCCTCACGCACCAGGTTTGCGCCGAAGGCGCGCACATCGCCGGTGGTCACGCTGTCAATACGCGACACCGTGTCTTCGAGCGACGGAACCTCGCCCCAGATCTGGATCATGCGGGCCAGCCGTTCGGTGCGCGATGAGGGGCTTTCCAGGCCCATCAGCAGTCCGGCCTTCATCTGCGCCCGCGCGCGGGCCACTTCGGCAGGCGACATGTCGTCGGCGGCGCGCTTCATCTCGTCGATGGTCAGGTTGGTCAGATCGCGGATTTCGTCGCCGCTGGTGCCGGCATAGATCGTGGTCATCCCCGTATCCGAATACGCCCCGGTCTGGGCAAAAATGGTATAGCACAGTCCCCGGCGTTCGCGGATTTCCTGGAACAGGCGGCTCGACATGCCGCCCCCCAGCGCAACGGAATAGACCTGTGCGGCATAGAAGTCCGGATCGCAATAGCCCGGCGATTCGAAGGCCAGCGCCAGGTGTGCCTGTTCCAGTTCCTTGACCTTGCGGCTTTCTCCGCCCTGGAACCTGGCGGCGTCCGCACCGCTGGCTGCACGAGGAACCATGTCGCCGAACAAACCTTCGGCTTGCGCCACGATGGCGTCGTGATCCACCGCGCCGGCGGCGGCGAGGATCATCTGGTCGGGGCCGTAATGCTCATTGACGAACAGGGACAGGTCGTCCTTGGAGAACCCCGACACCCGCTGCGTTTCGCCAAGGATCGTGCGGCCAATCGCCTGGTCCGGATAGGCGTTTTCCTGCAGCCAGTCGAAAATGATGTCGTCGGGTGTATCCGCCGCCTGACCGATTTCCTGCAGGATCACGTGCCGCTCGACCTCGATTTCCTTCGGATCGAACACCGGGTTGCGCAGGATGTCTGCAACCACGTCCATCGCGAGGCCGACATCGTTGCGCAACACCCGCGCGTAATAGGCGGTCACTTCGCGCGAGGTATAGGCATTTATATAGCCGCCGACATCCTCGATCGCTTCGGCGATCTGAAGCGCATTGCGCGTCTTGGTGCCCTTGAAGGCCATGTGTTCAAGGAAATGCGCGATGCCGTTCTGTTCGGGCCGTTCATGGCGTCCGCCCGCGGTGATCCAGATGCCGATGGCCGCGCTTTCCAGTCCGGGCATATGCTCGGTCACGATACGGAAGCCGTTGGGGAGTGTGGCGGTCTGAACGGTCAAGAGGTGATCCTGTCTTTTATGTGGGTTTCAAGAGTGTCGAGGTCGTTCGCCACGCGCGTGACGCGTTCGGGGCGGTCGAAGAGATCGGCCATACGCTCGGGCAGTGGCGGTCGGATGCCGCTGGCCTGCTGTACCGCGTCGGGGAATTTGGCGGGATGGGCCGTGGCCAGCGTGACCATCGGGGTTGCGGGATCGCGCTGCGCTTCGGCCACGGCGACACCGATTGCGGAATGGGGGCACAGGAGTTCGCCCATGTGATCGTGGGCCTGTGTGATCATCGCAAGTGTCTGGTCTTCCGAGACGCGCCCGCTGTCGTAATGGTCGCGCAGGACCTGCATGGCGCCCTGGCTGACGTGAAAGCCCCCGGCCTTGAGCTCGTCCATCAGCTGCGCCACGGCATTGCCATCCCGGTTATAGGCGTCGAACAGCGCACGTTCGAAGTTCGAGGACACCTGTATGTCCATCGACGGGCTGATCGTGGGCGTCACGCTGTCGGTGACATAGCCGCCGGTCGACAGGCAGCGGTGCAGGATATCGTTGTGGTTCGTCGCCACCACAAGGCGGTCGATGGGCAGGCCCATGCGCTTGGCGATATACCCCGCGAAGATGTCGCCGAAATTGCCGGTGGGGACGGTAAAGCTCACCTTGCGGTCGGGTGCACCCAGCGACACGGCGGACGAGAAGTAATAGACCACCTGTGCCAGCACGCGGCCCCAGTTGATGGAATTGACCCCGGCCAGCCGCACCGCATCGCGAAACTCGAAATGGTTGAACATGTCCTTGAGCCGCGCCTGGCACTCGTCGAAATCGCCATCGATCGCGATGGCATGAACGTTGTCTTCGACAGGCGTGGTCATCTGGCGGCGCTGCACGTCCGACACGCGGCCATGCGGGAACAGGATGAACACATCCACCGCGTCCAGACCGCGAAACGCTTCGATCGCGGCAGAACCGGTATCACCGGATGTCGCGCCGACGATGGTCACGCGGTCGCCCCGGCGGGTCAGCGCTTCCTCGAACATCTGCCCGATCAGCTGCATCGCGAAATCCTTAAACGCGAGCGTCGGGCCGTGGAACAGCTCAAGCAGGAAATGCCCATTGCCCAGCTGCACCAGCGGCGCGCGGGCGTCGTGGCCGAACCCCGAATACGCCTTGGCGATCAGGTCGGCAAACACCTCGTCGGTGAAGGCATCGCCGATAAAGGGCCGCATGACGCGAAAGGCGATGTCTTCATACGTCTGCCCGTGCATCGCGCGGATATCGTCCGGCGACAGTTGCGGGATCGTTTCGGGCACGTACAACCCGCCGTCCCGGGCCAGGCCCGACAGCATCGTGTCTTCGAATCCAAGCGCCGGGGCCGTGCCGCGCGTCGAAATATACTGCATCGGGCGTTAGCCTTCCTTGCCTTTGCGTTGGCGCCAGAGATACGCGCCGGTCATCACCATCCAGACGACGGCGAGCGAGTACCATGTGATCGCGTATTGCAGGTGATCGTTCGGAATCCCGCTCGTGTCCACAGGCAGCGGGTCGATGTCCGCATCGGCGGGTGAGATGTTGCGGGCAATCACCAGCAGCGGTTCGGTGTCCAGCACATCCGCCATCGCAGCGACGTCGCGCGCGAACCAGGTGTTGCCGGCGATATCGTTCTCGGGTGTCGAAGAGGTGCGGTCATCCGGCCAGTGCAGGTTGCCCTGAACCTCGGCCGCGCCGCCTGTGCGGTTTTGATCGCGGTTGACGACCGGAATGAAGCCCCGGTCAAGCAGGATGCGGCGGCCATCGTCTGTGGTGAACGGAGAGATCACGCGGTAGCCCGCGCCAATCTTCTTTTGCGAGACCAGAACGTAAAGCTCGTCAGGGTCAATCGTCCCGTTGAGCTGTACGGGCTGGTAGCGGTCGGTTTCGGGATCGCCGGTGGCGGGCAGGGGGGCCGGATCGCCGCCGATGCGGTTTTCGATCTCCGACAGGATACCGCGCTTCCAGTCGAGCCGTTGCATCTGCCAGGTGCCCAGCCAAAGCAGAATGGCGGTGCCGATCAGGCCGAACAGAAATGGCGTGACGAAACGGGACAAATGGCAGGCTCCGGAAAGGGGACAAGGCGCGCCGGTCCAGCGCGCCTTGCTTTATCCTTTATGGCAGTTCCGGTTCAAGCCGGAACGTCATATCGCGGCAGGGTTACTGGCCCCAGACGTAAACAGAGGCGAAGAGGAACAGCCAGACCACATCGACGAAGTGCCAGTACCAGGCGGCGGCCTCGAAGCCGACATGCTTGTCCTGCGTGAAATGCCCGCGCATCAGGCGCAGCAGGCACACGAACAGGAAGATCGTGCCGATCACCACATGCGCGCCGTGAAACCCTGTCGCCATGAAGAAGTTGGCCCCGTAGATGTTACCGGCAAAGCCGAAGCCCGCATGGGTGTATTCATAGACCTGGAGCACGGTGAAGATCGCGCCCAGTGCGATGGCGATGATGAGGCCCCACTTCATGTCCTCGCGGTTGTCCTCGTGCACCAGTGCGTGGTGCGCCCAGGTCGCCGCAGCCCCCGAGCAAAGCAGGATCAGCGTGTTGATCAGCGGCAGATGCCAGGGGTCGAATGTTTCGATCCCCGCGGGCGGCCAGACGCCGTCGATGGCCGGGCTGTCGGGACCCATCGGATAGAGCGCGTGTTTGAAAAAGCTCCAGAACCACGCGGCAAAGAACATCACCTCCGAGATGATGAAGAGGATGAAGCCGTATTTCAGGCCGATGCGCACGACAGGCGTGTGATCGCCCACCTGGCTTTCGGCGACCACGTCGGCCCACCAGCCGAACATCGTGTAGAGCACGCCGACAAGCCCGATGAGGAACATCCAAGGGCCGCTGCCATGCATCCAGAGCACCGCTCCGAACAGCATGATGAACCCCGCCACCGATGCTATGAACGGCCAGATGGAGGGGTTCAGGATGTGGTAGTCATGATCTTTTGCGTGCGCCATTTTTTTGTCCCTCGTTGGATAGGCGTTAGTTCACGGAGCCGCTGTCGGTGTCGTCCACGGACAGTGCGGCCTGTTGTTCCTCTGGCAGGTCGATCTGGTGGAACGTGTAGGACAGCGTGATGTGTTTCGCGAATTTCGCATCCGCGTCATTCATGATGTCGGGATCGACGAAAAAGCTGACGGGCATGTCAACACGTTCGCCCGGCATCAGGATCTGTTCTTCGAAGCAGAAGCAGGCAATCTTGGAAAAGTAGAGCCCCGCACCGTAGGGCGCAACATTGTAACTGGCCGTGCCGGCGATGGGTTCGTCGGTCGGGTTGTAGGCTTCGTAGAAGGCCAGGCCCTCTTCGCCCAGCCGCAATTCCACTTCGAGCTGTTTGGGTTTGAATTCCCACGGCATGCCGCGTTCGAGAGAGGCATCGAAGCGCACCTTGATCGTCTGGTCGACGATGTCCCTGCTGCCGGCCTCGGCCACATTGGTTTCGCCACCGTAGCCGGTGACCCGGCAGAACCAGTCGTATAGCGGCACCGAGGCCCAGGCCATGGCGCCCATCACGAGCACCACAGCGACACCTTGAAGGGCGGTCTTGTTCTTCGGATCGAGAGGTTTCATTGGGTCACCGATTGCGTTGCAGGTGTTTCGTAATCGCCGCGCGTCACCTTCACCACGGTCAGACCGAACACGATCGCGATCAGCCCAACCAGGATAACGCCGACCGCGAGATTGCGGCCAAAGCGGCGCTCGTGCAGTTCATGTTGTTTCGACAGGCTCATGCCCAGACCCCGAATTTGTCAAAGCCCGCCTCGATCAGGATCGCGCCGAAATGCGCGAAGAGATAGAGCAGCGAGAGTTTGAAGAACTTGCGCTCGACCAGGAAATTGTCGGCCTCGGACATGTCCTCGTCCCGGCGCCAGATCTGCACCGCGCCGCGCAGGAACATCGCGTTGAGCACCACGGAGGTGGCGATGTAGATCGGCCCGCCGATCGATGTGAACCCGGCGGCCACCGCCAGCACGGCCAGCAGCACAGTATAGGCAAGGATATGGATGCGCGTCGCGCGGCGACCGTGGGTGACGGTCAACATCGGCACGTCGGCATTGTCGTAGTCCTTGCGCATGAACAGCGCCAGCGCCCAGAAATGCGGCGGCGTCCACATGAAGGTCAGGCAGAACATCAGCACCGATTCGATGCTGACCCCGCCTGTCGCGGCCGCCCAGCCGATCATCGGGGGGAAGGCACCTGCTGCGCCACCGATCACAATGTTCTGCGGGGTCCAGCGCTTGAGCCACATGGTGTAGATCACGACGTAAAAGAAGATGGTGAAGGCCAGAAGCCCGGCTGCAACCCAGTTGGTCGCAAGTCCAAGAAACACCACTGAAAAGGCCGACAGGGCAATCCCGATGCCGAACGCGTCCTGCCCGGTGACCTTGCCGGCCGGAATCGGGCGACGCCGGGTGCGTTTCATCACGGCGTCGATATCCGCATCCCACCACATGTTCAGTGCGCCGGATGCGCCACCGCCGATGGCGATGAACAGGATCGCGCAAAATCCGACGAAGGGATGGATCGGCGTCGGGGCGGCCAGCAGACCGACAAAGGCGGTGAACACGACCAGGGTCATCACCCGCGGCTTGAGCAGCGCGAAATAATCGCCGAACCCTGCCTCGTTGGCGGCGCTGTAGGGCTGGGAGGGGATGCTTGTATCGGTCACGCGTCTTGTCTCAAACAGGTTAGGGCCTTCGCGGCGGGGTGTGGCGCGCAGGCAGGAGACCGCCTGCGCCCGTTTGGTTTCAGTTGGTTAGAACGGTACGGACATCGACATATCCGCCATCTTCTTTGGAGGCGGTCAGCCAGGCGTCATACGTCTCTTGGCTGACGACCTTGACCGTGATCGGCATGTAGGCATGCGCCAGGCCGCACAGCTCGGAACATTGGCCGAAATAGACACCTTCCTTTTCGGGCGTGAACCAGAGCTCGGCCAGGCGGCCGGGCACAGCATCCTGTTTCACGCCGAAGGCCGGGATGGTCCATGAATGGATCACGTCCGCGCCGGTGACCTGCATGACGACCGTTTGACCTACCGGCACGACAACGGCAGTGTCGGTAGCCAGAAGAAAGTCTTCCTTCTTGTAGCCCGCCTCGATCAACTGGTCCTCGACTTCGGGGCTCATGCGGTTGTCGCCGCCGGTGAAGGGCGAGCCGATCATGTTGCCGTCATAGCCGAGGTCCTCGCCGATATATTCGTAACCCCAGTACCACTGGTAGCCGGTTACCTTGATGGTGACATCCGCCTCGGGGATTTCCTGCTGCTTGAACAGGACCGGCAGGGAAAATGCGCCGATGAACACCAGGATCAGGATCGGTCCCACGGTCCAGGCGATTTCGACCGGGGTGTTGTGGGTGAAATTTCTGGGGGTGGGGTTTGATCTGCTGTTGTAGCGCACGATGCAATAGGCCAGCAATCCGGTGACCAGCAGCACGATGGCGGTGATGATGATGAGGATCATCCCGTCCAGCCATTGCAGGTCGCGGGCCAGTTCCGTCGCCGCGGGCTGAAAGCCGGTGCCGCGTTGCACCGGTTCGCCGATTGTTTCAATCGTTTGCTGGGCAAACGCGGGCGCGGCGCTGAATGTCGTGGCCAGCCCCAGGAGCAAAGATTTCAGTTGCATGTCTTACCCTGATCGGTTGCGTATAAGGTCATGTGACGAGGATAGCCCGAGGGTGGCAGAAGCCAATCCGGAGCGCCCGTTGTCTTGAAGACGGTTAAAACCATATTCTATGCATCAGTTAAAGAAGCTTGCTTGCGGCAAAAAAGCGCTTTCTTTGATCTGGATCAATTTACACCTCTGGGGGTCCCATGGCCGACACGTCCTTTCAACCGTTTGACACGCATCTCGATCAGGACAGGGCGCTTGCGCTGCTCAGAGAGGCTGTCGCGGGGGCAGATGACGGGGAACTGTTCCTCGAACGGCGCCGATCCGAGGTGCTGATGTTTGATGATGGCCGGGTGCGCACCGCGAGCTATGACGCCTCCGAAGGGTTCGGGCTGCGCGCCGTGCGCGGCGAGGTGGCGGGGTATTCCCATGCCACCGACATTTCCGAATCGGCGATCAAGCGCGCGGTCGACACCGCGCGACTGGCCGTGGGCGAGGGCGGTGGTACTCTGGCCGACAGTCCGAAAGGCACGAACAGGCGGCTCTACTCGGATGCCGACCCGATCGAGGGCCGGAGCTTTCCCGTCAAGGTCGACATCCTGCGCGAGATCGACGCCTTTGCCCGCGCCCTCGACCCGCGCGTGGTGCAGGTCAGCGCCACGATCGCCGCATCCTTGCAGGAAGTCGCAATCCTGCGCCCCGAGGGCACGCTTGTCTCCGATATCCGCCCGATGACCCGGGTGAACGTGAGCGTCATCGTCGAAGAGAACGGCCGCCGCGAATCCGGCACTGCGGGCGGCGGTGGGCGCGTCATGCTGGACGGTCTGCTGGATCCGGCCGATTGGCAGGGCAAGGCGCGCGAAGCGCTGCGCATCGCTCTGGTCAATCTCGATGCGGAGCCGGCCCCTGCGGGTGTCATGGATATCGTGCTGGGGCCGGGCTGGCCCGGGATTCTGCTGCACGAGGCGGTGGGCCACGGGCTTGAGGGGGATTTCAATCGCAAGGGATCGTCCGCGTTTGCCGGTTTGATGGGGCAACAGGTTGCCGCCAGGGGCGTGACGGTTCTCGATGACGGCACGATTCCGGATCGCCGCGGGTCGATCACCGTTGACGACGAAGGCACGCCATCCGGCAAGAACGTGCTGATCGAGGACGGCAAGCTCGTGGGCTTCATGCAGGACCGCCAGAACGCACGGCTCATGGGGGTGGAGCCGACGGGCAACGGGCGACGCGAATCCTATGCGCATATCCCGATGCCGCGCATGACCAACACCTACATGCTGGGTGGCGATGTCGCTCCGGGCGATATCGTGGGCGACCTCAAGGACGGGATCTGGGCCGTGGGCTTTGGCGGTGGGCAGGTGGACATCACCAACGGCAAGTTCGTGTTCTCTTGTACCGAAGCTTACCGCGTCAAGGACGGCAAGGTGGGCGCGCCCGTCAAGGGGGCAACACTGATCGGCGACGGGGCGACCGCGCTGCAACAGATCCGCGCGATCGGCAATGACATGGCGCTCGATCCGGGCATGGGCAATTGCGGCAAGGACGGCCAATGGGTGCCTGTCGGCGTTGGCCAACCCACGGTGATGATCGGGGGCCTCACGGTCGGCGGCGCGCAGGCGGGATAAAAGATATCTTCTGAAATAAGGGGTTGGCGGGAAAAATCGGGTTTTTTCGCCGACCTCTTGCTTGGATTCACCTGTGATTAACCAGTGACCGCCTATTCCTGTGCCTGCAAGCGGACGGAGGCAGGATGACATTGGAACACAACTCTTCCACTCACCCCCTACTCCCACCCACCACGGAAGACCAAAGGTTTGACTGGCTTCGTCTCTTGCGCTCGCGCCGTGTCGGGATCAGCACGTTTTACCGGCTCATGCGCGATCATGGCAGCGCGGCAGAGGCCCTGTATCATCTGCCCGAGATTGCCAGAGCGGCGGGGGTCGACACCTATTCCATTTGCCCCGAGGCGGTGGTGCAAGCCGAACTCAAGGCCGCGAGGGCGTCCGGCGCGCAGCTTGTCTGTCGCGGCGACGACCTCTATCCAGATGTCTTGGAGGATCTTGAAGATGCACCGCCGATGCTCTGGGCGATCGGCAACGCCGCCCTTCTGGCAAAACCCCAAATCGCCCTTGTCGGGGCGCGCAACGCTTCATCCCTCGGTGGCCGCATGGCGCGGGCGCTCGCCACGGATCTGGCCAGGTCGGGCTTCGTGATCACCTCCGGCATGGCGCGCGGCGTGGATACGGCGGCGCATCTTGCTGCATTGAAGGACGGGACGGTGGCGGTTCTGGGCGGCGGGGTTGATGTGCTCTATCCTGCGGAAAACACCAGGCTGGCCGAGGATATCGTGGCCAATGGTGGCGTGCGGCTCAGTGAGCAACCGATGGGTCTACAACCGCAAGCCCGGCATTTTCCGGCGCGCAACAGGATCATCTCGGGATTGTGCCGCGCCGTGATCGTGGTCGAGGCGGCGGCGAAATCGGGATCGCTCATCACCGCACGCACGGCGCTTGACCAGGGCAGGGAGGTGATGGCCGTTCCCGGGCATCCGTTCGATGCGCGCGCCAGCGGGTGCAACATGCTCCTGCGCGATGGCGCGCGCCTGGTGCGCAGCGCCGAGGATGTGATTGACGGCCTGGCCCCGATGGTCGATGACCCGCCTCCGCAACTGCCGTTGGAGCCGGAGCAACCGGAACGACCGCTTGCCAAGGTGGCACAGCTGCACCAGCAAATCCTCGATCGGCTGGGCCCGTCGCCCTTGGGCGAGGACCAGCTGATCCGAGACCTTGGGGCAAGCTCACGCTTGGTGTCACCGGCTTTGACGGACCTGGAAATGGATGGGCGTATCAATCGCCAACCCGGTGGCCTGATTTCGCGTGTCGGCTGAGCCGGGCTCCAAAAATGATGACATTTTTGCTTTTCCCTGTAGGGAAAAGCCCGCCCCGATCCGGCCCCTTTCGACGTGGCCTGTCGATGGTTGCGATCCCTGTTCGATTGACAATTCCCGCTTGCACCCCACATGCTGCCCGGCCATACGCAGCCAGACCAGACCGGTCATCCGCATGTAGAAAGGTGTTCGCTTTATGCCCGTTGTTGTTGTTGAATCCCCGGCCAAGGCCAAAACGATCAACAAGTATCTGGGCTCTGATTACACCGTTCTTGCCTCCTACGGCCATGTGCGGGACTTGCCCCCAAAGGATGGTTCGGTCGATCCCGACAATGATTTCGACATGAAATGGGAAGTCGCCACCGATTCCCGCAAACATGTCGCGGCCATCGCCGATGCGCTGAAATCCGACGATGCACTGATTCTCGCGACCGACCCTGACCGCGAGGGCGAGGCGATCTCGTGGCACCTGAAGGAGGCGCTGACAAAGCGCCGGTCGATCAAGAAATCCACCGATGTGAAACGCGTCACCTTCAACGCGATCACGAAAGACGCCGTGACCGAGGCGATGGCCAACCCCCGCGACATCGACGCGCCGCTGGTCGAGGCGTATCTGGCGCGCCGGGCTTTGGACTATCTTGTCGGGTTCAACCTGTCGCCGGTGCTGTGGCGCAAACTGCCGGGGGCGCGCAGCGCGGGGCGGGTGCAATCGGTCAGCCTGCGGCTGATTGTCGAACGGGAAATGGAGATCGAGGCGTTCAAACCGCGCGAATACTGGTCGGTGAAAGCGAAACTGGCGACGCCGCGCGGCCAGGACTACGAGGCACGGCTGACCGTGCTCGCCGGAAAGAAGCTCGACCGCTACGATATCGAGAATGAAACCCAGGCGGAAATGGCAGTTCAGGCGATCACCAGCCGCGACCTGACCGTTCAGTCGGTCGAGGCCAAACCCGCCTCTCGCAACCCGTCTGCGCCGTTCATGACATCGACGCTTCAGCAAGAGGCAAGCCGCAAGTTCGGCATGGGCGCGCGTCAGACGATGAACGCCGCGCAACGGCTTTATGAGGCCGGGCACATCACCTACATGCGGACCGACGGCATCGACATGGCGCCCGAGGCTGTTGATCAGGCGCGTGCCGCGATCAAGGACCGCTATGGCGCAGACTATGTGCCCGGCCAGCCGCGCATCTACAAGAACAAGGCCAAGAACGCGCAAGAAGCCCACGAATGCATTCGTCCGACGGATATGGCGCGCGACGCGCAGTCGCTCAAGCTGTCGGAGCCGGATCAACGCAAGCTGTATGATCTGATCTGGAAACGCACGCTGGCCTGCCAGATGGAATCGGCCCGGCTTGAACGCACAGTTGTGGATGTCGGCAGTGCCGATGGGCAGGTGGTGCTGCGCGCGAACGGGCAGGTCGTGCTCTTCGACGGGTTCCTACGCGTCTACGAGGAAGGCCGTGACGATGCCGTGGTCGATGATGATGACAAGCGCCTGCCGCAGATCTCCGAAGGCGAAATCGCTGACAAGCGCGCCATTATCCCCGATCAGCATTTCACCCAGCCACCGCCGCGCTATACCGAGGCGACGCTGGTCAAGAAGATGGAAGAGTTGGGCATTGGACGCCCCTCGACCTATGCCAGCATCATCACCACGATCCAGGACCGCGAATATGTCCGCAAGGAACAGAATCGCCTTATCCCCGAAGACAAGGGCCGGATCGTCACCATTTTCCTGCTCAATTTCTTCAAGCGCTACGTGGAATACGATTTCACCGCCGCGCTCGAGGACGAGCTGGACCATGTCAGCGCGGGCGAGGGCGACTACAAGGAAGTCTTGAGTCGCTTTTGGCGCGATTTCTCCGCAGCGATTGCCGAAACCTCGGATCTTCGCATCACCGAAGTGCTCGATGTGCTGGACGACGCGCTTGCGCCCCAGCTTTACCCGCCGCGCGAGGATGGCAGCGATCCGCGCATCTGTCCGAAATGCGGGCTGGGCAAGCTTCACCTGAAGACCTCGCGCACCGGTGGGTTCGTCGGCTGCGGCAATTACCCTGAATGTACCTATACGCGCCCCATCGCCGGCGAAGGGGCCGAGGGCGAGGAGCGTGTGCTGGGCGAGGATCAGGGTGACGAAATCTGGCTCAAGTCCGGTCGCTTTGGACCGTATGTTCAGCGCGGGGAGCCGACGCCGGAAAACAAGAAACCGCCGCGCGCCAGCCTGCCAAAGGCCAAGGGCGATTTCCTGCCCGGCTGGTCGCCCGACGACATGACACTGGAAAAGGCGGTGACGTTGCTGAGCCTGCCGCGCATCGTTGGCATGCACCCCGATGGCGGAGAGGTGAAGTCGAACCTTGGGCGCTTCGGTCCTTACATCATGCACCAGTTGCCCGACGAATCGAAACCGGTCTACGTCAATCTCAAGGAATTCCAGGAGGTGTTCGAGATCGGGATGAACCGGTCCGTCGAGCTGTTGGCCGAAAAACGCGCCAATCCGGGGCGGGGACGGGGTGCGGCGGCCAAGCCGCTCAAGACGCTGGGCGAGCATCCCGAGGATGGCGGGCCCGTCGCGGTGATGGAAGGTCGGTACGGGCCTTACGTCAAGTGGGAAAAGGTCAATGCGACCTTGCCCAAGGACGTGGAGCCGGACGATGTGACGATGGATGTCGCGGTGAAGCTGATCGCCGAAAAAGCGGCCAAGACAGGCGGCAAGAAGAAAGCCGCTCCCAAGAAGACAGCCCCAAAGACAGCCACCGCCCGCAAACCGGCCGCCAAGAAGAGTGCGGCCAAGTCCGCCACGAAAAAGAAAGCCGCCCCTGAATAGGCGTCGAACCGCAGGCGCGTTACGGGCGCGTAGCGATTGAACTTTTTGTGATTGGTCCTTTTGGGGTGGGGCCTGCAGTTTGCGCAAAAAAGGACCAAAGAGCAGGAGTTCCCATGACAGGATCATTCGTTTCACGCCGCGCGCTTGTCGGTGGCGCGATTGCCACCTTCGCCGTGCCCACGGTGCTGCGCGCACAAGATGCCACAGGCTTCAATCGGCGCAACATCTCGTCCTTTGCACAGCAGGACTGGCGCGATCATTTCGAGACCCTGGGCAAGGGCGCGATCGTCTGCGATACGGTGTCGCGTGCGTTGCATTACTGGAATGCGGAGGGAAGCGATTACCGGGTCTTCCCGACCTCGGTGCCCAAGACCGATGACCTGACGCGGCGCGGATACACCCGGATCGTGCGCAAGAAGGAGGGGCCCTCCTGGACGCCCACGCCGTCCCAGATGGAGCGGTTTCCAGATTGGAAGCCGATGGGGCCTGGCCCGGACAATCCCTTGGGAACCCACGCGCTTTATTTCGATTGGCCCGCCTACCTGATCCACGGCACGCATGACACCCGCAAGATCGGGCGGCGGTCGTCGGATGGCTGTATCGGGCTCTTCAACGAAACCGTGGAAGAGCTTTATGCCATGGTGCCGGTCGGCACGCAGGTGCGCCTGATCTGATCGAGCCGGAAATCCCGAAGGACGAACGGTCCCCTGTCAATCCTGACCGAGCCGCGCGGGGGTTGCGGCTTCGGATAGGTCCTTGCGTGGCGTTGACTCCTTCCCGATCACAGGCCAAAACAGCCGGGCGTTGAACACTTGGGGGATTTCGCAATGAAAAAGGTCTATGGCTCGGCAACCGAAGCGCTTGATGGGCTGCTGTCCGATGGCATGCTGATCTCGGCGGGCGGGTTTGGCCTGAGCGGGATTCCGGAACTCCTCCTGAGCGCGATTCGCGACAGCGGCGCAAAGGAGCTGACCTTTGCCTCGAATAATGCAGGGGTGGATGATTTCGGCATTGGCATCCTGCTGCAAACCAAGCAGGTCAAGAAGATGATAAGCTCTTATGTCGGCGAAAACGCGGAATTCATGCGCCAGTTCCTGAGCGAGGAGCTTGAGTTGGAGTTCAATCCGCAAGGCACGTTGGCAGAACGGATGCGCGCCGGCGGCGCCGGGATCGCGGGGTTCTACACCAAGACGGGTGTCGGCACGATGATCGCCGAGGGCAAGGAGCACAAGGAGTTCCCGACCGGGCCGGATGGCGCGATGGAGACCCATATCTTGGAGAACGGCATCTTTGCCGACCTGTCGATCGTGAAAGCGTGGAAGGCCGACACCACCGGCAATGCCGTCTTCCGCAAGACGGCGCGCAACTTCAACCCGCCTGCAGCCATGAGCGGCCGAATCTGCGTGATGGAAGTCGAAGAGATCGTCGAGCCGGGCACGCTGGACCCCGACACGATCCATCTTCCCGGCATCTATGTGCACCGGATGATCGAGGGCGCGCATGAAAAGCGCATCGAACAGCGCACCACACGTCCCAGACCGGCGGCTTGATCACAGGGAACATCAAACCGACCGTGGAACATTTTGCCCAGAAGCCAGAACCGCCATGCGTTCTTGACGACAGTCAGGCGCTGGCCGGGTGTTCCTGTTTCACTGTGGCGATGGGCATCACCGATCCCTGTTCTTCGGACGACGCTCCGGGTGTCTGTCTCAATGACGCGCGCCGGCACCGCTTTGACGGTCTGGATCAGGGGGCTGGATTTTCGGGTCAATCGGTTCGCCGACGGTACGGTCACCATGATCGACGTGACGGGCGGGATTACGGATTTTACGGATGAGTGCCGCATCTTGCGGCTCGGAGTATAAACGAGGGGAAAGACATTATGGCATGGGACCGCAACCAGATGGCCGCCCGCGCGGCGCAGGAACTGAAGGACGGCATGTATGTCAACCTTGGCATCGGCATCCCGACGCTTGTGTCGAACTACATTCCGGACGGGGTCAGCGTCACCCTGCAATCCGAGAACGGGATGCTTGGCATGGGGCCGTTCCCCTATGAAGGCGAGGAAGACCCGGACCTGATCAATGCGGGCAAGCAGACGATCACGGAACTGCCGCACACCAGCTATTTCGACAGCGCAACCAGCTTTGCCATGATCCGCGGCGGCAAGATCGCGATGGCGATCCTTGGTGCGATGGAAGTGGCGGAAAACGGTGACCTGGCGAACTGGATGATCCCGGGCAAGCTGGTCAAGGGCATGGGGGGTGCGATGGACCTGGTCGCCGGCGTGGGCCGCGTGATCGTGGTGATGGACCACACCAACAAGCATGGCGACAGCAAGCTTCTGAAGGCCTGCACCCTGCCGCTGACCGGCACCGGTGTGGTGGACCGGATCATCACCAATCTCGGCGTTCTGGACGTGGTCGAGGGCGGGCTGAAGATCGTCGAGACCGCCGATGGCGTGACCGAAGACGCGCTGCGCGCTGCCACCGAGGCCACGATCGTCTGAGGCGGGCCCGAATTTTCGAAAATTCGGGTGCAATTCATGGAAGAATTGCACCCGCCCCCGACAAACGGCGCTCGGTGGGGTGATGCGTCGCATGCATATTTGGAAAGAGAAGAAGTTTCAGAGTCCCTCGAAGGCGCAAAGGGCGTGTACCTCCATGCCCATCGCCTCTAGCCGTCTGCGGCCCCCCAGATCGGGCAGGTCGATGATGAAGGCGCAGCCGATCACCTCGCCGCCGAGCCGTTCGATCAGTTTCAGCCCCGCCTCGGCGGTGCCGCCGGTGGCCAGCAGATCGTCGACCAGCAGTACCTTTTCGCCCGGCTGGATGGCGTCGTCGTGGATCTCGACCACCGCCTCACCATATTCCAGCGCATAGTCTTCCGAGATCACCGCGCCGGGCAGCTTGCCCTTCTTGCGCACCGGGACAAAGCCCACCGACAATTGGTGCGCGATGGCGCCGCCAAGGATGAAGCCGCGCGCCTCGAGCCCGACAACCTTGTCGAAGCGGATGCCGGCATAGGGATGCAGCAGCTGGTCGATTGCCATGCGGAACCCGCGCGGATCGGCGAAGAGCGTGGTCACATCCCGGAACATGATGCCTTCATGGGGGAAGTCGACGATGGTGCGGATGTAGTCCTTGACGGTTCTTGTCGGGGTCATGTGTTGCTCGGGTGTTGTGATCGGTGCAAGACGGGCGCGCAGGTGGGCCAGGGGGTGTGGGTATGGCGGCTCAGATCGGGGGTTCGGCCGGGGCAGAAAGCACACGGCCCGCCACGGCGTCCAGCTTTTTCACAAGCCGTGGGTCGCGCGCGTCGGGTGCGGTGATCAGCGCATGCTGCAGCGCCGTGTCGCATCCGTGGGGGCAAGGTGCGCGATCCGGGTCCAGCAGGTCGGGCAGGGCGCGGATCATTGCGCAGGCCGCATCGGCATTGCCCGTCAGCACGCGGATGATATCCGACACCTTGACCGCCTCATGGCCCGGGTGCCAGCAATCGTAATCCGTGACCATGGCGATGCTGGCGTAGCAAAGCTCCGCCTCTCGGGCGAGCTTGGCTTCGGGCATGTTGGTCATGCCGATCACGTCACAGCCCCAGTGGTCGCGGTAGAGATTGGATTCCGCCAGTGTCGAGAATTGCGGTCCTTCCATCGCCAGGTACGTGCCGCCATCATGCACGGTGACACCTGCCGCGCGGGCCGCCTTGGCGCAAATGGCCCGCAGGTCGGCGCAAACGGGATGCGCCATCGACACATGCGCGACGCAGCCCGCGCCAAAAAAGCTCTTTTCGCGCGCGGTCGTGCGATCAATGAGCTGGTCCACTATGACGAAATCGCCCGGTGCCATGTTTTCGCGGAAGGAGCCACAGGCGCTGACGCTGATCACGTCTGTCACGCCCAGCCGTTTCAGCGCGTCGATATTGGCGCGGTAGGGCACGTCCGAGGGGCCATGCACATGGCCGCGCCCGTGGCGAGGCAGGAACACGATCTCGAGTCCGCCCAGCGTGCCGCAATAAAGCTGATCCGACGGCGCGCCCCATGGGGTATCGACGCCTTGCCAGCCCGCGTCTTGCAGCCCGTCCACGGCATAAAGCCCCGATCCACCGATCACGCCGAGTTTGCGGGTTGCCATCGTTGCCTCCGTTGCTGCCCGGTGTCACTTTCGCAGCGCGCGCGGCGCGCTTCAAGCTGTGTCAGGCCTGTCGCGGCAGAAACGCCTCGACCGCGGCGCTGGCGATGACCAGAGTGGCACCGCTATCGGGGTTGGTGACGTTCAATCCCCCCTCGACCGCGGTCACCTCGGCCCGGCCGCGCGGCAGGGTTTTGGCGAGTTCGGCGCAATCCACCTTGTCGGGCTCCGCCACGCCCACCGTGACCTGCACGCGCATCTGTTCATGCGGCATGCCGGTGGCGTCGAACAGCGGGATCGAGGAATGGCGGATCGCGTCCTCGATCGCGCGGGCGGCGGCCTTGGTGTAATCCATGCCGTATTGGTCGTTGCCCATGCCCATTTCGATGATGAAACGCTGGTCATTCATGCTGCACCCTCCAGATCGAGCGCAACCGAGATCGCGACATTGGCGATCACCGTCGGCTTGCCACCATCGCTGCGCGGCACGTCGAGGCCACCTTTGCGGGCGTTAACGGTGACTTGACCGTAAGGGAAGATCGCCGCGATGGCGTCGGTGTCCACCGCGTCGGGGTTCTGAACGCCCATTTCGACCGTGATCTGCATGTCGGATTTTTCCTTGCCGTAAAGCTCGGCGATGTTGATCGAATTGTGCCAAAGCGCGTCCTTGACCGCGCGCGACGCCGCTTCGGTGTAATCCTGACGGCGCAGGGACGATCCCATGCCGAATTCGGTGAGCAGACGTTTGACGGGCATGTTACGTTAACCTTTTGTTAAATGACCGGATCGGCCCCAATGTTTCGCGCGCGAAACAATAGGGTGCAAGGCGTGACCTATTCGCCGGGGCGCTTGAGGCTGAACTTTTCGCGGATCACCGAATAGTCGCGGTAGCCCATGCGGGTGAGAGGGTTGAAGCTCAGCACGTCGAACTCGCCGTCCTTGATGCAATCGTCGCGCATGTGGATGCCGGTGACTTCGCCGAACACGGCGAAATTGGCGGCACCGGGCAATTGCAGGATCTGCGTCAGCTTGCATTCCAGTGTCGCCGGGGCGGCTGCGACGCGGGGA
>JAWLGI010000040.1:0-22483 GCA_041685125.1 Marivita sp. | reverse complement strand
CCGGTGGAAATCACGAACGGCGTCAGGAGCGGCAAATGCACCATGCGCAGTTCGGCCATGTCGATCCGGATTGGCTGTGTCATGGGGCCGTGTTACGCCACAGGGGTGGCCGGAGCAATCGTCAGAGATGTTGCGAACGCCCGAAACCACGATTTCGATGGCACGACACCACGCATCGCCGTTCGAGACCCATGACCTGGCTGAAAGCAGTCTCGGGCGCTACCTGCCCCGGACAACCTATGGGCCTGCAACCACCCGTCCGAGCCGGGGAAGTGGAAACAAGGGTTCCCCACTGCCACCAAAGCCCAGAAAAGCATGAGCTTTCAGGGAAATCGCTTGGTCCAACCGGGAGCGTCCGGCACCAATCCTTCAGGGTTTCGACAGTGACGCTTCAGCGCGGCGCCCTCGATCATCGATGCGCCGGAATTGGTCTGACTTCGCCGAGCGTCTTCCCGATAGCGTCACGACACGGCGCAAGCGTCTGCATCTTCTGGCGTCTCGGGCCTATTCGCTGTCATTGTTCCGCGGATATGGCGACCCGACAGTCGAAGAGGCCCACAAGGCCGCTCTGGATCTCTCGGACAAGGTGAACGAAGAGAAAGATCTGGGCTTCACCCTCTACGGTCTGTTTTCCTTCTATGCCTCGCGCGGCGACTACGCCGACAGCGCCCCCATTCTCGCCCGCATCAAGGCGCTGGCACATGACAGTAAATCCAGGAAATTACAGATGCTTGCGCATCAAACAGACGCGATCCAACATGTCCTGACGGGCGATATCGCAACCGGCACGGTGCTGGCCCGGCACTCTATCGACGAGCCTGTCCGCGCGGTCCGGACCATTTGCGTTCACAGCAAGCAACGCATGTGCCACATGTCCTGCGGTGTCGATGACACCGCGTTCCGATTGTTTTTCGACAAGGGCAACCTGTACCTGTTCCCCGACGACCAGATCACCCCGCCGATCGGACCGATAACCATGGGCCATCCCGTGCCGCATCACGCAGGATCGTCGCTCGGTGGCGAACATTCTGTGATGGTACCGACACCCCGGCTCGAACGGGGGACCTCTTGATCCACAATCAAGCGCTCTAACCTACTGAGCTATGTCGGCACTGACCGGCGAAATAACGGCATGGTCCGGCCAATGCAAGACCCAACTCGCCCTACAGCACCACTTCCCGGGTCTGTTCCAACGGATCAGTTCCGAAGCGGCACACGGCCGTTGCGGGCGTGCAGATCCACCCGGATGTGCGGTACGGGGCACAGGTCGCCGGGCGGCATTCGTGGGTCCACCACCGAATCCGCCGGTATCCTGCGTCCCGCGCGAGATCCATGCAAGCCGACCAGCCAAGGGACGCCCGCGGATTGATATGCCCGCACCGGAACCGTTGCGGTCATGCCGCCACCGCGCGTTGCGCAACTTGCAAAAGACACGCGCCGGGTCTATCTGCAGGGCTTTGTAGCGCACTTCCCGGAGCACGATCATGGGCATCAACAGCGAACGCGACATCGAAGCCAATCTCCAGATCGGGCCCACCGATCAGGGCATGGTGCGCCTTTTCGTCCTTGCCGACGGGACAGAGATCCCGATGGATTTCTCTCCCGAGGAGGCGGACGAGATCGCCGAGGAAATCAAGCTCGCCGCCAAAGGCGCGCGCAAGCTCAAAGGCTGATCCGCGCCGCGGTTACCCGGCCCGGCGGGCCGCTTCGGGGTCGCGCAGCGCCTGCAACCGCCGCGCGGCGTGACAGGCGAACTTGCGGATCAACACATTTCGCCGTGCCCCAGGCAGTTTGTCCTCTGCGGCCATGCGCGCGATTTCCGCGTCGTAGCCATCCGCGATGATCAGACCGGTTTCCATTGGCAACAGGTCCATCGGAAAATCGAGATCGACCGCCCAGAAGAACCGATCACACCACGGCAGATATCCGCCCCACTTGCTGTCAGACTGAAAATCCGCGCGCGAGGATTTGCACTCCACAATCCAAATTTCACCTTTCGGACCCAAAGCCATCACGTCCACGCGCAAGCCCCGATCCGGCACAAATTCTTCGATCACCGAGAATCCATGGCTGGCAAGGTGGCGGCACACCCCCCGCGCCAGGATCTGCCCCGGCTGCAAGCCAACACTGTGTCCGGCGTTCGGATCGAATACGGTATTCATAGGTGGAAATGTTGAACAAAGAATGAACAAATATCAAGCCCGGCCCGAAAAAGAAGAGTGCAAAACCCTTGTCCGAGCCGGTGTCCCGGCTTACCTCTTGTTCAGGCGGGCTTCTGCCCTTCTCGTGTAAGGTTGCATTCCGGTGGCCTTAAGCAATTCCGAGGGAGTTGGCTCTGTCCGGGCCGTGGTCCGGTTACCTGACGCCCACCTGTACATACAGGTCCTCGGGAATGAGATAACCTCACGGTTGGTGTGGTTCCCGCCGCTTAACGTCTTGAAAAGAAACGCGGATGCCTGCGCGATGCGCGCGCTTCGACCCGAAGCGGGGTAAGGCCGATCGGGCGACCACGATCGTCGTCATCATCATCGTTATCGGCCATCAACATGATCGAAATGCCAAACTGCACCCCGGCGAAAACGATTCCGTTGAACAGCCAAAGCAGGAACACAGCCAAGGGTCCGACATCGGTATGCGTAACCAGATGCCAGAGATTGACGACATTGAAATAAAGCAGAAGCGCAACGAAAACAGCCGATAGACCAAAGCCGATGATGCTCTGACGGATATACATCTTGATTAGATCGGGCATAGCATTCCCCTTTTCGAATATGAAGGTAATGCGTCCAGCGCAGATTTCAATTCACTTATTCCGCACATCACTGCAACCGGCGGCCTTGTGCCATGTCGCCCAAGCAATCGAACGCAGGCACGGCGACGCCACGGCGTCCTGGCCGAAAACACTGCGGGTCACTGCGGGTCCAAGGGGCGCAAGCCGTTTCGTGAAGGATCAAAAGGCGTCGGGTCGGGCCTGTCGCGCCATGTGATCCAGAACGGCATTGACGAATTGGGGCTCCTTGCCGTCCGGAAAAAACGCGCGCGCCACATCCACATATTCGTTGATGATCACCTTGGGCGGTGTTTCGGTCGCGACCAATTCGGCCCCGGCCGCGCGGAACAAGGCCCGAAGTGTCGGATCGATCCGCGCGATGGGCCATTTTGCGACCAATCCGCGGTCGGTCATCTGGTCGATTCTCGCCTGCCAGTTCACCGCTTCGTCGGTGATTCGACGAAAAAGATCGACATCTCCTTCCGCCATGTCCTCACCCTCGATCTGGGCAAGCCCGAACCGGTGGTCCATGAACTCGACCGCCACCTTGTCGACGGACTGGCCGGAATGTTCCATCTGGAACAACGCCTGCACGGCATAGAGCCGCGACGCGGATCGCATCTGGCGTTTCTCGTCCACCTTTCGGCGCGGCTTGGCGGCGTGGCTCATGCGATATCCGGGTCCTTGGCATTACCAGCGATCTGGTACTCATCCGTGCGCGGGACGAACCCCACACCCTTGCGTGAAGCGCCCCACTTACGGCTGAGCGCGATCAGGTGCAAGGCCGCTGCCGCGGCCCCGCCGCCCTTGTTCTGCCCGTCGATATCCGCACGCATGTCGGCCTGCCCCATGTTTTCAACGGTCAAAATGCCATTGCCGATGCACAGCCCCTGCAATCCCAAGAGCATCAGCCCCCGAGAGCTGTCATTGCAGACCGTTTCGTAATGTGTCGTTTCTCCCCGTATGATGCAGCCAAGCGCAACATAGCCGTCAAAATTCGACATGCGCTCGGCAATTCCGACCGCAGTGGGAATCTCCAATGCGCCCGGCACTTCGACAAGGTCATGCGTGCCGCCACATGCCTCGATCTCGGCCCGCGCACCGGCGACCAACTGGTCCGCGATGGCCTTGTAATAGGGGGCAACCACTATCAAAAGCTTAACGGGCCGGTCGAAATTCGGCCGCTCCGGTGTGTAATGCTCTTCAGATGCCGCCATTATCCCAACTCCGAAATCTTCTGCGTGCCAATGATTTCAAGGCCATAGGCCTCCAGCCCGACAACTTTGGGCGTCGGGGAATTTGTCAGCAGCCGCAGTTTCGACAATCCGAGCGACGACAGGATCTGCGCGCCAAGCCCGTATTGCCGCAAGGTCTTCGGCGACACCTCGTCTCCCGCATCCATCTTCATCGACGTGTCGCGCAACAACACCACGACGCCGCGCCCCTCATCGGCCACGGCCTGCATCGCGTGTTTGAATTCATCCGCCCGCCCGGTTGGTCCGGTGCCCACGATATCGAGCATCGGGTCCATCGCATGCATGCGCACCAGCACCGGATCGTCGCCCGACAGGTCGCCCTTGGTCAGGACGATATGTTCATCGCCATGGGTCTCGTCGGTATATATGCGCATGTTCCACTCGCCCCCGAATTCCGAGGTGATCGTCTCTTCCTGTTGCACGCGCACCAGGTTGTCGTTGCGGCGGCGATACCCGATCAAGTCGCTGATCGTCCCGATCTTGAGGTTGTGCCGCTGTGCGAACGCCACCAGTTCCGGCAGGCGTGACATCGTGCCGTCGTCGTTCATGATCTCGCAGATCACACCCGACGGGTTCAACCCGGCAAGCCGGCTGACATCCACCGCGGCCTCGGTATGCCCGGCGCGGACCAGCACGCCGCCGGACTTGGCCCGCAGCGGGAACACATGCCCCGGCGTCGCGATATCCTGCGCCCCCTTGGTGCCGTCGATGGCAACCGCGACGGTGCGCGCACGATCCCCCGCCGATATGCCGGTCGTCACCCCTTCGCGCGCCTCGATCGAGATGGTGAACGCGGTTTCATGCCGTGACGAATTGTTCGTCGACATCAACTCAAGCCCGAGTTCTTCGACCCGCGTCGGCGTCATCGCGAGACAGATCAGGCCGCGACCGTGCTTGGCCATGAAGTTGATCGCATCCGGGGTCGCCCATTGCGCGGGGATCACCAGGTCGCCCTCGTTCTCGCGGTCCTCGTGATCGACAAGGACGAACATCTTGCCGTTCCGCGCATCCTCGATGATCTCCTCGACCGAGGAAATCGCGTCCGTCCAGTTTTCCTCGGACTGTCCGGGATTTTCGAATGTGGTCACAAGGCGCCTCCGATATTGCACTCGCGGATGTAAATCACGTCACTGCAATTGACCAGTGCGACGTACCGTACAGCAGAACCGTACGACGAAGCCGCCGAGCCGTACGAAAGCAGAGCGATCTCCGTCCTATCAAACCCAAAGGGGCGGACTGCCGACGAATCGGGCCGCGAATCGTACGGTCTGTCCGCGCCGACCGTACAGGTCAGTCGAAAATCTCCTCCAGCACATCAAAGGCTTCCTCGAAAAACCTTTTGGTCAGCGTCTTGCGCCGTTTCTTCTTTTTCTTCTTTCGCGAAAACCCGGACTCCCGCTCCCATATTGGCAGCGGCGTGACAGATCCCTTTTTCTGCTTTCCTCTGGCACCATGACCTGCCGCCTTCTTTGTCGGCGCAGATGCGTCCACCGCGTCCGCCCGTAACATCTTCATGTCATGCAAGGGCGCACCGCAGGCCGCACAGCTCAACTCGTGGCGGGTTTTTCCCTGTAAAACCAAGGCTGTGCGCGTTCCGCAGTAGCAGCAGGTGGCGATCTTCGTTCCGCGGGGCATGATATCTCCCTTGCGTCGGATATTGGCGCGCACCACCCGACCCGCAAGTTCAGCCGCGTGCGGCGTAAAGCGCCACCGCCGCCGCGTTCGATACGTTGAGCGACCCGAACGCCCGCACGAACGGGATTTTCACCAGCGCGTCGCAGGTGTCCTTCGTCTTGGGCCGTAGCCCCGGCCCCTCGGCCCCCAGCACCAGCGCGATCGGTCTGTCGCGCACTGGTTCGATCGCCGCTTCAAGCGTCTGATCGGCTTCCCCGTCCAGACCGAAGATCACGTAACCCATTGACCTCAAACGCTCCATCGCATCCGCCAGGTTGCGCTCCCGCAGGTAGGGCTGCCGTTCCAGCGCGCCTGATGCGGTCTTGGCCAATGCCCCGGTTTCCGGCGCGGAATGGTGCAACGTGCCTACCACGGCCGATGCGCCGAAAACTTCGGCGGATCGCAGAATCGCGCCAACATTATGCGGGTCCGTCACCCGGTCGAGCATCACAACGCGCGGAGGGCCGTCAGGCCCGGCAAGCGCCACGTCCTCCAGCCGCCCCCAGTTGAGCGGCTTGACCTCGAGCGCCGCACCCTGATGCACCGATTGCGGGTCAATCGGCGCCGCGAATTTGCGCGGGTCACTCATTTCCGCTTCGATTCCGGCCACCTCGATGGCCTCCGCCAACTTGTCCATCGCGTTGCGCGTCACGATCAGCCGGAGCCTTTCGCGCCGTGGGTTAACAAGTGCATCGCGCACCGCATGCAAGCCGAAAAGCCAGACGGTTTCCGCCGCAGCGGCCTTCTTGGACTGTTCCTTGGCCACCACCCATTTCGGTTTCTTGACCATCACAGCCCCCATGTTTCTTGCCGAATGTGCACCAGGTGCTTGATGGGATTTTCCTGTTGACGCCGCAAGGGGCCAATTGTAGTCACGCGCTCACGCCATGGGCAGGACCTTTGGCGCAGTGGGCGACAGGCCGCAAGGTGTGGCAGGGGACTGTAACTCCCTCGCGGAGACGCACGCTAGGTTCGATTCCTAGGTCGCCCACCACTCTCTCCTTCAGAACCAATGTTCACAAGCTGGATCAGCTATACGTCAGAAGTGTTTGACACCGCTGCATTTCTGGCGCTCTATGCTCGCATGACCCAAGACCCGGATCTGCGCGGCACAGCCCGCCGTCTGTTCGACGCCGCCATCACCGCGGCCGATCCGGCGCACGCGGTCCAACGTGGTTTTGCCATGGCTCCGCTCCCGCCTTCAAAGCCGGGGGGTAGAACCTTTCTGATCGCCATTGGCAAAGCGGCGCCAGCCATGCTGGGCGCGGCGCTGAAAGCCATACCAGACGCCCATACCGCTGTTGCAGTGACCCATCACGAAAACACGGCAAACTTGCACGGCGCAGAGATCTGGCGCGCCGGACACCCTGTCCCGGACGACGCCGGGGCTCGCGCGGCACGTCATGTGATGGCGCTGTTGTCTGAGGCAACGGAAAGCGACCGCGTTGTTGCCCTGATCTCGGGCGGCGGGTCCGCGCTTTTGCCGGCGCCACCCGCAGGCGTCAGCCTTGGCGACAAGGCGCGCCTGAACGATCTGCTGCTGTCGGCCGGCCTGGACATCGTGCAGATGAACCTTGTGCGCCAACAGGTCAGCCGTCTCAAGGGCGGCGGGTTCCTGCGCCTCGCAGCCCCTGCGCCGGTCCATGCCTACCTGCTGTCCGATGTTATCGGCGACGACCTGCGCGCCATTGCCTCCGGCCCGACAGCCCGTTCAATCGGTACTGCAAAAGACGCGATCAAGATACTGAAAGATAATGGGATTTGGGATGCGGCACCGCCATCGATCCAATCCCACTTGCAGGAGGCGCAGACGGCCCCAATCAGCCATGTGCCTGAAGCGACGAACACGCTGGTCGGCTCGAACCGCATGTCCTTGGACGCAATGATGCAAGCGGCGCAAGACTTGGACCTGAGCGCAAGGATCGTGTCGGACAGCCTGACCGGCGACGTGAGCGATGCGGCAAGAGCGGTCCTGTCTGAACTGACACCCAAATCCGAAACAACCGCCCTGCTTTTCGGCGGCGAAACCACGGTCAGGCTCAGCGGCACAGGCCGGGGCGGGCGCAACCAGGAACTCGCGCTGCGCGTGGCCGCCGGCGCGCCAAAGAGCCTGAAAAGCTGGGTGTTCCTGTCCGGCGGCACCGATGGCCGCGACGGGCCCACGGATGCGGCGGGCGGTTTGGTGGATGCGGGCACGCTGACCCGAATCGCGGCGGCGGGCAAAGATGCGCAGGCCCTGCTTTTCGACAACGACAGCTACACCGCGCTCGCGGCGAGTGGCGATCTGCTGATGACAGGAGCGACAGGCACCAATGTCGCTGATGTCCAGGTCCTGCTGATCGCCCCCTGACAGACACCCGCCGGACCGAACTGCCTGCCTGTTGTCAGTCCTGATCTTTCATGGCGAGGCCAAGTGAACCTAATGAAGCTTGTCGGGGTCTTCGGCGGCCTGCTCTGCAGCGTCGATCGCGGCCTCGATATCCTCGGGGTCCTGGGACGGCACGGCATATTGCCCGTTCAGCCAGCGCGACAGGTCAAGGTCGGCACAGCGTTTCGAACAGAACGGCCGCGCCTCGGCATGTGTTTCCTTGCCACAGATCGGACAGCTCATGTCAGCACCTCGCTCAGGGACAGTCGGTCACGTTTGCGTTGTAACTCGACATGCCCCAGAGGTGTCCACCCCACGAACACGCTTTCCACGCTGTCGCGTTTGAGCGATGCGCGCAGGGCGGATTCGATCTGGCGGCGGTCCTTCTTGGCGGTCGGGGCGAGGTCGATCACGATCTGCCCGCCAAGCCCGCGCAACCGCAACTGGCGCGGCAGATCCTTGACCGCGGCCAGGTTTGCCTTGAGCCCAGCAGCCGGGCTTGTGTCACCGCCGGTGTTGACATCCACTGCGACCAGCGCCCTTGTCGGTTCGATCGCCATCGACGCCTGCGCGCCAAGAGGCACGTCACGGGTTCTCAGGCTGTCGAGCACGTCCAGAACGCCATGCCGTTCAAAACTGCCGTCGACAGGGTCGATCTCGGCAGTCTCGGTCCATTCCCGCCAGGCAAGAAGGTGCGGCCCATCCCCCTCGATCAGCGTCTCCGCGTCACCGGTGGGTTCATCCATCACTTTCTGCGCCAGGTCGGCCATCGTTGCGATGTCATCTGCGATCTCGCCGCTATCGGCTCCGTCGCATGACGATCTCAGGATCAGGCCAAAACCACCCGCATCCATGATGTCATGCGCAATCTCCAACAAACCCTCGCGCAGATCCTCGTCCTTGATCTGCCGCGATACGTTGATTCCCGGCGCATCCGGCGTGACGATGGCATAGCGGCTCTTGAACAGCACCTTGTGGGTGACGGGAATTGCCTTACCCGGCTCGGCGTAACCGGTCACCTGCACCAGCAGGCTCTGCCCGGGGGCCAGCCCCTTGACCTGCCGCACAAAGGCCGACCCGTCGGGCGTGCGCAGGAACATCCCACCCTGCCCCTTCATCGGGCGGTCGACGATGGCGCGATAGATGGTGCCGGGCGCGGGGAGATCAGCCTCGACAAACAGGTCTTCGACCTGACCGTCAACCATGAGCGCCGCCGCCGCGCGACCTTGCACATGATCCAGCGCGATCAGCCGCCCCTTCATGCCGAACCCGCATAGAGCGGGTATCCCGCCGCCACCAACAGCTTCGCCGTTTCGGCCAGCGGCAGGCCCACAACTGCACTGAAACTCCCGTTGATCCATGGCACGAATGCACCGGCAGGCCCCTGGATGGCATAGCCACCGGCCTTGCCGCGCCAATCTTCACTTGCCAGATAGGCGTTCACCTCGGCATCGCTCAGCCGCTTCATCTTGACCTGGGTCACCACGTCCCGCTCCCACAGGGATTCACCGCGCCTTACGGCCACCGCCGTGACAACGCGATGACGCCGCCCGGACAGAGCGTACAGAAACTGCGCCGCTTCGGCCGCATCGGCCGGCTTGCCCAGGATACGCCGGCCCATGGCCACCGTTGTGTCGGCAGACAGGACAATCTCGTCATCGCGTGCCGGGATTGCCAACGCCTTTTCGCGTGCAAGACGCACGCAATAGGGGCGCGGAAATTCACCGGGACGCGGGTCTTCGTCGATGTCGGGCGGGCGGATATCATCCGCCTCCACCCCGATCTGCGCCAAAAGCTCCCGCCGCCGGGGGCTGCCGGAACCCAGGATCAGCTTCATGAAACGCTTACTTGAAGCGGTAGTTGATCCGACCCTTGGTCAGATCATACGGCGTCATTTCGACTTGCACCTTGTCACCCGCAAGAACACGAATCCGGTTCTTGCGCATCTTGCCTGCCGTGTGCGCTATGATCTCATGGCCGTTCTCAAGCTCGACCCGAAACGTCGCGTTAGGCAGGAGTTCCTTAACGACACCGGGAAATTCGAGCGTATCTTCCTTGGCCATGGTTTCTCCTTAACTAACCGCCCCAGAAAAGTGCGAGGCGCGGCAATAAATGGGGGCAAATCGCCCATTTATCAAGGGCAATTCAACCCAGCTTGCGGGTTTCGCCAATCACGTCACGCCCCGACTGCTCGTCCCAGTGCCGACGATTGAGCACAACACCATCCGCCCGCACATGTGAGATCCGATCCGGATCGATCTCGGCATAGGTCCATCCCGGCTGGTTCAGGACACCTTCGGCCATCACTCCCGTCGGCGGGAAACCGATGTCAGGCGGACCGAAGAACCCCCCGGCGCCGGTGTTTTCGTCCACCGCCTCTGACCAATCACAGGGCGCAACAGTTGAAGACATGACGGTAACACATTGATTTTCCAACGCGCGCGCCATTGCACCGATGCGGACGCGTGAATAGCCCGTCATCGCCTCCGTACAAGATGGCACGAGAATAACATCCGCGTCCGACATGGCGCGGCCAAGCAGCGGAAACTCACAATCATAGCAGATCAGGATACCAAACGTGCCGAACCGTGTCTCGAACAGGCGCAGTGGCCCGCCCGCCACGACGCCCCAATCCTCGCGCTCGAATCGGGTCATGATTTGTTTGTCCTGAACACCCATGCTGCCATCCGGGGCGAAAAACCGCGCGCGATTCACCGGGCGGTCGCTGATTCCGGCATCAAAAACGGGGGCCGAGGCCGCAAGTATGTAGACGCCATGCGTCTCTGCCAACTGCGCATGCAACGCATCCACCGCGGGGATCCGGTCCGACACGGCGTGCAATGACGCCTCGAGATCCTGCGCGGTGGCACGCCCCGCCAGCGTCGCAAGCTCCATCGCGCCGTATTCCGGGAACACCAGAAGGTCCGCAGCCGCGCCCGCGGCTTCGCTCACCCAAGATCTCAGCTTCTCCTCGTAAGCCTCCCAGGATTCAAGAAAATCCATCGGGTAGGCAGCGGCTGCAACTTTCATCGACTGCCCCTCACAGTTGCCGCATCCAGCCCTGAAGCCGGTGCGACGTTTCTTCCGTCTCGCCCAGGTCCTGCCAATGGAATGTGGCGATCACCCCCTCGGCGGGCGCATAGCCACGTTTGCGCCAGAACGCGTCATGCGGGCGGTAATCCAAAGGGCGCGCCGGATGATCTTCGGGGCGTATCACGCTGCAAAACAACGAAAACTTGAAGCCACCTTCCCGCGCCGCCGCCTCGCGCGCATCAAAGAAGGCATGACCGATGCCGCGCCCGCGATACTCTGGCAAGAGCACGCTCTCGGCGCAGTAGAAAATCTCGTCCTTCGGAGGCAGCGGGCCGACCATTTGCGCCGCGTCGCCATGGCGCTCGAAAGGCATTCCCGTCGCCGCGCCGACGACCTTGCCCCCCTCCCGCGCCACCACGATCACCGCCTCCGGATTGTCCCGATAGGACCGCAAGTAGTTTCTCTCGTAGTCGAGATCGCCATCATACAGATATGGAAACGAACGGAATACCTCGATCCTCAGGCGTGCCAGATCATCAAGAGCGCTTTCGAGCAACGCAGGTTGGAGACGTTCGACCTTCATGACACCTGCCGGATCCAGTCGCTGAGGTTGTAATAGGTCACCACGCGGCTGATCTTGCCGTCCTCCAGCGAAAAGAACGACCCGGCCGGCAGGCGATATCCCTGCCCCCGTGCCTCCGGCAATCCTGAATCAGTCTGTAAATACGTGCCATTCACCATGTACTCCGCCGCGCCGCGCGCGCCGTCTTCGGCCACGAAGATCACAAGCTCGGTCACGGACTCGTCGTAGCACCGCGCCATATGCTCGCAAAACGCGTGAAACGCACCGCGCCCGACGCGGACAGACCCCTCATTCACGTGATGCGCGACCTGTTCATCCAGGCAGTCCAGCATCCCTGCAATGTCATTGCGATTGAACGCCTCGAAATACCGTTCGATCCTGTCCCGGCTCATAGTTGTCCTCCCCATTTGCGCTGCATTTGATCCACCAACTGATCGCGCGTCTGTCGATAGGCGTTCAACTTCTGTTCGCGCGTCTCGCCCAGCCCGGTCGGATCCAGGATCGACCAATATTCCACCGTAAGATGGTAGAACCGCGTCAGGTCCAAGGCGCGCCGCTGAGATGCCGGCGACAACGACACGACCAGGTCGAAACCAGACAGAGCCTCGCCGATCTGTTCCATTTCGTCGAAACTGCGCGACTGGTGACGGCTCATCTCGACCCCGATCTCCTTGCAGACAGAGATGGCGAACCCATCGATCTCGAGATCATTCACCACGCCCACGGATTGGACATAGGTTTCATGGCCATAAAGCTTCTTCATGATCCCCTCGGCCATCGGGGACCGGACAGCGTTGTGGTCACAGCAAAACAGGATCGACTGCGGCAACGCCCCCAAAGGTTCACCCCCCGAAATGCAGCACGCAGACCAGCGTGAAGAGGCGGCGGGCCGTGTCGTCATCCACCGTCGCCTTGCCCTCGAGCCTTTCTTGCAGGATCCGGGCCCCTTCGTTGTGGATACCGCGCCGCGCCATGTCGATCGTTTCGATCTGGCTGGGTGGCAGGGTTTTTACAGCGTCGAAATAGGATTTGCAGATCTGGAAATAGTCCTTCACCACCTGCCGGAACGGCGTCAGCGACAAGTGGAATTCGGCGGCTTTCTCGTGCCGTTCCGTCGTCACGTCAAAGACCAGCCGCTTGTCCTTTATCGACAGACCCACGTTATACGGCCCGGCCGGCACATCCGCGCCATCGCGCGCGGGCAACTCGAAAGTGTTGTGCTCCATCAGGTCGAACATGGCCACGCGGCGTTCCTGTTCGATCTCGGGGGTGGGCGGGGGCAGATTGCCGTCATCCAACCGGATATGGGAAATGCGTGTCATGGGCGATGATCCTCGATCTGCGCACCTCCCTACCGCGCGGTGGTCCTGCGCGCAATCTAACCGTTGTCGCGGTCGCGCGTCTCGTCCCTGTCAGGGGTCAGACCATATTTCGCAGCGACGCGCCAGACATGCGCAGGCACCATGTTCTTGATCCGCGCCGGATGCTCCCGCCGCAGGTGCAAGATTGTCTCGATGGCCTTCATTTCAACCCGAGCGCGCGCAAACTGCAACCCCCGAGGCCCGATGCGCGGTTGCAACCAGGCCACGATCGGCCGCACCCACCCCGGCATCCGCCGCAAGGGAAGCCCGCCCGCCGCGCGCTCCGTGTTGGCCAGAAACCCCTTTACCGCCGCGTCACGCTTGCCCTTGTCTGTCAGGGCACGCCGCACCACCCGGTCGCCCAGCCGATCCAGAACAGCCGCCCCCCGCGCGTTGCGCACGATCAGCCATTGGTCACCATCACCGCCCATATACCCCACCGTGATATCCGCCAGCCGGTTGGTGTAATCGACACAGGTCTTGCAGGTCATCGGAAAGAAATCCGCCGGCAAATCCGACAGCGGCAGCTTCAGAAACGGGATGAACCGCGGCTTGCGCCCGTCATCGAAGCGCAGTTCGACCCGGTAATCGGCGCGAAATTCGAGGTAGGACACCGTCTCCGGCCTGTCGTCCAAACGCGCCAGGAACGCATGGAAATTGTCGGTCGTGGTATTGTCCGAACAGGGTGTGCCGATCACCGTGATCTCGTCAAAACCCAGCTCCGCCTCGAGCGCGCGCAGCGCGTAGACCTGGCAAGGGATACCTATCACCGCGATCCGCCGATGCCCCGCCTGCCGCGCCGGCTCCAGGAGCGCCAGAAGGGGTCCGAACCCCATGCGCATGCCGCGACACTGCGCCATCTGATCGGCCTGTGTCACGATCACCGGCATCGGCTTCCAGCGATCCTCCGGGTCCGGTGCAGTTGCCAGAACGGCGTCCACCGCCCCGGCGCGGAGCAGCTCGGCCGCCAACTCGGTCGTCAACCCGGTCCATTGCGCATCTTTCGCAGCCGGTTCCAGCCGCGCGCGGTACATGGCCTGTGTGACCCCGAAAAACGCCTCGTCCCCGGCACCGGCCAAACGCCCATGCACACGGGCCTCCAAACCGTCGTAATCCGGCTGAATGAACTGGCAGGCGCGCCCGCAGGCGCGGCCATCCCCGATGCGTGACACGCCACAATCGGTGCACAGACCCGCTCGCGGCGCGCCCCCGATCTCCGGCACTGTCAGGCCGATGCGACCCCCATCCATTTCCGCCTCCGCTTGGCACTACCTGTCAAGTTTAGTTGACACAGTCACAAAAAACCAGTCCGGACTTCTTCTCTTTCCAAATATGCAAATCCACCGCCCTCCGGTTGCGCGCCACAAAACAAACGCGTCACGCGACCCACCGCGCCCGAGGACGTCGCCGCAGGCGAAAGGACGAGACATCCTGCGCGCGTCAGCGCACCTTGAGCGTCGCCAGACCGATCAGGGCAAGGATAAGCGAGATGATCCAGAACCGGATCACGATCTGCGGCTCGGCCCAGCCCTTCTTTTCGTAGTGATGATGGATCGGAGCCATCAGGAACACGCGTTTGCCGGTGCGCTTGAAGTAGAACACCTGCACGATCACCGACAATGCTTCCACGACAAACAGCCCGCCGACGATGGCCAGCACGATCTCGTGCTTGGTTGCCACCGCAATCGCGCCCAGCGCGCCACCCAGCGCGAGCGATCCGGTGTCCCCCATGAACACGGCCGCCGGCGGCGCGTTGTACCATAGAAAACCAAGCCCGCCGCCAAACAGCCCGGCCGTGAAGATAAGGATCTCGCCGGTGCCCGGCACGTAATGCACGTCCAGGTAATCGGTGAAATCGACCCGCCCCACGGCATAGGCGATCACGCCCAGTGTGCCAGCGGCGATCATCACCGGCATGATCGCCAACCCGTCGAGACCATCTGTCAGGTTCACCGCGTTGGCCGATCCAACGATCACGATGACCGCGAAGGGGATGAAAAGATAGCCCAGATTAAGCAGCGTGTCCTTGAACACCGGAAAGGCCAGCTGGTTGGTCAGTCCCTCCGGATGATATTGCGCAGCCCAGAATCCGGCAATCGCGGCAATCACGAACCCGAGCAACAACCGCACTTTGCCAGAGACACCGGCCGTGGTCTGTTTTTTCACCTTGGAATAGTCGTCGGCAAAGCCGATCAGCGCGAAACTCACGGTCACGAACAGCACCATCAAGACAAACGCGTTGTCCAGCCGCGCCCAAAGCAACGTGGATGTCAGCAGCGCACCGACAATCAACAACCCGCCCATCGTGGGGGTTCCGGCCTTCGCGACATGCCCCTCAGGCCCGTCGCTGCGGATTGGCTGGCCTTTGCCCTGCCGTTTGCGCAACACGTTGATCAAAGGCAGGCCGAAGAAGAACCCGAACAACAGCGCCGTCAGGAAAGCGCCGCCCGCGCGGAAGGTGATATACCGAAAGAGGTTAAAAAAATCGCCCCCATCGGACAGAGCGGTCAACCAGTACAACATGCAAACTTCATCCTTCCGCCGCGCCGCGCGCGCTGCCTTCACCCAAATTCCGGATCGCGTCAACCACGCGGGACAGCCCCAT
The DNA here is from genome assembly GCA_041685125.1 of Marivita sp. Taxonomy (GTDB): domain Bacteria; phylum Pseudomonadota; class Alphaproteobacteria; order Rhodobacterales; family Rhodobacteraceae; genus Marivita. Next base: position 6,833 of record JAWLGI010000040.1, on the reverse strand, counting down.
TGAGAGCGATCCCTTGACCATGACCACATCCCCGGCGTCCAGGGCGCGCGGCATCCGATCCGCCATCTCTGCCGCGGTGTCGCACCAGAAGCCGCGTTTGGCCTCCGGCAGAGCCTCGTGCAAGTGCCGCATGAGCGGGCCCACGCAATGCACCCGGTCCAGCGATCCTGTCGCCTCCAGGTCGGCCAGCGCCGCATGCAGCTCCGGCCCCGTCGGGCCCAGTTCCTTCATGTCGCCCAACACCGCGATCCGGCGTCCACGGCGCACGCGCCCCGTGTCGTCTTGCACCGGTGCTGCCGCCAAGACCGCCAGTGACGCCGCAACCGATGCGGGGTTTGCGTTGTAGGCATCGTCGATGAGTGCCAGCGTCGCATCCGGGTCGGCACTGTCCAGCGTGACAGTGGCATGCGCTCCGCGCCCTGCACCGGGATGCCAGCGACCCATGTCGTTGATCACCAATGCCCGGTCCAGCCCCAGCGCCGAGGCGACCGCGACAACACCCATGCCATTGAGCCCGAAATGCTTTCCCGCCGCGTGCACCTTGAACAGCACCGGGTCAGTCCCGGCGCGGCCCGTCACGACAACCGTGTCGTCATGCGGGATGATGGAGGTGGCTTGGTGGTCGCACCCGTCCGATTCTCCGAACGAAATCAGGTTTTCCGTGAAAATCCTCGCGACATCGCGCAAAATGCCCGAGGTCGCGACATCGCCATTGAACACTGCCGTGCCGCCCGGCTCCAACCCTTCGAAGATCGACGCCTTCTCATGCGCGATTCCCGCGATGTTCTCGAACGCTTCAAGATGCGCCGGGGCGACAGTTGTCACCAAGGCGACATCCGGCCGGGCCATCCGGCTGAGCGGCGCAATCTCGCCGGGATGGTTCATGCCGATCTCGATCACTGCGAAGTCGCTGTCCTTCGGCATCCGCGCAAGCGTCAGCGGCACACCCCAGTGATTGTTGTAGCTTGCCTCGGCGGCGTGGGTCGTGCCTTGTGCGGACAGAACGGTGCGCAGCATCTCCTTGGTCGAGGTCTTGCCGACCGATCCGGTCACGCCGACCACCTTGGCGCCGGTCCGCGCCCGGCCCGCCCGCCCCAGAGCGTCCAGCCCTGTTTGCACATCGTCCACGATCAAAAGCGGCGCGTCCTTCGCCACGCCCTCCGGCACGCGGCTGACCAGCGCTGCGGCAGCGCCGTTTTCCAGCGCCTGCGCAACAAAGTCGTGCCCGTCTCGCGCCGCGCTCAGGGCCACGAACAGATCACCGGGCTCAAGGCTGCGCGTGTCGATGGACACACCCGTTGCCGACCAGGCGCGGGTGGATGTCCCGCCGGTCGCATGCGCGGCCTCCGTACTGGTCCAGAGCGTCATGCCAGCTTCCCGTCCAGCGCAGCCACGGCGACGCTCGCCTGCTCCGCATCATCGAACGGAAACACCGTGGTACCGACGATCTGCCCGGTTTCGTGCCCCTTGCCGCAGATCAAAAGTGCATCCCCCGGCCCCACCGCATCGACGCCGCGCAGGATCGCCTCGGCGCGGTCCGCCACGTCCACCGCCTCCGGCGCACCTTCCAGAATGGCCGCCCGGATCAGCGCCGGGTCCTCGGTGCGGGGATTGTCGTCGGTCACGATAACCACATCGGCGTGTTCGGCCGCCGCAGCGCCCATGAGCGGGCGTTTGCCCGGATCCCGGTCGCCGCCCGCGCCGATAATCGCGACAAGCCGGCCCATGACATGCGGGCGCAGCGCTTGGGCGGCGGTCGCCACGGCATCGGGCGTGTGGGAGTAATCCACGTAAACCGCCGCGCCGTTGGCCCGTGTTGCGACCAGTTGCATCCGGCCGCGCACGGTTTCAAGCTCGGCCAGAACCGGAAAGACCCGGTCCGGGACCGCACCGCTGGCGATCGCAAGACCGGCGGCGATCATGACATTTTCGGCCTGGAAGCCGCCAATCAGGTTCAGCCGGGTCTGGAATGTCTCACCGCCAAAGCGGATCCGCACATCCTGTCCCCCGGCATCGAAGCGTTGCGCCAGAAGCGCCATATCGGCCCCGTCGCCCCGGCCCACTGTCACGATCTCCTGCCCGCGCGCCCGCGCAATGGCCAGCATGTCGATGCCCCGCGCATCATCTATATTGATCACCGCGATGCCGTCCTCGGGCAGTACGCGCGCGAACAGCCCCGCCTTAGCGTCGAAATACGCTTCGAAATTTTCGTGGTAATCGAGGTGATCCTGCGTGAAATTGGTAAAACCTGCCGCGCGCAGGTTCACACCATCGAGCCGCCGTTGCGCCAACCCGTGCGAGGATGCCTCCATCGCCGCGTGCTCGATACCGGCCTCTGTCGCGCTGGCAAGCGCGCGATGCAGCGTAATCGGCTCCGGCGTGGTATGAGCCAGAGGCGATTGCCAGTCACCCTCGACACCGGTGGTGCCCAGGTTGACAGCCGGATGGCCCAGCAATTGCCAGATGCGCCGGACAAAGCTTGCAACGCTGGTCTTGCCATTGGTGCCGGTCACGGCAACCATCGTGTCGGGCTGCTTTTCGAACCACAATGCGGCGCAAAAGGCCAATGTCTGGCGTGGATCGGCAGCGATGACCACGGCCGCAGGGGACCCGTCCAGCGCGTCCCTGGCGATCTCGGCCCCGTCCATGTCGGTCAGGATGGCCGCGGCCCCCATGCGCAGCGCGTATTCGATGAATTCGGCGCCATGCATCCGCGTGCCCGGCAGAGCGGCAAAGAGATAGCCATCCTTCACATCGCGGCTGTCCACGGCCAATCCTGTCACGAACGCATCGGCCCCGCCGCGTGCGGTCAACCCGAGAGCCGTCAGGCTTTTTGCATCTGCCACCATGCCGCGCCCTTTGTCCTTTGCGCCTGCGGTCAGGCGACTGTCCTCAGTTCGAGGTGTTGATCATCCCGTCCAAATGCCGCGTTTCGACCTCTGGGCGCAAGCCCAGAAGCGGCGCAATGCGCCGGATCATTTCCGCCGCCACGGGAACGGCGGTCCAGCCAGCGGTGCGGCGCGGTTCGCTGCCGCTTGTCTCGACCGGCTCGTCCAGCGTCACGATCAGCACGTATTTCGGATCGTTGGTCGGAAAGACGGATGCGAAGGTGTTGATGACCTTGTCATCGTAATACCCGCCGCCACGCGGCTTGGGCTTGTCGGCCGTGCCGGTCTTGCCACCGACCGAATATCCCGCCACTTCGCCAAAGCTGGCCGTGCCATCGGTGACAACCTTGCGCAGCATATCAAGACTTTGTGCCGCCGTCCGCTCCGACATGAGTCGCGGGCCAAGCTGCGGGCCGGATTGTTTGAGCAGGGTCGGTTCGACCTTGTGTCCGCCATTGGCAAACGCCGCGTATCCGGCGGCAAGGTGCAGCGGGCTCGATGACAGGCCGTGCCCGTAGGAGATCGTCACGCTCGACAACTCGGTCCATTTTTTCGGCAAGAGCGGCTTGCCCCCCTCCGCCTCAACGATTTCAAGCGGTATCGGCTCAAAAAAGCCCAGGCGTTTCAGAAATTCCTGCTGTCGCTCCGGCCCGATCGACAAGGCCAGCCGCCCTGTTCCCCGGTTCGAGCTTTTGACGATGATGTCCGACACCGACAGCGGGCCGTAATTCTTGTTGTCAAATTCCCCGATCCTGAAGCCTGCGACCTTCATCGGCCCGGACGTGTCGATCACCGTGTCGGGGTTGACCAGCCCCAGCTCCAGCGCCTGCGCTGCGGCAAACACCTTGAAGGTCGAGCCAAGCTCGTAAACCCCCTGCACTGCGCGATTGAAAAGCGGGCTGTCCGCCGCCTCGCCTTCGGTCAGCGGGCGGGGCCGGTCGTTGGGGTCGAAATCCGGCAGCGAGGCAATGGAGATCACCTCGCCGGTCTGCACGTCCATCAGGACGCTCGCCGCGCCCTTGGCATTCAAGAGCTTCATGCCGCCCAGAAGCACCCGCTCCGCCACCGCCTGCACCGTCAAGTCCAGCGACAGTTCCAGCGGAGCACCTTCGCGTGCCGGATCGCGCAATTCGGCGTCAAAGAATTTCTCGATCCCGGCGGTGCCGATGACCTCCGCCGAATGCACACCCTCGCGGCCGAAACTGGCGCCGCCAAGAACATGCGACGCCAGGGCGCCGTTGGGATAAAGCCGCATCTCGCGCGGCCCGAACAGCAGCCCCGGCTCGCCGATATCATGCACCAGCTGCTTTTGCTCCGGGCTCAATTTCTTGCGCAACCACACGAACTTGCGCTTGCCGGTGAAGTCTTTGCGCAAACGGTCTTCGTCAAGCTCGGGAAATATCTTCACCAGCTCGGTCGCGCTGCGCAACGGGTCGATCATTTGTTGCGGATGCGCATAAAGCGAGACCGTCTCCATGTTGGTGGCGAGAATACGGCCCTTCCGGTCCACGATATCGGCACGGCTGGCGATGATGGACGCACCAGAGACCTGCGCGCGCGGTTCAGCCGGTTCCGAGGCGGCAAGGTTGCCCATGCGCAAGCCCACGACGGTAAAGGCGCAAAAGAACATGATCGCCATGACCAGAAGCCGCCCTTCGGCGCGCGACCTGGCGGTGTCGCGCATCTGTTCCTGGCGAATGCGCAGGTTTTCCCGCTCGATCGCGTCGGGGTTTTCGCCCTTGCGCCGGGCATCCAGAATCCGCGCGAGGGGGCGAAGCGGCGTGCGGATCATGGCTCTTGCGCTCCTGCACTGGAAATTTCGACCGGGTAGGTGATCGGCAGGTCGTCTTCCGGCTCTTCGGGATAGGCGATCTGGTCAACCCGGCCGAACTGGTCCGGCTCAAACGGCATGAGCCCAAGCCGTTCATAATTCACCTCGACCAGATCGCGCAGCCGGTCCGGACGATTGAGATAGGCCCATTCCGCCTTGAGCACGGCCAGCCGGGCACGCGCATCGCTGATGTCAGAGCGTACGGATTGCGCCTTGGCCAGCGCGGCTTGGGTCTTGTAATTCTCGTGATAGGCCCAGAAGGCCGCCGCGATGACGGTCAGGAACGTCAACACATAGAGCAGGGAACGCATCAACGGTCATCCTTCAGTTGCGGCAGGGCGATCTGCCCTGCATCGATCTCGCCTGCCGCGGCCTCGGTGCGGCGCGCCACGCGCAGCTTGGCCGACCGCGCGCGCGGGTTTTCAGCCAGCTCATCGGCGTCCGGCCCCACCGCCTTGCGGGTCACGATGTCAAAGGCGGGGGCCGCGCGTTCGATCTCGGGGGCGTAACGATTGGCGCGTCCGGTCTGCCCCGCGCGGGACTGGATGAACCGCTTCACCATCCGGTCCTCGACCGAATGAAAACTGACCACCGCCAGAAAACCGCCCGGCTTCAAGGCCCGCTCGGCCGCCATCAGCCCCTGCATCAGCGCGCCGTATTCGTCGTTTACAGCGATGCGCAGCGCTTGAAAGCTGCGTGTCGCAGGATGCGATTGATTCGGCTTCGGGCGCGGCAGGCAGGACTCGATAATCCCGGCCAGTTCCAGTGTGCGAGTGATCGGGGTGATTCCGCGCGCTGCGACGATCGCCTTGGCAATCCGGCGGGACGCACGTTCTTCGCCATAGGTGAACAGGATATCGGCAATGTCGACCGCGTCGGCAGTGTTCACGATATCTGCCGCCGACGGCCCGTCCTGCCCCATGCGCATGTCGAGCGGACCATCCTTCATGAAGGAAAACCCTCGATCCGCCCGGTCCAGCTGCATCGACGACACGCCCAGGTCCAGCACCACGCCATCAACATCCGACGCGATCTGGTCCATTTCGGCAAAATTCGCCTGGTGTAGTTCGATCCGGCCGGCGTAATCGTCTATCCATGCCGCCGCCATCTCGTGCGCCAGCGGATCGCGGTCAATCCCGATCACTTTGTCCGCCCCCGCGTCGATCAGCCCGCGGGCATAACTGCCGGCGCCAAAGGTGCCATCCACCCAGACGCCGCGCACCGGCGCGACGGCCCGCAGAAGCGGGGCAAGCAGAACGGGAACATGAGGGTCTTTGGAATATGGGGCAGCGGCAGCAGACATGCGCACTCAGCCCCCCCGGTACTGGTCCAGGAAGATCAGCGGATCAACATCATCCGGCAGATCGTCCAGCCATTCCTCGGTCGCCGAAAGCTCTTCGGCGTCGTATGTGCCCGGCTCCCAGATCTGGAACGTGTCACCGGCACCGATAAAGAACGCTTCGCCCGTCAACCCGATCTTCTGGCGCAGCTTGGAGGGCAACACCAGCCGCCCGGTCTCGTCCACGCTGGTGGCGTGGGATTGCCCGTTGAACAGGCGTTGCAACATCTTGCGCTCGACCGACCCCCGCGGGAGCGCCTCGATCTTGTCATCCACCTCTTCGATGGCCTGCATCGTGTAACACTCGAGGTATTTGCGGCGCTTGTCGCCATAGACGATGACAAGCTCGGGGTTCAGCCCGTCCGTGTAGTTGGGATCCCCTGCCTCCAGCACACGGCGAAACGAGGCCGGGATGGACACCCGACCCTTGCCATCCACCTTGTGGTGGCTTTCACCTCTGAACCTCAGCTTCCGGGTCACTGCCCAATCGGTCCTTTCACTGCTCTGACCCCTGGAAACGGAAACGGCGGGTTGATCTGCTGCCACTGATCAACCCGCCGCCCGTGTCCCGTTTCCGGGAAGTCCGACTGCGCGCGCCACCTGGGGGGATGTCTGCTCGCCCGCGCGCCGGATCTCTGTCGTTCGATGAAAGCGGGTGCCTGTATGAAACCTGCTTTTTTTGTTCTTGGTACCGCGTCGAGGTCTGTGCTGCCTCGTTTGCTGTGCCTGCTCTCATCTTGCGAACATGGATGCCACGGGAAATCATGGGTCGCAA
>JAWLGI010000039.1:18649-22901 GCA_041685125.1 Marivita sp. | reverse complement strand
CGCATCGACAGCTATATCGCACCGAAAGGCACGTTGATCCGGGCGGGTGCGGACCCCTCGGAACCACCGGATCAGCGCGCCGCCCGCCGTGCCGATTTTCCGCCGGTCCGGGGCTTCATTCATCCGTGAAGCAGAAAGTTCCGGACCCCCAGGTGGCACAAGGTGCAGGCGGCGCAATGGGTGCCTGTTAACCAAATCGAAGCGTCCTCGGTGCAGGCATGGGGCATCGAAATTGACGGGCCGGTGATTCTGCACGGATCGGCCCGCATACCGGAAAGGCTGCAATGAAGGGCTTCGACACCCGCTTCACCGATTTTCCCGACTATATCCTCGGGATCACCCAGGAAATCTGGGAGGACCGTGGCCTCGCGGCGCGGATGAAGGATTATTACCATCCGGATGTCATCATTCGCACGCCCGGAGAAATAGCCTTCGGCGAACCGGGCATGACGGCTGCAACGATGGCCACGCTGCATGAATTTCCGGACCGGATGCTGCTGGGCGAAGACGTGATCTGGTCTGGTACGCCCGAGGTCGGAATGCTGTCGTCGCATCGTATCCTGTCGACCGCGACCCATAACGGCGACGGGCAGTTCGGGCCGGCGACGGGCCGCAAGGTTCGCGTCCGGGCGCTTGCGGATTGCTACGCCAAAAACAACAGGATCAGCGATGAATGGCTGATCCGCGACAATGGCGCAATTGTTCGCCAGCTTGGCTTCGACGTGAAGGACTGGGCGCGCGAACGCATCGCCGGGCTTGATCCGGAAACCCAGCCATTTCGTCCGGCGGTCGACGTGCAGGGCCCTTATACCGGGCGCGGCAATGACAACCAGTGGGGCGAGGCGTTCGCTGCCCTGCTGAGCCGCATCATGGCAGGCGAGCTGTCGGTGATCGCCGATCAATACGACCGGGCGATACAGGCCGACCATCCGGGGGGGCGCACCGGTCATGGCACGGCCGAGGTGGACGCCTTCTGGCTGGGCCTGCGGGCGTCGTTCCCCTTTGCCAGTTTCGACATTCACCACCAGATCGGTCTTGAAGAGCCCAACATGCCGCCCCGCGCCGCGATCCGCTGGTCATTGACCGGCAAGCACGATGGCTGGGGCGCGTTCGGTGCCCCCACAGGGGCCGAGGTGCACGTGATGGGCCTTTCGCATGCCGAGTTCGGGCCACGCGGGGTGCGCCGCGAATGGACGCTCTACGATGAAACCGCGATCTGGATGCAAATTCTGGCCCATTTGGGCTGATACCATGACGCAAAGACCAACGGCTCCGTCCAAGATGGAAGCCCGGACCGACCCCGAGAGCGACCTGCGCCGCATGTCATGGCGGTCCCCCTGATTTCCAGGGTACGACCAGCGCGGGATCGGAGATCTTCGACAGGTCGCCACCGACCACCTCCGCAGCCGCGAGGGTCTGTGATGCAAGCTGATGTACCATGGTGCGGCTCTTGTGATATCGATTGACCCTGATCATGGCAGAGCCACGGAAATTCGGCTCCAATCGGGCCAGGGAGAGAGGAGGCACAGATGCTGAAAATCACCAAGCCGGAGGCGAACCGCGTCGATATCGAGCTGTCGGGGCGAGTCGGATCCGATGAAATGGCCAAGGGGCTGGACGACCTGTTGGAGAAATCACAGGATGTGAACGAAGGGCTGATGCTCTACACGATCTCATCCTTTGCCTTTCCCGATTTCAGCGCCATCGCTGTCGAAATGGCGCGCTTGCCCAAACTCTTCAGCCTTCTGGCAAGGTTCGATCGCTGCGCGGTCCTGTCCGATGCAGCATGGATCAGAACCGCAGCAGAGGTCGAAGGCGGCCTGTTGCCGGGCATCGATATCAAGGCGTTCGATCTGACCGCGCGGGACCAGGCCGAGGCGTGGTTGATATCCGGGGTCAGTTGACGGGCGCGATGCGCCCTAGCTTTTCACATCGATCACACCGCGTTCGGTGACAACCATGTCCAGCGGCTGATCCGTGTCCTCCAGCGGCAGGCTGTCATCCTCCTGCGCGGCATAGGCGAATCCGATGGCCAGTGTCGGGCGCTGCGCGCGCAGCTTTTCCAGCGTGCGGTCATAAAATCCGCCGCCATAGCCCAGCCGCCCGCCGGCGCGGGAAAACGCGACCAGTGGCACGATCAGAACCTCCGGCGTGATCAGCCGTTCCGTGGCTGGCACTGACGCGCCGAAAGGTCCCTCGACCAGCGCGCAGTCCGGCGCCCATTGCGAGAACACCAAGGGCTGCGCCTTGGCGCGGATCACCGGTACACCGACGACGCCATGCGCGGTGGCTTCGGCCATGGCGGGCAAAGGGTCGATCTCGGTGCGCATGGGCATGTAGCCCGACACCGGCACGCCGCGATAGCCTGCCAGCACCTCGCTCAGATAGCCTGCTGCACCGGGACGGGAGGCTTCATGCGCCGCTCTGCGCCGGGCAAAAGCGGCCTTGCGCGCTTCGGCCTTGCGCGCCTCGAGCATCACAACAGCACCAGTACGGCCAGCCCGAGAAAGGCGAAAAAGCCGACCACATCCGTGACGGTGGTCACAAACGCCCCCGAAGCCAGTGCCGGGTCGACCCCCAGCTTTTCCAGCACGATCGGGACGCCCGTTCCGGCAAGACCCGCCACCACGAGGTTGATCACCATCGCCGCAGCGATCACGCCCCCCAGCGCCAATGATCCGAACCAGACATAACCGACCGCGCCCATGATCACGGCAAAGGCAATGCCGTTGATCAACCCGACCAGAACCTCGCGCCGGATCACCCGCCAGACGTTCGATCCGGTAAGGTCCTTGGTCGCCAGCGCGCGCACCGCCACGGTCAGCGATTGGGTGCCCGCATTGCCGCCCATCGAGGCCACGATGGGCATCAGCACCGCCAGCGCCACGATGGTCGCGATCGCCTCTTCGAACTGGGAAATGACAAGGCTGGCAAGGATGGCCGTGACAAGGTTGACGAACAGCCACGGAAAGCGCCGCTTGGTGGTTTCACGCACCCGGTCCGAGACCGAGCTTTCGCTGTTTACACCGGCAAGGCGCAGGATGTCTTCCTCGTTTTCCTCGTCCAGAACCGCCATCGCGTCATCGATGGTGATGACCCCGACAAGACGCCCGTTCTCGTCGACCACGGGGGCCGAAATCAGGTGATACTGGTTGAACGCGTAAGCCACGTCCCCTTCGTATTGCGACACGGGAAAGACGTGGAACGTGTCTTCCACCAGCGATTTGAGGAGCACCTCGCGGCGCGCTCCCATCAATTTGCCAAGCGTGATGTTGCCGATCGGGTGAAGCCGCGGATCGACGAGAATAACGTGGTAGAACTGGTCAGGCAGATCTTCGGAGGCACGAATGAAATCAATCGCGTCACCGACGCTCCAATGCTCCGGCGCCATCACGACCTCGCGCTGCATCAGGCGTCCGGCAGAATACTCCGGGTAGGTCAGCGATTGCTCCACCGCGACCCGGTCGCTGTCTTCGAGCGCATCAAGGATCGCGCCATGCTGGTCTTCTTCGAGGTCCTCGAGAAGATCGACAACGTCGTCGCTTTCCAGGTCGCGCACCGCGTCGGCCAGAACCTGTGGCGACAGGATGCCGATCACCTCTTCACGAATGGACTCGTCCAGCTCTGACAGGATGTCGCCATCGAATTCGCGGTCATAGAGCCGGATCAGACGTATCCGTTCGAAGGAATCGACCTGTTCCAGCAGGTCGGCAATGTCTGCCGGGTGCAGGGGTTCCATCAGCGCGACAAGCTGGTCGCGATCTTCCCTTTCAACGGCATGGAGAATCTGCCCCACCGCAATGCGGCCCAGGCTGAAGCCATCGTCCTCTTCGGAGGTTTCGGGTGCGTCCGAGGATTGATCTTTGGTCATCTTGTCCTTGCCCCCATCATCGGCGTCCCCAACTTCATTCACGGATTCCCCGCGCGATACAACAGGTCACCTGCGCAATTTACCCGGCGGCCACGACAGGCTAGGTTGATGCGCCCGACAAACACACAGGCCAGACATGTCAGACATCACGCTTCACCTGGGCCAGACCCTCTGGTTTACCGGCAATCCGCAGATCCACGGGCCCGCTGCTGCGCAATTCGATCCGACGGGCGCAATAGCGGTGCAGAACGGTCATGTCCTGGCACGCGGGACTGCCGATGATATGCGCCATGCGTATCCAGGAGCGCGCGTCGAGGATCATGCGGACGCCCTGATCCTGCCGGGGTTTGTCGACGCGCATGTGCACTATCCCCAGACCGC
>JAWLGI010000039.1:0-18549 GCA_041685125.1 Marivita sp. | reverse complement strand
TGCCTGATGCAGACCCATCTGAGCGAACAGACCGACGAAATCGCATGGGTCCGCGGGCTGTACCCCGACGCGCGCGATTATCTTGAGACCTACGAACAGCACGGTCTCGTGGGGTCAAACGGCCTCTACGGCCATGCCATCCACCTTGAGCCGCGCGAACGCGACCGCCTGCGCGAGGTGGGTGCGGCTTTGGTGCATTGCCCCACCTCCAACACCTTCATCGGATCGGGGCTCTTTGACATGGCGGGGCTGGTAGCGGACGGCCAGCGCGTGGGGCTGGCCACCGATACCGGGGGCGGGTCGTCTTTCTCGATGCTGCGCACGATGGCGGCGGCCTACGAGGTTGCGCAACTGCGCGGTGTGGCGCTGCACCCGTCGGCGCTCTTGTGGCTGGCCACCGAAGGCTCGGCGCAGTGCCTGGGGCTCGCGGACCGCGTGGGGACACTCGCGCCGGGAACCGAGGCGGATTTCATCACGCTCGATCTGGGATCGACCCCCGCCATCGCGCAACGCAGCGCACGGGCGGCGGATATCTGGGAAGCGGTGTTCCCGACGATCATGATGGGGGATGACCGCGCGGTGTCGGGGGTCTGGGTGATGGGGGAAAGGCGGGGCTTGGCGAGGCCCGCCTGACATTCGGTAACAAACCCGTGCCGAGCCGGAGCATTTTGCGAAGTCATTCAGGCCGGCACTCATGTTGACCCACAAAAAAGCCGCGCCCGGATTGCCCCGGCGCGGCTTTTCTTCACTGTCCGTGTGAACGGAAGGCTTACTTGATCTTGCCTTCCTTGTACTCGACATGCTTGCGCGCGACGGGGTCGTACTTCCGAACAGACATCTTTTCCGTCATCGTCCGCGCGTTTTTCTTGGTCACGTAGAAGTGGCCCGTTCCCGCAGACGAGTTCAGGCGGATCTTGATTGTGGTCGGCTTCGCCATGGGTCGTCTCCTGCATCGGGCAAGGGCTGCCCGTGAATATCATCTTGAAAGCTGCCTTCTACCCATGCGCGCGGGTGAGTCAACCCGTTGCGCGGGGTTCTTTGCCCGGAAGGGCCATAAAAACGCGCGGAGAGCCTGTAAGCCGGATTCTGTCCCCCTCGGGTTGCCCCGAGGATGGATGACCATTCCTCTGGGACCGATGTCGCCACCGGCCTCAAGCTGCCAACCCGGGGATCTGGGCTGAAGCGACCCTGCCGGCGCGCGGCGCGATCCCCCTATTCGGCATTGCTCCCGGTGGGGCTTGCCATGCGGGGGCTGTTGCCAACCCCCCGGTGGGCTCTTACCCCACCGTTTCACCCTTGCCCCGACCGAAATCGGAGCGGTCTGTTCTCTGTGGCGCTTTCCGTCAGGTTGCCCTGCCCGGGCGTTACCCGGCACCGTTGCTTCAGGGAGTCCGGACTTTCCTCCCCTCTTTCAAGGGGCAGCCATCCAGCCCTCCGCGCGACCCGTGGCGTAGGTGAAGACGCCACCGCGGTCAATCGCCCTGTTTCGGGCTTTGTGCTCCCCTGTCTTCTCTGGTTCGAAAATATCCCGGGAGTTTGAGGGCAGAGCCCTCAAGATGGTCCGTCGACGGACCATCCACGATGCGTCAACGCATCGTCCCCCTAGCGCAGCACGTAGGGCTGGTGCAGCCACTCCCACAGCGCGTCATTGGTCTCGTCCGGGGTTTCCAGCGTCGGCAGGTGGCCGGCGTCGTCCAGCACGACCAGCCGGGCATGCGGGATCAGTTCGGCCATGAAGCTGTGCCGTTTGACCGGGCACAGCGCGTCATGCGCACCGCAAAGCACCAGCGCGGGCTGGCGGATCTTGCGCAGCGTGGATTGCTGGTCGCGGCGGCGTTGCAGGGCCCGGGATTGGTTGATGAACACGTCCGGCCCCAGCGTGTGCGCCATGTCCATCACCGTTTGCAGCACGGCCGGGCGCCGCGGTCCGGGGGCAAGGTAGTTGGGCTTCAACGCGTCCCGCATCACCTCGGTCAGCTTGCCTGCTTTGACCTTGATGATCTGCGGTTCGCGATCGGCGGCAACAGGCGGCGTTTCGGCAAGGCAATTGGTGTCCATCAACGCGATCCGCGTCACCCGGTCCGGCGCGCGGCGCAACAACTCCATGGCCACGATACCGCCCATGCTCAGGCCGGCCAGCGCGAATTTTTGCGGCAGCGCGGTCAGCAGGTTCGAAGCGATTTCCTCGATCCGTTGGCCATGGGTTATTGGCGCAACCATGACCGGGTGGGTGGCAGAAAAGGCGCGCAGCTGCGGCTCGAACAGCCGCGCGTCACACATCATGCCGGGAAGAAAGACAACCGGTTCATTCATGGGCTTGCACGCGCGCCGACGCCAGCCTGGCCCCGCCCGCAAGCGCGCCCAGCTTTGCATAGGCGATCTCGGGGTCGACCGCCCCGAACCCGGCAAAGGTGCCAAAGCCGCAATCGCTGCCTGCGATCACCCGGTCCGCCCCGACGATCCCGGCAAAGCGGTCGATTCGCTGCGCGACGATTTCGGGATGTTCGACGAAATTGGTGGTCGAATCGATCACGCCGGGCACCAGCACCATGTCGTCGGGAATCTCGGACTTGCGGTCGCGGAACACGGTCCATTCATGCGCATGGCGCGGGTTCGATGTTTCGAACAGAACGTGCCGCGCGCGCACCTTCATCAGGGTCGGGAACACTGTGTCCATGTCGATGTCGCAGACATGGGGGCCTTCATAATTGCCCCAGCAGATATGCACCCGCACGCGGGACGGGTCGATCCCGTCCAGTGCATGGTTCATCGCCTCGACATGGGCGCCCGCGATCTTGACGAACTCGGCATCCGTCAGGTCGGTGAAAAGCATGTGCCGCGACAGGGCCAGATCGGGGCAATCGAGTTGCAGCATCAGACCGCTGTCCACGATGGTGCGGTATTCGCCGCGCATCGCGTCGGCCAGCGCGGCCAGATAGGCGTCATGGGTCGGGTAGTACTCGTTCTGCAAAAACAGCGAGATCACCCCCGGCGAGGCCGCGTTCATGAAGCCCTCGGTCGCGCCGTGGGCGGCCATTCCGGCCTTGAGATTGGCGATATCTGTTTCCAATTCGCCCTGGTCCTTGGATTTGACCTCGCCGACGCACGTAGGTCGCGCATATCTCGGCGATCCATCATCCGCCCTGAGCCGTGCGAGGAAGCTTGGAAAAAGCGCGATGTCGGCAGGCACGTGGCGTGGGCCGTCGCCGTCAAAGCCGGTGTAGCGGTCTTTCACATAGGTCGCATAGCTGATCTTGGAGGTTTCGCCATCCGACACGATGTCGATCCCCGCCGCGACCTGCCGCCGCACGGTTTCGCTGGCGGCTTCGGTCATCGCGGTGTCAAAGGCCTGCGCGTCGTAGTCGGTGCCATTCTCGCGGGCAAAAATGAAATCCACCACCTTTAGCGTGCGCGGAAGCGATCCGACATGCGTGGTCCTGATATGGGTCATGTGACCAAGGTTCCCATTCTGCGCGGCGTCGCGGCGACACTAACAAAACCTCGGCCGGTTGAAAGAGGTATCGCGTGGCGCTGGCGAGGGTGGGTGCGGGCAGGGTCGTTTGACGCCATCCGGTGGGTATGCGCAGCCACGTGAGGGTCTTGCGGGCTGTGTCGCCCTGCTGCGGTCCGGCGGCTTCGGCAGAGCGCCTCGGGGGCGCGTCTCCATGCCGTTATCCTGAATTTTCCCCAACTTCGTCCAAAGCGCGGCCATCTTTCGCCGTGATGATCCGGTTTACCGACAGTCATCGACCGAAAAGGGGGCGTGATCGCAATATGCTTGTCTGGCTGTGCCTTGCCTGGATCTTTGCCTCGGCGCTTGTGGCTGTCTTGCCGATACGGCGGCAATATGTGCCCGGGCTTGCGCTCTTGGTGGCGGCGCCCGTGCTGATCTGGCAGATCGCGGATGCGGTTGGTCCCTGGGCGGCGCTGGCAGGGCTGCTGGCCTTCGGGTCGATGTATCGCAACCCGCTGCGGTATTTCTGGAAGCGCCTGACCCGCCAGGACGTGGAGATCCCCGGATGATGAGTTATTCCCTGAGTGCGGCGTGTTGCTGGATCATTCTTGCCGCCATTCTTGCCGCGATCCCGTCGAACGACAATCATTGGCGGCGGGCCTACATCCTGATGACGGCGGGAGGGCCGATCCTGATCTGGGTTTACCTGGCCGATGGCCTGCTCTGGGGGCTCTTGTTCACCGTGGCGGCCATGAGCGTGTTTCGCTGGCCGTTGAGATATTCCGTCGTCTGGATCCTGCGGTTGGTGACGCGGCGCGCCGATTGAGGCTTTACGCCTTGGCATCGGCGTTGCACAAGGCAGGGCATGACGCGGCTTCCTGATGTGCGCGGGCGGTTGACGCCCGACAAACCCCTGAGCGACATGACGTGGCTGCGCGTGGGCGGGCCTGCGGACTGGGTGTTCCAGCCAGCCGATCTGGCCGATCTGCAAACATTCCTGCGCGACCTGCCCGGCGATGTGCCGGTCTTCCCGATGGGCGTCGGGTCGAACCTGATCGTGCGCGATGGCGGCTTGCGCGCGGTGGTGATCCGGCTTGGGCGCGGATTCAACACCATCGAGGCAAGGGGCGGGCGCGTGACGGCCGGCGCGGCGGCGCTGGATGGGCACGTGGCGCGGCGCGCCGCCGATGCGGGGCTGGACCTGACCTTCCTGCGGACCATTCCGGGCGCTGTCGGCGGCGCGGTCCGGATGAACGCGGGCTGCTATGGCACCTACGTGGCC
This sequence comes from Marivita sp., assembly GCA_041685125.1. GTDB lineage: Bacteria > Pseudomonadota > Alphaproteobacteria > Rhodobacterales > Rhodobacteraceae > Marivita. The sequence goes on along the minus strand of JAWLGI010000039.1, from coordinate 13,813 downwards.
GATCATCTGGTCGAGGTGCAGGTGGTCACGCGGAACGGCGATCTGGTGACATTGCCATCGGCCGATCTGGCCCTGGCCTACCGGTCGAGCGATTTGCCCGAGGGCTGGGTGATCGTGCAGGCCGTGTTCGCGGCCGGGCCGGGTGACCCGGAGGCGCTTCATGCGAAGATGGAAGAGCAGCTGGCCAAGCGCGACGCGACGCAGCCGACCAAGGACCGCACGGCGGGCAGCACGTTTCGCAACCCGGCGGGGTTTTCATCGACCGGGGCGGCGGACGATGTGCATGACCTCAAGGCGTGGAAGGTCATCGCCGATGCCGGGCTGCGCGGGGCCGTGCACGGCGGGGCGCAGATGTCTCCGAAACATCCCAATTTCCTCGTCAATACCGGCGACGCGACGGCTGCGGACCTCGAAGGATTGGGCGAAGAGGTGCGAAAAAGGGTTTTCCAACACTCGGGAATAGAGTTAGAGTGGGAAATCAAGCGGATCGGGGAGCCGGTACGTTCTGACGCGGGCTGAACCCGCGCGGGTGAAGGCGGTGCGCCGGGCAGGTTGCACAACAGAAAAAGAACGGGACGCGATCCCGTCAGTCGGCAGAAATGGGGGATTATCCCCATGATTTGAGGCGGTTTTGGGTATGTCGAGCAGGGCAAACCCGAAAGTGGCAGTATTGATGGGTGGCCCTTCGTCCGAGCGCGAGGTGTCGCTGTCATCGGGGCGCGAATGCGCGGCCGCTTTGCGGGACGAGGGATTTGAGGTTCACGAGGTCGATGCGGCCCGTGATCTCGCATCCGTGCTGATCGATCTTTCTCCGGATGTGTGTTTCAACGCCTTGCATGGCCGCTGGGGAGAAGACGGCTGTGTTCAGGGTTTGCTGGAGTGGCTGGGCCTGCCTTATACCCACTCGGGCGTGCTTGCCTCTGCCCTTGCGATGGACAAGGAACGCACGAAGGACGTGTATCGCCGCCACGGCTTGCCGGTGGTGGACAGCGTATTGGCGCCACGGGACGAGGTGTGCCGGCGGCATGTCGTTGCACCGCCCTACGTGGTGAAGCCGCATAACGAGGGGTCGTCGGTGGGCGTCTACCTTGTGCACGATGCCGCGAACGGACCGCCAAAGCTGTCGGACGAGATGCCCGAAACCGTGATGGTCGAGGCGTTTGCGCCGGGGCGCGAGCTGACCACGACTGTCGTGGGCGATCGGGCGCTTTGCGTGACGGACATCCTGACCGATGGCTGGTACGATTACGACGCGAAATACAAGCCCGGCGGGTCGCGCCATGTCCTGCCGGCGGAGGTGCCCGAGGAGATCACGGCGAGATGTCTGGACTACGCGGTCCGGGCGCATCAGGCGCTTGGCTGTCGCGGGGTGAGCCGGACGGATTTCCGCTGGGACGAGAGCCGGGGGCCGGACGGATTGATCCTGTTGGAGACCAACACCCAGCCGGGCATGACGCCCACCTCGCTGACTCCGGAACAGGCGTCCCATACCGGCATGGGCTTTGCTGCGCTGTGCCGATGGATGGTGGAGGACGCGTCGTGTCACAGGTGAACATGCGTCCCGATCCTGCGCCATCGCGGCTGAAATACCGGATGGAGCGGCTGATGCTGACGCCGTTTTTCCGGGTGTTGCTGCGCTTTGGTGTGCCGTTCCTGCTGACGGTCAGTCTTGCGACATGGTGGTTGTCAAATGATGAAAATCGCCAGAAGATCTTTGACAGATTTGCCGATCTGCGGGCGCAGATCGAAAGCCGTCCGGAATTCATGGTCAACATGATGGCGGTGGACGGGGCAAGTGATCTTGTGGCCGACGGCATCCGGCAGATGCTTCCGCTCGAGTTTCCGGTCAGCTCTTTTGATCTTGATCTCGAGCAGATGCGCGAGACGGTCGTGTCTCTGGATCCGGTGAAATCGGCGCGGCTTTATGTGCGGCAGGGCAATGTGCTTCAGGTCGACGTGGTCGAACGCATCCCGGTCGTGCTGTGGCGCAATGACCGGGGCTTGCAGCTTCTGGACGATGAGGGCGTTGTGGTCGGCCCTGCCTTCGCGCGGTCTGACTGGCCCGAATTGCCGCTGATCGTCGGGGACAGCGCCCGCGACCGGGTGTCGGAAGCGCTTGAGCTTGTAGCGGCGGCACAGCCGCTGACCGCGCGGCTGCGCGGGCTGGTGCGCATGGGCGAGCGGCGCTGGGACGTGGTTCTGGACCGTGACCAGCGGATCATGCTGCCCGAGACCGGCGCGATACAGGCATTGGAGCGGGTCATCGCGATGGATCAGGCGGTGGACATGCTGGCGCGCGATATCGTGGCCGTCGATTTCCGGCTGCCGCGCAGACCGACATTGAGAATGACAGATGGCGCGATGCGCGAATTGGTGCGCATCCGGGCGATCGAGGCAGGGGAATCAGTAGAATGATCGAGCTTTACGAGTCTCAGCGCGCAATGCGCAACATGCGCCGGGCGGCGATGCAGCGCGGGGTGATTGCCATTCTTGACATTGGCAGCTCCAAGATCGCGTGCCTGGTGCTGCGGTTCGACGGGACCGACCGGGCGCTTGAGAGTGACAGTATCGGGTCACTGGCCGGGCAGTCCGGCTTTCGGGTGATCGGCGCGGCCACGACGCGGTCGCGCGGCGTGCGGTTCGGCGAGATCGAGTCGATGGGCGAAACCGAGCGCGCCATTCGCACGGCGGTGCAAGCTGCGCAGAAAATGGCGCAGCTTCGGGTGGATCACGTGATTGCCTGTTTTGGTGGCGCCGACCCGCGCAGTTATGGTCTGGCCGGCAAGGTCGAGGTGGCGGGGACCACGGTTGACGAACAGGACGTGGCGCGGGTGCTGTCGGCCTGTGACGTGCCGGATTTCGGCCATGGCCGCGAGGTGCTGCACGCCCAGCCGGTGAATTTCGCGCTGGACCATCGCAGCGGCCTGATCGACCCGCGTGGGCAGATCGGTCAGGAACTGGCAACCGACATGCACATGCTGACGGTCGATGCGATGGCGATCCAGAACCTCGCGCATTGCATGAAGCGCTGTGACCTCGAATTGGCCGGAATCGCGAGTTCGGCCTATGTGTCCGGTGTCGCGGCGCTGGTCGAGGACGAACAGGAGCTGGGCGCGGCCTGTATCGACATGGGCGGCGGGGCCACGGGCCTTTCGATCTTCATGAAAAAGCATATGATCTATGCCGATGCCGTGCGCATGGGCGGCGATCATGTGACCAGTGACATTTCAATGGGGCTGCAGGTGCCCATGGCGGTGGCCGAACGGATCAAGACGTTCCACGGCGGCGTCGTTGCCACGGGCATGGACGACCGCGACATGATCGAGATCGGCGGCGATACCGGCGACTGGCACCACGACCGCCGATCGGTGAGTCGGGCCGAGTTGATCGGGATCATGCGTCCCCGTGTCGAGGAAATCCTGGAAGAGGTGCGCGCGCGCCTCGATGCCGCCGGGTTCGAGCATTTGCCAAGCCAACAGATCGTTCTGACAGGCGGCGCAAGCCAGATCCCCGGTATGGATGGATTGGCAACGAAAATCCTGGGCCAGCAGGTCCGCCTGGGCCGCCCGATGCGGGTGCATGGGCTGCCACAGGCGGCGACGGGACCTGGCTTTGCAAGCGCCGTTGGCCTGTGCCTTTTCGCGGCGCATCCGCAGGATGAATGGTGGGACTTCGAAATCCCGGTTGACCGCTATCCGGCACGGTCGCTCAAGCGCGCGGTCAAGTGGTTCCGGGACAATTGGTAGGAGCGGCTATCCGGGCGGCAAAAAACGTCTGGATTCAGGTGTCGCAGGCCAGGTGATGCTGGAAGGGAATATGGGATCGTGGTAGAGTAACGCAAACAAAAGGCAGACCCGAGCAGGTCACGACCATTGATATTTTCGAAACCCCGTTTCAGCGGGGGTGATTCCCCTTTGCTTGTAGGTGCGAGAGCTTTGTCCGCTATATATCGACATATCGGCGAAATTCCGCGATGAACTTCGCGATTTGGGCCATATTTGGTGGCAAATTCGTGTTTTTTGCGTGACCTTCGCGTGCTTGGACGATATTGATGGATAGAATAGGTGCGGAAAAAATGCTCTGAATGGAGCGAAAGTAGCAGGCGGACAGACACATGACTTTGAACCTCTCGGTGCCCGGACAGGAAGAATTGAAACCTCGCATCACCGTGTTCGGTGTTGGTGGCGCAGGCGGCAACGCGGTGAACAACATGATCGACAAGGCCCTTGAGGGTGTCGATTTCGTGGTGGCCAATACCGACGCGCAGGCCTTGCAGCAAAGCCGATCCGCAAGCCGTGTTCAGCTTGGGGTCAAGGTGACCGAGGGGCTTGGGGCCGGCGCGCGGGCGACGGTCGGCGCAGCCGCGGCCGAAGAGAGCATCGAACAGATCGTCGACCACCTTGCCGGCGCGCATATGTGCTTTATCACGGCGGGCATGGGCGGCGGCACCGGCACCGGTGCTGCGCCGATTATTGCACAGGCAGCGCGCGAACTGGGTGTTCTGACTGTTGGTGTCGTGACCAAGCCGTTCCAGTTCGAGGGCGGCAAGCGGATGAAGCAGGCCGAGGACGGGGTCGACGCGCTTCAGAAAGTGGTCGACACGCTGATCATCATTCCGAACCAGAACCTGTTCCGTCTGGCCAATGAAAAGACAACCTTCACCGAAGCGTTCAGCCTGGCGGATGACGTGCTGTACCAGGGCGTGAAAGGTGTGACGGACCTGATGGTGCGTCCAGGGCTGATCAACCTCGATTTTGCCGATGTCCGCGCCGTGATGGATGAGATGGGCAAGGCGATGATGGGCACCGGCGAGGCCGAGGGCGAGGATCGCGCCATCCAGGCCGCCGAAAAGGCGATAGCGAACCCGCTGCTGGACGAGATCAGCCTGCGTGGCGCCAAGGGTGTCCTGATCAACATCACCGGCGGTCACGACCTGACATTGTTCGAACTGGACGAAGCGGCAAACCGCATTCGCGAAGAGGTCGACACGGACGCGAATATCATCGTCGGCTCCACTCTTGACGATGCGATGGAAGGCACGATGCGCGTCAGCGTCGTGGCCACCGGCATCGACGTGACCGATGTCAATTCCGACATCCCGGTCCCGCGCCGCAAGCTGTCGCAGCCGTTGACACAGATGACGCAGGCCGAAGAAGCGCGCCAGGACGCGCCGGCGCCGCAACAGCCAGAGCCAGTCGCCGCGCGTGCGGCAGAACCGGCCGCGCAAGAACCGTCATTGTTCGGATCGATCGAGGCCGAACGGGCCGCCGCCCAGGACCAGATGGAGACGATCTTCGAGCAGGACGCGGCGCAGCAGGGTGATGACGTCACGGAGGATGACGGTCTTCCAGCACCGGCTTACCGTCCGCAAGTGGCCGAGTTCAATCCGCGTGAAGACAGTATCGAGGCCGATCCGGAGCAATTCGTGGCGCCGCGCGCCCCGGCGCCGGGCACGCCAAGTGCCGATGCGCTGGCTCGTTTGCAGGCGGCTGCCTCGCGGACGCGCCCCGCACCGGGCGCACGTCCGAGTGCATCGCAATCCGAAACCGAACCTGAAGACGGTGAGCGGCCGCGCTTCGGGATCAACTCCCTGATCAACCGGATGACAGGGCATAACCAGGGGAATGGCGAGGCGCCTGTGCGCCGGACAGCACAGCCGCCCGTGCAGTCATCGGGCGGGGCTGCCGCGTCGCCCGCCGCTCCGGCCCGCGCTCCGGAGCCGGAGGCTGACGAGGACCAGGAACGGATCGAGATACCGGCATTCCTGCGCCGCCAAGCCAACTGATCCGACACGACATTGCCGATGCAACGCCCCCGGAGACGGGGGCGTTTTTGTTTGAAATCAGGGGGTTTTCCTGCGTGGCGGGTTTTCGCCGACCTGTTTCAGGGACGTGTTTCAGCCCGTTACAATCTTTGATTTGAGGCTGGTCGGGTCAGTTTGTATGACGCTGTTGGAAGTATCGCGCAATTTTTGCGCGTGAACCAATGTTGCGAGGGTCTTTTGCAGACAAGCGTCCACTCCACTGTCCGGTTCCGCGGCACAGGGCTTCATACCGGCGCGTCTGTGCGCCTGTCTATCTGCCCGGCGCCGGCCGATCATGGGATCGTGTTCGAGCGGACAGACATCCGGCTGGGCAATGCGCGCATTCCCGCGACGTTCGATCTGGCGGAGCAATCGCCCCTGTGCACGAAGATCGTGAACGCGGCAGGTGTGTCGGTGTCGACGATCGAACATCTCATGGCGGCCTTTGCGGGATGCGGTGTGCATAATGCGCTGGTCCGTATTGACGGGCCGGAAGTTCCGGTCCTAGACGGCAGCGCGGCCCCGTTCGTGCGCGGTATCCTGTCGGCTGGCGTGCAGCGGCTGGCGGCCCCGATCCGGGTGATCGAGGTGCTGAGCACGGTCGAGGTGCACACGGCGCAGGGCTGGGCGCGGCTGGGGCCGGGACCGGGCCTGACGATGGATTTCCACATTGATTTCGCCGATGGGGCGATTGGCCGTCAAAGCAAGTTGATCGATCTCGCCAATGGCGCGTTCGTGCGAGAACTGTGTGACAGCCGCACCTTCTGCCGGGCCTCGGATGTCGCGGCGATGCGCGCCGCCGGCAAGGCGCTTGGCGGGACCATGGACAATGCCGTCGTGGTCGATGGCGACCGGGTGCTGAGCCCGGGTGGCCTGCGCCACGCGGATGAGGCCGTGCGCCACAAGATGCTGGACGCGCTGGGCGATCTGGCGCTGGCCGGTGCGCCGGTCCTTGGTCATTACGAAGGTCACAAGGCGGGTCACACCCTGACGAACATGCTGCTGCGGGCGCTTTTCGCGACGCCGGACGGTTTCCGCGTGCGCGACTGCGATCTGGCGCTTGCCGCGCGTCTGCCGGGAGCGGGTGTCGAGCCGCATGAAATCCCCGCGGTCGCATGATCCGACCCTGTCATGTCTTTGACATTTCGGGCAAAGGCATCCTATCCAAGGTCAAAGGCGTGTGTGTCCAAAGGCGTTTTGCCTCGGGATTTAATGTGCTAGGACCGGGAACGAATAAGTGGCACAGATAGCCACGACAGCTTTGGATAGGTGACGGGCATGGCAGCGGGCAGATATGCAAGGGCTGTGATCGGAGCGGGGCTCCTTGCAGTGACTCTGAGCGCGTGCGGCAACGGGGAACGTCCCGGATTCGGGCCGGGCGGCGTCCCGATCGAGAATTTCACCGCCGAGCAGATCTACGAGCGTGGCGAGTTCGAGTTGGATCGGAGCGATCCCGAGGATGCGGCGTTCTATTTCGGCGAAGTCGAACGGCTCTATCCTTACTCCGAATGGGCCAAGCGGGCCGTGATCATGCAGGCCTATGCCCATCACCAGAACAAGGATTACGAGAGCAGCCGCTCTGCCGCACAGCGCTATGTCGAATTTTACCCGACCGACGAGGATGCGGCCTATGCGCAGTATCTCCTGGCGCTGAGCTATTACGACCAGATCGAAGAGGTCGGCCGCGACCAGGGCCTGACCTTCCAGGCGTTGCAAGCACTTCGCACCGTGATCGAACGCTATCCTGACAGCGAATATGCCCGTTCGGCGGTTTTGAAATTCGATCTTGCTTTTGACCATCTCGCGGCCAAGGAAATGGAGATCGGGCGCTATTATCTGAAACGCGATCACTACGCGGCGGCGATCAATCGGTTCCGCACCGTGGTCGAGGATTTCCAGACCACCACCCACACCGCCGAGGCGCTGCACCGCCTGGTCGAGTCGTATCTGTCGCTGGGCCTGACCGATGAGGCGCAGACCGCTGGTGCAATCCTTGGATACAATTACCAGTCATCCGATTGGTACGCGGACAGTTTCAAGCTGCTCACGGGGCAAGGGCTTGAATTGACGGCGACCGGGGACAGCTGGCTGCGCAAGGTGTATCGCCAGATGGTCAAGGGTGAGTGGCTTTGATCGGGGGCTGGTGCGTCTGACCACGCACCCGAATGCACAGAATGCTGCGTGCGCTTGAAATACGGGACATGTTGATCATCGACCGGCTGGAGCTTGAGTTCCAGCCGGGTCTGAACGTGTTGACCGGGGAAACCGGTGCTGGCAAATCCATCTTGTTGGACAGCCTGGGCTTTGTCCTGGGCTGGCGCGGACGCGCCGAACTGGTCCGCAGCGGCGCCGCGCAGGGCGAGGTGACGGCGGTTTTCGATCTGCCCGAAGGCCATCCCGCGCATGGCGTGCTGACGGAGGCCGGCTTCGAGGATGCGGACGAGGTGATCTTGCGCCGGGTGAATACAGCCGATGGGCGCAAGACCGGTTGGGTCAATGACCGCCGGGTCACCGGCGAGATGCTGCGCGCGCTGTCGGACACCCTTGTCGAACTTCATGGCCAGCATGATGATCGCGGCCTGTTGAACCCGAAGGGGCACCGGGCGTTGCTGGATCAATTTGCCGGCCATGACGGTCTGTTGGCGGATGTGCGCAGGTCATGGAGCACCCTGTCCAAGGCGCGCAAGGCTTTGACCGAGGCGGAAAAAACCCATGCGGACGCGAAAGCCGAGGAAGATTTCCTGCGCCACGCGGTGGACGAGTTGGACAAGCTGCAACCGCAGCCGGGAGAGGACGCCGATCTGGATGCCCGCCGCCGGATGATGCAGGGGGCCGAACGGATTCGGGACGACATCGCGCGGGCTGCGCAGGTGATGGGATCGGACGGTGCCGAGGGCGCGCTGGCCGATGCGTTGCGCTGGCTCGAAGGGGTGAGCGACGCCGCAGAGGGCCAGTTGGACGATCCATTGGCGTCCCTGGCGCGGGCGATGGCAGAGCTGGACGAGGCTGCGCGGGGTGTGGAGACCTGCCTGGAGGCGTTGGAGTTCGACCCGCATGAGCTGGAGGCGACAGAGGAGCGCCTGTTTGCCATTCGCGGCCTTGCGCGCAAGCACGATGTCGGGGCGGATGACCTGGCCGGGCTGGCGGATCATCTGCGCGACCGTCTGACGGCGTTGGATCAGGGGGCGGATCGATTGACCGGCTTGCAATCTGACGTGGCATCTGCCGAAGCGGCGTATGACAAAGCCGCCGCCGCGCTGCGCGACAGCCGGGTGTCAGCGGCCAAGAGGTTGGACACGGCCGTCTGCGGCGAGCTAGCCCCGCTCAAGATGGAGCGGGCGGTGTTCATCACCGATCTGGCCGAGGCCGCAGCCGGACCCGAAGGGCGCGATGCGGTGGCCTTTACCGTGGCCACCAATCCCGGCGCGCCGGCAGGGCCGATCGGCAAGATCGCCTCAGGCGGTGAATTGAGCCGGTTCCTGCTGGCCTTGAAAGTGTGCCTGTCGGAACAGCGCGATTCCGGCCTGACGATGATCTTCGATGAAATCGACCGCGGCGTCGGGGGCGCCACTGCCGATGCTGTGGGCCGCAGGTTGGCGGCCCTGGCCGAGGACGGGCAGGTTCTGGTCGTCACCCACTCACCGCAGGTGGCCGCGCTGGGGGCGCATCACTGGCGGGTGGAGAAACGGGTGGCGGACAAGCAGACAACGTCCACCGTTGTGCCGCTGGACCCGGACGCCCGAGAGGCCGAGATCGCGCGCATGTTGTCCGGCGACACCATCACCAGCGAGGCCCGCGCCGCCGCGCGGGCGCTTTTGGCGGGTTAGACGGCACGAAGTGTTGCCTGACACAGACCGTTGCAAGGTTTGATGGAGACGGGGGCTGGACACTTCAGACCCATTCGATAACGCTCGAAAAACAGTTGATTTTTGGCGCCGCCCGTTACCCCCGGAAAGGACCTATTGGCATGGCATCGCCCCTGCTTGGTCAGATACAGGCCACGAAACGCCAGTTTGCGCGCGGTTGGGACCTGTTGCGCCACAAGGGACCGTCGCAATTCCAGTTCTGGTTGATCGCGCTTTTGATCGGGATCGCCGCCGGGCTGGCCGCAACCGTGTTCCGCCTGGCGATCATGGTCTTGCAGACCTCGGTCTATGGCACGCCCAGTGTAACCTCGATCCACAGCTATGCAGAGGATCTGCCCTGGTGGATGCTCTTGCTCATCCCGACACTGGGTGGCTTGGTTGTGGGGCTGATCGTGCATTTCTTCACACCCGAAGGCCGCGTGCGGTCCGTGGCCGATGTGATCGAGGGCGCCGCCCTGAATGATGGGCGGGTGGAGAAGAAGGCGGGCCTTGCCTCGGCCATCTGTTCATGGATCACCCTGTCGACCGGGGGCAGCACCGGGCGGGAAGGGCCGGTGGTTCATATCGCGGCGATGATTTCGTCCTGGGTGTCGAACACGATCCGCGCCGACGGGGTCACGGGCCGCGATCTGCTGGGCTGTGCCGTGGCCGCCGCTGTTTCGGCCAGTTTCAACGCGCCGATCGCAGGCGCGCTGTTCGCGCTGGAAGTCATCCTGAGGCATTTCGCGGTTCACGCCTTTGCCCCGATCGTGGTGGCGAGCGCGGCCGGTACCGTCATCAACCGTGTGATCTTTGGCGATGTGACCGAATTCACGCTACCCGGCGCCACCACGGTGGAATTCTATCTCGAGCTTCCGGCGTTCTTCATTCTCGGGCTTGTCTGCGGGCTTGTCGCGGTGGCGATGATGCGCGCGGTGTTCCTGGCAGAGGACGTGGGCACGCGGATTCAACGCCGCATGCGGCTGCCGCATCTGCTGCGTCCAGCGGTGGCGGGGGTGATGCTGGGTGCGCTTGCGATCTGGTTTCCGCATATCATCGGTGTCGGCTACGAGACCACGTCGCTTGCGCTGACCGGGGCGCTGATCTGGCACGAGGCGATTGTCTTTGCCATGCTCAAGGTGGTTGCGGTGGCCGTCACCATGGGCGGGCGCATGGGCGGCGGCGTGTTTTCCCCCTCGCTGATGCTGGGTGCCCTGACGGGGCTGGCCTTTGGCCTGATCGCCACGGGGCTGTTCCCGGACCAGTCGGGTACGGCGACGCTTTATGCCCTGGCGGGCATGGGTGCGGTGGCCGGGGCGGTGCTCGGGGCACCGATCTCGACCACGCTGATCGTCTTCGAACTGACCGGCGACTGGCAAACCGGTCTGGCGGTGATGGTGTCGGTGTCGATGTCCACCGCGCTGTCGGCGCGGATGGTGGATCGGTCCTTCTTCCTCACGCAGCTGGAGCGGCGCAACGTGCATCTGGCCGCCGGACCGCAAGCCTATCTGCTCGCGATGTTCCGGGTGCAGGGCGTCATGCGCAAACCGAACGACGCCAACGCGGCGGATGAAGAGGCCTGCCTGACAATGATCGAGCAGGGCCTTTTCGTGCAGGTTCAGGCGACGCTGGAAACCGCGCTGCCGCTTTTTGACAAGTCCGGCGTTGCGTATCTGCCGGTGGTCCGGCTGGACGGCAAGGACGCGACCCCGGTGCTACAGGGGGCGCTGTTCCATGTGGATGCGCTCAAGGCCTATAACCGTGCGCTGGCGGCGACCGCCGAGGAAGAGCACAGCTGAGCCGGATCAGATCTTTTCGACCTGCACGCCGTCCTGCACGTCGAAAGCAAGGTGATCCTTGATCTGCGCCATGTCTTCCTTGGGGGATTCATAGCTCCAGACCGCGTTGCTGTAGGTCTTGCTCTTGGAGACGATGTCGAAATAGGTCGCATCACCCTTGTGCGGGCAGGATGTCCTGTGCTCCGAGCTGTCGAGAAAGGCCATCGCCACGTCGGAGCGTGGAAAGTAGATCACGACGGGCAGATCGCCTTCGCTCAGTTTCAGGGCGTTCGCGCTTTCGGCAATCACCGCCCCGCCGGCGCGCACGACCCAGGTGCCTTCTGCGGGTCCGATCGTAATAGCGTTGTCCATGGTCAATCCCTTTTTTCAGCGATGTAGCGGGATTAGCGGGGGAATGTAAATGTTTGTGGTCAGATCGGCGCGCAGGCCTGCGCCAGCCACGCCGCGACATCGCCGTCGACCTGCGGACCGATCCGCGCCTGAACCGCGGCATGATAGGTGTTGAGCCAGTCGCGCTCTGCCGCGGTCAGCGTCTCGGTGTCGATCAGCCGCCTGTCGATGGGCGTGTAGGACAGGGTCTCGAATCTGTACATCTCCGGCACCGTCTGACCCGCGAGGGCAGGGGCCTCTTCCACGATCACGAGGTTTTCGATCCGGATTCCGAACGCGCCTTCGCGGTAGACGCCCGGCTCGTTGGACAGGATCATTCCTGGCTCGAGGGGCACTGTTCCGCTGCGGGCCAACCGCTGCGGGCCTTCATGCACGCTCAGGTAGGATCCGACGCCGTGACCCGTGCCGTGGCCATAATCCATTCCGTGCTCCCAAAGCGCGACGCGGGCCAGCGCGTCGAGGTCGCGCCCGGCCAGCCCCTTGGGCCAGCGCAGGCGCGAGATGGCGATCATGCCCTTGAGCACGAGCGTGAAGGCGCGCCGTTCTTCTGCGCCGGCCGGGCCGATGGCGATGGTGCGGGTGATGTCCGTGGTCCCGTCCACGTATTGCCCGCCGCTGTCGACCAGAAGCAGACCGGGATCGACGCGGCGATTGGTGGCCTCGGTGACGCGGTAATGCACGATGGCGCCGTTCGGACCCGCGCCCGAGATCGTGTCGAAGCTGATATCGCGCAGCACGCCCGTGGCCACCCGTTCCGCTTCGAGCCGTTTGACAACGTCGATCTCGGTCAGGCTGCCGGGGGGCTGCGCCTCCAGCCAGCTCAGGAACCGCGCCATCGCCGCGCCGTCGCGCAGGTGCGCGGCGCGCGCGCCATCGAGCTCGGCGCTGGTCTTGCACGCCTTGGGCAGCGCGCAGGGGTCTTGCGCCTCTATCACCTCGGTTCCGGCGGCGTCCAGCGTGTCGGCCACGATCACCGGGCAGGAGGAGGGGTCGATCTGCACCGGCCCGTCGATGCCGGCAAGCACCGGCAGCAACGAGGCCACAGGCGCGACCCGCACCCGGGCGCCGAGGTGATCGCCCAGATCGGTCAGCTTTGCGTCGTTTACAAAATAGGTGACCGTGCCGTCGGAATGCAGGATCGCGAAGCCGTGTACGAAGGGCGTGCGCGGCACGTCATTGCCGCGAATGTTGAGCAGCCAGCAAATGCTGTCCGGCAGGGTCAGCACGGCGCATCTTGCCGGCCCCAGGCGGCCCGCCAGACGGGCGATCTTGTCGGCATGCGCCTCTCCGGTCAATTCTACCGGCTGGACAAAGGCCGGCGCGGCGGGTGGTGGCGGCTGGTCCGGCCAGACGCGATCCACAAGGTTGTCGCTGCGGCGCAGAGTGACCGACCGCGCGGCTTTCTCCAGATCGCGGATTTGCGATACTGTGTGCAGCCACGGATCAAAGCCGATGGTCGCGCCCGCGGGCGCATATGCGCTGATCCAGTCGCCCAGCCCGGTTTCGGGCCAATCCACGGGTGTGAACACATCTGCCACCTGCGACCGCACCTGAACGCGGTAGCGGCCGTCGACGAACACACCGGCGATATCCGCAAGCGCAACGCAGAACCCCGCTGACCCGGTGAACCCGGTCAGCCAGGCAAGGCGGCTGTCGCGCTCTGCCACGTATTCGCCCTGATGCGCGTCGGCGCGTGGGACGACAAACCCGTCCAGCCCCTCGGATCGCATCTCGGCGCGCAAGGCTTTCAGGCGGTGTGGCCCTTGTTCGGGGCTGGCAGTCTCGGAAAAGCTCTGGTGCATCGCGCGCCTTTCTTGGGGGTCGTGTCGCTTCGATCGGGGCCCGTATGCCGGGCGGTTGGTCAGAGGTGCCGCATGGGGGCTTCTTCTCTTTCCAAATATGCAAAATCGCGGCCCGCAGGGCCGCGCCGGTCGGGCCCGGCCAGCCCGTGCGCTACCAAATGTCAGCGCCCCCGG
>JAWLGI010000095.1:0-5674 GCA_041685125.1 Marivita sp. | reverse complement strand
TGTGCATGGCCGGTGTCGATTGACAGGGCGATGGCGCTGGAGCCGAAGCTGTCGACCATCGCGCGGCGGGTTTCGGGGCGCACGTCCTGGATGTTCTCGATCACCAGCGTGATGCCCTTGTCCTCGGCAGACCGCACGACCGGGCGCAGACAGTCATGGATACGGGCCAGTTTCTTTTCGGCGTAGCCTGCAAAGCTGAAGATGTTGTTCTGGAACCACAGGTCATAGGGCGAATGCATCACCATCTGGCGCGCGCCGATGCGGTCCGCGGCCTCCAGCGCCTTGAGGAACCGCGCGGTGATCAGCGGGCGCAGTTCGGCATCCTTGTTGTCGATGTCGAGCCCTTCGAAAGGGCCGTGAATGCCGACCCGCCCGGTATGGCCGTCAAGCGCCGAATTGGTGGCGGCGATCAGGTCTTCGAAATCGTCATGCAGCGCGGAAAAGGACATGAAATTCTGGATCTCGATGTCGCGCCCTGCGTCGAACAGCCAGTCGCGATGGGTGGCGATTTCCTGGGTATTCAGGCAAGCGCCGATCTTGAGCGGAGTCATCTTGGTCATTCCTTGAGACTGGACATGGGACAGTGGTGAAAAGGCTTCATCCGGCAGGCTGCCCCCGGTAGGCCGCACGCCCGGCCACCCAGGTGCCGCAGATCGAAGGCGCACGGCCCGTCGGCCAATCCACCAGCACCAGGTCGGCGCGCTTGCCGACGACAATGTCGCCGCGATCGGTCAGGTTCATCGCACGCGCCGGGCCGCTGGACACCAAAGACCACAGGCGGCTGCGATTGCTACGTTTTTCCGCGTCGAGGCGCGCTACCGCGGCCAGCATCGCCGGGTAAAAATAGTCCGAGGCCAGAGCATCGCACAGCCCCGCTTCGACCATGTCTCCGGCCCCGAGCGATCCGATATGGCTGCCGCCGCGCGCCGCGTTGGGGGCGCCGAAGATGATCGGATCGTCGCCCGCCCGCGCGGCCTCGACCGCCTCCATCACCATCGGGAATTCGGCCACGCCGGCGCCCAGATCGCGAAAGTAGGCGCGTGTCTCGGCGCGCGTGTCGTCATGGCTGAGCATCGGCGCACCGACCTCGCGCCCCATCATGGCTACCCTTGCGATCGTCTCCGGCACCGTGCCGCGCCGGTCCCAGACCTGGCTTAGCAGCGCGATGTAATCCTCCTCGCTCATCCCGGCACGGCGTGCCTTGGACGCGATGCGCTTTTTCATGCGCTCATCGTCCAGCGAGGCGATGGAGAAGTCGGGCGAAAACTCGAACGCGCGGTCCTGGATCGCTACGTCAAAGCCCCGCATGGTCATCGATGTATGGTCATTGAAGGCAATGGCGGGCAGGTGCGGCCCGTCAAGCGCCCATTCAATCGTGTCCAGCGCCTCGCAGGCGAAGGTTTCCCAGCGCAGCTGGACACGGTTCTCGACCAGCAGCCGGGGCGCAAGATCCCGCATGGCCTGCATCAGCGCACGGCCCCGGGCCACATCCCGCAGGCCCGGCTCCCAGCCCAGCGTGATGGCATGATAGGCCGTGGCGATGCCGTTGCTGGCAAGCTGCCGGTCGGTGTCGATCACCGCCGTTTCGGTGGGGAAGAAGACGCCCGGGCGGGGCATCATCTGTCGTTCGAACGCATCGCCATGCACATCGATCAGCGCCGGGGCGAGGATCAGCCCGCGCGCCTCGATGACTTTACCCTGCACGGGGCCGCCGATCTCGATGATCGTGCCATCGGCGATCGTGACATTGGTCTCGGCAATCTCACCGGGCAGGTAGACATGTGCGCCTTCGAAGGTGATCATGCCTGCCGGTCCCGGATCAGATGCCGGTGCCATGCGCCGGGACGATCGTGCTTCCTGTCTTCCAGCCACATCACTTCGAAATCCTGTGACATCACCAGCAGCTCGACCGCGCTGCAATGAGAATGCGGGTGGCGTTTTTCCAGGGTCTTGCGGTCGTGGCCATGGCCGAAATGGCTGAAAGGCTCACACCCAGGATCATTGATTTGGCTTTCATAATGCTCCTCGACCCAATCATCCGGACGAATAAAGACGATGCGTTTCAGAACCGATACCGTTTTTTGACACCTTTGTGAAAGATGCCATGACGAGACTTGGGACGATCAACTGACCTTGTTGCCCTGGCTCCAGACGCCGCGCAAGAGGGGCGTCTGGCCGACGATGCGCACGCGCAGGACATCGCCCCGCAAGCCCGGCTGCAGCGCACCGCGGTCAGCGAGGCGCGCGGCGTTCGCGGGATTGCGCGTGACCGTGGCGATTGCGCGTGGCAAGTCATTCCAGAGACGGGCGAGGTGGAAAGCCGACAAAAGCAGCGCCGACGGAACGTAATCTGACGAGACGATGTCCAGCAGACCGGCTTTCGCCAGGTCTTCTGCCGCGACATTTCCGGAATGCGAGCCGCCCCGGATCAGGTTGGGTGCGCCCATCATCACGGCGATGCCCTGGGTGCGGCAGGCTTGGGCTGCTTCAATCGTCGTCGGGAACTCGGCGAAGCCGACGCCACTTTCACAAGAGGTAGCCACATGCTCGACCG
Organism: Marivita sp.; assembly: GCA_041685125.1. GTDB lineage: Bacteria > Pseudomonadota > Alphaproteobacteria > Rhodobacterales > Rhodobacteraceae > Marivita. Next base: position 3,120 of record JAWLGI010000095.1, on the reverse strand, counting down.
TGGTGTCGTCGTGGCTGGCGAGCACAGCGCCAAGGCGACCTGCCTCGGCGACGGCGCCGACCTCGTGCTTTGCGCCAAAGCGCTCTTGCAAACCCAACAGGGTCTCGACGTGGTCTGTGAATTCCGCGTCATTCATGCCGCGCTTTTTGGTCACATAGGTCTTCAGGGCGGTCAGATCGCGGAATTGGCGTTGGCCCGGAGTGTGGTCCATCAGGCTCACGATACCGACCCGATCCTCCGGATCGAAGGCGGCCAGTTCGTCCAGCAGTGTCTCGGAACAGATTTCGGCCCGAAGATGCAGGAAGTGGCTGATCTTGAACAGCCCTTCGGCGCGCGCAGCCAGCAGTTCGTCCGCGAGTTTGCGCGCATAGTCGGTATAGCGCGCCTTGCCGGAATGAACGGACCCCACACGCAGCGCATCGAACACGGTTGTTATTCCTGTCGAGGCAAGCTCTGCATCATGGGCAATCAAGGCGGGAAGATGGGGCCAGTCCACCTCGGGACGCGGTTCGATATGGCGCTCGACATTGTCGGTGTGAAGCTCCACCAGCCCGGGCAGAACCAGATCGCCGGCACAATCCACCGCACCTGTCGGCACGTTCTTCCCCTCCGCGATGTCCGAGATCATGCCCGTCTCGATCGTGACCGAGCCGTGTACCACCCCGTCCGGCAGGACCAATTGTGCGTTGGCAAGGCAGACATCACCTGACATGTCGCTGTCATACGCCTTCGTCAAAGAGGAGGCCGGGAAAGGGGAATTCATGTCATATACTCGATTTGCTATTTTCTACGTGCCGCCCGAAGGGCCATTGGCCGAATTCGGTGCGTCCTGGTTGGGCTGGGATATCGTGAAAGGTGCCGAGGCACGTCAACCCGACCTGCCCGGTTTGCATGACATCACCATGACGCCGCGCAAATACGGGTTTCACGGGACGCTGAAACCCCCGTTTCGGCTGAAGCAGGGTCAGAGCGTCCAGGATCTGGAAACGGCCATTTCGGAGATGGCTGAAACCCTTGCGCCGGCCTGTTGCGACAGGCTGGCACTGACGCCGCTGGGTCGCTTCTTGGCGCTGACACCCCGTGGAGACATGGACCCCTTGCAGCGGGTGGCGCAGGCCTGCGTCCGTGATCTTGATGGGTTTCGCAGCCCTGCATCGGAGGCTGAGCTTGCGCGCCGCAGGAAGGCGGGGCTCAGCCCCCGGCAAGAAGCGCTGTTGATGAAATGGGGTTATCCCTATGTCATGGACGAGTTTCGATTCCACCTGACCCTGTCGGGGCGACTGTCTCGCGAAGCACTTCCGAAATGGATGGAAATCGTGCAGGACAGGCTGCCGGTTCTGCCTGCACCGTTTGTCCTGGACAATATCGCGCTCTGCGGCGAACGGGGTGACGGACGCTTCGAGTTGATCCATCGCTACAGGCTCGCAGGCTGAAGCAAGGCCACGGCGCGGGCGACGGTTTGGGCAAGTGGCCCGTCATTCGAGACATGGATCACGTCGAGGCCGGCGGGCAGGGGCGTTTCGGCCTGCGCAAGACGGGCTGATATTTCTTCTTCTGTCTCCCGCCCGCGCGCGGAAAGACGGTGTGCCAGTGTCTCGGATTGCGCCGTGATGTTCAGGACCACGAAGCGCGGAAAGATCCCGGCCGCCTCCCCGAGGGCCTTTCGAGAGAAATTCACAAGGCAATCGGTGCCTTTGTTCAACTGGTATTTCACCGTGACAGGGATGCCATAATACAGGCCATGAGCGCCCCAATGCACCGCAAAGGCGCCATCCCTGAGCAAGGCGGCGAACTGCTCGTCAGAGACCGCATCATAATCTTCGCCTCCCAGCTCCGGCGCCCGCGTAATCACCCGCCGCACCAGGTGAAGGCGCGGCATGGCCTCGTGAATACCGGCCATCACGCTATCCTTGCCAACACCCGATGGTCCGACAACAGCGATGAGTCGTCCTTGTGTCATGCGGCAACTCCGGGGGTAAAACGGCTGACGTCGATCTCGCGGTCGCACACGCGCGCGCGTGCGGCCTCGTCGTGGAAGATGCCGATGATCGCAGCACCCCGTGCCTTCGCGTTTTCGATCAACGCAAGAACCACCTCGCGGTTTTTCGCATCGAGGCTTGCGGTGGGTTCATCCAGAAGCATCGCCGGATAGGCATGGGCAAAGCCGCGTGCGATATTCACGCGCTGTTGCTCGCCGCCCGAGAACGTGGTCGGGGAAAGCGACCACAGGCTTTCGGGAATGTTCAGTTGTGACAACAGCGTTTCAGCGCGCTGTGTCGCCTCATCTGCGGAGACACCCAGCGCGCGCAATGGTTCGGCAACCACATCCAGCGTCGGCACACGCGGCACGACGCGCAGGAATTGGCTGACATAGCCCAACACCTCGCGGCGCAAGGCAATCACGTCGCGTGGTTCTGCTTGCACCATGTCAGTATCCCCAATCCGGATCTCCCCCGACTGCGTCAGGTAATTGCCGTAGATCATCCGCATCAGCGTGGATTTGCCCGCGCCGGAGGCCCCTGTCAGCGCGACACAGTCCCCCGGTGCCACCGCGAAGGACACATCGCTGATCACCTCGATCACCGCGCTGCCCTGATTGTGCAGGGTGAAGGTCTTTGAGACGTTTCTAAGCTCTATCATCGCTCACACCTGCAAAACGGAACTGACAAGCAGCTGGCTATAGGCGTGCTGGGGATCATCCAGCACCTGATCGGTCAGGCCGGCTTCGACCACGTGGCCCGATTTCATGACCATCAAACGGTCGGCCAGCAGGCGCACCACGGCCAAATCGTGGGTGACGATGATCGCAGACAGCCCCATGTCGCGGACAAGCCCACGCAGCAGGTCGAGCAGGCGCGCCTGCACCGACACGTCCAAGCCTCCGGTCGGTTCGTCCATGAACACAAGGCGCGGCCCGGTGACAAGGTTGCGCGCGATCTGCAGACGCTGCTGCATGCCGCCGGAAAAGGTCGTCGGGCGGTCATCCACGCGACCCGCGTCAATCTCGACCCGGTCGAGCCAGTCGATGGCCTTGCCGCGAATATCGCCATAGTGCCGCGCGCCCACGGCCATCAGCCGTTCGCCCACATTGCCGCCCGCGCTCACACCCATGCGCAGCCC
>JAWLGI010000038.1:17212-23056 GCA_041685125.1 Marivita sp. | reverse complement strand
GACGCTGTCGCCCGGCTTCTTGAACCACGTGGCAACCGTGGCTTCTGTCACGGATTCGCCCAGAGTGGGTACACGCACTTCGGTGGTCATTTATTGGTCCCTTCGATCGTCAGCGCCTCGTTCACGAGCGCCGCTTGCTGTGCTTTGTGTTGGCTGGCCAGACCCGTCGCGGGCGAAGCCGATGTTGCGCGGCCCACATAACGCGGGCGGGCGTGCTTGGCCTTGATCCGGCCCAGCACCCATTCGAGGTTCGGCTCCATGAAGGTCCAGGCGCCCTGGTTCTTGGGCTCTTCCTGGCACCAGATCATTTCCGCCTGCGGGAAGCGTTCCAGCTCCTTGACCGCCGAGATGGCCGGGAACGGGTAGAACTGTTCGAACCGCAGGATGTAGACATCGTCGATCCCGCGTGCGTCACGTTCTTCCAGCAGATCGAAATACACCTTTCCAGAGCACATCACGACGCGTTTGATCTTGTCATCGGCCGCCAATTCGATGTCCGAGTTGCCGTATTGCGCATCGTCCCAGAGAACGCGGTGGAAGCTCGACCCGGTGGTGAACTCATCCGCCTTTGACACGGCCAGCTTGTGGCGCAGAAGCGATTTCGGCGTCATCAGGATCAGCGGCTTGCGGAAATCGCGGTGGATCTGGCGGCGCAGGATGTGGAAATAGTTGGCCGGTGTCGTGCAGTTGGCGACGATCCAGTTGTCCTGTCCGCAGGTCTGAAGGAACCGTTCCAGACGGGCTGACGAGTGTTCCGGGCCTTGTCCTTCGTAGCCATGCGGCAGAAGGCAGACGAGACCCGACATACGCAGCCACTTGCTTTCGCCGGAGCTGATGAACTGGTCGAACATGATTTGCGCGCCGTTGGCGAAATCGCCGAACTGTGCCTCCCAAAGGGTTAGCGCGTTGGGTTCGGCCAGCGAATAGCCATACTCGAACCCCAGGACCGCGTATTCCGACAGGGCCGAGTCGATCACTTCGTAGCGCGCCTGTCCCTCGCGGATGTGGTTGAGGGGATAATACCGGTCCTCGGTGTCCTGGTTGACCAGGGCAGAGTGCCGCTGGCTGAATGTGCCGCGTGTACTGTCCTGACCCGAGAGCCGGACCGGGTAGCCTTCGGTCAGAAGCGAGCCAAAGGCCATCGCTTCGGCGGTGGCCCAGTCGAAGCCTTTGCCGGATTTGAACATTTCGTTGCGGGTGTCGAGCAGGCGGTTGATCGTCTTGTGCAGGGTGAATTTCTCGGGCGGCGTGGTCAGAGCGTTGCCGATATCCGCCAATGTTTCCGGACTGATCGAGGTCTTGCCGCGCTGATAATTGTCACGTTCATGCTGGTCGAGATGCGACCAGCGGCCATCCAGCCAGTCCGCCTTGTTCGGCTTGTAATTCCGCCCCGCCTCGAATTCCTCGTTGAGATGGGACTGGAACGCCGCCTTCATGTCCTCGATTTCGCCTTCGGGGATCAGGCCATCCTTGATCAGCCGTTGCGTGTAGAGCGACAGGGTGGTCTTCTGCTGCTTGATCTTCTTGTACATCAACGGGTTGGTGAACATCGGTTCATCCCCCTCGTTGTGACCGAAGCGGCGGTAGCAGAAGATGTCGATGACAACGTCATTGCCGAATTTCTGTCGGTACTCCGTCGCGACCTTGGCGGCGTGAACCACCGCTTCGGGGTCGTCCCCGTTGACGTGGAAGATCGGCGCCTCCACGACCAGCGCGTTGTCGGTGGGGTAGGGCGAAGAGCGCGAAAAGTGCGGCGCCGTGGTAAATCCGATCTGGTTGTTCACCACGATATGGATGGTGCCGCCGGTGCGGTGCCCGCGCAGGCCCGAGAGCGCGAAACATTCGGCCACGACGCCCTGTCCGGCAAAAGCCGCGTCGCCATGCAGCAGGACCGACAGGATCTGCTTGCGTTCGGTGTCTTTGAACTGATCCTGTTTCGCACGCACCTTGCCCAGGACCACCGGATTCACCGCCTCGAGATGCGAGGGGTTGGCGGTCAGAGACAGATGCACGGAATTACCATCGAATTCGCGGTCTGACGAGGCCCCGAGGTGGTATTTCACATCGCCCGATCCGTCCACGTCTTCGGGTTTGAAGCTGCCGCCCTGGAATTCGTTGAAGATCGCGCGATAGGGTTTTTGCATCACGTTGGCCAGCACCGACAGGCGACCGCGATGCGGCATCCCGATGACGACCTCTTTCAGACCCAGCGACCCACCGCGCTTGATGATCTGCTCCATCGCCGGGATCAGGCTTTCGCCGCCATCAAGGCCAAAGCGCTTGGTGCCCATATACTTGACATGCAGGAATTTTTCAAAGCCCTCGGCTTCGACCATCTTGTTCAGGATCGCCTTGCGGCCCTCACGGGTGAAGGCGACCTCCTTGCCGTAGCCTTCGATCCGCTCCTTGAGCCATGCGGATTGCTCGGGGTCCGAGATATGCATGTATTGCAGCGCAAAGGTGCCGCAATAGGTGCGTTTCACGATATCCAGTATCTGCTGCATCGACGCGATTTGAAGGCCCAGAACGTTGTCGATGAAGATCGGGCGGTCCATGTCGGCATCGGTGAACCCGTAGGATTTGGGGTCCAGCTCGGGATGCGGGGTCTGCTCGCGCATACCCAGCGGATCGAGGTCGGCAGCAAGGTGCCCCCGGATGCGGTAGGCGCGAATGATCATCAGCGCACGGATGCTGTCCAGCACGGCGCGCTGGATCGCGTTGTCGGTGACCTCGACACCTGTTTCCTGGGCCTTGGCCTTTATCTTGTCGCCGGCGGCCTTGGCTTCGGCCGGGACGACGGGCCACTGACCGTCAAGCGCGGCTGTCAGATCGTCGTTCGGCATCGGAGGCCAATCGCTGCGCGCCCAGCTTGGGCCGGTTGCGTCATTTCTGACAGTGGTGTCATCGTCGCCAAGTTGTTTGAAAAACGCCCGCCACGCGTCATCGACGGCGTTCGGGTCGTTGGCATAGCGCGCGTACATCTGTTCCAGATAGGCCGCGTTGTGCCCTTGCATGAAGCTTGAGGCGCGGAAAAGATCGTTGGGGCTCTGGTCTGTCATGACGCAACCTTTTGTTTCTTGGGGCAGACGATATCAGGCGTGTTGTGCGGGCGGGGGGCCATAGGCATTGGTTTCAGGCTCGGAGGGGCGTGTCAGCCACCACAGGAACACAAGGCTGACGATTATCTGCACAATGCCAACGGCCGACAGCAGCGCCATGTTCCCCATGTTCGGCATTTGCCCGGGGGCCATCGCATCGGGATCGGGCATGGTTGGAGTCAGCAGCATCGTGATCAGGCTCAGAGCAAAGGGGATAAAGATATACCATCCCTGGCGGCCGGTATCCTGCAACCGCCGATACCCCGCAGCGAGCATCGGGCAGATCACTGCAAGAATGTAGACCAGGTAGAGACCCCACCAGATCAGTTGGGTGACCAGACCGCCGATAATGAAGGCAAGAAAGAACCACCAATATTCGGACCGCGAGGCGCGTCCCTGAAAGGTGGCATATTTCTGCATCAGGCAGGTGCGAACGGAAGTCTGGAAATCCATCGTCATCTTTGTCGTCTCCTTTGGCGTGGATGTGATGGGCAGATTGCCCATCCACAAGTCATGCCTTGATTGCCTCCAGAACCGCTTCGCCAAGGCTTGCCGGGCTCTCGGCGACAACGATGCCGGCAGACTTCATCGCCTCGATCTTGTCATCGGCCCCGCCCTTGCCACCGGCAACGATCGCGCCCGCGTGACCCATGCGGCGGCCCGGAGGGGCGGTGCGGCCTGCGATGAACCCGGCGGTCGGCTTCCAGCGGCCCTTCTTCTTTTCATCGGCCAGGAACTGCGCGGCCTCTTCCTCGGCGCTGCCACCGATTTCACCGATCATGATGATGCTCTCGGTCTCGTCATCGGCAAGGAACCATTCCAGCACGTCGATATGTTCGGTGCCCTTGATCGGGTCGCCGCCGATACCGACGCAGGTGGACTGGCCCAGCCCCACATCGGTGGTCTGCTTGACCGCCTCGTAGGTCAGCGTGCCCGAGCGCGAAACCACGCCGCAGGTGCCACGTTTGTGAATGTGGCCCGGCATGATGCCGATCTTGCAGGCGTCGGGCGTGATGACACCCGGACAGTTCGGACCGATCAGGATCGCGTTAGAGGTCTCGAGCGCGCGCTTTACCTTCATCATGTCCATCACCGGAATACCTTCGGTGATGCAGCAGATCACGTCCATCTCGGCGTCGATTGCCTCGAGGATCGAATCGGCAGCGAAGGGGGGCGGCACATAGATCACCGAGGCATTCGCGCCGGTTTCGTGCCTGGCCTCGTGGACCGAGTTGAAGACCGGCAGGTCGAGATGGGTCTGCCCGCCTTTGCCTGGCGTCACGCCGCCGACCATCTTGGTGCCATAGGCGATGGCCTGTTCGGTGTGGAATGTCCCCTGAGAGCCCGTCAGGCCCTGGCAGATGACTTTGGTGTTTTCGTCGATAAGTACGGCCATCTGCTTAGCCCTTTACTGCTTTTACGATTTTCTGCGCGCCGTCCTTGAGGTCGTCGGCGGCGATCACGTCAACATCGGAGGTGTTGATGATCTTCTTGCCCTCTTCGACGTTCGTCCCTTCCAGGCGCACAACCAGCGGAACCTTGAGACCCACCTCTTTGACAGCGGCGACAACGCCTTCCGCGATCACGTCGCAGCGCATGATGCCGCCGAAAATGTTGACCAGAATGCCCTGGACCTGCGGATCCGAGGTGATGATCTTGAACGCTTCGGTCACCTTTTCCTTGGTTGCACCACCGCCCACGTCAAGGAAGTTGGCTGGCTCGGCGCCGTAAAGCTTGATGATGTCCATGGTCGCCATGGCAAGGCCCGCACCGTTCACCATGCAGCCGATTTCGCCGTCCAGGGCAATGTAGTTGAGGTCGTACTTGGACGCCTCCAGCTCCTTGGGGTCTTCTTCCGTCGTGTCGCGCAGTTCGGCGATGTCCGGGTGGCGGTAGACCGCGTTGCCGTCGAACCCCATCTTGGCGTCGAGGCATTTCAGATCGCCCTCATCGGTGACGATCAGCGGGTTGATCTCGAGCATCTCCATGTCTTTTTCGACAAACATCTTGTAAAGCGTGCCCATCAGCGCGACGCATTGTTTGATCTGCTTGCCGGTCAGGCCGAGGTTGAACGCGATACGGCGGCCGTGGAAGGGCTGGTAGCCTGTGGCGGGATCGACGGAAAAGCTCAGGATCTTGTCCGGCGTGTTTTCCGCGACTTCCTCGATATCCATGCCGCCCTCAGTGGAGGCGACGAATGACACGCGGGAGGTCTGACGATCCACGAGCAGCGCGAGATACATCTCGGTCTCGATGCCCGATCCGTCCTCGATATAGATGCGGTTGACCTGCTTGCCCGCGTCACCCGTCTGCTTGGTGACAAGCGTGCGGCCCAGCATCTTCTTGGCTTCGTCTGCGGCTTCCTCGACCGATTTGGCCAGACGCACACCACCCGCTTCGCCGGCGCTGCCTTCTTTGAAGGTGCCCTTGCCGCGGCCACCTGCGTGGATTTGCGCCTTGACCACCCAGAGCGGGCCGTCCATCTCGCTTGCCTTGGTCTTGGCCTCTTCGGCCTTCAGAACCACGCGGCCATCCGACACCGGGGCCCCATAGCTGCGTAGCAGGGCTTTTGCCTGGTACTCGTGGATGTTCATCGATCAACTGTCCCGTTTGTTGCTGCGATTTTGCTCGATATAAGAGTGTATACCGCCTCACTTTAACGGTTTTTTTGACGCAGAACAGCAATAGGGCGAAAAAAGCGACATTTGTGATCACACAGAAAAATCGTGTGATCACAAAACCCGTC
>JAWLGI010000038.1:0-17112 GCA_041685125.1 Marivita sp. | reverse complement strand
GCGCCGATCACGGTGGGCACACCGACATAAAACCCGTCAAGGCCGAACGCGCCGTCGCAATAAGCGGCACAGGGCAGAAGACGCTTTTGGTCCTTGAGATAGGCTTCGGCCATTTCAATGGCGGATGTCGCGGGCGCGTAGAACGCAGAGCCGGTTTTCAGCAGACCGACGATTTCGGCGCCGCCGTCGCGGGTGCGCTGCACGATGGCGTCCAGCTTGTCCTGCGTGGTCCATCCCATCTTGACCAGGTCTGGCAACGGGATGCCGGCAACGGTGGAATAGCGGGTCAGCGGCACCATCGTGTCGCCGTGACCGCCCAGGACGAAGGCGCTCACGTCCTTCATCGAAACATCGAATTCGAGGCTCAGAAAGTGGCGGAAGCGCGCCGAGTCCAGAACTCCGGCCATACCGCAGACCTTTTGCGTCGGCAGACCCGAGAATTTCTGCAACGCCCAGACCATCGCATCGAGCGGGTTGGTGATGCAGATCACGAACGCATCCGGCGCGTTGGCGGCGATGCCTTCGCCCACGGATTTCATGACCTTGAGGTTGATGCCCAAGAGGTCATCGCGGCTCATGCCGGGCTTGCGGGGCACACCGGCGGTGACGATGCACACATCCGCGCCCGCGATGTCGGTATAGTCCTGTGTGCCCTTGAGGCGCGCGTCGAACCCTTCGGAGGGGCCGGATTCGGCAATGTCGAGCGCCTTGCCCTCGGGCGTGCCTTCGGCGATGTCGAACATCACGACGTCGCCCAGTTCTTTGAGTGCCACGAGGTGGGCGAGAGTGCCCCCTATCTGTCCCGCGCCGATAAGGGCAATCTTGGGTCTGGCCATGGAATTTGTCTCCGGTCCGTTTTCAATTTGGATCGTGCTAGTCCGACAATTGTGGTTTCGCAAGAGCGGTGACGACGCACGTCCCGGCTGGCGGAGCAGGGAATGACCGGATATGTCGATGATATTCCCTAGGAAAGCGGGGCTGGAATGGATGTTCTGAGCTGGACAGTTTTTGCGATTGGCGCGCCTGCCGTGCTGTTTGCGGGGGTATCCAAGGGAGGCTTCGGCTCGGGTGCGGCCTTTGCCAGCGCGTCGATTCTGGCACTTGTTGTCGAGCCTTCCATCGCGCTGGGGATCATGCTGCCTCTGCTCATGCTGATCGACGTGGCAAGCCTTCCGGCCTATTGGAAGAAATGGAGCTGGCCGGAAACCCGCCTGCTGCTTCTGGGCGGTGTGCCGGGTACGATCCTGGGCGCGCTTTTCTTTGGATGGGCGGATGACGACGTGATCCGCTTGCTCATCGGCGGGATCTCGATCGGTTTCGTTCTGTGGCAATTGGCGCAGGTTGTCGGCTTTTTCCGCTTGGGGCAGCGAGCGCTGTCGCCAACGGCGGGGGTGGCTGCGGGCGTGGCGCTGGGCTTTACAAGCTTCGTCAGCCATGCGGGCGGTCCGGTCGCGGCGGTCTATCTGCTTGGCCGGAAGCTGAGCAAGACCGCGTTTCAGGCCACGACCGTGATCGTGTTTTGGGCGATGAATGTCCTCAAGGCTGGTATATATGCCGCGATGGGCTTTTTCACCTTTGAAACGCTGACACTCAACCTCGCCCTGGCCCCGGTTGCTATCTTGGGGACGTATCTGGGCGTTCGGGCCCATCACATTGTTCCCGAACGCGTGTTTTTCGGTCTGACCTATGTCCTTTTGACGGTCACCGGGTCGAAATTGATCTGGGACGCCGTGGCCTAGGGTCTGGCTAAGTGTCTTCCGACGGGACAGCCTGTGTCTCGGCCAAACGCTCGAACGCCTGGCCGCTGACGACAAGGCAGGTTACCCCGTTGGCCGTCGTGACCGTGATGGTCCATGTGCCGGTATCGGTGGAGGCAAACACCTCGACCATCGCGTTGTTCCGGCCCAGCCCGATACTTTGCCGGGTTTCGCCATAGGTGCTGGTGAGCCGTTCGATCACCAGATCGCGCGGGCCGCAGGTCTCCTGCGCTTGAGAGAGCGAGGTCGAGGCCAGAAGCGCCCCGATGCCCAGCACCGTCATTTTCCAAAAATCCTGTTTCATCGCTTTCCCCGGTTTCGGCTGTGATTGGCAAAGCGTCCGGCGTAGGACCTTACATTTGGTTAACGCCGCGCGCGCAATGCTGGGGTGTCATTGCACTTGCTGCGCTGCGGCAAATCTCCTATTGCAGTTTTCGCATAAAAATGTAGCTCTGCGGCGCAATAATATTTCGTCCAGATGCCAAGGAGATTGCCATGGACATGCGCAGCCGCCCCTATCGTTCGGTTCTCTACATCCCCGGATCAAAGGACCGTGCATTGGACAAGGCGCGGAGTCTTCCGGTGGATGCCGTCATCTTCGATCTGGAGGATGCGGTCACGGTCGAGGAAAAGCCGACTGCGCGGGCCACCTTGCAAGACGCGTTGGCCCGGGGCGGCTACGGCGCACGGATGCGGATCGTGCGGATCAATGGCTTGGACACCGAATGGGGCCGCGACGACGCAAAGGCGGTCGCGGAGATGGCATGCGACGCGGTGCTGATGCCCAAGGTAGAATGCGCTGCGCAGCTTGATGCGCTGGCCGCGATCACGGGTGACCTTCCGATCTGGGCGATGATGGAAACGCCGCGCGGGATGCTGAACGCCGCCGAGATCGCGGCGCATCCGAATATGGCAGGAATGGTGATGGGCACCAATGATCTTGCCAAGGACTTGCAGACACGGTTTCGGGCAGACCGCCTTCCGATGCTCACATCGCTCTCGATCTGTTTGCTCGCCGCCAAGGCCGAAGGTCTGGTGATCGTCGATGGCGTTTATAATGCGTTCAAGGATGACGAGGGGCTGATGGCCGAATGCACCCAAGGCCGCGACATGGGCTTTGACGGCAAGACGCTGATCCACCCGGCGCAGGTGGATATCGCCAACACCGCCTTTGCGCCGACGCCGGAGGAGATTGACCTGGCCCGGCGCCAGATCGCGGCTTTCGAGGAGGCCGAGGCAGGCGGACAGGGCGTTGCCGTCGTCGATGGCAAGATCGTTGAAAATCTTCACGTTGCCACGGCCCGTGAAATACTGGCAAAAGCAGAAACAATCGAAACCATCCAAGCGGGGTAAGCCATGATGGGTCTTCTAATTCTCGGACTTCTGCTATGGGTCGGGGCCCATATCTTCAAACGCGTAATGCCAGAGCAGCGCGCCGCGATGGGCGACACCGGCAAGATCGGTGTCACCGTCGCGTTTCTGGTCAGTCTTGGCCTGATGATCTGGGGCTATCGCGGAGCGGAGTTCATTCCCGTCTGGTATCCGCCGGCATTCCTTGTGCATGTCAACAATCTGCTGATGCTGATCGCCATTTTCGTCTTTGGCATGAGCGCCACCACAGGCCGTCTGCGCGGCAAGATGCGGCATCCGCAACTGACCGCTGTCAAGATTTGGGCCGTTGCCCACCTGCTGGTCAACGGCGATGTCGCGTCCATCATCCTTTTCGGTGGATTGTTGGCCTGGGCTGTGCTGGAGGTCATTCTGATCAACCGCGCCGAACCGGTCTGGGACCGCCCGCAGCCTGGCGAGGCAAAGAAAGATGTCCTTCTCGTCGTGATCACGCTTGTCGCGTTCGGGCTGATAGCCGCGATTCACGCCTGGCTCGGCGTTTGGCCGTTTCCGAGGTAAGTCATGAAAATCTATCGCTTTTTAACCGAAGACGACACATCTGCCTTTTGCCACAAGGTGTCAGAGGCTCTGGGCAACGGGTGGGCGCTTTATGGCGATCCCACCTATGCCTATGACGGTGCCAATGGCGTGATGCGCTGCGGGCAGGCGGTGACCAAGGATGTCGATACGCCCTACAGCCCGGACATGAGGCTGGGGCAGCAATAGACAGCGCCGGGCAGCGGCCCGGCCCACGAGGTGACGCATGACCAAGACCAACGCAGGCCGCTTTTTCGAGGATTACGCAGTGGGGCAGGTGATCCGCCACGCGGTGCCGCGGACCGTGAAAACCGGAGAGCGTGCGCTTTATCATTCGCTCTACCCGGCGCGCCATGCGCTCTATTCCTCGGACCAGTTTGCGCAGGAATGCGGCTTGCCGTTCAGCCCTTTGGACGACATGATCGCGTTTCATGTGATCTTTGGCAAAACCGTGCCGGACGTTTCTTTGAACGCGGTGGCCAATCTGGGCTATGCCGAGGGGCGTTGGATCACCCCGGTCTGGCCAGGCGATACGTTGCGGTCGGACTCCGAGGTGATCGGGGTCAAGCAGAACTCGAACGGCAAGACAGGGGTGGTCTGGGTCCGCACCCGCGGGCGCAATCAGAATGACGAATTGGTCATGGAATATGTCCGTTGGGTCATGGTCCGCAAACGCGACCCTGATGCGCCCGCGCCCGACACGGTTGTGCCGGATTTGCAAACTGCGGTACCCGCAGAGGATCTCGTGATCCCCAAGGGTCTCGATTTTACCAATTATGATTTTGACCTCGCAGGAGAACGGCATCGTTTCGGCGACTACCTGATCGGCGAAAAGATCGATCATGTGGACGGTGTTACCATCGAAGAGGCCGAGCACATGATGGCGACGCGGCTCTGGCAGAACACCGCCAAGGTGCATTTCGATGCCATGTTCCGATCTGATGGGGCGCGTCTGGTCTATGGAGGACATGTGATCAGCATGGCGCGCGCGCTCTCCTTCAATGGGCTTGCCAACGCGCAGATGATTGTCGGCCTGAACGGCGGGGCACATGCCAACCCGTGTTTCAGCGGAACAACCGTGCGCGCCTGGTCAGAAGTGTTGGACAAGGCCGAAACCGGGGCGCCGGGGGTGGGTGCACTCCGCTTGCGGTTGGTTGCGACCTCGGAACCGGTGTCCTTCGATCTCAAGGACGAGACGGGAAAATACCTCCCGCATGTGTTGCTCGACCTCGATTACTGGGTCCTGATGCCGGTGTGAGACACGCATGCGCCTGCGCGGCCCGTCTTGGGCTTTTCAGACGTGATCTCGCTGGTGCAGGTCCACGAGATATTGAGCCGACATCAGAAAAACCCGAGAGATTTCATCTATTTTCGGAAGACTTGGAATTTGTGATCACTGATTTCCTGCGTGTGATCACAAAATTCCCTGAATCTGTCCAATTGCGCCAAAAAACCGCGCCCCATGGTGGATGGTCTGCGTGACACGTCCTATAAAAACAATAGAACAGTGCCCAGGAACTGGAAAGGACTCGGATCATGGCTGACGTTAATCGGGGCAAGCGGCCCCTGTCACCACACCTGCAAATCTACCGCCCCCAGCTTACCTCCGTGACGTCGATCTTGACGCGGATCACCGGCAACGCCCTGATCGTCGCGTCCGTGTTGATTGTCTGGTGGCTGCTCGCCGCGTCGACCGGGCCGGAATATTTCGCTGTTGCGGATGGGTTCGTGACAAGCTGGTTCGGGGACATCGTGATGTTTCTGTCGCTCTGGGCGCTGTGGTATCATACCCTCGCCGGTGTGCGGCACCTGATCTGGGACAATGCGAAGATGCTGGAAATCGACCGTGCCGAAATGCTCGGCTGGATCGTCGTGATCGGCTCCGGTGTCCTGACCGTTCTTTCTGTAATCATCCTTTGGTGAGGCGCGACACATGGCATTCCTGACAGACCGCAAACGCGCCATCGGCTGGGGCGCAGCAAAATCCGGGACGGAGCATTTCTGGGCGATGAAAAAATCGTCCGTGGCGCTTTTGATCCTGATCCCGTTCTTCGTGTTCACCTTTGGCGGAATTCTGGGATCGTCCTTCGAAGAGGTGCAGGCCTATTATGCGCGTCCCTTCCCGGCGATCATCGCCGCGTTGACCCTGATCGTCGGCTTCAAGCACTTCAATGACGGTTTCCAGACGCTGGTCGAAGACTATGTTCATGGCGTGTGGGAAAAAATCCTGATCCTCGGCATGACCTGCATTAGCTACGGCGCGGCCGCCGTGGGCGTTTTTGCAATCGCCAAAATGGCCCTTTGAGACATCGGAGCAAAACAGACTATGGCTGCATACGAATACGAGACGCATGAATATGACGTCGTGGTCGTCGGCGCGGGCGGCGCAGGCTTGCGCGCCACGCTCGGGATGGCCGAACAGGGCTTGCGCACGGCCTGCGTGACCAAGGTGTTCCCGACCCGGTCGCACACGGTTGCGGCGCAGGGCGGCATTGCCGCGTCGCTGTCGAACATGGGCCCGGACCACTGGCAGTGGCACATGTACGACACCGTCAAGGGGTCTGACTGGCTCGGCGACACGGACGCGATGGAATACCTGGCCCGCGAAGCGCCCAAGGCCGTTTACGAGCTTGAACATTACGGCGTGCCGTTCTCGCGCACCGAGGAAGGCAAGATCTACCAGCGCCCCTTCGGCGGCCACACCACCGAATTCGGAGACGGACCGCCTGTCCAGCGCACCTGTGCCGCGGCAGACCGGACCGGCCACGCGATTCTGCACACGCTCTATGGTCAGTCGCTCAAGAACAATGCCGAGTTCTATATCGAGTATTTCGCCATCGATCTGGTCATGTCCGAAGATGGGCGCTGCACTGGTGTTGTCTGCTGGAAACTCGACGATGGCACCATGCATGTCTTCAACGCCAAGATGGTGGTGCTGGCCACGGGTGGCTATGGCCGCGCCTATTTCAGTGCGACCTCGGCGCATACCTGTACAGGCGACGGTGGCGGCATGGTGGCGCGGGCTGGCCTGCCGCTTCAGGACATGGAATTCGTGCAGTTCCACCCGACCGGCATCTATGGCTCCGGATGTTTGATCACCGAAGGCGCGCGCGGTGAAGGCGGGTACCTGACCAACTCCGAAGGCGAACGCTTCATGGAGCGCTACGCGCCCAACTACAAGGACCTTGCACCGCGGGATTACGTGTCCCGGTCCATGACCCTGGAGATCCGCGAGGGGCGCGGCGTGGGCGCGGAAAGCGACCACATCCACCTGAACCTGTCGCACCTGCCAAAAGAGGCTTTGGCCGAACGTCTGCCGGGCATTTCCGAATCCGCCAAGATTTTCGCCGGGGTCGACGTGACCAAGGAACCGATCCCGGTTCTGCCAACGGTACACTACAACATGGGCGGCATTCCGACCAACTACTGGGGTGAGGTGCTGAACCCGTCCAAGGACGATCAGAATGCTGTTGTTCCGGGCCTCATGGCCGTGGGCGAGGCGGGCTGCGCATCCGTTCACGGGGCGAACCGTCTGGGCTCGAACTCGTTGATCGACCTTGTTGTGTTCGGCCGCGCCGCCGCCATTCGCGCGGGCAAGGTTGTCGATCCGGAAACAGCGGTTCCGGAAACCAACACCACGTCAGTGGACAAGGCATTCGACCGTTTCGACAGCTTGCGCAACGCCAAGGGAACTGTACCGACAGCCGAACTCCGACTCGAGATGCAGAAGACGATGCAGGCTGATGCCGCCGTGTTCCGTACCGCCAAGACGATGAAGGATGGTCTGGAAAAAATGAGCGCCATTGCAGCGAAGGTCGATGATCTGAATGTCACCGACCGGAGTCTCGTCTGGAACTCGGACCTCATGGAGACCTTGGAGCTGACCAACTTGATGCCCAACGCCCTGGCCACCATCGCTGGCGCGGAGGCCCGCAAGGAAAGCCGTGGTGCGCACGCGCATGAGGATCACGGCGATCGGGACGACACGAACTGGCGTGTCCACACCATCGCGCGGGTTGACGGGGCCAAGACAAAACTCAGCTACCGACCGGTCCTGACCGATCCTTTGACCACCGAACAGGAGGGCGGCATCGCGGTTACAAAAATCGCGCCCAAGGAACGGACATTCTGATGCGCCTTGCGCTTTCCCTCGTCATGGCTCTGGCTGTCGCAGGCTGTTCGGTGCAGCAGCAGGACAGGATCGCGCGCGACGCCGCGCGTTCGGCGATCACGCCGGTGCTGGTCGAGCAGTTTCCCGGCGTGCCGCTGGAACCGACCCTGGACTGTGTGATCGACAATGCCAGCGCCGTGCAGATCCGGGCGCTGGCGCTCGACAGCGTGGGTGGCCCGACGGAAAGCACGGCGCAAATCGTCACGGATATCGTCTCGAAACCCGAGACATTGACTTGCCTGGCGGCCGAGGGGCTGCCAGCATTGCTTCGCTAAGGAGAGAGACATGGTTCAACTGACGCTCCCCAAGAATTCGACGATCCGCACGGGCAAGACCTGGCCCAAGCCGGACGGAGCCACCAATGTCCGCAAGTTCAGCATCTATCGCTGGAACCCGGATGACGGGGAAAACCCCCGCGTGGACACGTATTACGTGGACCTCGATACATGCGGGCCGATGGTCCTCGACGCGCTGGTCAAGATCAAGAACGAGATCGATCCGACGCTCACCTTCCGCCGGTCCTGCCGCGAGGGCATTTGTGGGTCTTGCGCGATGAATATCGACGGGATCAACACGCTGGCCTGCATTTATGGTCTTGATGAGGTGGACGGCGACGTGAAAATCTATCCGCTGCCGCACATGCCGGTGGTGAAGGATTTGATCCCGGACCTGACCCACTTCTATGCCCAGCATGCGTCGATCATGCCGTGGTTGGAGACCAAGACGAACCGGCCTGCCAAGGAATGGAAGCAGTCGATCGGGGATCGCAAGAAGCTTGATGGGCTTTATGAATGCGTGATGTGTGCCTGCTGTTCCACGGCGTGCCCATCCTACTGGTGGAACGGCGACCGCTATCTTGGACCGGCCGCGCTTTTGCATGCGTATCGCTGGATCATCGACAGCCGGGACGAGGCGACCGGAGAGCGGCTCGATGAGTTGGAAGATCCGTTCAAGCTGTATCGCTGCCACACGATCATGAACTGCGCCAAGACTTGTCCGAAGGGGCTGAACCCGGCCAAGGCGATTGCAGAGATCAAGAAAATGATGGTTGAACGGCACGTTTGATCCGCCCCGTCTCACGCGTGGGACGCTGTGACGGCACGAGATATCAAGGGTTTACCGGGACGGATTAACCACTTGTTAACAATTGGGCCGGCAAAGTCTTGCGCTTCGCCGGCCTTTTTCATTCGGAAAAACAGGTTGGCGGGATCGTCTCTGTCCGGTGGTTGCCCGCCGCCGCGCGTCAGTCTGACAGGGCGCGGTCCAGATGGTCCATGCTGGACTGGTTGCTGAGAAAAAGTGCGGCGGGGCGCAGCGAGTCGATCGAGTGGAACACAACGAGCAAGCACAGTACCAGAGGTGTGGACAGGAACGCGCCCGCAACGCCCCAGATCCAGCTCCAGAACATCAGCGCGATCAGGATGATCACCGGCGACAGCATGAACTGCCGGCCCAGCAACCGTGGGTCGATGAAATTGCCCACGACCTGTTCGATGGCGAAAATACCGGCCCCGATCCAGAAGGCCGTGAGCGGGTCCAGCACGAGAAAGGCATAGAGCACCGGCAGCAGGCCGGAAATGATGGACCCGATATTGGGAATATAGGTCAGGATGAAGGTCAGGACGGCCCAGACCACCAGCAAATCCAGACCGAAGAGGGCAAGCCAGCCGGTGTAGAGAGCCGCCTGCAGCAGGCCGATCAGGGTGCGCACGTAAAGAAATTTTCGCAGGCGCCAGGAAATGCTGCGGATCGTGTCATGCCAGGTCTGCGCATTTTCGTCCGAGAGCAGATCGCATGTCTTGGACCGCCAGCGCGGCATTTCGATCAGCATCAGAAGGACCAGAAAGAACACGATGAGCAAGGCGGTGATGAAGGCGCCTGTCATTGTGACGGCAGAGCTTGCAAAGGTGGTCGCCCGTTGGACAAGCCAGTCGGCGAAATTGCTTCCTGCGTTGCCCCAGATCGCGCCTAATTCTTCGCCGAACGGGAGCGTTTCGTCCCGCGGCTGCGCGCTGCTCTGAGGCACGAGCGCGTTCAATTCGTCGGTGATGCTGGGCATCGCTTGCAGGGTTTGCTGGCCGGCAAAATAGAGCGCACCGAACACCATGATGACGACGGCCACGATCAGAAGCATCACGATGAGATGTGCCGCCCAGACGAGCCCGCGCGGCAAGGACCGCCGGAACCATTCGTCCAGCGGTGCGACAAGCAGCGTGATCAGAACGGCAAAGACCACCGGAACAACCACAACCGCCATGGCCGAGAGCACCCAGAACGACAGGACAAGGCAGATCACGCCGACAAGCCAGATGAGCGGTTTGGCCTTTACACCTGTCAGGACAGTTTCGGGGCCTTGGCGGGTCATGTCAGATCCTTGGTGCACGCGGTGATCTGCAAGGCCAACGTGGCGTTCGTGTTCGGGGTTCCGAAAACAGGATTTTGCAGGAAACCCAAGCGGGGATTGCGCGTTGAGCTTGGTGTTTGCTTCAAGTTCCCTGTCCCTGCTGCTGATCCTTGGCGCGATCGCGGCGGTTGTCGTCCTTTTTGCCGGTCTGAGGATGACGGATCTTGCGGATCGGATCGCGGATCGCACCGGTTTCGGTGAAGCGCTGATCGGCGGGGTTCTTCTGGGTGCCGCCACGTCCTTTTCCGGCACCATCGTTTCCTTGAGCTCGGCGCTGGATGGCCGGGCGTCCCTGGCATTTGCCAACGGGATCGGTGGGATCGCGGCGCAGACGGCATTCCTGGCACTGGCGGACCTGCTGCACCGGCGTGCCAACCTGGAACATGCGGCGGCAGAACTGGCCAATGTATTCCAATGCGGGCTTTTGATGCTGATGCTGGCGGTGCCCTTTGCCGCCTTTACGACACCGGATTTCGCGGTGTTCGGCGTACATCCGGCATCTCTCGCGCTGGTCGGGATATACGCTGTCGGCGTGGTGGCGACGTCGCGTCTGCGCGAAGCGCCCATGTGGCGGCCGGTGTGGACCGAGGAAACCCGCGATGATGTGCCGGATGAAGAGGACAGCCCCGACCGGTCCGCGCGCGCTTTGGTCGTGCAGTTCCTCGCCTTGATGTTGGTCATGGGCGTTGCGGGCTGGGTAATTTCGCAGGTCGGCGGCCAATTGACCGAGAGACTGGGTGTTTCCGCGACCCTTGTGGGGGCATTGATGACGGCCGTTGTGACCTCTCTGCCTGAACTTGTGACCACGCTTGCCGCCGTGCGGCGCGGCGCGTTGCAATTGGCGGTCGGCGGGATCATCGGGGGCAACACGTTCGACATCCTTTTCCTGACTGTGTCGGATTTCGGATATCGCGATGGGTCGCTGTACCACGCGATTGGATCGCCGGACCTGTTCTGGCTGGCGACGGCAATGCTGATGACGGGTGTGCTGTTGCTGGGGCTGTTGTTCCGTGAAAAGCAGGGACCCGGCGGGATTGGACGGGAAAGCGTCTTGCTCTTGGCGATGTATATAGGTGCCATCGCGATGCAAGCGGTCGCCGGCTGAGGCCGACCGGTGCGGGCGTTGACGATGGGCCGATGGCGGTGAATATTGCGATGTCGCCTGGAGCAGGTGCGTCGAGAGAGGCTTGCGCTCATGTCCGATCCCATATCTGTTCCGCCGGTTGTTCTGCTTCCCGGTTTGCTGGAGACGCATCACATCTGGGAGACGATGATCGACCGTCTTCATTGGCACCCCGATCGTATGGCCGTGTTTGATCTGCCGGGGCACGTGCCCGGCGATGATGCAGACACCGTTGCGCAAGAGTTGGAAAATGGCGCCTGGATTGACCGTTTGGCGGAGCAGCTCCGCGAGCGGTTCGGAGGGATGCCGGTGCTGGTGATCGGACATTCGACCGGTGGGATGGTGGCGCTGTTGCTGGCGCAGAGATATCCCGATCTGGCCGAGAGTCTTGTCCTGATCGGGGCGCTGACGAAGGGCGACCGGGGCCGTGTGTTCGATCCGGGGGCGCGGTTCTTTTCGGTGCCGATGCTCGGAGAGATGGCGTTTCGCGCGGGCATGTCGACGTGGTTGTCGTCGCCCGGGAGGTTTCAAAAGGGCTATGCCCTGGCAGCGGCGAACCGCAAGGTCGAGGTGCCCGCGCCCGAGGCGATGCGTGCGCAGTTGAGCGCATGTGATCCAAGCGCGCTTTATGCAACGGCGATGTGGGTGCTGAACGCGGATTTCGAGGCCGGGTTGGCGCAGGTCGGGTGTCCGGTTCTCGCCATCATCGGGTCGCGAGATCCGATCGTGCCGCCCGAGCACCAGATCGGGATCATCCGTGGCGCGTCCGAAGGCTTTGCGCGGATGGTGCCGGCAGGGCATTTGCCCTTTGCGGAATGCCCTGATCTCGTGGTTGCCGCGCTGCGCGCCTGGCAGCTGCGACAGGCACGCGGCTGATTCACAGGCGATTTCACAGGCGGTGCGTTTGCGACCGGCGCGAGGCGGATGCCTCTGAAATCATGTGATGATTTCCAGTTCGCTCTGCGCGCCGCCCGTCATGCGAGAGCGGTGACGCGGGTGCAGGTCTTGGGGCATCCTCCGGTCGGCCCGTTGTGTCGCGGATGGACCATTTCGGAGTCGCGAAACCCGTGGGCCGACTTTTTATCCCTGCAAATCATTGACTTAGCAATAATGTCGCAAATGGGGGTTGAACCGTCGCAATTGGTTCGTGATGCTAGGCGCACAGGTTGGATGGCACCGTGAACGCCTTGGGTTTGTGCTGAGCTGACGATCAGCTTGGCGGTGACCTGTATAGGCTACGGGCCCGACCACACTGCATCCCGCGGTGGGATCACGCGAGCCGCGGCGAACATCGAAATGAACAAAGCGAAAAGTGCAGCCTTTGGGGCGTGCGCCGCGATATCGCGCAGCCGGCAATCCCTTGGATCGTCGGTGACGGGACAGTTCGAAACTGGAGACAGACATGACCGATCCGATGGCCGAAAACGCCGAATTGACAATGACCGATCAGGTTTACAGCGAGGACCCGCTGGCTGATCGCGAGACCGATCATTACCGCAAGGAATATGTCAGGACCTTTGTCGACAAGTGGGACGAGCTGATCGATTGGGCGGGTCGCGCCGAGAGCGAAGGCCAGTTCTTCATCGACATCCTGCGCGCCCGCGGCAAGGAGCGGGTGCTTGACGTCGCCTGCGGCACGGGTTTTCACTCGGTCCGGCTGACCGAGGCGGGCTTTGATGTGACGGCGTCCGATGGCGCGGCCTCGATGGTGGCCAAGGCTTTCGAGAACGGGCAGGCGCGGGGTCTGATCCTCAAGACCGCGCAGGCCGATTGGCGCTGGCTCAACCGTGACATCAACGGCAAATACGACGCGATTGTCTGCCTGGGCAATTCTTTCACCCATCTGCACAGGGAATCCGAACGCCGCCGCGCGCTGGCGGAGTTCTATGCCGCGCTCAAGCATGACGGGCTGCTGATCCTGGATCAGCGCAATTACGACGCCATGCTTGACCGCGGGTATTCGACCAAGCACAGGTATTACTATTGCGGCGACAAGGTCACGGCGGAGCCGGATCACGTTGACGAGGGGCTGTGCCGGATGCGGTATTCCTTCCCCGACGGGTCGTCCTACACGCTCAACATGTGCCCGATCCGCAAGAATTACATGCGCCGCCTGCTGTCGGAGGCCGGGTTCGAGCGGGTCCGCACCTATGGCGATTTCCAGGAAACCTATGCCGAGGATGATCCGGATTTCTTCATCCACGTGGCCGAGAAATCGGCGATGCACCTGGTGCGGTGGGGGACTTCGGAAGATGGCAAGGAGGACATCCGCGACATCACCGAGGACTACTATGACAGCGATGACGCGGATACGTTCTATTCCACGATCTGGGGCGGCGAGGACCTGCATATCGGCCGCTATGCCGAAACGCCCGACATTCGCACCGCCTCGGACCGGACCATCGAGTCGATGATCGACCGGCTGCCAACCCTGGACGCCTCGGCACGGGTGCTGGACATGGGCGCGGGCTATGGTGGGGCCATGCGCACACTGGTCCGCAAGACCGGCTGCGAGGCGGTCTGCCTCAACATTTCGGAGACCCAGAACGAGTACAACCTTGGCAAGATCCGCGCGGCCAAGCTGACCGGGAAGATCACGGTGCGCCACGGCGTGTTCGAAGACGTGCCGGAGCCCGACGCCAGCTGTGACGTGGTCTGGAGCCAGGACGCTTTCCTGCATTCCGATCAGCGCGCCAATGTGCTGGCCGAGGCGTGGCGCGTGCTCAAGCCCGGCGGGCACCTGATCTTCACGGACCCGATGCAAGCCGACACCGCTGACCCGGCGGTGCTGCAGCCCGTCTATGATCGCCTGCAGCTCAATGACCTTGGGTCACCCCGGTTTTACCGCGAGGCGGCAGAGGCGATTGGCTTCGAGACCGTAGAACAGGAGGAAGCGGTGAGCGACCTGCGCGCGCATTATTCCCGCGTTCGCGAAGAGCTGATCGCCAACTACGCCAAACTGCGCGAGGCCGGAGCCTCGGCGGAGTATCTCGACAAGATGGCCGTGGGGCTGGAAAACTGGGTGAAGGCCGCCGATGACGGTCATCTTGCCTGGGGCGTTCAGCACTTCCGCAAGCCTGCGTGACATGGCGCGCCGGGGTGGTCGAATGCGCCCCGGCACATATCTCATCCTTGTGCCTTTGCAATTGGAGAATACCGCATGACCGGGACCAATCCCGATGCCCTCGCCACTGTGTCTTTCGAGCTGTTCCCGCCCAAGACCGATGCGAGTGAAGCAGCGCTGACGCGCGCCGTCGATCAACTGGCGGGTGCCGATCCCGACTATTTTTCGGTAACCTATGGCGCGGGTGGCAGCACCCGCGATCGCACCGCCCGCGTGGTAGACATGGTCGGCGCGCGCACCGGACGCCCGGTGGCCCATCACCTGACCTGCGTGGGCGCCAGCCGGGACGAGGTCGACCGGCTGGCCAAGGGTCTGCACGACAAGGGCATCACCCGGATCGTGGCCCTGCGCGGCGACTTGCCCGAGGGGCAAAGCCTTGCGCCCGATGGGTATGGCGACGCGGCCGAACTCGTGGCTGGGTTGCGCCGGGTGGCCGATTTCGACATCTCGGTCGCCGCCTACCCGGAGGTTCACCCCGAGGCCGCGAGTGCCCAGGCCGATCTGGATCACCTCAAGCGCAAGCTGGATGCGGGCGCGGCAAGGGCGATCACGCAATACGCGTTTGATACAGATGTGATCCTGCGCTTCGTGGACCGGGCCCGCGCCGCCGGCATCACGGCACCCATCGTTCCCGGAATCATGCCGGTGACGAATTTCGCCGGGATCAAGCGGTTCTCGGCCATGTGCGGCGCCTCTGTGCCCGACTGGCTGGCGCGGATGTTCGACGGGCTGGACGACGCGCCCGAGACCCGCGCCATGGTCGCCACCACTGTCGCCACGGAACAATGCCGGCTTTTACTGGACGCGGGCCTGTCCGAGTTCCATTTCTATACGCTCAATCGACCCGAAGTCAGCCTCGCGGTGTGCCGCGCGCTTGGGCTGACGCCGGATATCGCGGCCGAGAGCGCCGCTTGAGGAGAGACCAGATGACCGAGACCGACATCACGGCCCATGCCGCAGACCGCATCCTGGTGCTGGACGGGGCCATGGGCACCATGATCCAGCAGCACAAACCGGGCGAGGAGGTGTACCGCGGCACGCGCTTTGCCGACTGGAAAAGCGACGTGGGCGGCAACAGCGAATTGCTGAGCCTGACGCAGCCCGAGATGATCCGCGACATTCACACTGCCTTTCTCGAGGCGGGCGCGGATATCCTGTGCACCAACACCTTCGGCGCCAATGCGATCAGCCAGGCGGATTACGGCATGCAGAGCCTTGCCGCAGAGATGAACGCGGAAAGCGTGCGGCTCGCACGCGAGGCCGCAGAGGCCGTGGCCACACCCGACCGGCCCCGCTGGGTCGCCGGCGGGATCGGGCCGACCAACCAGACCGCCAGCATCAGCCCGGACGTGAACGACCCGGGCTATCGCGCCGTCACCTTCGACGACCTGGCCCGCGCCTATGGCGAGGCCGCGCGCGCCCTGATCGAGGCCGGGGTGGACCTGCTGCTGGTCGAGACGATCTTTGACACGCTCAACGCCAAGGCAGCACTTTTCGCCATCGACAGCCTGAAAGACGAAGGGCTGGACGTGCCGCCGCTGATGATCTCGGGCACCATCACCGACCGTTCGGGCCGCACGCTGACGGGGCAAACGCCCGAGGCGTTCTGGGTCTCCATGAGCCACGCGCGGCCGTTCTCGATCGGCCTGAATTGTGCTTTGGGGGCCGACGAGATGCGCCAGCATGTGCGGACCCTGTCCGAAGTGGCCGATACCCGCGTCAGCGCCTATCCCAACGCGGGCCTGCCCAACGAGATGGGCGGCTATGACGAGACACCGGAAGAGACCGCCGCGCATCTGGGCGACTGGGCCGAGGCGGGGCTGGTCAACATCGTCGGCGGTTGCTGCGGCACCACGCCCGAGCATATCCAAGCCATCGCCGAGGCGGTCGCCGGCAAGCCGCCGCGCGCGATCCCGCCGACGGTGCGGCGGATGCGCCTGTCGGGGCTTGAAATGTTCGAAGCGCCGGGCGCCATTCAGGAGGACGCGGCATGAGCAGTGTTTCCAGTTTCATCAATATCGGTGAGCGCACCAATGTCACCGGGTCGGCCAAGTTCAAGAAGCTGATCATGGAGGGCGACTATGGCACCGCGCTCGACGTGGCGCGTGACCAGGTCGAGAACGGCGCCCAGATCATCGACGTGAACATGGACGAGGGGCTGCTCGACTCCGAACAGGCGATGGTCACCTTCCTCAACCTGATCGCGTCGGAGCCCGACATTTCGCGCGTGCCGGTGATGATCGACAGCTCCAAGTTCGAGGTGATCGAGGCCGGTCTGAAATGCGTGCAGGGCCGCGCGGTGGTCAACTCCATTTCGCTCAAGGAGGGCGAGGCGGCCTTTCTCGAACAGGCGCGCACGGTGCGCCGCTACGGCGCTGCCGTGGTCGTCATGGCCTTTGACGAGAACGGCCAGGCCGAGACCGCGCAGCACAAATACGAGATCTGCCGCCGCTCCTATGACCTGCTGGTGGACAAGGCGGGGTTCCAGCCCTGGGACATCATCTTTGATCCCAACATCTTTGCCGTGGCGACGGGGATCGAGGAGCATAACGATTATGCCAACGCCTTTTTCGATGCGATCAAGCTGATCAAGGCGGACATGCCGGA
>JAWLGI010000037.1:0-23073 GCA_041685125.1 Marivita sp. | reverse complement strand
GGGACAGACAACCAGGAATTCATCGCCGCCGGTGCGCACAACCAGATCATCCTGCCGTGTCTGCGCGCGCAGACTCGATGCCACGCGCCTGAGCACGGCATCACCCGCTGCATGGCCCAGCGTGTCGTTCACCTGCTTGAAGCGATCGAGGTCCATCTGCAGCACCGCGAAATGCGTGTCGGATTGTCCCAGGCGGCCCAGCGCACCGTCCAGCGCACGGCGGTTGTGCAGACCCGTCAGCCCATCTGTCATGGCTTCGGTTTCAGCCGCAAGCCGCGCGCCGTCAAGCCGCGCGTTCAAGCTGAAAGAGGCGGCCATCGCGCTCGATTTGGCCTCTTGCAGGAAGAGAAGCTCCACCGCCAGATCGCTTGCCGCGAAGTCCCGCGCCGTCAGACCGAAGCGCTGCACCGCCTCGATCACCGCGATGCCGAAGGACAGGTCCAGGATCACACCCTCTGCCCCGTCTTCAACCACCAACGCGCGCAGGGTCATTTCCGGCTCGGCCCGCAACCGCAGCCGCAATACCTGCCCCGAAAGCGATCGCAGCGCCGCCATGCCGGATGGCTGCGCGGGGCGCAGAACCTCGAACACCTCGAGAAAGCGAAGGCCGGTCAGGTCTCCGGCCCCCAGCTTGGCAAGGCTGTGGCCCACTTGCCGGATATGGCCTGTGCGCCCGACGCACACATGCAAGGGGCGCAGCCGGGTCAGAAGGTCCAGTGCAGTGATCATGCCAGCGCATCCTCCGCGCGGTCGGCGAGCATGAATCCGCGATCCTCGGAAAAGGCGGCTTCGACCACCGCGACCTCGATCACCTCTGCCGCGTCCCGGACGCCACGATGCTCCAGCACCGCCAATGTGCCGTAATCATCCGCCATCGCGCGCAACAGGCCCACCAGGACATGGCCGAACCCGGCCGGGTCGCCGTGGCATGTGATGACGAACTGATGCGGGATCGGTTCGCGTATGTTGATCTGCGGCAGGTCCAGACCAGACACCGCGAGCCGTGTTCGCCCCGGCAATTCGTCCAGCGAATGAAGCAGTTCGGAATAGGTATCGCCACCGAACCGCATCAACCGCCGCACCGAAGCATGGTTCTGATGCGTGATCAGATATGCCCCGATGTCTTCAAGGATCACGGATCTGGGGCGATCCAACGCTTCGGCGCAGCCGTCCAGCAGCCTTGGAAAATACGCCGGATCATATTGCAGCATGGCCTCGAATGCGCGGACCTCGAGCCCCGCGATTGCCACAGCGTCCTGCCAGGGCCCTGGCCCGAACGCGTCTGAAACGAACGCCTCAACCGTGCGAAAGATCAATCCATGCATACCCTGTGCCTTTACCTTGCCGCGCAGGATCACATGGCAATCTTAAAATTCCGCAAACCTCTAAAATCTTACCCATTTTCAGCCGCAGCCGGGGCGCGCAAAACCGGGTCCCGAATCTGCTTCGGGTCTGACCCCTAGAAATCGGTTGGTGCGCCCCCTTCTTGCTTGCGACGGGTCACAAAGGCCTCCAGCTCTTCCCGGATCGCCGGGTCCATCGCCGGGGGCTCGAAATCGTCAAGGACCGCCTTGTAGGTCACATGCGCGCGTTCGGTGGTCCAAACGCCGCCCGCGGCTTCCCAGGCTTCGTAATTTTTCCAGTCGGACAGAAAGGGTTGGTAGAACGCCGTCGTATAGCGGTCCTGTGTGTGTTGCGTGCCAAAGAAATGGCCATTGCTGCCGACCTCCCTGATCGCGTCAAGGCCCAGCCCGTCATCGCTGACGTCACAGATCATCGGATCCATGTAGCGGATCATCTGCTGGATCACCTCGCAATCCATGACAAACTTTTCCGGGCTGGCGATCAGCCCGCCTTCGAGCCAGCCGGCGGCATGATAGACCATGTTGGAGCCCGATTGGATCGCGGCCCAAAGGCTGTGCTCGGTCTCCCACATGGCTTGCCCGTCCGGGACGTTGGCCGCGCACACCCCAGAAGACCGCATCGGCAGAGCATAGAACCGCGCCATCTGCCCGGTCATCTGGGTGGCCCGCATGTATTCGGGTGTGCCGAAGGCGGGCGCGCCGGATTTCATGTCGACATTCGAGGTGAAGGTGCCAAGGGCGCAGGGCACACCCGGTCGCACGATCTGCGCCAGCACGATGGCACTCAGCCCCTCGGCCAAGGATTGCGCCACGGCCCCGGCCATCGTCACCGGAGCCATCGCGCCGGCCAGCGTGAACGGCGTCACGATGCAGCCCTGCCCGCGCGCGGCGCAGCGCATCCAACCGTCCAGCATCGGGTAGTCATGCTTGAGCGGCGAGGTGCTGTTGATGTTGGTATACATGCGCGGGGTGGCCTCGAACTCCGCATGGCTGAGGCCACCGGCAATCCGCACCATCTCCATTACGTCCTCGACCCGCTCCTTGCCCAGCGAATAGGCATGGGCAACCTTGTCGCAGAGTGTCAGCTTGTCATACAGCACATCCAGATGCCGGACGCTTGCGTGCACATCGACCGGCTCCACCGGGTAGCCGCCGACGAAATGGATGCAGTTGAAATACTGCGACAGCTTGAGCAGGTTGCGGCACATCTCGCGCGTGCCCGGCAGCTTACGGCCCATCTCCATGTCCCAGTAATTCGGCGGCGATGACACGTTCCCAAACACGATATGCCCGTCACCGATCACGATCCGGCGGTCCGGGTTGCGCGGTGTGATGGTAAAGGACGGCGGCGCCTTGCGGACGTGCTCCATCACGAACGCGCGGTCCATGCGCACGTTTTCCCCCGTCACGGTACAGCCTGCCGCGCGCAGGAGTCGCGCCGCCTCGGGATTGAGGAACTCGATCCCGATTTCTTCGAGAATCGTCATCGCGGTGTCGTGAAGCCGCGCCACGCCCTCATCGGTCAACGGTTCGGTCGGCCGGTCGATGTTGCGCGGCACGCACCAGGGCAGCTGGTCGATCGCCGCGGTGCCGCGCCGCACGGCATTTCCGGATCGGCCACCGCTGCGACGTTTGCGCGGGATGACATCGGCCATGTGAAACCTCCTGCGTTGCCGCTCCAGCTAGGCATCGCGCAGATCGGATATCCTGTCGAAATACGACGGATCCGGTCGCTTTTTGACCGCGCTACGCGGCCCCGAGGCCAAGCCACTCGGGAAGATGCCCGATATCGGGCAGCACCGCATCGGCGTGGGGCGACAGATCCTCGTGTCCCGCGAGGCCCGTCAGCACGGCCACGGTCCACATCCCGGCGGCGCGCCCCGCGACAAGGTCATGCGTGCTGTCCCCGACCATGATGATGCGCTCCCGCGGGACGCCAACAGCCTCGCTGAACGCCAAGAGCGGGCCCGCCGCCGGCTTGGCCCCGTAGCCGCTGTCCGACCCGGCGATGAAATCGAACCTGTCACGCACGCGCGCCGCGTCCAGATGCGCAAGGGCCGGTGCCTCGGCATCGTTGGTCACCACGCCAAGGCGCAATCCCCGCGCACGGAACTGGTCCAGCAACGGGCGCAATGGCACCGCTTCGACCAGTCGCGCGGCGGCGGCCTCGAGGTTGATCCGGGTGACAAGATCAGAGCGTGTCAGGTCCGGGAACTCTGGCGACAGCACATCGACAAGGTCGTCCGGCGTGCCCGCGATCACGAAACTGTCGGGCGAAAACCGCGATGCCTCCAGGTCATAGCCGATCAACCGGCCCAGCTCTGCGGCGCGCGCCCGGTCACCCTCGCCCAGTTGCAAGAGCAACTTCGCGGCCCAGCCATTCCACGTCGCCCCGAAATCAAAGAGCGTGCCATCCTTGTCGAACAGCACGGCCCCGATATCGCGGCGCGTCATGTCCAATGCACTTGCTGGCCACCCGGCAACGCCGCGCGTGCCTGCATCAGGCGATCATAGGGGATGCCTTCGTTGTCGCAGAACGCGACCACCCAGGCATCGTCCATCAGGATGAAATCCAGAACCGAGGCCTGGAAGTCCGGGTTGCCCAGGCCCGTGCGAAACGCCGCCTCATCCGCGCCCGTGGACCCCATGAACACCGGCAAGAGATCCTCATTCCCGGCCAGCCAAGCGATTGCCGTGATGGCGACCTGCTGTGCTCCATCTTCCGAAAGCGTCATTTTTAGATATTTCCCAAACTCTTTCTTAACCAATAGCGGCAATGAATTGATGAGCAAAGTCTTAACACCTGTCCCAACACGGAGGCTTCGTGTCCGGTCACGTCCTCATCATCGACGCCCTGTCGAACCGGCGCATCCATCTGCGCGCGCAACTGGACACCGCCGCCTACGCGGTTGATCTGGCCGACACGCTGCAGGACGGATTGATGCGGCTTCAGCACGATCCGCCCGATGTGGTGATCCTCGCCGATGATCTGCCGGGGCTGCGGCTCAGGCAGGTCTGCAAGGCCCTGCGCGCCAATGCCTGCACCCAACTGACCACGATCGTGGTGGCGGTGGCCCGCGAAAACCATTCGGCCCGGATCAGCGCGCTGAGCGCGGGCGCGCATGACGTGATCGACCACCACTCGGATGCCTCCGACCTGCGGGCGCGACTGCGCAATTTCATGCGCATCCGCCAAACGACAGAGGACACGCAGCGTCAAAAGCAGGGCCTCGCCACCGGCCTTGCCGAAGCCCGGCAGGACTTTACCCCCAAAACAATCGCCAGCGTCATTGCCACGGGCGGCACACAGGACATGACCACCCGCATCGCGGCGATGCCGGAAGACAGCGGCGTGCGTGCCAATGTCGTCACCGCCCTGTCGGCCCGCCGCACACCGGATCCGGAAGCGGACGTCTTCGTGATCGTGGAATCCGGATCGGGGCCGGATGCACGCGACCTTCTGTGCGCGCTTCTGACCCATCCCGACAGCCGCCACGCGCGCTTCCTTTTTGTGTCCGACAGGGGCGCTCCGGCGGCGTCTCCGCTCGATCTCGGCGCAGATGATCATGTGCCGCATTCGGTAACACCCGCCGAACTGGCCGTCCGGATCAGCCGGCTCGCCCGCCGCAAGCAAGACTCAGATCGCGCGCGAAAAGCGGCCAGGCAGCTCAACGAACTGGCCTATACCGACCCGACGACCAAGCTCAACAACCGGCAGGCGATGGACGCATACCTGACCCGGCTGGACCGCGCACTGGCCGAACATCCACGCCCCCTCGCCCTGCTGATCGCCGACATCGACCATTTCAAGGCGATCAACGACAACCACGGTCACGCGGCAGGAGACGACATCCTTGCGCATGTCGCGACACTGCTGAAATCCAACCTGCGCGACGGCGACTTCATCGCGCGCTACGGCGGCGAGGAATTCCTGATCGTCCTGCACGATGTCGGCCCCGGCCAGGCCCGCAGCATCGCCCAGCGCCTTGGCAACCGCGTCGCCGCGTCGCCGAAACGCATCGAGGACGGACCCCATGTGCGGGCCACGATCAGCATCGGGCTTGCACATGCCGGCCGCACGGACCGCCTGTCGACACGCGCGCTGATGCGCGCGGCTGACAACGCGCTCTACCTCGCCAAGGGAAACGGTCGCAACCGTATCGAAGTGGCCGGTCAGCAGGATTTCGAACGGCTGCCGGCCCGCGCGGTTGACGCGGTCACGCAGGGCATGACCTGACCGGCTTCACCCGCTACCGGCGCACCCGCTCGGCCATCTTTTCCAGACTGTCCTCGATCCGGGCGGCATAGGCGGCGCGCTCGGCGTCGCTCATCGCGGCGATCCGTTGGGCCAGCGCCGCGCGGCCGATCGCGTCTCGCTGCGCCCGGCGCGCGGAGTGATCCGCCAGGAGGGCGGCAAAACCCTCCGCATCAAAGGGTGTCTCGCGCAGCGCCGCAAGGCTGGTCCGGAAATCCTCGATCATGCCGCCCCGGTCGCGCCCCGTATCGCGCAGGTTTTCCAGAAGATCCTGCCGGAGCGCGCGCCGGTCCGCCGGATCGAGCGCCCGGATAAAGACGGGCGCCGGATCGCCGCGATCCCGCAGGGTCCGGTGCTCCGACCCGCCGAAAACGACGGCACCCGCGACCGCGCCGATCACCAGGAGGTTCAATGCGAGCGACCCCAACAACGTCAGGCGCAGCCACAAGGGCGTTCGGGGTTTCGCTATGTCCGCCATGTCAGCCATCCACCAGCAAAAGATCAAACGCGCTCAACCCGGTCCCTGTCTCCAGCGCAGCGCTGGTCACCGGATCGAACGCAAACATCACGTCATCGGGCATCGCGCCGCCAACCCAAAGGCCCACACAGGCCGTTGCCGCCAGCCCGGCCATCGCGGGCCAGCCCCCCAGGGTGCCGAAGATTTGCCGCCAGACCGGCAGGCGCCGGGGCTGGGGCATCTCGGCCTCCGCATCCGCCATCACTCGCGCCAGCAGGCCATCGGGCATCTCTGGCCGCGCCTGCCGTGCGTGCGCCAACGCCGCTTCAAGCGGATCGTCAAGAGGAGGTTTCGACTGTGTCATCCATATACCCCAAAATCTTGCGCTGACCGCTCAGACGCGCGGTCAAGGCCCGTTTGCCCCGCGCGGTCAGACTTTCCACGGCCCGCGGGCCGATGTCCATGATCCGGGCGATCTCGGAATTGCCCAGCCCGTCTATATGGCGCAGCACAACCGCCTGCCTCTGGCGGTCCGGCAAGTGCATCAGCGCATCTTCCAGCGCCATCTGCCGTTCCCGCGCCTGAAGCTGCGCCTCGACACCCGGTTTGCCATCTGCCATTTCGCTGTCCTCCGGCAAGCCGACGGGCCGCGTCTTGCGCAGCCGGTCGATACAGAGATTCGCCGTCACCCGGTAAAGCCAGGTGCGAACGGAGGCCGCGCCCTGCGCGTCCCATCCCGCCGCGTGACGCCACAGGCGCAGCATTGCGTCCTGCGCCACGTCCTCGGCCTCGGCCCGGTCGTTCAGCATGCGCACCGCATGGGCGTATACCAGCGGCGTCAGGGCCTGCGCCAATGCGCGCGCGGCGGCGTGCTCGCCTGCGGCATAGGCTGCAAGCAATTCCGCCTCTGACTGGGGATCGGACTGTCTCTGGCTCATGCCACCGCGCTGGTTACTCTCGGATCAACTCTAGCATGGGCTCCGGGCGATGCACGCGCACCACCCGGAGCGTTTGGCTCAGCGGTGGCCGTGGCGCATGCCACCTTTCATTCCACGCATGTGCCCCTGCCGCATCTCCGCGAATTCCTCTTCGCTGATCATGCCATCCGCGTTCATGTCCAGACGGTCGAACATCGACCCGCTCCCGCGGCGCGCGGCAAATTCGTCCTCCGACACCGCCCCATCGCCATCGCTGTCCAGCCGCGCGATCATGCGCGACGCGCGGTCTTTCATGCGGCCCTCGGCGACGGCCTCCAGGTCTTCGGCGGTGATCCGCCCATCGCCATCCGCGTCCAACCGCGAGAACATCTCCGCACGCCGCTCGCCGCGGTCCGTGCTGTCCTGCGCCAGCACGACGGTCGCTGCACCGGTGACACCCATGGCCGCAACAACAAGGGCCATGACCTTCTTGTTCAAAGTCATCTCTTTTCCTTTCCTGCCCGGCACGTCGGCCGGACCCTGTGGCTTGGTGGATCAAGACAAGGCGTCTGCTCTTGCCATCCACTCCGTTCCACGAAAGGCGCGCGCACTCCCGTCGGACTCATTTGCGGTACGGGGACATTTTTTTCTCCGGACGGTCGGATCACGTCGCACGCGTGCCATGCATCCGCTGCGCCAAAACCCCGAACCATTCAAATCGGCCCGGACATTTGCGACATCCAGCCGCAAGGACAGTTTGGCAACTGTTCAATATGCCCCATCCTCTTCACCTTGCGCGCAGGAGAGCGAACATGGCGACATCACACGTAATGACACCTCAAGAGCGTCCAACCTGGCCCGCCCTGCGCAAGGGCTGGAGCCGGAAATGCCCCAATTGCGGAAACGGCCCGCTGCTGCGCGGCTACCTCAAGGTGCGCGACACCTGTGCTGTCTGCCGCGAAGAGCTGCACCACCACCGCGCCGATGACGGCCCGGCCTACCTGGCCATCCTGATCGTCGGTCACCTCATGGCGCCGCTGCTGCATATCGTCTTCGTGCAGTTCCGCCCCGAACCGCTCGTGCTCTTCACGATCTTCGCGGTTGGCTGCGTCGCGCTGACGCTTTACCTTCTGCCCAGATTGAAAGGGGCAATCGTCGCGTTCCAGTGGTCGCGATACATGCACGGCTTCGCGCCCGGCACCGGCTGACCCCTGCAGCGCAACAGGGGGTCCCGTGTGACCGACGCACCGAACATCGACAAATCCGCGCTCCGCGATGCCGCCACGGTGATCGTGCTGCGCGACCGCGGCCACGCACCCAGCATCCTGATGGGCCAGCGCGGCGCCAAGGCCGCCTTCATGCCGAACAAGTTCGTCTTCCCCGGCGGCGCGGTCGATCCCGAGGATGCGGATGTTCCCTTCGCCAATCCGCTGTCACCGCTCTGCGAAAGCCGCCTGATCGACAACGCCCCGCCGGGCTGCCCGCCCGCCCTCGCCGGCGCCGCGATCCGCGAACTCTGGGAGGAAACCGGCCAGATTCTCGGCGCACCGGGGAAATGGCCAAGCCCCACACCGCACAATTGGCGCGATTTCGCGGCCCAGGGCCATCTGCCCAACGCCGCGCCGCTGCAATTCGTCTTCCGCGCCATCACGCCGCCGGGCCGCCCGCGCCGTTTCGACGCGCGGTTCTTCCTGCTCGATGCAGATGACCTCGCCACGGACCCGGACGATTTCTCCGCGGCCTCAGACGAATTGGCGCATCTGCAATGGATCGCCCTCGACAAGGTGCGCGGCTTCGATCTGCCCTTCATCACCGAAGTCGTCCTTGCCGAGGTCGCAGCCCGCGCCAAGGACAGCGCCCCGCCGGCGTCGGTCCCGTTTTTCCGCAATGACGACGAGGAAAGCCTGTTCCTGCGGCTTTACGGCAAACCGCTGGCAGACTGACCTGCCGGACGGATCCGCGTTACCCGGCCTTCAGCACGCCCCGCTCGATCTGGTCTGCTTCGATGCTCTCGAACAAGGCCCTGAAATTGCCCTCGCCAAAGCCGTCATCCCCCTTGCGCTGGATGAATTCGAAAAAGATCGGCCCGATCACCGTCTTGGAGAAGATCTGGAGCAGGATGCGCGTCTCACCGCCGCCGACCACGCCTTCGCCATCAATCAGGATACCATGTTGCTTCATCCGGTCGATCGGCTCTTCATGGCCGGTCACACGGTCCTTGCTCAGCGCGTAATAGGCATCGGGCGGCGCGGGCATGAATTTCAGACCGCGCGCCGCGATCTCGTCCACGGCGTCATAGATGTCGCGCGCGCCCACCGCGATATGCTGGATGCCCTCGCCCTTGTACCGCTTCAGGTATTCGACGATCTGGCCGGTCTCGCCCCGGTCCTCGTTGATCGGAATGCGGATGCGCCCGCAAGGCGATGTCAGCGCGCGGCTGCGCAGCCCCGAATGCTTGCCTTCGATATCGAAGAACCGGATTTCCTCGAATCCAAAGATATCCCCGTAGAACCTGAACCAGACATCCATGTTGCCTTGGTGAACATTGTGGGTCAGGTGGTCGAGATAGTGAAACCCGACACCCTCCGGATTGGCCCCGGTCACCCAGTCGAATGCGTCGTTATACGGGTTCTCGTCGTAATACCGGTCGATGAAATAGATCAGCGATCCGCCGATCCCGACAATCGCCGGAACATCCAGCGCCTTGTCGTCCGCATCATAGGGCGTCGCCCCGTTCTTGACCGCGTGATCATAAGCGTGTCGCGCATCGACAACGCGCCACCCCATCGAGGGCGCGCAAGGGCCATGTTCTTCGACAAAGCGCATGGCGTGGCTGCCGGGTTCGGTGTTCAGCACATAGGTGATATCGCCCTGCTGCCAAAGCTCGATCGCCTTGGTCTTGTGGGTCGCAGTGTGGGTATAGCCCATCTTGCGGAACAGATCGCGCAGCGCGTCCGGGTCGGGATGCGCGAACTCCACGAACTCGAACCCGTCTGTTCCGGCGGGGTTGGCATCAGTGATCTGCGCTTTCGGCGCGTCATGTGGAAACGGTCCCATATGATCCTCCTCTTGTTGGAAACATCATACGCGATACCGCTTGCGCGCTGTGACCAAAGATAAACGTCCTCGCCCCGCGTCATGCGGAATATTTGCGTGTTCAAGGAAAATCATGCATGTTGTGTGCATGATTGATCTCGACCCCAAGGATATTCAGCTTCTTTCGCGACTCCAGAAAGACGGCCAAACATCGGCTCTGGACCTGGCCGCGGATCTGGCCATGTCCGCGTCGCAAGTCAGCCGCCGGCGCCAACGGCTGGAAGCGGCGGGATATATCCTGTCCACGCCGTGCCGCCTTGACCCCGAAAAGCTCGGACTCGCGGTGCAGGCATTCATCCAGGTCGAGACCCGATCCCAAAACAGCGATACACATGCCGCGATCAAGCGGCTGGTACAGGCCCAGCCCGAAATCGTCGCCGCCTGGACGCTGACCGGCGAGGCCGACTACATTTTCAGGGTGTTCTGCACCGATCTTTCAGCACTCAATCGGCTTGTGCAGGATGTCTTGCTCCCGCATGGCGCCATCGGGCGGGTGCACAGCCAAATCGTCATGGATCAGGTCAAGGACGACACCGCGTTGCCGCTGCCGGCATGAAAGCGCATGGGCGCTTTTGGCAACAGGGTTTGCCGGGTCCCGTCCACCACGCAATGCGCCGCGGTCTGGACCAGTGTCTTGGCGATCAATGCACCCGTGCAGGTGCTCGGCCCGGCATCCAGCCGCCCCACGCCTTCCCGGCCCAGAAGCTCAGCGCGCCGGTCAAGCCGGTCGCGCTCCTGAACCTGCGCCACGCTGGGGCAAGCAGCAGCGCCGCAAGAATCACGTAGCTCAAAATCCGCATGTCTTTTTGCCTTCCCGAAACCGCGCACCGGGGCGGGATACAGGACGGATGCGGCACAAGATGGGCCGATTTGCGGCAGCAGATTGCAAAGGCTCTGGATCGGGCAAAGGTTAAAAATCTGTGAATCAGGATTTGTAACCCATTGATTTTACTGAACGCTCTGGCGTCCCACGCATGGGACAGGCTCAGACAAACTGTTCCCGGATCAGCCGCTCCTCAAGCCCGTGGCCCGGATCGAACAGCACCCGGTGGGCCGTCGACGGCTCTGATCGGATATCGACCCGCTCCACGTCCCGCACCGCGCGGGAATCCGCCTCGGCCATGACAGGCCGCTTTTCCGGGTCCAGAACCTCGAAGGTGACCTCCGCCGTCTTGGGCAGCAAGGCCCCCCGCCAGCGCCGCGGCCGAAACGCCGACATCGCCGTCAGGGCGAGCACATCCGATCCAATGGGCAGGATCGGCCCGTGGGCGGAATAATTATATGCGGTCGATCCGGCAGGCGTCGCGACCAGGGCCCCGTCACAGACCAGCTCGGCCATCCGAACCTTCCCGTCCACGCTGATCCGCAGCCGCGCCGCCTGCGGCCCCGCCCGCAAAAGCGAAACCTCGTTGATCGCCAGCGCCCGCTGCGTGGTCCCGTCCATGGTGGTGGCCAGCATCGACAGCGGGTTGATCACCTCCTCTTGCGCCCGCTCCAGCCGTGCCTCCAGGTCGTGCTCGGAATACTCGTTCATCAGAAATCCGACCGTGCCCCGGTTCATCCCGTACACCGGCGCCGCCAATTCCTCTGTCCGGTGCAAGGTGTGCAGCATGAACCCGTCGCCTCCCAGCGCCACGATCACGTCGGCGCCGTCCTCGGCGTGATCGCCGTATTTCCGCGTCAGCCCGGCCTTGGCCGCCTCGGCAATCGGCGCGGAACTGGCGGCAAAAGCGATACGCATCGACATGAGAAAATGGTTCCTTACGGGGTCATCCCGCCCCGAAACAATCACAAACATCCCCGCCACGCCAGACATGCCGCAGCTTTCTGGCAGTGGGTCGCTTTCCCGCATTTGCCTTTTGCCCCTTTTCCGATAGGTAGACGCTCATCGAGAATTTGCTTCAAGGAGGCGCAGCCCATGAATGCCCCGCACCGCGAGACCGGTTTTTTTACCAAATCCCTGGCCGACAGCGACCCTGACCTGTTCAAGTCGATCACCGACGAGCTCGGACGCCAGCGCGACGAGATCGAGCTGATCGCATCGGAAAACATCGTCAGCCGCGCCGTGATGGAGGCGCAGGGATCGGTGATGACCAACAAAT
This sequence comes from Marivita sp., assembly GCA_041685125.1. Taxonomy (GTDB): domain Bacteria; phylum Pseudomonadota; class Alphaproteobacteria; order Rhodobacterales; family Rhodobacteraceae; genus Marivita. The sequence continues at coordinate 10,882 of JAWLGI010000037.1, read as the reverse complement.
ACGCCGAAGGCTATCCGGGCCGTCGCTATTACGGTGGATGCCAGTTCGTCGACGTGGCGGAAAACCTTGCCATCGAACGGGCGTGTGAGCTGTTCGGCTGCGGCTTTGCCAACGTGCAGCCCAACTCCGGAAGCCAAGCCAACCAGGGCGTGTTCACAGCGTTGCTGAAACCCGGCGACACGATCCTCGGCATGAGCCTGGATGCAGGCGGTCACCTGACGCATGGCGCGGCCCCGAACCAGTCCGGCAAGTGGTTCAACGCGGTGCAATACGGTGTGCGCAAGCAAGACAATCTGCTCGACTATGATGAGGTGCAGGCGCTGGCGACCGAGCATCAACCCAAGCTGATCATCGCCGGTGGATCGGCCATTCCGCGCCAGATCGATTTTGCCAAGATGCGCGAAATCGCCGACAGCGTCGGCGCCTACCTGCATGTCGACATGGCCCATTTCGCCGGATTGGTGGCTGCGGGCGAACATCCCAGCCCCTTCCCGCACGCGCATGTCGCCACCACGACAACCCACAAAACGCTGCGCGGACCGCGCGGCGGCATGATCCTCACTGACGACGCGGCACTGGCGAAGAAATTCAACTCGGCCATCTTCCCTGGCATTCAAGGTGGCCCGCTGATGCATGTGATCGCCGCCAAGGCCGTGGCCTTTGGCGAGGCGCTGCGACCCGATTTCAAGATCTACCAGCAGAATGTCATCCGGAACGCGCAGGCCCTGTCCGATCAGCTGATCAAGGGCGGTCTGGACACCGTGACCCATGGCACCGACACCCATGTCGTGCTGGTCGATCTGCGCCCCAAGGGCGTCAAGGGCAACGCCACGGAAAAGGCACTGGGCCGTGCGCATATCACCTGCAACAAGAACGGTGTGCCCTTTGATCCGGAAAAACCGATGGTCACTTCCGGCATCCGCCTTGGCACGCCGGCCGGCACGACACGCGGGTTCGGAGAGGCCGAGTTTCGCCAGATCGCGGATTGGATCATCGAGGTCACGGATGGCCTCGCGGCCAATGGCGAGGAGGGCAATACAGCGGTGGAGGACAAGGTGCGCAGCGAAGTCGCAGAGATGTGCGCCCGCTTTCCGATCTATCCCGACCTCTGAGCAGGGCACACGATGCGTCGACGCATCGTGGAGTTTCCGTTAACGGAAACTCTTGGGGGCCAGCCCCCAAACCCCCGGGATATTTTTGAACCGAAGAAGCACAGGACGCTCCCGATGCCGGGGCGTCTTTTTTTCTCAAACGACTTTTCTTTCGAGAATTGCTGGGTATAGTCGGAGTTATGATTTGTTTGGCTCATATCGCATTTCGCACGCACGCCTGTGCGCCTCTTGCGCTGGCCACCCGTCTTCTCCTAATCCGCCTCTGAGCGCGGCGCACCCGGCGCGACCGCTCAGAGGATGACCGTTTCGCGCCGACGGATTTGGACAAGACAGAAAGATCAGAACAATGACGACGACTGACAAAGACCGAGTGGTGATCTTCGACACCACCTTGCGTGACGGCGAACAATCTCCCGGCGCGACCATGACGCATGCCGAAAAGCTCGAGATTGCCGAGCTGTTGGACGATATGGGTGTCGACATCATCGAGGCCGGGTTTCCGATCGCCTCGGAAGGCGACTTCCGCGCCGTGGCCGAGATTGCCAAGCGCAGCAAGCAATCGGTGATCTGTGGCCTTGCGCGCGCGCAGCTTCCCGATATCGACCGCTGTTGGGAGGCGGTCAAACAGTCCGAGCGTCCACGCATCCACACCTTCATCGGCACCTCGCCGCTGCACCGCGCGATCCCGAACCTGAACCGGGACGAAATGGCTGAACGGATCGAACAGACCGTGAGCCACGCCCGCAACCTGTGCGACAACGTGCAGTGGTCGCCGATGGACGCAACGCGCACCGAATGGGATTACCTCTGCCGCGTCGTGGAGATCGCCATCAAGGCGGGCGCAACGACGATCAACATCCCGGACACTGTCGGGTATACCGCGCCCGTGGAAAGCGCGGACCTGATCCGCCGGTTGATCGAAACCGTGCCCGGTGCGGATGATGTGGTTTTCGCCACGCATTGCCACAACGACCTTGGCATGGCGACCGCCAACGCCTTGGCCGCCGTCGAAGGTGGCGCGCGGCAGATTGAATGCACGATCAACGGGCTGGGTGAACGCGCGGGCAACACCGCTCTTGAAGAGGTGGTGATGGCGCTCAAGGTGCGCAACGATATCATGCCCTATCACACGGGTGTCGACACCAGGAAGATCATGCAAATCTCCCGCCGGGTCGCGACCGTTTCGGGCTTTGCCGTACAATTCAACAAGGCGATTGTCGGTAAGAACGCCTTTGCGCATGAATCCGGAATCCACCAGGATGGCATGCTCAAGAACGCCGAGACCTTCGAGATCATGCGCCCCGAAGATGTGGGTCTTGCCGCGTCTTCCCTGCCCTTGGGGAAACATTCCGGCCGCGCCGCGCTGCGCGCCAAGCTCAAGGAGTTGGGCACCGATGTCGGGGACAACCAGCTCAAGGATATCTTTGTCCGGTTCAAGGACCTCGCCGATCGCAAGAAAGACGTGTATGACGAGGATATCCTCGCGCTTGTGACGGCGACGACCGAAGGCTCGGACGCCTTGCAACTGGTGAACCTGAAAGTCGTTTGCGGCACGGGCCCGGCCGAAGCCAGTATCGAGATGGAGGTGGACGGAAAGGAACACTCTGCCACCTGTGCAGGTGACGGCCCCGTAGATGCCACGTTCAAGGCGATCCGGCAGCTGCATCCAAACAAGGCCAGGCTGCAGCTCTATCAGGTGCACGCCGTGACCGAAGGCACCGATGCGCAGGCCACTGTCAGTGTGCGGCTGGAAGAGGACGGCATGATCTCCACCGGCCAATCGGCCGATACGGATACGGTTGTGGCGTCCGCCAAGGCCTATATCCACGCGCTTAACCGGTTGATCGTGCGGCGTGGCAAGACGGGCAAGGACGTCAAGGAAATCTCGTACCGGGATGTGACCTGACACCGGCGCACCCGACACTGGCGCGTGCAGGTACGGCACCCGACATAGGGTGTGTGCTTGCACGCACCGTGCTCAATAGGGCACGCGCCATTTCGGTGCGCTGGGTGCCGCCTCGACCTGCGCGAGGCCGCTGGTTTCCAGCAGGCGCGTGACCTCTTCTTCCAGCAATCGCTCGTCAGCGGACCCGCGCACCGGAACGCGGCCCGGTTCGAGGAACAGGGGTGCTGCGAGCGGTGTCACGCGATCAAGGCGAAGCAGGTCGATGCGGTCGCCGACCCGTTCGGCCATCTCGCGGATGCGGGCAAAATCGACCAGCCCGCGCATCGCCTCTTCGCGGGTGATCTGCATGAGCAGGTGATCGGGGTCGTATTTCAACAGCGTGTCATAGAGGATATCCGACGACATGGTGGCCTGCCGCCCGGTCTTGCGCTGACCGCCAAGGTTGCGTTCGATCAGACCCGCAATGGTGGCGGAGGCGCGGAAGGTGCGTTTCATCACCGCGTTGCCCGCAAGCCAGCCTTCGAGACCAGCCTCCAGCGCGTGGATATCAAAAAGCGGCGCGGGGTCGATCACCGCGTCCAGCCCCCAGATCAGGACGGCGTAATCGGTGGCGACAAACCCCATGGGGGCAAGCCCCTCTTCCTCCATCCGCTTGGTCAGCAACAGCCCCAGCGTCTGCATCGCGTTGCGTCCGGCAAACCCGTAGGCCACCAGCTGTTCGCGCCCGTCATGCGGAAAGCTCTCGATCAGAAGCCGACCCGGTTCGGGCAACCGGCTGATCCGGCGCTGCATGTGCAGCCAGTCGCGCGTGTGGCGCGGCAGGTCGGGCCAGTCGTCCTGCTGGAACATGCCCAGGATCCGGTTCGACAGCTGCGTGGAGGTGGCGAATTTCGTGCCCATGAAGGTGGCGATCTTGGGCTTTTGGCTGGCATTGCGGGTGACTTCGACTGTCAGGTCGCGCAAGCCCTCGTAGCGCACGATCTGGCCGCCGATCAGGAAGGTGTCGCCCTTCGTGAGAGTGGCGGCAAAGCCTTCCTCGATCTCGCCCAGCGGGGCGCCGCCCCTGCCCCGCCATTTCACCTTGAGCGTGTCGGTGTCCTGGATCGTGCCGATGTTCTGGCGGATGCGCACCGCCGAACGGGGATCGCGGAGTTGCCAGCGTCCGTCGGGCAATTGCTTGAGGCGCTGCCATTGGTCATAGGCGCGCAGGGCATAACCGCCGGTGGCGCAGAAATTCAGGCAAGCGTCGAATTCAGCGCGGCTCAGATCGGCGTAGGCCCCGGCAGCGGTCATCTCGACATAAAGCGCGTCTGCGTCGAACGGGCCGGAGCAGGCGGCGATCAGGATGTGCTGGCACAGCACGTCGCGCGGACCCCGGCCTCGCGGCTCGCCATCCAGATCATGCGCCTTGACCGCCTCCAGTGCGGCGACACACTCAACCACCTCGAACCGGTTTGCGGGCACCAGAAGCGCCTTTGACGGCGCGTTGTAGCGGTGGTTTGCGCGGCCGATCCGCTGCACCAGACGCTTGACGTTCTTGGGCGCGCCGATCTGGATCACCAGATCCACATCGCCCCAGTCGATGCCGAGATCGAGGCTCCCGGTGCAGACGATCGCCCGCAGATCACCACGCACCATCGCGGCCTCGACCTTTTCACGCTGGCCGCGGTCAAGTGACCCGTGGTGGATCCCGATGGGAAGCGCGTCCTCGTTGGCAAGCCACAGGTTGTGAAAGAAGATCTCGGCCTGCGCGCGTGTGTTGTGGAAAATGAGCGTCGTCTTGTGGCGTTTGACTTGCTCCAGCACCGCCGGAATGCTGTATTTTGCGCCGCCCCCGGACCAGGGTGGCGCCTCTCCCGTGACCAGCATGGAGATATCAGGATCCGGCCCCGGATCGGCAAGGATGATCTCGCACGGATCGGGATGGCGCGCGAGCAGCCGGGCGATGGCAGCGGGGTCATCGACAGTGGCGGACAGGCCGACGCGGCGCAGGTCGGGGCACATCGCCTGCAACCGCGCCAGCGCCAGCATCAACTGGTCGCCGCGTTTGCTTTCGGCAAGCGCGTGAATCTCGTCTACCACCACCCGCTGCACGCCTTTGAACATGCGCGGCGCGTCTTCGTAGCTGGTCAGCAGCGCAAGCGATTCAGGTGTGGTCAGCAGGATATGCGGCGGGTCGGCGCGTTGGCGTTTCTTGACATGGGCCGAGGTGTCTCCGGTGCGGTCCTCGACCCGGATCGGCAGGCCCGCCTCGTCAATCGGCGTGCGCAGGTTGCGCTTGATGTCGGCAGCCAGCGCCTTGAGCGGGCTGACATAGAGCGTGTGCAACCCGTCGCGTGGGTTCTGGGCCAGATCCACCAGCGTCGGCAGGAACCCGGCGAGCGTCTTGCCCCCGCCGGTGGGCGCGATGAGCAAGAGACAGGGGTCGGACGCGCGGTCCAGCATGTCTTGCTGGTGCGGATGGATGGTCCAGCCACGCGAAGCGAACCACGCGGAAAGGGAGGGGGGCAAGGCGGTCATTCCCTGTACATATGCCACGCACGACCAAAGAAAAACGGCCCGTCGGCAGTGCTGGCCGCCCCCGGATCGCGGAATGTCGCGGCGCCTTCAGCAGGCGTGCGGCGCCGCGCAACGCGCCGCGCTAATCCTGCATCTCGGCAAGACGCGCGACATAGCGGGCCAGCGTGTCGATTTCCAGATTGACCTTGTCGCCGACTTTGGATGCGCCCCAGGTCGTGACCTCCTGCGTATGCGGGATGATATTCACGCCGAAGCGCGCGTCATCAACTTCGTTCACCGTCAGGGACGTGCCGTCCAGTGCAACCGATCCCTTTGGTGCGATGAACCTAGAAAGCGCGCGCGGTGCCTCGAAGGTATACCGCACGCTGTCTCCTTCGTTGTGCATCTCCACGATCTCGGCTTGGCCATCGATATGGCCCGAAACGATATGCCCGCCCAATTCGTCTCCGACCTTCAACGCGCGTTCGAGGTTAACCTTCTGTCCCTCCGACCACGCGCCTATATTGGTCTTGTCCAATGTCTCCGCACTGATCTCTACATCGAACCAGTCCGGACCAAGCTGCACAACGGTCAGACAGACCCCGCTGCAGGCGATGGACGCTCCGATATCGATGCCGTTTGTGTCATAGCCCGTGCCGATACGCGCACGCAGATCGCCCGCGTGTTCGAGGCTGCGGATCTCGCCTATATCTGTGACGATGCCGGTAAACATGATCTAGCCCCTGTTGCCTCTTGCTACACAAAATCTTGGGAATTTTCATTCTCAGACGACCACATTATATGATAGCCTATCCCTCATTCGAGGGGTACTGCGACACCATGGCAAACACAACGGTCACGCCAGAAACATCCTCTTCAAGGGTGTTCCTGTTTTTGCAGGGGCCGCATGGGCCGTTCTTCAGCCAGTTGGCGGATCATCTCAAGGAAACGGGCGCGCGCTGCTGGCGGGTGGCGTTCAACGCGGGCGATGGATCGAAGTGGCGCGCACGCGACACGCTCTTGCGCTTTCGCGCCCCGATCGAGGATTGGCCGACCCAGTTCCTCGACTGGGTCAAGATGACCGGGGCAACCGATCTCGTACTCTACGGCGACACCCGACGCCACCACGCCGAGGCGATCGCCGCCGCGCGCAGTGCCGGATTGACGATCCATGTCTTCGAGGAAGGCTACCTGAGGCCCTATTGGGCAACCTATGAACGCGACGGATCGAACGGCAATTCGCGCCTGATGACGATCACCATCGAAGAGATGGAACGCGCGCTGACATGTACCGAGGAGCCCCCGGCACTGCCGCCCGACCGTTGGGGGGATTTGCGGATGCACATGGTGCACGGGGCCCTCTACCATTGGCATGTGCTGTTCCGAAATCAGGCCTTCCCGCATTACCGTCCGCACCGCGATCAGAGCGTGGCCGAGGAATTTCGCCTGCAGCTTCTTCGGCTCCTGCGGCGTCCGCGCCACATTGTTGAACGCTGGCGGACCACGCGCGCCATTCGAAAGGCGGGCTGGCCCTATCATGTCGTTCTTTTGCAGCTTGATCACGATGCCAGTTTTCGCGCCTTTTCCGACTTTCCCTCGCAGGTGGATTTTGTCGCGCATGTGATCGAAGCCTTTGCCAAGGGCGCGCCGCAGCACCACCGGCTTGTTTTCAAGGCGCATCCGCTGGAAGACGGCCGCGCCAGGGTGGACATGCAGGTTCGGGACATCGCAAGGCGGCACGGTGTAGACGGGAGAATCACCTTTGTCCGAGGCGGCAAGCTGGCTTTCCTGCTCTATGCCGCGCGATCTGCCGTGACGGTGAATTCGACATCGGCGCATCAGGCGCTGTGGCGCGGCCTGCCCGTGCGCAGTTTCGGCATCAGTGTCTATGACAAGCCAGGCCTCGTGTCGCGCCAGCCCCTGACCGCGTTTTTCGCTGACCCGACGCCGCCGGACCCGGTCGCCTATGCGATATACCGGCAATTTCTGTTGGAAACGAGCCAGGTTCCCGGCGGGTTCTATTCTGCCAAGGGCAGGTCCGAGCTTTTGCGCAATGTTGGAGACCGCATGTTGCGGCCGGCAGGCCCCTATCCACAACGTCTGGATCCGTCCGAGACCACGGCGCAACACTTGCGACTTGTTCGCTAGAACGCCGATCTCCGGACGCTGGCCAAAGCGCCGATCTTCCGATACTTTAAGGAAAAAACCAAACCGAGGCAGACAATAACTGGTCGAGGAGACCGAGCAGTGTTCAAAATGAATTTCCGGTGGGCCAAGCCCATCGCTTTGATGCTTTCGGCATCCCTCGTGGCGTCATGCGGCTTGCCGGGTGTCGGTCCCAACAAAAATCAGATCTTTGCCGGCTCCGTGCAACGCGAAGGCGATGCTTTCGTGGTGTCTGTCGACGACCGCGTCACGCGCGCAACCGCCGTGGTACCCGCTCTGGGATTCACGAAGTCACTTGTAAACGCGAACGTACAGAGCGCGGACATCATTCGCCCGGGCGACACGCTGGGACTGACGATCTGGGAAAACGTCGATGACGGTCTGCTGACCGGAGAAGCCTCGAACGCGACAGTCCTCGAAGCGGTTCAAGTCGATGACTCCGGCTTTATCTTCGTGCCCTATGCCGGCCGGATCAAGGCTGCCGGGAACACGCCCGAAGCCATTCGCCGGATCATTACCAACAAGCTCGAAGACCAGACCCCCGACCCGCAGGTGCAGGTGCGCCGAACGGAGGGCGACGGGGCGACCGTTTCGATCCTTGGCTCGGCCGGAGCGCAAGGCGTCTTCCCGATCACCCGCCCGACAAGCACGCTCGGCTCCATGGTGGCCAGCGCGGGCGGCGTCGGAGAATCACCCGAAATTGCCCAGATCACCCTGACACGTGGCGATCATAGCGAAACCATCTGGCTTGAGGATCTCTACGACCACCCGGAACTCGACATCGCCCTGCGCAATGGCGACCGCATCCTGATCGAAGCCGATCAGCGCGCGTTCACCGCTCTTGGCGCGGCCGGCGCGCAAACACGGATGACCTTTGAAACGCGAACACTGTCGCTGGTCGAGGCTCTGGCCCAGTTGGGCGGGTTGATCCCGACAACGTCTGATCCCACGGGTGTGTTCGTGTTTCGCAACGAGCCGGCGGACATCGCCAACGCGGTGCTTGGGCGGGACGACCTGGTCGGCGCGCAGCGCATGATCTACGTTCATGATCTTACCGAACCCAACGGGCTCTTCACGGCGCGCGACTTCCTGATCCGCGACGGCGATCTGATCTACGTGACAGAAGCGCCCATCGTTCAGTGGAACCGCACCATCTCGTCGATCACCGGCACGTTGGGCGGCGCGCAGGGCCTGACCACGGCCGCAACCGGCGGATCCCTGACCGAGTAAACGGGCCGTGCAGGCGGACCCATCCCCGATGCGCGCCGGAGGCACCAGCCTCCGGCGCCTATACGTTTACAACAGCGGGTTTTTCACACGGCTCCGGATCAAGCGTATTCTGGAACTTTCCGGCTGGCGTGTGGCTCTCGGGCGACCGGACACCGATGACTGGATCGGCGTCTGGGGCGCCGCCCCCAGCGCCAAACGGGGCGCGGCGCAGGCCCAAGCGCGGGGTGCACCCGTGCTGCGGGTCGAAGATGCATTCCTGCGGTCGTTGCATCCCGGTCGGATTGCGAACGAACCGCCCCTTGGCCTGACCCTCGACCGGACAGGTGTGCATTTCGACGCGTCCACGCCATCGGATCTCGAAAACCTTCTGATCGAGGAGCCGCTGGACGACACCGCAGAGTTGAACACCGCGCGCGACCTCATGGCGCGTATGGTGCGCGGCAAGCTGTCGAAATACGCAGCTTACGACCCGGACCTGCCCTTGCCCGACCCCGGTTATGTACTTGTCATAGACCAGGTCGCGGAGGACGCGTCGGTGCGAGCATCGGTGTCGGGCCCGGACATGGCGCGGGCAAGATTTGCCGAAATGCTGTATTTTGCACAAACGGAACACCCGAACAGCCGCATCCTGATCCGGGCGCATCCAGAGACGCGGGCAGGCAAGCGTCCAGGCCATTTTACAGACGATCACGCGACGGGGCGCGTGTCCTTTATCGACGGGGCCTACGCACCGATGGATTTGCTGGACGGCGCGATCGCGGTCTATACCCTGTCGTCACAGATGGGGTTCGAGGCGATCCTTGCAGGGCACCGGCCCCGCGTCTTCGGGACACCCTTCTATGCCGGGTGGGGGCTGAGTGAAGACGAGATCCACCTCCCGCGTCGCCAGCGCAAGCTCACCCGCAGTCAGATCTTTGCCGCGGCCATGATGCGGTTTCCTGTCTGGTATGATCCCTACCATGACCGCCTGTGCGATCTTTCCCGCGTGATCGACACGGTCGAGGCCACCCGCCGCGCCTGGACCGAGGACCGCACGGGTTGGGTGGGTCGAAACATGCGTCTGTGGAAGCGCCCGCATATGCAAAAGATATTCGGAGCGCACCATCCCATGCGGTTCTCCAAAACCCCGCCCGGACCAGCACCTCGCGTGATGCGCTGGGGAGCGGGACCGGACAAGGACGCGTGGACGGTCGAGGACGGGTTCATCCGATCGCAAGGCCTTGGCGCAGAGCTGGTGCCGCCACTTTCACTGGTTCTGGACGACCTTGGCATCTATTTCGACCCGTCGCGGCCATCGCGGCTTGAACGGTTGATCGCCGACAGCGTTCACCTGCACGAGTCCTCACTCCGTCGCGCGCGACAGGTGATCAACCGGATTGTCAAAAACGAGGTGAGCAAATACGCCACTGATCAAACGGCGCCCGCCCTGCCGGACAGCGGGGGGCGGCAGGTTATCCTCGTTCCAGGTCAGGTCGAGGATGACGCCTCCATCCGGCTCGGATGTCCGGATATCACGACCAACGCCGCGCTTTTGCACAAGGTACGTGCCAGCAATCCGGACGCCGTCATTGTCTACAAACCTCACCCCGATGTGGTCGCCGGCTTGCGCCCCGGCGCGGTCGAGACCGCGTCTGACTGGGCTGATCACGTGGTCACCCATCGTGCGATCGCCCCACTATATGGCCAGGTCGACGCGGTCTGGACGCTCACCTCGCTCAGCGGGTTCGAGGCGCTTCTGCGCGGCGTGTCGGTGACCACCCTGGGCCAGCCGTTTTACGCAGGCTGGGGCCTCACCACGGATCTGTGCGCCATGCCGGCACGGCGCGGCACGTCGGTCAGCCTCGACGCTTTGGCCCACGCCACGCTCATCGACTACCCGCGCTATTTCGATCCGGTGACGGGGCAAGCCTGCCCTGTGGAGGTTGTTCTGGAACGGCTTGCAAACGGCCAGCTCAAACAGCCAGAGCGC
>JAWLGI010000094.1:0-5879 GCA_041685125.1 Marivita sp. | reverse complement strand
GGATTTGATGGCAGCCGAGATCGAAGGCGGACCCCTGGCGGCAGCGCGGGTGGCTGCGGATTTGCTGGCGCGCGCGTTTACGCCGGTGGGTGAGGCGTGAGCCGGTTCGACTGGTCGGGGCTGATGCGCGCGGGAATGCGTGGCTTGGGTTTGCGGCCAACGGATTTCTGGGAGCTTACCCCGGCTGAACTGCACCTCCTTTTGGGCGGCGGCAGTCCCGGAGCGCTGGGGCGGAATGGGTTGGACGCGCTGATGGCGGCGTATCCGGACAAGCGGTCTGAGGACCGGGGGGATGAGGATGATTGAGTTGGACGGGATCGACGGGTTCGAGGCGCAGGTCAGCGCCCTGGAAGAGGTGCTTTCGGGCGCGACGACCATAGCGGGTGGGTTCCAGGCCGAGATGGCCAAGGTTCGCGACTCCCTTGCGGAAACCGGCAAGGGGGCTGCCAAGTTGGAAGGGGCGCTGAGCCGGGGGGTCAGCCGGGCGATTGATGCAATCGTGCTGGACGGAAAGTCACTGTCGGACGCGCTGGGCGGGATCGCGCAGTCCATGATCGGGGCGAGTTACCGCGCGGCGGCGAACCCGGTGAAGAACCATTTGAGCGGGATGGTCATGCAGGGGATGACCCATCTTCTGCCCTTTGCCGACGGCGCGAGCTTTGCGCAGGGGCGCGTGATGCCATTCGCGGATGGTGGCGTGATCAGCGGGCCGACAACATTCCCGATGCGCGGTGGTGTCGGGTTGATGGGCGAGGCAGGGCCCGAGGCGATCATGCCGCTGGCGCGCGGGACCGATGGCAAGCTTGGTGTCCGTGCCGGCGGCGGCGGGCGGCCTGTCAACGTGGTCATGAATATCTCGACCCCGGATGTGCAAGGGTTCCGGCGGTCGCAAAGCCAGATCGCGGCGCGGATGGGCCGGGTCTTGGGTGCGGGTCAGCGAAATCTTTGAGGAGGGTGAGCCATGCAGTTTCACGAGGTGAGGTTTCCGACTGCCTTGAGCTTTGGCTCCATCGGTGGGCCGGAGCGGCGGACGGATGTGGTCACGCTGGCCAGCGGGTTCGAGGAGCGCAACACGCCCTGGGCGCATTCGCGCAGGCGGTATGACGCCGGGATCGGGTTGCGATCGATGGATGATATCGACATGCTGATCGCGTTTTTCGAGGCGCGGCGCGGGCAGATGTTCGGCTTTCGTTGGAAGGACTGGTCGGATTTCAAATCCTGCATCCCGTCTGCCAATGTTTCGGCGATGGATCAGCAGATTGGAACGGGGGACGGGGTTGCGCGGATTTTCCCGCTGAGCAAGGCTTATATATCGGGTGATGCCAGCTATTCGCGTCCCATCGCAAAGCCGGTTTCAGGCAGCGTGCGGATTGCGCTGGATGGCGCGGAGCAGGTCGAGGGTCCGGATTTCAGCGTCGATGCGACCACAGGGGCGGTGACATTCGTGATCGCCCCGCCGGCCGGTGCGCCGGTGGCGGCAGGGTTCGAGTATGACGTGCCCGTGCGCTTCGATACGGACCGTATTCAAACCAGCGCGGCGACCTTTCAGGCTGGTGAGGTGCCGGATGTGCCGGTCGTGGAGCTGCGGGTCTGATGGCCGGGGCAGAGGCGCTGGCCGCGCATCTGGCCGAGGGTGTGACAACCGTGGCGCGGGCCTGGGAGGTGACCCGCAAGGATGGGCGGCGGTTCGGATTTACCGACCATGACCGCGACCTGGAATTCGGCGGAGTTCTGTTCAGGGCCGACACCGGGTTGAGCGCCGCGGCGTTGCAGCAAGGCACCGGGCTGGCGGTGGACAATTCCGAGGCTGTTGGCGCGCTGAGCGACGGCAGCGTGACCGAAGCCGATATCGCCGCGGGGCGCTTTGACGGCGCAGACGTGACGGCGTGGCTGGTCAACTGGTCCGATCTTTCGGCGCGCAAGGTGCTGTTTCGCGGCAGCCTGGGCGAAATCACACGCAGCGGCGGTGCGTTTTCCGCCGAGCTTCGCGGGCTGACCGAGTGGTTGAACCGACCCGTGGGGCGCGTGTTTCAGGCACCGTGTTCGGCGGTTCTGGGGGACAATGCCTGCGGCGTCGATATCAGCGGCGACGGCATGTGGACCGAGGCAACCGTCACTGGTGTGAGTGACAGGGGACGGTTGACCTTGGCCGGGGCATCAGGATTCGCCGTCGAGTGGTTCCAACGCGGTCGCCTGACTGTCCTGGATGGGCCGGCCGGAGGGCTTTGGGCCGTGATCAAGCGCGATGTGCTGTTCGATGATGGAACGCGGGAGATCGATCTTTGGGAACCGTTGCGGGCGCAGTTGAACGCCGGGGACCGCGTGAAGCTGATCGTGGGATGCGACAAGCGATTTGAAACCTGCCGTACCAAGTTCAATAACCTCATAAATTTTCAGGGTTTTCCGGATATTCCGCAGGAGGAATGGATCATGATCCATCCGACCATGGCGCGATCGCGCAATGGTGGGAGCCTGAGATGACCGCGGATGATGTGGTTGCCGCGGCCCGGCGTTGGATCGGGACACCCTATGTGCATCAGGCAAGCCAATGCGGCGCAGGTGCAGATTGCCTTGGCCTTTTACGCGGCGTGTGGCGCGACGTGCTGGGGGGCGAGCCGGCTGTTGTGCCGCCCTATTCGCCGGACTGGGCCGAGGCGCGGAGTGACGAGCCGCTCTGGCATGCGCTTGCCGACCGGATGTCGGGCAAGGGGATAGACGATGAAGCGCCGGGGGATGTGATCCTGCTGCGCATGCGGGACCGGGGCGTGGCCAAACATCTGGGGTTTCAGGCGCGGATTGGGGCGCAGGGCAGCTTCGTGCACGCGTATTCCGGGCACGGGGTAATCGAGACCTCGTTGAGCGCGCCGTGGCAGCGGCGCATCGTGGCGCGTTTCGCGTTCCCGGAAAAACACAAGGGATAAAACTGATGGCAACACTGGTTCTTTCATCTGTGGGAGCAGCGCTGGGCAGCAGCTTGGGTGGCTCGGTTCTTGGGCTGTCCATGACAGCGGTGGGACGCTTTGCGGGGGCGACTCTGGGCCGCGCCATCGACCAGCGTATCCTCGGGGCCGGGGGGCAGACCATCGAGACCGGGCGGCTCGACCGCTTGCGGCTGAGCACGGCGGGAGAAGGGCAGCCGATCCCGCAGATTTATGGGCGCATGCGGGTTGGTGGGCATATCATCTGGGCGACCCAGTTCACGGAAAAGACGTCGACATCGGGGGGTGGCAAAGGCGGTCAGCCGAAGATCCGGGAGTATTCCTATTCGGTCAGCCTCGCGGTTGCCCTGTGCGAGGGCGAGATTACCAGCGTGAACCGCGTGTGGGCGGATGGTGCAGAAGTGTCTGTATTTGATTTGAACATGCGCGTGTATCCCGGCTCTGGGGATCAATTGCCGGATTCAAAGATGGAAGCGGTCGAGGGCGTTGGCGCGGTGCCAGCCTATCGCGGGACGGCCTATGTGGTTTTCGAGGATCTGGACCTTGAGCGGTTCGGCAATCGGGTGCCGCAGTTCAGTTTCGAGGTGACGCGGCCTGTGCAAGACAATCCGGAAGATGTCCCGTTCAACATTCGCGCGGTGGCGATGATCCCCGGCACCGGGGAATATTCGCTGGCGACGGAGGCGGTGTCGCTGGATGCTGGGGCGGGCAAGTCAGACATCGTCAATGTGAACAGCCCGTCCGACAGGCCGGATTTCGTCACGTCATTGCAGCACTTGCAAGACGAAGTGCCGGATTGCGGGGCGGCGTCATTGGTCGTGAGCTGGTTTGGGAGCGACCTGCGCTGCGGGTCCTGTGTGATTGCGCCGAAGGTCGAACAGACCGAGACCGACAGCACAGGGATGCCATGGCGGGTGAGTGGCTTGGACCGCGAGCAAGCCGGGACCGTGCCGGTCGAAAACGGTCGGCCCGTCTACGGAGGGACGCCCTGTGACGCGTCGGTGGTGCAGGCGATCCGGGACATGACGGCCAAGGGGCTGGATGTGCTCTATTATCCGTTCATCCTGATGGAGCAGATGCCAGGCAATGATCTGCCGAACCCGTGGACCGGCGAGGGCGAACAGCCCAAGCTGCCATGGCGCGGGCGGATCACGGCAAGCGTGGCACCGGGACAGGCGGGTGATCTGACCGGCACCGGTGCGATTGATGACGAGGTTGCCGCGTTCTTCGGGGCCGCACGGGTGGAGGACTTCAGCATCGTGGACGGGGCGATCCACCATGCGGCGGACATGGATGAAGCGCCGGACGGACAAGAGCCCGACGGGTCGGAAGAGACGCCCCCCGATTGGGGATATCGCCGCTTTATCCTGCATCAAGCGCATCTTTGTGCCCTGGCGGGAAATGTGACGGCGTTCTGTATCGGCTCGGAGATGCGCAGCCTGACGCAGTTGCGCGGGGCGTCGGGTTTTCCGGCGGTTGAAGCTCTGCGGGTGTTGGCCGCGGACTGCCGGGATATCCTGGGGCCGAACGTGAAGATCGGATACGCCGCCGATTGGTCGGAGTATTTCGGCTATCATCCGCAGGACGGAAGCGGCGACGTGTATTTTCATCTCGATCCGCTTTGGGCTGATCCGAATATCGATTTCATCGGGATCGACAATTACATGCGCCTGTCCGATTGGCGGGATGGCGAGGATCATGCCGATGCCGACTGGGGGTCGATCTATGACCTCGATTACCTGCGCCAGAACGTCGCCGGAGGCGAGGGCTACGACTGGTATTACCCGTCACAAGAGGCGCGCGATCTGCAAATGCGCGCGCCGATCACCGATGGCGCCCATGGAGAGCCATGGGTGTATCGCTACAAGGACATCCGCACCTGGTGGTCAGAGCCGCATCACAACCGCATCGGCGGGGTGCGTCAGGCCACGCCGACCGAATGGGTGCCGGAAAGCAAGCCGGTCTGGTTCACGGAGATCGGCTGTGCTGCAGTCGACAAGGCCACGAACGAGCCGAACAAGTTTCTGGACCCCAAAAGCTCGGAAAGCACTTTGCCCGGGTATTCCAATGGCTTGCGGGACGAGTTGATCCAGCACCAGTACTTGCGCGCGATGCTGGGATACTGGGGCGACCCAGCGCACAACCCTGTGTCCGGGGTCTACGGCGCGCCGATGATCGACATGGGGCGCGTGTTCGTCTGGGCCTGGGATGCACGACCCTATCCGTGGTTTCCGAATGTTGACGAGATGTGGTCGGACGGGCCCAACTATCGGCGCGGGCATTGGATCAATGGGCGCGTGTCAGGGCGCGTATTGGCGTCGGTGGTGGCAGAGATCTGTGAAAGATCAGGGCTGCGCGACTATGACGTAAGCGCCTTGTACGGCTTTGTGCGGGGCTATCTGGCACCTGACGTTGCGGATGCGCGGCGGGCGTTGCAGCCCTTGATGATCGCCTACGGATTTGACGCGATCGAGCGGGATGGCGTTCTCGTTTTCCGTAACCGGCATGGCGCGCGTGCGGCAAATCCAGATATGGCGCAATTTGCCCAACACGACGACTTGGGCGCAGATTTCGTACAGTCTCGCAGTTCGGACGCCGAGATGTCGGGCCGCGTGCGGTTGAACTTTGTCGAGGCGGATGGCGATTATCGGAATATCGCCGAGGAATCCGTGCTGCCTGACGAGGAAACCCATGCGGTGGCCGAAAGCGAGGTGCCACTGCTTCTCACACGGCCTGAAGGGCGACAGGCGGTCGAACGCTGGCTGAGCGAGGCGCGCGTGTCGCGTGACGCGGTGCGCTTTGCCCTGCCGCTGTCGCAGCGGGCGCTGGGCGCGGGCGATGTGATCCGGCTGCCCGATGAGGCGGGCGACATGACCGTGCGCATCGACCGGGTGGACCAAACGACACATCAATTGATTGACGCGGTGCGGGTTGAGCCGG
>JAWLGI010000008.1:0-68783 GCA_041685125.1 Marivita sp. | reverse complement strand
GTAGGCGCAGGAGAGTCAGGATATTCGGCACCGTCATATTCATACGCATTACCTATCGCGGCTTCCCGCAACTGAAAAGACGGGGTGGCGTGATTTCCCCTGCTGTAACCGCCTGACGAGGGCCAAGCGGTCAAGAAGCCTGCCTTTCCGTCCCCCGTGTTGCGTGCCCCCTGCGAAACGGCCCCGCACTGTTCTGCCGTCATGTCCGCGGTGTGGGCACGGCACAAGATCAATGCCAAAATGCTTGAGACACAGGCGAAACCCATCATCTGGCTCGATGGCGTCTCCTCTTTGCAGGCGGTGTGAAACAGCGCCGTGACGAGACGGGATGCCCGGACCCAGGGCGCGGTCGAGGGCCGCACCCGGCCCTGTGCGCCGAGACCGGCGATATCACGGGTATCACCCCGATGGCTGACGCGGGCGGGCAAGACGATCGATGAACCGTGCACGGGCGGCCGGCAGGGGCTGCCCGCTTTGTTCCGCCGCGAGCTTGTGTTCGAGGAAATACCCCGTCGCGCCAAGCGCCGCCGCGACATCCGGGTCGGTGGCATCTCCTTCTCCCTTGAGAGCATCGGGCAGCGGCAGCATCCGATCCGCCCATTCCCCGGCTCCCTTGGCCGAGACCGCGCGCCCGGATTTCGGCGAGATATAGATCAGGCCATCCTTGGCTCCGGTCACGGCACAACAGCGAAGGTCGAGGCCGTATCCCATCTCTTCCAGCAGCGCGGTTTCCCAACGCAGATAGGCCAGTGGCCAGAGGTCCTTATTGTCCAGCAGATCCAGCAGGGTCTGGGTTTGCGCATAAAACCCGGGATGCGCCTCGCGTTCCGGCAGGACAAAGGACAAAAGGGCGACAACCGCGTTCAGCCCGGCAAGGATGGTTCTGTCCTGCATCGCAATTGCCGCGCGGGAGCGTTGCAGCTCCACCGAAAAGCTGCCCAGATGGTCCTCGAGCCGTGCGCGCCAGGCCAGATCAAGCTGCGCACCGGGTTGCAGGATCGGGGCCACCTTGCGCGACGCGCCGCCCCGGACAACGCCGGCATGGCGTCCGCGCTCGGGGGTGAACACGTCGATGATCATGGAGCTTTCGCCATGTCGGCGGCTGCTCAGCAGAATACCCGTGTCACGCCAGTCCATGCTGCCAGCCTAGCCCGATAATCCGTCTTCATCCAGAAGATGCCGACCGTCGCGATCCTCGACCTCGATCACCCAAAGATCCCGGTCGAAACCGCGTTGCCGCGCGATGCTGGCGTCCACGTCCGTTTCGGTTCCGTCGGCAAGCACCTGCCATTCCCGTTCACCGCTCATCAGGTCATACTGGCGCATGAAGGCCTTGGCCTGACCATCAAGCGTATTGAGCTTGACCAGAATCGCGC
Source organism: Marivita sp. (assembly GCA_041685125.1). Classification (GTDB taxonomy): domain Bacteria; phylum Pseudomonadota; class Alphaproteobacteria; order Rhodobacterales; family Rhodobacteraceae; genus Marivita. Next base: position 67,407 of record JAWLGI010000008.1, on the reverse strand, counting down.
CCGCGGTGTCGTCACCATGTGCTGTCACAAAGGCGGGGATGTCGACCAGGGACAGGCGGCGCAGATAGGCTTGCACCCAGAAGCCGCTGGCCAGCCGGGCCTCAGCCATTGCCGTCCTTGAAATCGAGACCCATCTCGGAATACCGCTCGGCCTCGTCCAGCCACTTCTCGCGCACCTTCACCTGCATGAACAGGTGGATGCGGCGGCCGAGGAACTCTTCAAGCTCTTCGCGCGCGGCCTTGCTGATGGCCTTTATCGTCTCGCCCTTGTTGCCCAGCACGATGCCCTTGTGCCCGTCGCGGACCACGTAGATGATCTGGTCGATCCGGGCGGAGCCGTCCTTGCGCTCTTCCCAGCTCTCGGTCTCGACTGTGAGCTGGTAGGGCAATTCCTGGTGCAGGCGCAGGGTGAGCTTTTCACGGGTCATTTCCGCCGCGATCATGCGCAGGGGCAAATCCGCGATCTGATCCTCTGGATAAAGCCAGGGGCTTTCCGGCATCCTGGAGGCGAGCCATCTGCGCAGGTCCTTCACGCCGTGCCCCCTTTCAGCCGAAATCATGAAACTTTCGGTGAAGGGGAACCTGTCGTTCATGTCTTTCGTCAGCTTCAGCAGATGCTGCGCTTCAACCCGGTCGATCTTGTTGATGGCCAGGGCAACCGGACGGTCGCCCGCCACTTCGCCCAGGTTTTCAAGGATCGCTTCGACACCATCCGTGATCCCGCGATGCGCCTCGATCAGCAGGACGACGACATCAGCATCCGACGCCCCGGACCACGCAGCGGCGACCATCGCGCGGTCGAGCCGTCGGCGCGGTTGGAAGAGGCCGGGCGTGTCGACCAGAACGATCTGCGTATCCTCTTCGATGGCCACACCGCGGATGCGCGCGCGTGTCGTTTGCACCTTGTGGGTGACGATGGACACCTTCGCGCCGACCATCCGATTGGTCAGCGTGGATTTGCCCGCATTGGGCTCCCCGATCAAAGCGACGAAACCGGCGCGCGTGGTCATACTGTCATCCATCTCCAGAAGTGCGGCGTCATACTCCAGATCGTGGGCCAGAGCCAGCCCCGACTTTGCGCCCGCTGCGCACGAGGGTGTAGACGCCGCTGCTGACGATCAGGGTGGCGCCGATCAGGGTCAGCGCATCGGGCCGTTCTCCGAAGATGAGATAGGCAAAGACCAGCGCGATCAAAAGCCGGGCATAGCGGAACGGTGCGACCACCGAGACTTCGCCGGTGCGCATCGCCTTGGTCAGGGCGCTGTAGGCGATCAGACCGGCCAGTCCGGTCCCGGCCAAAAGCGCCAGCGCGGGCAGGCTCGGCGCGGCCAAAGGCGCGGGCTCGAAGAGTGTGATTACGACACCGGCGATGAACACCATCAGAAAGCCGAGAATTCCCAATTGCGTCGCCGACACCTCGGGCGGGCTGGCACGGGTCATCAGATCGCGCCCGGCAAAGCCGATCATGCCAAGGAGCGCGAAGGTCGCGGTTGCATCAAAGCCGGAGGGTGTCGGGCGGACGATCATCAATACCCCGACAAACCCGACGGACATCGCCATCCAGCGGCGCAATCCCACCTTTTCCTTGAGCACAAGCGCCGCGCCAAGCGTCACAACCAGTGGGGCGGCCTGAAGAATCGCAGACGTTGTGGACAGCGGCGCGAAAGCAAGGCTGAGCGCAAAGAACAGGCGCCCGAGAATTTCAAAGGCAGAACGAATCAATAGGGGGCCTTCGACATAGGCGCGCCTGACAAGCGGTTCCTTGATCCACATTGCGTAGAGCACAAAGAACCCGGTGCCGAAGACGCCGAACAACATTGTGCCAACCCCGGCAGATACATCGCCGGTGCCGGTCGCCGCCTTGAAGAACGCGTCCTCAATGGCAAAGCCCAGCATCGCCAGCACCATGAACAGGCTGCCACGCAAATTGTCGTTCAAGACTGGTCCGCTTCGATCACAGCCATCAGCGCGTTGGCTGCAGCCTGTTCTGCCAGACGTTTCGATCCGGCCTTGGCATCTGCCGATTGCCCATTTTCCAGCCGGGCTTCGATGACGAATATCGGGGCATGGTCCGGTCCGTCGCGCGACAGCTCGACATAGACGGGTGGGGCCATGCCGCGGGCTTGCGCCCATTCTTGCAGCGCGGTCTTGGCATCCCTGGCATCTTCCTTGACCGAGTCGATCCGCTTGCCCCAAAGGCGCAGGATCAACTCTTTCGCGGCATCGAACCCGGAATCGATGTAGACAGCCGCGATCACCGCTTCCAGTGCATCGCCCAACAGGGCTTGCTTGCGCCGGCCGCCAGACAGCATTTCCGACCGGCCAAGTTTGAGTGCCGCGCCCAGATCGATCTCGCGCGCGACCTCGGCGCAGGTTTCCTTGCGCACCAGGGCGTTGAAGCGGGGCGCCAGCTGGCCTTCGCTGGCGGCCTTGTCCTCGGCCAGCAGCGCTTCGGCCATGACAAGGCCAAGCACACGATCGCCAAGAAATTCCAGCCGCTGGTTGTCTTCCCGGTTGGCGCCGCCGCGCGAGGAATGGGTCACTGCGCGGACCAGCAACTCGGGGCGGTTGAACCGATGCCCCAAACGCCCCGACAGCGCTTGCAGGTCAGCCGAGAGTTTCACTATTCGATTTTCTCGAAGAAGCGGTCACCGCGCCATGTCCAGAAGAACAACATCGACGATCCGGCGGACGAGAAGATCACGCGATTTGCCTTGCCCACGAGGTTTTCGAATGGGACATATCCGACACCGCCCGCAACACTGGGCACACGGCTGTCCGAGGAATTGTCGCGGTTGTCACCCATCATGAAGTAATGGCCCTCGGGGACAGTATAGACCGGCGTATTGTCAGAGCCCTGGTTGCCGATATTCAGGATCGAATGGGTTTTGCCATTGGGCAGTGTTTCCAGGAAGCGTTCCTTGACGCAGGTCCCACCGGTGCCCACTGGCCCATTGGCGCAGCGCGGGCGCAGGCCTTGCGGGCCTTGCGGGGTTGCGGTTTCCTCGAAATCCGGTTGTTCCTCGAGTTCGACGGCGGTCCCGTTGATGTGAAGCACACCGCGGATCATCTGGATCTCGTCACCGGGCAGGCCGATCACGCGCTTGATGAAATCGCGGCCGGTCACCGGATGACGAAACACAGCCACATCGCCGCGATCAGGCTCGGACCCGAACAGGCGGCTGTTGTCGCCATCGGCCCAGCCACACAGGTCCGTCGCGTCGATGTCGATCCCGAAGGCAGGCAGGTAGAGCGACGGGCAGGAGGCATAGGAATAGCCATAGGACATCTTGTTCACGAACAGGAAATCGCCGATCAGCAGCGTGTCTTTCATCGATCCGGAAGGTATCCAGAAAGGCTGGAAGAACAGGGTTCTGAACACCCCGGCAATCAAGAGGGCATAGACGATGGTTTTGATCGTCTCGACGATTGTGCCGCTTTTGGTGGATTCCGAGGCCATGATCCTGCCTTTTGCTCGAGTGTCCCGCGCTACATGAGCGGGGGCGGCGCGGGTGTCAAGCAGAGGCGGCGGGACGCGGTCGTGCTTCGATCACCACCATCGCCTGCGCCCACGGGTGATCATCGGTCAGCGTGACGTGGATGACCGCTTCGAAACCCGGCGGTGTCAGTTCGTCCAGCCGTTCCCGGGCCCATCCTGTGACCTCCATCACGGGTTGCCCCGTGCGCAGGTTTCGTACCGACATGTCCTTCCATGCGATTCCCATGCGCAAGCCGGTGCCAAGCGCCTTGGAACAGGCCTCTTTCGCGGCCCAGCGTTTGGCATAGGTTCCGGCGACATCGCGGCGACGTTCGGACTTGCGCTGTTCGGTGTCGGTGAACACCCGGTTGCGGAACCGGTCGCCGAACCGCTCCAGCGTGCCGGCGATGCGGTCGATATTTGCCAGATCGGTGCCAATCCCGAGTATCATGTGCCGCCTCCTGACGCGTCGAACATGGGAAAGCTGACGCCAAGCGCCCAGGCGAGGATGAAACCAAGCGCGAGACCCGCGGCAAGTGGCCCGGCGCGTTTGCCGAAGGCCCGTCCCATCGTGCCGTGAACCAGAAAAAACAGAACGATCACCGGCGCGATGATGATCAGAAAGAACAATCCTTCGAAATCCAGTGCCACTGCAATTCCCAGAGACACCAAAAGCGCGACCCGCGCCCCGATGCGCCGCCAGATCGACGCTTTCCAGACCAGTTGCGCATCCGCGACCATGAACGGCACTGCCCCAAGGATCAGCGCTGCGATGATTGGCAGGCGCTCGGCCACGGGAAAGAAATTCGCCCCATAGCGATCGAGCGCAAAGCCGAACACACCGATGCCCCAGGCAATCAGTAAGACACTTGCGATAGCCATCGGAAACGCCCCGACCCAACCGAATGTCACGCGTCCCCAAAGCAGCCGCTGCATCACCAATGCCAGCACGCCGAAGATGCCGAGGTGAATCGCAAGGTAGTCGGCGACCAGAACCGGCAGGACACCGAAATCCAAGGGAAGGGCCAGGACTGGCGTCAGCATCGCCGGAACCGCGAGCGTGGCGACAAAGCGCGCGATGCCGGGTTGCTGTTTCGGGGGCAGTTCGCGGTCTGGCAAGAGCCGCTGCGCGAGCGGGGCAGATAACAGCGTGATCGCCGCCATGAGCGCGAGGAAGGCCCAGCCGGTAAACGGGATCGGCACTGTTTCGGTGCGGTCGTAATACCTGTTCAGCCAGCTCAGCGCATCGGCACGGCCGGCCCGCGAATGCAGGATGGACACATGCTCGACCCACCGTGCAGCGCGCGCGGATCTGGTGACATCCCCGCGCATGACGGTCTCGCCTTCCTCGGCCTCTGGATCAAGCATCCTGAGCGTGGACACGCCGAACGCGCGAAGATGGGGTTCCCATTGACCCGCGACAAGGAGCATGTTTTCCGGGTGGGTCTTTGTCACGGCCTGCGAAAACGCGGATAGCAGGACCAGCGGTCCGGTCTCGACCTCGGCGGCAACGCGGATCAAGACATCGGTTGCCATGGAATGACCCAGCAGCGCGACAGATTGGCGCTCGGGAATATCTGCAATCACCGACTTGGTCTGATCCAACAATCGCCGCGTTGTGCCGTCTATCTGCGTGACATCACCGGACATCGGCACAGGGTTCGTGCCATGACCCTGGAAATCGAACAGGTGCACCCGGTACCCGGCCCGTGCCAGAACCAGCCCGTAGCCGTGCATCATTTCTCGGGATCCGGCAAAGCCATGGGCAACAACCACGTCTGGCCCGTCTGCGCCGTCCTGCGACAGGGTTGTCACCGGCGTGTTCCCGACCTTGCGTTCGGTGAACGTGATGCCGGACCTGGCCGATTCCAGAACGAAGATCGACACGAGTCCGATCACGACAGCGAGACGTGTCAGGGCAGCCCGCGACATGGCGCCTCTTTCACGCGCGTGCCGCGTCCATCAGGCGGCGCATTTCAGCTATGGCGGGACCAAGCCCGCGGAAAACGGATTCGCCAATCAGGAAATGACCGATGTTGAGCTCCATCACTTCCGGGAGAGCGGCGACAGGCGTGACCGTGTCGTAATTCAAGCCGTGCCCGGCATGCACCTCGAGCCCGAGCGAATGGGCATAGGCCGACATTTCGCGGATCATCTCGAGTTCTCGGTCGCGATCGTCGTTCCGGCCCTCGGCATGGGCGTCGCAATACGCACCGGTGTGCAGTTCGATCACCTCGGCCCCGATGCGGTGGGCGGCCGCGATCTGGCGCGCGTCAGCCGCGATGAAGATCGATACACGGCACCCGGCCTCGCGCAGCGGAGCGATATAGTGCGCCAGCTTGTTTTCCTCGCGGGCAACTTCCAGCCCGCCTTCGGTTGTCCGTTCTTCGCGCTTTTCGGGCACAAGACACACCGCATGCGGTGTGTGGCGCAGCGCGATCTTCTGCATTTCGTCCGTGGCGGCCATTTCGAAGTTGAGCGGCACCGTCAGCGTTTCCATAAGGCGGTCGATATCGCTGTCGATGATATGCCGGCGGTCCTCGCGCAAATGGGCCGTGATCCCGTCGGCCCCGGCCTCTTCCGCCAGCTGTGCTGCGCGCACCGGATCGGGAAGCCCTCCGCCGCGCGCGTTGCGAAGCGTTGCCACGTGGTCGATATTCACACCCAGCCTTGCGCGGCCTGCGTTGTTCGTCATAGTCGCCTCCATGTCCACGCAGAACCTAGTCTGCAGACCGTGTGTCGTCAGCCTGTTTCTTCTTTTTCTTCAGTGATGCAAGTTTCGCCTTGAGAACACCTTTCTTGCGGCGGTTCTGGTAGGCGCGGATCAGCGGCACCGAGATGTAATAGCAGATCAGCCCGCAGATGATCCCCGGCAGGATACCGCCCACCATCCATGGAAAGAACACTTCTCGGTAAAAGATCGTCAGTGCGGTCCAATCGGGATCCGACTGCGTAAAGAGCGCCACGCAATTGCGCCAAAGATCCTCACCTGCCTTGGCGAATTTATAGCCGATGCTGCCATGTTCGTGTGCCGGTTCTCCCAGATCCAGCAGCCAGTATCCGGTTTGCAGTGACACGATGCTGATCGGAACATAGGTCAGTGGATTGCCAAAGAAGGTGGCCAGCAGCGCGGCAACGATGTTCCCGCGCATGATCCAGGCAAGAATTCCCGCAAAGACGAAGTGCAGGCCGTAAAACGGAGTGAATGTGGTGAGCACGCCCGCAAAGATGCCGCGCGCAATCGTTTCGGGCGGGTCGGGCAATCGGTTGAGCCGGTGCTGGACATATCGCGCCGCGCGGCCCCACCCGCCACGTGGCCACAATGCCTCGCGGAGGGTGGCCCAGATTGACCGCCTGTCCCGCCGTTTGAACACCAACGCGAATCCCTTCGATCTACTATTCGGCCGCGGCCGCTTGCATCGACAATGCGGGATCTCGCCGTCGGACGACAGAGGCGACATCGCTTTCCGCCTCGAGCGCTGACATGACCGAGTGCAGGTGGTTGGCGTCGCTCAGTTCGACATCCAGTAGCAGTCTGTAAAAATCCGGTTTGCGATCCACAAAGTTCAAATCCGAAATATTGGCCTTCTGTTCGCCAATCAATGTGCAAATGCGCCCCAGCACGCCCGCGTCATTGCCGATCGTCAGTTCCAGGGAAACCGTGTAGACGGCGGGATGGTTCCCGGTGGCCCAATGCAAATCGAGCCAGCGCGACGGCTGGTCCTCGACGCCTTCGAGCGCGCCGCAATCAATACCGTGCACCACCACCCCCTTGCCGCGATGCACGATGCCGACAATACGCTCGCCGGGCAGCGGCTGGCAGCAAGGAGCACGGTCGAACGCCTGTCCCTGGTTCAGACCGATCACCGCACTTTGCGTTTCGACGAAGTCCGTCGGCTCGGGTGCAAGGTCCGGATAAACGGCCGCGACGACTTCGCGAGCCGACATTTCCGCACTGCCAAGCCGGGCCAGCAGTTCCTGCGCATCGGAAATCCGAAGGTTCCGTGCCGCCATTTCAAGCACCTTGTCGCTGGCTTTCTTGCCAACATGCTCGAACGCGGAGCGTGCCAGTTCGCGGCCCAACTGGGCAAAGCGTTCCCGCCCCGCCTCGCGCAGGGCACGCCGGATGGCAGATTTCGCCTTGCCGGTGGTTGCAATATCGAGCCATGTCGCCTGCGGGCTTTGGCCTTCGGCGGTCACGATGTCCACCGATTGCCCGTTTTTCAAACGCGTCCAGAGCGGCACGCGGATGCCATCGACCTTGGCGCCGACACAGGCAGAGCCGATCCGGGTGTGAATGGCATAGGCGAAATCGAGCGGAGTGGCCCCGCGCGGCAGCTTGACCACATCCCCTTTCGGGGTGAAGCAAAACACCTTATCGGGATACATCTCGAGCTTTACCGCTTCGAGGAATTCGTCGTGGTCGTCCTCTCCGTCAAACTGCTCGGTCAGCGAGGCGACCCATTTGGCCGGGTCGACGGCAAACGGGTTTTCGCTGCGCACCCCGTCGCGGTAAGACCAATGCGCGGCCACGCCGGTTTCGGCGACGTCGTGCATTTGCCGCGTCCGGATCTGGACCTCGACCCGTTTGCCATCGCGACCCGAAACGGTGGTATGGATTGACCGGTATCCGTTTTGTTTCGGTTCGGAGATGTAATCCTTGAAACGCCCGGGAATGGCGCGCCAGCGCTGGTGGATCACGCCCAGCGTTGCGTAGCAGTCGGCTTTGGAGCGGGTGATGATGCGGAAGCCGTAGATATCCGAGAGGCGGGAAAAGCCGATCTCCTTTTCCTGCATTTTGCGCCAGATCGAATAGGGCTTCTTGGCGCGCCCGAACACCTCGGCATCGACGCCGGCTTTTTCCAGCTCCGAACGCATGTCACCCGTGATCCGATGGATCACGTCTCCGGTTTCTTTCTGGAGCGTGATAAAGCGGCGAATGATGCTCGCGCGGCCTTCGGGGTTGAGGACGCGAAAGGCAAGGTCTTCCAGTTCGTCCCGCATCCATTGCATGCCCATGCGGCCTGCAAGCGGTGCGTAGATGTCCATCGTCTCGCGCGCTTTCTGGACCTGTTTTTCCTGCTTCATCGCCTTGATCGTGCGCATGTTGTGCAGACGGTCGGCCAGCTTTACCAGGATCACCCGCAAATCCTTGGACATGGCCATGAAGAGCTTGCGGAAATTCTCGGCCTGCTTGGTCTCGGAACTCGACAGTTGCAGGTTGGTGAGCTTGGTGACGCCGTCGACCAGCATCGCCACCTCATCCCCGAACCGCGTTGCGGTTTCGGAATAGGTGGATTTCGTGTCTTCGATCGTGTCGTGCAACAGCGCCGTGATGATCGTGGCATCATCAAGCTGCTGTTCGGTCAGGATCGCGGCAACGGCGACCGGATGCGAGAAATAGGGCTCACCCGAATGGCGAAACTGACCCTCATGCATCTCTTGGCCATACGCGTAGGCCGCGCGGATCAGCGCCTCGTTCGTGCGTGGATTGTAGTTGCGCACCAGCGCAACAAGGTCGTCAGCGGCAATCATCGGTGCCTCATTCACATGCGGCCCGCGTTGCGGCAGACCTTAGCTCTGGCCTTGCGCCTCCATCAGCGCGCGGAGCAGTTTTTCCTCGGAAAGGTCGTCTTCCGCGGGCTTGTCGGGTTCCGCGCCCATCAGAAGCGCCATGGCATCTTCTTCCGGTTCATCGACTTCGATCTGTGTCTGATTCGACTCGATCAGACGTTCGCGAAGTTCATCGGCCGACTGGGTTTCGTCAGCGATTTCGCGCAGCGCAACAACAGGGTTCTTGTCGTTGTCCCGATCCACCGTCACAGCAGCCCCGGCCGTCACTTCGCGGGCGCGATGCGCAGCGAGCATCACCAGCTCGAATCGATTGGGAACTTTGTCGACGCAATCTTCAACCGTTACGCGGGCCATGGAAACTCCACTTCGCTGAATAGCATTTGAAGTCACAGCACATATCGCTCGCTAACCGCGATTACAAGTCGATATCAGTGTTCGATCCGAACAATCTCGTCCAATTTTCCGGGCGAGAGAGCGTTGCACATATCCGTGACGGAACGATTGAGCACGGGATGTACCCAGTCTGCCGCAATATCCCTGAGCGGCACAAGGACAAACGCACGATCCTGCACGCGTGGGTGCGGCAGGATCAGTTGCGACGGGCTCTTGGTTTTCTGGTCTGAAAGGGGCATGCAGCGCCAGTGTTCGTATGTGTCGCGATCCGGCAAGATCCGGTTGCCGCACGCGATCAGATCAAGGTCGAGCGTCCGGCTTGCCCAACGTTCTTTTCGCTCCCGGCCGAATTCCGCCTCGAATTCATGCAGCCGTGCCAACAACGCGTCCGGATCAAGGGCCGAGGTCAAGTGCGCCGCGGCGTTCACGTAGTCCGGCCCGGCGCCGGCCGGGAAACAAGGTGTTTGATACAGGGCGCTTACGCCTTCGACGCGGATATCCGGCTGGTCCAGGCGGGACACCGCCGCACGAATGGACGCCGTCGGCGACGCAGTGCTGGAGAGCAGATTTGCCCCCAGGGCTATGTAAAAATCGTTCATATTACTGTCATACTTGGGCAGCTGCAGAGATAATGCACCTTGCGGCACTACGTAAAATCATTAATTCACACGGCGCGGCCCTGCAGTAAAGCTTCGGACCAACCACTCCCGAAAGTTCGTTTGGCCGCCCGATTATTTTAAGGAAGGCTCAGTTCATGTTCTACAAAGACGAGCGTTTGGCGCTGTTCATTGACGGCTCCAATCTTTACGCAGCCGCAAAATCACTTGGGTTTGACATCGACTACAAACTGCTGCGCCAGGAGTTCGTGCGTCGTGGCAAGCTCTTGCGCGCGTTCTACTACACCGCCTTGTTGGAGAATGACGAGTATTCGCCGATCCGCCCGCTGGTGGACTGGCTTCATTACAATGGTTTCAACATGCGGACGAAACCGGCCAAGGAGTATACCGACAGCCAGGGTCGCCGGAAGGTCAAGGGCAACATGGATATCGAACTGACGGTCGATGCCATGGACTTGTGCGAGCATGTCGATCACATCGTGCTGTTCTCCGGTGACGGCGATTTCCGGCCGCTGGTGGAAAGCCTGCAGCGCCGGGGCGTTCGGGTCTCGGTGGTCTCGACGATCCGCAGCCAGCCCCCGATGATTGCCGACGAACTGCGCCGGCAGGCCGACAACTTCATCGAACTTTCCGAATTGCGAGACGTGATCGGTCGTCCCCCGCGCGACGCGGTATCGGACCGTGAACCGGTCTCGGCCGATCAGGAGTGACAGTGACGCGGCGCAAGATGGCTCATGTGGAGTGACCTTCTCGCTCTGGTCGGGTTGTTCCTCGTGGCTTTTGGCGCTGCGACCATTCTGCCGTTTCAATCCGAGCTTGTGTTCGTCGCGCTGCAACTGCGCGGCGACATCCACATTGCCTGGATCGTCGCCTTTGCCAGTGTCGGGAACATCCTCGGCTCAGGCCTGAATTATGTGATGGGCCGGGTGATCGAGCGCTATCACGGACGCCGGTGGTTTCCGGTGACCGAAGCGCAGCTGGAGCGCGCACGGCAGTGGTATCTGAAATGGGGTGTCTGGACCCTGCTGTTAAGCTGGGCGCCTTTGGGGGACGGCCTTACCGTCGTGGCCGGTGTGATGCGGACCAATGTCTGGCTGTTCTTTCTGTTGGTGGGAATTGCCAAGACGATCCGCTATATCGTCGTCGCCTTGATCACGTCCGCGGCGTTTTGACATCTGCCACGGTCTGGCCGGGCGGGACGTCCCGAGCGGCACGGGTGATGCCGAAGAACATGATCAGCGTCGTGAGAAGGAAGTATCCGGCAACCCCGAAAAACTGCGTCTCGATCCCGATGCCAAAATCGATCAGCGCGCCGGTCAGTCCCGGACCGATGGCAGACCCGAGCACCATGACGGCTGTCGCCATGGATTTGATCGACCCGATATGGGCTGTGCCGTAGAACTCCGCCCAGAACGCATTGGGCAAGGTTGTATTCGCGCCCGAAGTCAGACCAAGGAAAACGAACCCGAGCGCCAAGCCGACCGGGCTTTGTGTCGTGGCGAATATCAAGAAGGCAATGACCATGGGCAATTGGTAATACGGGGTCAGCCGCGCCGTGCCCAGCCGGTCCAACGCCCAGCCCGAGGCCACCATCGCCGTGATGCCGATGGCTGTGTAGAGCGGGAAGAAACTGACAAAGACCAGATGTTCCACCCCCTTCACCTCGGAAATGTGCACCTGGTGAAAGAAGAACGCCGTGTTGAACGCGGCCGGTCCCAAGACAGCCGGAACCATGCACCAGAACAGCGGATGACGCAGCGCCTGCAACCGCCGCCAGTGGTGTCCGCGCATGCCCACCGATACATCGGTTTCCGCGTGCGAGGCCGGGGTGCGTTCCTGCCTCAGCAGACGGTTGAGGATCGGGATCATGAGGATGCAAACACCCGCCGCCATCACCCAAAGATTTTGCCACGCCATCACCGTCATCGCCGCGACGACAGCCATTGGAACCAGAGCCTCACCGGTGGCAAAGCCCAATGACGCGATGGACAGCGCCCGTCCCCTTGTTGCCACGAACCAGCGGGCCATCGCGATCACGGCGATATGTGAACACATGCCTTGCCCGAAAAAACGCAACGCAAAGACGATGAACGGCAAGGCCCAGACCCACGGGTTGACGGCCATTGCAAGGCTCGCCAAGGCCAGCCCGATCAGCACGATCGGTGCAAGGATACGGACCCGAAAGATGTCGGTCAGCCCGCCGGCCCAGACCATCAGCGCGGCCGAGGCCATCGTTCCGATCATGTAGATGCCGCCCCACGCACCATGGCTCAGATCGAAGGCAAGCCGCACTTCGCCTGCAAACAGGGAAATGAAATAGGTCTGCCCGAATGACGACAGGAACGTGAGCATCGCCCCCGCTGTCAGGAACGGCGCGTTGTCGCGGAGATATTCAGTGAGGCGCATCCCAACGCAATGCCCCCCTCGCGCAGACGTTGCAACTGCGAATTCACCGGGGCAGCGCGCAGGATAGGCCAGTTCGCCGCAATCGCGATGTGCTTCAAGACTGGAACCATGCCGCCAGAGGCTTTAGGTTCGGGGCAAGACGGAGGCCTGCATGACCAAACCACCCCTGAAACTGTACCTCGCCGCGCCGCGCGGGTTCTGCGCCGGTGTGGACCGCGCAATCAAGATCGTTGAAATGGCGCTCGAGAAATGGGGCGCCCCTGTCTATGTGCGGCACGAGATCGTGCACAACAAGTTTGTCGTCGACAGTCTGCGCGACAAGGGCGCGGTCTTTGTCGAGGAACTTGACGAATGCCCCGACGACCGCCCGGTGATCTTTTCCGCGCATGGCGTGCCCAAGGCCGTACCCGCCGAGGCCGCCAAGCGCGAGATGATCTATGTCGATGCGACCTGTCCTCTGGTCAGCAAGGTCCACATCGAAGCGACACGGCACCACGAAAATGGCCTTCAGATGATCATGATCGGTCACGAGGGCCATCCCGAGACCGTTGGAACGATGGGACAATTGCCCGAAGGCGAGGTGCTCCTGGTTGAAACGGTCGACGATGTGGCCAAGGTCACGGTGCGTGATCCGGCCAAACTGGCCTTCGTGACCCAGACGACGCTCAGTGTGGACGATACGATCGACATCGTTGCGGCGCTGAAAGACCGGTTTCCCAAGATCGTCGGCCCGCATAAGGAAGACATCTGCTACGCGACCACCAACCGCCAAGAGGCCGTGAAGGCAATGGCGCCTGACTGCGACGCCATGCTGGTCGTCGGCGCGCCCAATTCATCGAACTCCAAGCGGTTGGTCGAGGTGGGCCGCAAGGCGGGGTGCCGCTATGCGCAACTGGTTCAGCGCGCCCCGGACATTGACTGGCGCGCGCTCGAAGGGATCGGCAGCATCGGCATCACCGCGGGCGCCTCGGCCCCGGAAGAGCTGATCAACGAGGTGATCGAGGCGTTCCGCGACAGGTTCGAGGTGACGGTGGAACAGGTGGAGACAGCGGTCGAAGACGTGGAATTCAAGGTTCCACGTGTGCTGAGGGTTCCGGCGTAAGAGTGCACGTGCAGTGCGTGCAGGCCTGCACGCTACCGGGCTGAACATATTCTAGGGTGCGCGTTCACACGCACCCCGTCATCGCATCACCGTTTCCCGCCGGGCTTTTCCCCGAATTTCCCAGCCGGCTTGCCGCCCGGTTTCCCACCGAACTTGCCTGCTGGTTTCCCTGCTCCGGCACGGGGCTTGCGCATGCTTTGCGACGGGTCGCTGGCCTTGGCGCGGGCGATGTTCTTTTTGCTGTCCGGTTTGCCCTCGGGCGGGGGCGGGCCTTTGGGCTTGCCGCCTTTGCCCTTGTAGGGCTGGGCCTGGAACTCGCTTTCGGACCGACGCGGCGGGCGGTCGCCTCCGGACGTGTCGCCATAGGGTTTACGGTCCTGCGCAGGAGGGCCGGATTTGCCTTGATACGGCTTGCGCGCGTGTTGGGCTGGACCATCGGCCTTTGCGGAGGGTTTTGCCGCAGGTTTTGGGCTCTTGCGGTCAGCCGGTTTCGGTTTGCGCACACGCGGGGTCGGCTCGTCATTCCAGTCGATGGGGGCGGCGGATTTCGGCGCAGATTTCGGCGCGGCCGGCGCGTCGTCCCGTGCGGGCGTCGCAGCTTGCGATTTGGGCCGGTCGTGGTCGGATTTCCGCGCAGGTTTCGGGCCGTCGCCATAAGGCTTGCGCTCGGGGCGCGGGCCACCTTTACCACCGGGCTTCGCGCCGCGATCAAAGTCAGGGGCCTTGTCGAGGCGGGTGAGCGTTACGCCCTTTTCCAACGCCATCTCGGGTCCAACAGCATTCAGGAGCCGCGCCACCGCGGTTTCCCGTATTTGCACCAGCGAATGATCCTGCTGGATGCGAATCGCGCCGATATCATCCTTGCTCAGATCGCCGGCACCGCAAATCATCGGCAGGATGCGGCGGGGTTCGGCCTCGGCCGCACGACCACCAGACACCGCGAACCAGACGCTGGCGCCGAATTCCTGCCGTTTTTCCGGCTTGGCGCTGGGATCGGACAGTTCCTCGGGCGGGGTATGCTGTTCGCGGAACAGGCGCAGATAGGCCGCGGCGATCTGCTCGGGCGTCTTTTCTGCCACCAGACGGGTCACGACCGAGTCCTCGGATTCGCCCACGGGCGTGTCCCACGCGGGATCGGCGAACATCCGGTCTTCGTCGCGCGCCAGAACTTCGTCCGCGGAGGGCGCTACGCCCCAATCGGATTTCAGCTTGGCCATGGCAAGAATGCGCTCTGCCTTCTTGCGCACTTTCGGCGTGACGATCAGCGCGGACACCCCCTTGCGCCCGGCGCGGCCGGTCCGGCCGGACCGGTGCAGCAGGGTTTCGTGGTTCGACGGCAATTCGGCATGCACCACCAGATCGAGATTCGGCAGGTCGATACCGCGCGCGGCCACGTCCGTGGCAACGCAGACCTGCGCGCGCCCGTCGCGCATCGCTTGCAGCGCGTGGGTGCGTTCGGTCTGCGACAGTTCGCCCGACAGAGCCACGACTTGAAAGCCCCGGTTCGACAGGCGTGTGGTCAGCCGGTTCACCATGGCCCGCGTGTTGGCAAAAACGATGGCGTTGGGAGATTCGTAGAACCGCAGCGTGTTGATCACCGCGTTGTCGGTGTCGCGGTCGTTCACCTGCATGGCGCGGTAGGCGATATCGGCGTGTTGGCTTGTGTCCGATTTCGTTACCACCCGGATCGCATCACGCTGATAGCTTTTGGCCAGCGTCGCGATCATCTTTGGCACGGTGGCAGAGAACATGAGCGTCTGCCGCTCCTCGGGAGCCTGTCCCAAAATGTACTCGAGGTCTTCACGAAAGCCGAGGTCCAGCATCTCGTCCGCTTCGTCCAGTATCACGGCGCGACATTCGCTCAGGTCGATGGAGCCGCGCATGATGTGATCGCGCAAGCGCCCTGGCGTGGCGACGACGATATGCGCACCCCGTTCAAGCGCGCGGCGTTCGTCGCGCATGTCCATGCCGCCCACGGTCGAGGCCATGACGACCCCCGCCTGCGCATAAAGCCACGCCAATTCGCGCTTCACCTGCAAGGCCAGTTCGCGGGTCGGTGCGATCACCAAAGCCACCGGCGCGCCTGCCGGGCCAAAGGCTTCGCCCTCCATGATGGTCGGCGCGATGGCAAGGCCGAACCCCAGCGTCTTGCCCGATCCGGTCTGGGCGGACACCAGAAGGTCCGCGCCGACATATCCGGGGTTCAGAACCGCCTCCTGAACAGGGGTCAGCGTGTCATATCCACGCGCATCAAGGGCGTCTTGCAGGGCTTTTTTCACGGGAGTCGTCTTTATGTAAGGGCGGCCCACCATTGGGCCAAAACGCGCGTGTAGATCATTGACAGGCAAATGTATAGCGTCATCGGGGCTCAACCAGCGCGGATCCGCCATGCACCGGTCGCAATCCCGGTCACATGCCGCAATCGTCTTGTTGGCAACTGACACAAGCTGAGCTAGGTCGCGCAACACCACAAAACGACGGACCCGCCATGACCCGAATTCCCCGCTCTGCCCTGATCCTCGGCCTTGCCGGCGTGATCCCCTTTGCCTGGGGCGCGCTGACCTTGCTGTCCGATGCAGCGGCGCAATGGGGGCTCGACACGCTTGGCCCCCGGTTCATCGGACCCTATGTGCAGCTCAGCTACGGCATGGTGATCCTCGGCTTCATGTCGGGCGTGCTTTGGGGCTTTGCCACCAAGGCAGAAGGCGGGCGTGCGGCGACGGGCTATGCACTGTCGGTGATCCCGGCACTCTGGGCGTTCTTCATGGCGGGCGGCGGACCGGTCTCTGCCGGCACCAACCTGATCTTCGGGTTTCTGGGCCTGCTGATCCTTGATTTCGCGTTCTGGCAATGGGGTCTTGCTCCGAAATGGTGGATGCAGCTGCGGGTGCTGCTGACCGTGCTGGTGGTGGCCTGCCTGTCGGTCGGGGTCTTCCGATGACCGACCGCGACACGATCGCTGTCTACGATGCCCGCGCGGGGGATTACGCCAAGCTGGATCCATCGGACACACCCAGCGCGACCCTGTCCGCCTTCATCGCCGCCTTGCCGCTCGGTGCAAAAGTGCTCGACCTCGGCTGCGGTCCCGGCACATCCGCGCGGCACATGGCGCGGGCCGGGTGCGCCGTCGACGCGGTGGATGCATCGTCGCGGATGATCGCGCTTGCCGGGCAGATCGACGGCGTCACCGCGTGGCAAGCGACCTTCGACGACCTGACAGGCACCGCAATCTACGATGGCGTCTGGGCCAATTTCAGCCTGCTGCACGCCCTGCGCGTCGACATGCCGCGCCACCTGGACGCCATCCATCAGGCATTGAAACCCGGTGGCCTGTTCCACATCGCCGTCAAGGAAGGCAACGGCGAGGGGCGCGACAGTCTGGGGCGCCACTACTGCTACTACACCGAACCCGACCTCACGACGCTGCTGCAAGCTGCGGGATTTACCGTCGGCCCCACTCGACGCGGGCGCGACAAAGGGCTAGGCGGTAGCGAAGAAAACTGGATATCCGTCACCGCCCATGCCTGACCTTTACGCCTATACCGACGGAGCCTGTTCCGGAAACCCCGGACCCGGAGGCTGGGGCGTGCTGATGCAGGCCAAGGACGGCGAGGCGGTCGTCAAGGAACGCACCCTGTCAGGCGGTGAGGCGAACACCACCAACAACCGCATGGAACTGCTGGCGGCGATCCATGCTCTGGAAACGCTGGCGCGTCCATCTTCGCTGACCATCATCACCGATAGCGCCTATGTGAAGAACGGCGTGACCGGCTGGATCCACGGCTGGAAACGCAATGGCTGGAAAACGGCGAACAAGAAACCGGTCAAGAATGTCGAGCTGTGGCAGCGGCTGGACGACGCGCAACAGCGCCATGACGTGACCTGGGAATGGGTCAAAGGGCACGCAGGCCACCCCGAGAACGAACGCGCCGATGAACTGGCGCGCGAGGGCATGAAGCCGTTCAAGAAAGGCGCTGCGTGACCCTGATCGCGCTGCTCGATGATCCGGGGGGCTGACCGGAGCGCTGGCCACCGTATTGGTCGCCAGCCGCGCCACTGACCTTATTGCAAATCGGTGAACGCCGCCTGCAGCCGGGCTGCTGCGTCCTCCACGCGATATGTCTGAGTGGCAAGATTGAAACGCAAAAAAGTCTCACCGCCGGGTCCGAATTCCGGACCCGGACTGGGGGCGATGCGGGCATCCTTGCGCACACGGCGGCTGATCTCCTCGAAACTCATGCCTGTGCCGGAAAAATCGACCCACGCCAGGTAAGTTGAGGCAAGCGGCAAGGATCGCACACCGGGAATGGCGTTGACGGCCTCGTCGAAAATGCGCCGGTTCTCGATCAGATGGTCGATCTGCGCATCCACCCATTCCGCGCCCTCGGGCGAATAGGCGGCGGTCACCATCTTGATCCCCAAGGCGTTCGGCGAATAGTCGAGCGACCGCAAGCGCTGGACCATCAACTCGCGCAGTTTGGTATCGGGAATGATCATGTTGCCGGTCTTTTGCCCGGCGATGTTGAAGGTCTTGGACGATGCCGTGAGAACCACCAACCGCGCCCGCGCCTCTGGCACGGCCACATCGAACGGCACGAATGTCTGCCCGGGATAGATGAAATCGTGGTGGATCTCGTCCGCGATCACGATGAGGTCGTTGCGCGCGGCAAACTCGGCCACCTGGCGGAGTTCCTCGGCGGTCCAGATGCGCCCCGAGGGGTTCTGCGGCGAACAGAAGATCAGCAGTTTCTCGGTGCCGTCCAATTGCGCCTGCGCCGCCTCGAAATCGATCCGATAGGTGTCGCCGTCAAGCGGCATCTCGCATTGCACCGGCGTCCGCCCGGCACGGCGGACCTTCCATTCGAACTCGTGATAGACCGGATTGAAAGTGACGACGCGGTCGCCGGGATCGGTCCAGACGTCGATGCAAAGCGCGATCGCGTTGCCGAGCCCCTGTGAGGTCAGGATCCAATCGGTGTCGATCTCCCAGCGGTGCCGCGTTCTCATCCACCATTGGATCGCCGCGTGATAGGCATCGAAATCCGCGAAATAGCCGAACACGCCGTGATCCACCGCCTCTTGCAGCGCCGCCAGCACGCAGGGTGCGGTCGGATAATCGCTGTCGGCGGTCCACATCGCGAGGCCGTCTTCCGCGTGCACGTCGAACTGGCTTTCAAGCAAATCCCATTTGGCACTATGTGTGCCGCGCCGATCGTTGGGGGTGTTGAAGATATCACGCATGTCCTGCTCCGCTCGGTTGGGATTTTGCGCGACGCTACCCCAGTGAACGTCAGGTGCAAGCCCCGGTCACTTGCCCTTGGCACGGGGATTGCCTAGATCACTGCCATGAAATTGCCGATCATCCTCCATCCGGACCCGCGTCTGAAAAAGACCTGTGCACCCGTGCCCGACCTGACGGACGATCTGCGCGCGCTGGCCAATAACATGCTCGAAACCATGTATGACGCGCCGGGCATCGGTCTTGCCGCACCGCAGGTCGGCGTGATGTCGCGTCTGATCGTGCTGGACTGCGTGAAGGACGAAAACGAAAAGGCGCGCCCGCTGGTGATGTTCAATCCCGAAATACTGTCCTCCTCGGACGACACCAATGTCTACGAAGAAGGCTGCCTGTCGATCCCCGATCAATTCGCCGATGTCACCCGGCCCGAATCCGTCAAGGTGGCGTGGCTGGACGAAACAGGCACGCCGCGCGAGGAAGAGTTTGACGGTCTCTGGTCTACATGTGTGCAGCACGAGATTGACCACCTGAACGGCAAGCTCTTCATCGACTACCTCAAGCCACTGAAGCGCCAGATGATCACGCGCAAGATGGTCAAACTCAAGCGTGAAAAGGCGCGGGCATGAGTGTTCTGCAAATCGTCAAATGGCCTGACCCTGGGCTGTCCGAGGTCTGCACGCCTGTCATGGACCCGATGGCCCTGCGCGATCTGGTGCAGGACATGTTCGACACAATGTATGACGCCCCCGGTCGCGGGCTCGCCGCGCCGCAGGTCGGCGTGATGCAGCGTGTTTTCGTGATGGACCCGACATGGAAAGAAGGCACGCGCACGCCCTATGTCTGCATCAACCCCGAAATCCTGACGACCGGCACAGCAACCGCCGAGGCAACCGAGGCTTGCCTGTCGATCCCCGGCGTGTCCGCCCAAGTCACGCGCCCGACCGAGATCACCTTGGCCTATACCGACCTTGACGGCACCCGCCACGAAACCGCGCTGACCGGCTTTGCTGCGACCTGCGCGCAGCACGAACTGGACCACTTGAACGGAACGGTGATCCTTGATCGGCTTGACCTCGATGCACGGTCCGAGGTCGAAGCCCGCTACACGGCCCTCGCATGACTGCGCGCCGCTGCCTGCCATGGCCGAACAAATGCCTGCGCATGCCAGCGGACCCGGTGGACAGGATCACCGACGAGATCCGCGCGATCTGGGACGAGATGATAGACACGATGGAGGCAATGCCCGGTGTCGGCCTTGCCGCGCCGCAGATCGGCGTGATGCAGCGGCTCGCCGTGGTCGATGCCTCCCAGGAGCGTGGCAAGGCGGTGCGCATGGCCAACCCCGAGATCCTGCACGCCTCGGGCCAATTGCGCAGCCACGAAGAGGCCAGCCCCAACCTGCCCGGCGTGTCCGCCACCATAGACCGGCCCCGCGCCGTGACCGTCCGCTTCATAGGGTCGGACGGGACTGTTCAGGACCAGGATTTCGTCGGCCTTTGGGCCACGTCGGTGCAGCACCAGATCGACCATTTGAACGGTCGGATGTATTTCGATCACCTGAGCCGCCCCAAGCGCGATATGCTCTTGCGGCGCGCACGGAAACGGAAGGGATAGGCTATGCGGATCGTCTTCATGGGCACCCCGGATTTCTCGGTTCCCGTTCTCGACGCGCTGGTCGAGGCGGGTCACGAGATCGCCGCCGTTTATTGCCAGCCGCCGCGTCCCGCCGGCCGGGGCCGGAAGGACCGGCCCACCCCCGTCCACGCGCGGGCAGAGGCGTTGGGGTTTGATGTGCGGCACCCGACGAGCCTGCGCAACGAGGACGCCCAACGGGACTTCGCCGCGCTTGCGGCGGATGTCGCGGTGGTGGTGGCCTATGGGTTGATCCTGCCGCAACCGATCCTGGATGCGCCACGGCATGGGTGCCTCAACATCCACGCCTCGCTCCTGCCGCGCTGGCGGGGGGCCGCGCCGATCCATCGGGCGGTCATGGCCGGGGATGCCGAGACCGGGGTGTGCATCATGCAGATGGAGGCGGGGCTGGACACCGGCCCGGTCCTGCTGCGGGCCGCGACCCCGATCGGCGCGACAGA
This sequence comes from Marivita sp., assembly GCA_041685125.1. GTDB lineage: Bacteria > Pseudomonadota > Alphaproteobacteria > Rhodobacterales > Rhodobacteraceae > Marivita. The sequence continues at coordinate 46,505 of JAWLGI010000008.1, read as the reverse complement.
GACAACCGGGTCGCTGCATGACCGGTTGAGCGGCCTGGGCGCCGATCTGATCGTGCAGGCGCTGGAAAATCCGGGCGGGCTCATCCCAAGCCAACAGCCTGCCGAGGGCATCACCTATGCCGACAAGATCGACAAATCCGAGGCCCGGATCGACTGGTCCCGCCCTGCGACCGAGGTGGACCGCCTGATCCGCGGGCTGTCGCCCTCCCCGGGGGCGTGGACCCTGATCGGCAGCGACCGTGTCAAACTCCTGGGGAGCTGCGTGGTCGACGGCTCGGGACCCGTGGGAACGGCGCTGGACGATCGCTTCACGATCGCTTGCGGGCAGGGCGCGGTCCGGATCAGCCGGGCGCAACGGGCCGGCAAGGGCGCGCAGGATGCGGCTGATTTCCTGCATGGATTGCCGGTTCCGGAAGGGACCCGTTTGGGAGAGACATCATGTTCATGATCTTGATGGGCACCGTCGTGATCGCGGGGATCGTCGGATATGTCTCGGAGAAGACTGGGTTCACCAAGAATGGGATCCTTCAGAGCATCATCATCTGCGTGGGCGGCGCCTTCGTGGCCTATTTCGTGCGGATCATGTTCGGGATCGGGTTCGGATCGCCCGGACTGAACGCGATCGTGTCTTCCCTGGGGGCGCTGATCATCGTGCCGACCCATTGGCGCGGCGCGGTGCGGGACCGGCGGCGGTAGCGTCCCATGCGTGGGACAGCCTGCCGGCCAAATGATTTCAATGGGTTACGGGGCCGTCTTTACGATCTGTAAAGGTTTGACCCGGTATCTGGACCGGCCAAAGCCCCAAGAAAAATCCACCGCCCGCGCCGAGACAGGATTACGCGACCAGCTTTTCGGCCTTGTTCAGATCGACGGACACAAGCTGGCTCACCCCTTGTTCCTGCATCGTGACGCCAAAGAGCCGATCCATGCGCGACATGGTGACAGCGTGGTGCGTGATGATCAGAAAGCGGGTTTCGGTGCGGCGGCACATCTCGTCGAGCAGGTCGCAGAAACGCGTGACATTGGCATCATCGAGCGGCGCATCGACCTCGTCCAGAACGCAAATCGGGGCGGGGTTGGCCAGAAAGACGGCAAAGATCAGCGCCAGCGCCGTGAGGGTCTGTTCGCCGCCTGACAGCAGGGACAGGGTCGACAGTTTCTTGCCCGGCGGCTGGCACATGATCTCCAGCCCGGCCTCCAAGGGGTCGTCACTTTCGACCATGACCAGATTGGCCTCGCCCCCGGCAAACAGATGCGTGAAGAGCAGGGAAAAGTTGTTGTTCACCTGCTCGAACGCGGTCAGCAGCCGTTCACGGCCTTCGCGATTGAGCGACGCGATGCCCGAACGCAGGGTTTTGACCGCCTCTTCGAGATCCTCCTTCTCGGACAGAAGGGAATCGTGCTCCTCCTGGACCTCGCGGGCGTCTTCCTCGGCGCGCAGGTTGACCGCACCCAGCGCGTCGCGTTGACGCTTGAGGCGGTTCACGTCGCTGTCGATCGCCTCGGCCTTGGGCAGCGCGTCGGGATCGGCCCCGAGCTTTTGCAGGAGCGCGGTGGGGCTGGTGTCCTGTTCGTCCGCGATACGTTCCGCGGCGGCGATCACGGCTTCGCGTGCGGCTTCGGCATGGGCTTCGGACCGGGCGCGGGCCTCGCGCGCCTCCGAGGCGGAGCGTTCGGCCTCGCGTTCGGCCTGATCGGCGTGGCGCAGGGTGCCTTCGGCAGCGGAAAGGGCGTCGTCCGCGGCGGCCTTGCGCGCTTCGGCCTGTGTGATCTCGTGACCCAGGCTGTCGCGCTGCGCGGCGAGGTCGGCAGGTGTGCCAGAGGCGGCATCAAGTTCGGACTGCGCGGCGGCGCGGCGTTCGGCGAGTTCGGCGCTGCGCTTTTCTGCCGTCTCGAGCCGGTGCCGCCACCCGCTGAGATCCTTTGTCACTTGCTGCGACCGGGCCTTGCGGGCGTCACCCTCGCGGCGCAGCTCGTCCTTTTCGGAGCGGCGGGCCATCATGGTCATGCGCGCTGCCTCGACCGTCATCCTCAGGTCCTCGACTTCGGCGCGCGCGGCGTCCAGATCTTCGAGATCGGCCACCGCGCGCTGCGCCTCGGTCAGTTGCGCGCGCGCGGTGGTCGCCTCGTCCTCATGGCGCGACAGGGTAAGGCTGAGGCTTTCGAGCTTGCCTTCGGCCATGTCGCGGTCGGCCTCGGCGCGGGAGAGTTTGCGCGCGGCATCCGTGACGGCGGCGTCGGCATCGCGGCGGGCCTGACGGGCGGCTTTCTCGGCCTCGGTGAGGCTGGCAAGACGGTCTGTCAGGGTGTCATGCGCATCGCGGGCGCCCTCGGCGCGTGCCGACGCGCGCGCGGTTTCCTGCTTCAGCGCTTCCAGGCGGTTGAGCTGTTCAAGCCGCAGCGCCGCCGCCGATGGGGCGTCTTCGGCCCAGGCGCGATAGCCGTCCCAGCGCCAGAGATCGCCTTCGACGCTGACCAGCCGCTGACCCGGTTTCAGGAGCGGTTGCAGCCGCGCGGCATCGTCTGCATCGGCAAGGCCGATCTGCGCCATGCGGCGTTCCAGCACTTCGGGGACCGAGACGTGGTGGGTGAGCGGCGTGACGCCATCGGGCAACGGTTGATCGGTGTCATAGGCGGGCAGAATGGTCCAGCCGGTCGGGCCGTCACCATCGACCTCGGGCGCGCGCAGATCGTCGGCCAAGGCGGCGCCAAGCGCCTTTTCGAAGCCCTGTTCGACTTGCAGCCGGTCAAGGATTTGCCCCCCCTCGGCGGTGTCGCGGTCCAGCAGGCGGGCCAGCGCGGTGGTTTCGGCAGACAGCGCGCTCATCTCGCCTTCGGCTTCGGACCGGGTGGCGCGGGCGTCGGCTTCGAGCGATTGCGTATCGGCGCGGGCGGCTTCCGCTTCGGTCAGGACCTGATCGGCGCGTTCGGCCAGATCGCCTGCGGCGGTCTGCTCCTCCTGGGCCTGTTCTGCGGCGGTTTTGGCCGCGGTGAGCGCCTGTGTCGCCGCGGTCATCGCCGCGCGGGCGCGGGTGGTTTCGGACTCGTTCCGGTCCAGCGTCTTGCGCGCGTCCGACAGAAGGCGGTGCGCCGATTGATGCCGCGCCGCGAGGCGGGCGACATCTTCGGTCTTCTGGCTCAGATCGGCTTCGCGGGCTTGCAGGATTGCGCCCGCCTCTGATGCGGCCTGTGATGCTGCGGCGATCTTGTCGTCATGGCCTTGGGCCGCCTTTTCAAGTTCGCGCGCCTCCCATTCCAATTGCTGGATTGTCTCGCCGGCATCCCGGTTGAGGCCGCTTTCGCGCTCCATGTCCATGGTCATCTGCTCGATGCGGCGGGTGAGGTTCCGGATCGTCTCCTCGGCGCGGCGTTCCTGCTCGGAGAGCGTGTCGCGCTGCAGCGTCAGGCGCTGCACGATGGCGGCGGCGATGGCGGCTTCCTCGCGCCGGGGCGGCAGTGCTTCATCCGCCTGTTCGCGCGCCCGGGTTGCGTCGCGCGCGGCGGTTTCGGCCTTGGCCGCCGCCGTCGTCCGCTCGCGCAATTGCGCATCGGCGTCGGCGCGGCTGGTATCGGCGTCTTTCCAGCGGCGATAGAGCAGCAGACCCTCGGCATGGCGCAGCTCTTCGCCGATGGCGCGGTAGCGGGCGGCCTGTTTCGCTTGCCGCGCCAGCTGTGCCAATTGCGCGGCAAGCTGTTCGATCACGTCATCGACACGCAGAAGGTTTGCCTCGGTGCTCTTGAGCTTCAGTTCCGCCTCGTGACGCCGCTGGTAGAGACCGGAAATGCCGGCCGCCTCTTCAAGGATGCGGCGGCGGTTCTTGGGTTTGGCGTTGATCAGTTCGCTGATCTGGCCCTGCCGCACGAGGGCCGGGGAATGCGACCCGGTGGAGGCGTCGGCAAAGAGCATCTGCACGTCGCGTGCGCGCGTGTCCTTTCCATTGGTCTTGAACGCGCTGCCGGCGTCGCGGGTGATGCGGCGCACGATGTCGATCTGATCGTGATCGTTGAACCCTGCCGGGGCGAGCCGGTCCGCATTGTCGATATGGATCGACACCTCGGCATAGTTTCGGGCGGGGCGCGTGGCGGCGCCGGCGAAGATCACGTCTTCCATGCCGCCGCCGCGCATCGCGGTCGGGCGGTTTTCGCCCATCACCCAGCGCAACGCCTCGAGCAGGTTGGATTTGCCGCAGCCGTTCGGCCCGACAACGCCGGTCAGGCCATCGGCGATGACCAGGTCGGTCGGGTCAACAAAGCTTTTGAACCCTGTCAAACGAAGTTTGGAAAAACGCACCTGTGAAACCTGCCTGATTCCCTGCCGTTCGGGCAGTGTGTCGCGGGGCCTGCGGGCGAGTCAACGATTTGTCGCCGCATGTGGTAACGTGCCTGTGATTATCCACAAGATATTGGGCTGATTTGTGGACGCCTTGAGGTGTGATGCGGCCAGGCTGACAAATTTCGTGCGACTGCGTCTTTACATTCTGAAATTGGAATGTATTTATATTCCGGAAACAGAATATAAAGGAGACCTGTCATGGACCGTTCCACAACCAGACCTGCCGATACGTATTCGCCGATCTATTTCCTAGCGTCGCTTGGCGCGGGCGGGATCGCGGTGACGTTTTTCATGTTCTTGATGTTCTGGGTGCCGCATCCCGGCCAGCCCGTGCCGGTGTTCGAGGATATCACGGCGGCATTTGCCACGGGTGGCCTTGCGCTGCAGGCCGGGATCGCGGTGGCGCTGGTCGGCATTGCGGTGTTTGCCTTTCTCAACATCAAATCGCTGATCTGGAACCTGCAAGCGCTCTCCGTCTTCAAGCAGACCGAGGACTATGCCAGGTTGCGCCAGACCAATGCCGAAGCCACGTTGTTGGCGATGCCGCTGGCGCTGGCCATGAGCGTGAACGCGATGTTCATTGTCGGGCTGGTCTTTGTGCCGCAGCTCTGGAGCGTGGTGGAGTACCTGTTCCCGCTGGCACTGATCGCCTTTGCGGCGATCGGGGCGATGGCCTTTTCGATGATCGGCACGTTTCTCGGGCGTGTGCTGTCCAAGGGCGGTGTGTTCGACGTGACGGCGCATAACTCCTTTGCGCAGCTTTTGCCGGCGTTCAGCATCTCGATGGTCGGTGTCGGCTTTGCCGCGCCCGCCGCGATGAGCACGACCCCCGCCACCGTGGCCATCGCGTTGGTCCTGTCGACGGTCTTCGGTGTGGCGGCCATCCTCTATACCGCGATCGCTGCGATCACGGCCTTTGCGTCGATGCTGCAGCATGGCACCGCGCGGGAGTCGGGACCGACGCTGATGATCATCGTGCCGATTGTCACCGTGCTGGGCATCCTGTTCCTGCGGCAGGATCACGGTCTGCACGTCGCCTTCGATGTGCAGGTTCAGCCGGGTGAAACGATGATCTTCCTTGCACGGCTGGTGTCGGTGCAGGTGGCATTTCTGCTGCTGGGCGCCGTGGTCATGCGGCGTCAGGGCTATTTCAGTGATTTTGTCATCGGGTCCAAGACATCACCCGGCTCTTATGCGCTGGTCTGTCCGGCGGTGGCCTTCGCGGTGATGATCCAGTTCTTCCTGAACAAGGGACTGGTTGCCGCCGGGGCGGTTGCGCAGTTCGGCGCGGCCTACTGGGCGGTGACAGCGGTGGCGCTGGTGGCGCAAGCGATCGCGATTGCGCTGGTGTTGCGCCTGAACCGCCAGCATTTCGCCCGCCGCAGCCCGGCGATGGATACAGTGCCTGCCGAATAGGCCCAACCCCAAGGTGCTGTCGGGAGCCCCGGATCACGTGGTCCGGGGTTTCCACGTTTCCACAAGGCTGCGCAAGCCGCTGGCCAGCACCAGCAAATCCGCCCCGAGGGCGACGAAATTGGCACCAGCGTCCATGTCCTGTTGGATCAGGACCGGATCCGTGTCGATGATGCCGGCCGCCTTGCCGGTGGCGCGGATGCGCCGCAAGCCGTCCTGAATGCTGGCGCGTACCTCGGGGTGGGCGATGTCGGGCAAGAGCCCCATGTCGGCACACAGATCCGCAGGGCCGATGAACACGCCGTCCACACCATCGACGCCACAAATCTCTTCCAGCGCATCCATCGCCGCTGTGCTTTCGGCCTGAACGATCAGGCACAGTTCGTCCTGCGCGGTTTGCAGGTAATCGGGCACGCCGTTGAACCGGGATGCGCGGCCCAACACATGACCGACGCCGCGTATGCCGTCTGGCGGATAGCGCATGGCGCGGACAATCGCGCGGGCGTCGTCGGCAGAGTTGACCATCGGGCACAGCAGGCTTTGCGCGCCCATGTCGAGGGCCTGTTTGATCAAGGCAGGATCGTTCTGCGGCAGGCGCAGGACCGGCGATACCGGATGGCCCGACAGCGCCATGAGCTGTTCGTGGATCGATCCCAGGTCATTGGGGGCGTGTTCGCCGTCGATCAGCAGCCAGTCATACCCGGCAGAGGCGGCCACCTCGGCGGCGTAGCCGCTGCCAAGGGCGAGCCAAAGGCCAAGTTGAGGCGGGCCCGACTTAAGCCGGGCTTTGAAACGGTTCAGGGGGGCAGGCATGGCGGTATCCTTTTCGCCCGATCAAACACAAGCATGCGGGGCAAGGCAAGTCAGTTGCGGCTGCGCCAAAGCCGGATCGCGGACCAGATCGCGGTGCCGCCGAAAAACAGGCCGGCGATCCCCACAACCTCGACGAGGGCCGCGGAATTGCTAATGCCGCGCAGGGCGATCGTCACTCCGAGAAGCCCAAGTCCGGCAAGACTGAAGGCGATGCGGAACCAAAGCTCTTTGCGGGAGGGGCCGGTCATTCAGAAGGTGATCGAGACACCCGGTAGGTTGAGCGACTTGATCAGATCGCGCAATTCCTGCCGTGCGGCGATGTTGGAGATATTGAGCTGTTTGACGCCCATATCCTTGAGGTCGAGCAGTGTCATGCCGCGCGGGAACAACTCTCGGAAGATGACCCGTTCGTTGAAACCGGGGGCGACGCGGAAGCCGATCCGTTTGGACAGCCGGTCCAGCGCCTTTTCCATCTTGGCCTTGTTGACCATCTGCTGTGCGCCAAGGCGGTTGCGCAGCACCACCCAGTCAATCGGGGGCAGCCCGGCCTGGGCCCGCAATTGGCGGGCGTTCCAGACCATCTCGGAATAGACGGAGGGCCCTTCGATCTTTTCGCCGGCGGCATCGGTATGGGCCAGCAAATCGAAATCCACGAAACTGTCGTTCAGCGGTGTGACAAGCGTGTCGGCCAGCGAATGGGCCACCTGGCTGAGGCGGGTATGAGACCCGGGGCAGTCGATCAGGATGAAATCGCTTCCGGGCTCCAATTCGGCCACGGCGGCGGACAGGCGGTGGTCGTAGATGTTCTCGCCCGGTTGCAGGCTGTCGGGGTCGATCTCGGGCAGTTCGAGAAAGCGCGGGCTGGGCAGATCGAGCTGTGTGCGTGCAAGCTCCTCCAGACGGTTGGTGACATAGCGGCCCATCGTTTTCTGCCGCAGGTCGAGATCCAGCGCTCCGACCTTGTGGCCCATGCGCGCCAGCGCCGTGGCCACGTGCATCGACACGGTCGATTTGCCAGCGCCGCCCTTTTCGTTTCCCACAACAATGATATGCGCCATGCGTCTGCTCTCAGGTGCTTTTCCTCAGCTATGCGCATAGATGCGGCGAGTTGCAACGTGAGAAGCGGGCCGTCGTCAAATCCGTTGGAGAGCGGTGCAGGCGCGTCTCACTTGTTTTTGCCGTGCCGTACCGGGCTTCATTCGGGCGTGATGTGCCGCTCAAAGGCCGGCTCATCCACGTCACGTGTCAGCGTTGGCAAGGATGCGGAGCCTTGCTGACTGTGCGCTTGGGCGGAACGCAAAAGGCCGCCCGGATACGGGCGGCCCTTGTCTCGTGGGTTGTCGCGTGGGTTTGGCAGCGGGGTCTAGAATCCGAGGCCTTCGTATTTCTTCTTGAATTTCGACACGCGTCCGCCGGTGTCCATGAGGCGCGAATTGCCGCCGGTCCAGGCCGGGTGCACGGACGGGTCGATGTCGAGCGACAACTGGTCGCCTTCGCTGCCCCAGGTGGACCGCATCTGGACCACGGTGCCGTCGGTCATCTTGACGTCGATCACGTGGTAATCGGGATGGATGTCTTTTTTCATCGCAGGGATCCTTACGCGTTTGCGCCCTTGAGGGGCTTATACGTTGCATCTTCCGCGATACGGGCCGATTTGCCGCGACGCGAACGGAGGTAGTACAGCTTGGCACGGCGCACACGGCCGCGGCGGACAACCTCGATGCTGTCGATGTTCGTGGAATAGAGCGGGAACACACGTTCCACGCCTTCCCCGAACGAAATCTTGCGAACGGTGAACGTCCCGGCAATGCCATCGCCCTGCCGGCGGCTGATGCAGACGCCTTCATAGGCCTGCACACGGGTGCGGGTGCCTTCGGTCACCTTGTAGCCGACACGGACCGTGTCGCCTGCTTTGAAATCGGGAATTGTCTTCCCGAGGGCGGCGATCTGTTCCGCCTCCAGTTGAGCGATCAGGTTCATCGCGTCTCTCCTAAACTGCTTGCGGTTGCCCCGCAAAGGTGTGCGCGCCTCAGAGCTCTTGGTCTTCGTCCGGGTCCGCGTTTCATGCGCCCGCCAGAGATCAGGTCGTCTTTGTCTTGTCAGGTCCGGGACGGGTGCGACTGCGCCATGTTCGAAGACCACACGGAATCACCGCACCGGGCTGACACCCGGAGCACGCGCCGTAAACCAGAAGCGTGGGGGCAAAGCAAGGGGCAAATCCCTGCCCTCGACGCCGGGCAAGGGCTTTGCAAAGCCCTTTTGACGCGGTTTCGAAACCGCGTTGGCAAGCGCGTTCCAACGCGCTTTTACGCTAGGATTTTTCCGGTGTCGCGGTATGGCGCGCCCACAGGTCGGGACGGCGCTGTTCGGTCAGGGTTTCGGACTGCGCGCGGCGCCACTTGGCGATCTCGCCGTGATGGCCCGACATCAGCACATCCGGGATCCTCTGCCCGCGCCATTCAGCCGGCCGGGTATAGTGCGGGTGCTCCAGCAGGCCGTCGGAAAAGCTCTCGTCCTCGGTCGACGCGTCGTTGCCCAGAACGCCGGGCAGCAGGCGCACGCATGCGTCGATCAGGGCCTGGGCCGCGATCTCTCCGCCGGTGAGGATAAAATCGCCAAGACTGACCTCGACAATGCGGTAATGATCGATCACGCGCTGGTCCAGGCCCTCGAAGCGGCCACAGATCAGGCTGACGCCGGGCCCGGCAGCAAGGCTTTGCGCCATGTCCTGGGTAAAGGGCCTGCCCCGCGGGCTGAGATAGATCAGCGGCGCGGCCGGCGGCATTCTCGCATGCGCGTGGTCGATCGCCGCGCCCATCACGTCGGGGCGCAAAACCATGCCTGCGCCGCCGCCTGCGGGTGTGTCATCGACATTGCGATGCTTGCCTTCGCCGAATTGGCGCAGCGCCACGCTGTCCAACTGCCAGAGCCCGTCCTTGAGCGCGCGGCCCGTCAGCGACTCGCCCAGGATGCCGGGAAACGCTTCGGGCAACAGGGTGATGACCTGTGCTTTCCAGACCTTGGCCAGATCGGGGGCCTGGTCCATCAACGCGCGCGGTTCGCGCGTCGGGCGGATGGCTTTGCGGCCATGCGATTTCTGCGGCGGTGTCTTGGGGGTGTTCATCGGGTCTGCCTCTTGCTGACGCGCCGCTCTTAACGGCTTGTCGGCGCGATTGCCAGTTCAGGCAGAGATCGGGGCCGCCAGCGTATCGCGCATGGTCAACATGGCATTGGGCGCGGTGAAATATCCCGCCAGCGCACCCGCCTGTGCCGGGGTGGCGCGCATGAGCTGATCCACGAGCCACAGCTCGCGGGCCTGATCGTCGGTCAGGGTCATGGTGTCGGATTTGCCCCACCGGGCCATGATCTGGGACAGGACCATCGCGATTTTCTGATCTTCCGTCAGACCTCCCTGATCCGTCGCGGGGGGCGCCATCATGGTCTGCAAAACTGCCCGAAGCTGGAGCGGATCGGGCGCCGCATCTCTCAGGTCGGGCAGCGCCGAGGCCAGGATCAGTGACGGGTAATCCTGCCGCGACAGGCTCGCGCTTGAGGGGACGTGTTTCACGGGGGGTGACATCGCCACTGCAACGGCTGCCACGCCAAGCGCGCCGAACAGGCCGAGCACGAGGAAGGCCATGGAGACGGCAAATTCCTGCAACGTCAGGAAAACCACGCCCGGAGAGAGCGCAGCCAGACCAAGCACGACACGTTTCAAGAAGCCCACCAAGCAGCATATCCCTAATTGATTAGGACACGTTAACGCCGGGATAGGGCGAAACCCCGACTGCATTGTGTCGCAAACATGGTGATTTCTGGGCGGCCCTGCGGCGCTGTGCCACTCAGCTTGTGGCGCGGCGCCCCATCCTGCGGATCATGCGCTTTGCGGCTTTCACATCCTGGTCGGGCAGGGCGCTTTGATTGAGTGCAAGAAACACGCGGTCGATGCCGATATCGGGTTGCACGTTCTCGGCCGGCAGACACCTCAGCGCCGTGCGGTCAAGATCGGGCATGTCCAGAAGCGCCAGAAGCGGTTCCAGCGGACCAAGAGGCAGATCGGACGCCGTCTCCAGCGGGAAGGACATGACGCCGGCGGGGGCCACGTCGGCAGCGACCTCGGCCAGGATATCGTCAAGGCTGCGCGCCTCGTCGAACTGGGCGCAATAGCTGGCAAAATCATGTGTCAGCCGCGTGCTGCGCAGGTTTTGCCACCACGTGCTGCGCAACCACGGCGCGCGTTCGCGGGTCGAGAAATAGAACACCAGGTCCGCGCTCTTGCCAAGGCGCGCGCGGGCGGCGTCGGCGATGCATTTCATCACGAGACCGGCGCTGTCGTAACATTCCAGCCCGTGGCGGCCCGGCATGTGGCCGGACAGGTCTTCCGATGACATCAGGATCGGACGTGCATCATCCGGGTCCAGACCGTCGAAAAACGCGGTTGCGGCGCGTGCGACCGATGCCAGCGTCTTTTCCCTTGGGTCGATGGAAAAGGCGCGGGCCGTGTTCGTCAGATCCTCGAAATCCGGCTTCAGCAGCACGCGCACATGAGGCGCGAGCACAGGGGCATTTTCGCGCAGCATCGATTGCACGCTGGTCGTTCCGGTCTTGTGAAAGCCTGCGTGAATGACGATCTTTCGCGTCACGTGAAAAGGCCCTCGGGGGGATCGGCAACGATCCGGCCCTGGGCAAGATCCACCGTGGGCACGGCGGCTTTGGTAAAGGGCAGGAGCACCGATTGTTTCTGCCCGGGCGCGCGCAGTTCCAACAGATCGTCGGCACCGTTGTTGAGCACCGCCATCACAGTGCCAAGGGGCGTTCCCCCGGTATCGGTGACGGGCAGCCCGATCAGGTCGGCATGGTAGAATTCATCATCCGGCAGCGACGGCAGCCGATCCCGCGGGACGTAAAGCTCTGTGCCGCGCAGGGCGTCCGCGGCGTCCTTGTCGGTGATGCCCGAGAGCCGCGCGGCAAGACCGTTCTTGATCTGGCGGGTGATCTTGACGCTAAAGGACCGCGCGCCGTCCTCGGTTTCGAGGGGCGCGTAGGAGGCGATATCCTCCGGCGTGGCGGTAAAGCTTTTCAACCGCACTTCGCCGCGGACCCCGAAGGCCCCGGCAATCGCTCCGACACAGACTTTGTCACTCACCGATTTTCGCTCCCGGTCGCTTTGAACGACTGGATAGACCACACCGGTGGTCAGAGGCAATCTCCGTCAGGGGCGATCAGCCGCCGATGCTGAACACGCGGTTCACGCCAAAGCGCACGCCCCATTGTTCATCCGAGCCCTGTTCGACAATCGGGCTGTCCAGCGCGTCGTCGGTGTATTTTTCCCAGGTGACCGCGCCTTCGAGGCCCCAATCGTCATTGATCTGATAGCTTGCCCCGAATTCGACACCGGCCGAAACCATGCCGCCCTCGGGATCGTACGCCGACAGGTCGGCGCTGGCCTCGGCTGCGGTGACGCCGAAATAGGTGTCGGAATATGTGTCATCGCCATAGAAGATGCGCGGACCCAATGTGAGCCTGAGCCGGTCGGACGGGCGCAGGATCGCGTCTGCGCCAAGCTCTCCAACCCAGCCGTCATGTCCGCCAAAGCCACGGCGAACCTCGCCGAAGGCGGCAAAATGCTCTGTGCCGTAGCGCAGGGATGCGCCAAGTTCGACCGTGGCGTCGATGGTTTCAAGACCGGCGAGTTCGTCGAAATCGTCGGCGTCGCGGTCCTGGATAAACCGGAACGATCCACCGAATGTCAGACCCATGCTGTCGGCCCAGGGGTCGGGGTTGCCAAGATTGCGGCCATTGCCAAGCGCGAGGTAGTTGAAGCGAAAGCCCAGGTCGGGGCCGATCGCGTAATCATCGGAGCCGAAATATTCGGGCGATGCGGCAACGCCCCCGCGCAGGGTGAACACGAATTGTGGGGGTGTCGGCGCGGGCTCCGCCGCCGGGGCGGTCATCGCCGGCTCTGCCGGGGTGGCCTCGGGGCCCGCGGCATAGGCCGGGGCAGCGGTGCCAAGAACAAGGCTGGAGAGGGTGGCGAGGCGCGCAAACATGGCAACGGATCCTTGTGAAGCAGGGGGCGTAGAGACGGGTTGCATTTATCGTCAGATGATGCGCCGGTTGGCCTGCGTCAAGGCAGTGGACCCGCGCCCCGCTGCCGGACCGCCGCGAATTTCCACTTGGGTCGCCGCTTTGTGACAATAATCAGACAGTGACCCGAGGGTGGCCGGGAAGACTGGGACATTTGAATGGGGTGCAGATGGCCGGGTGGGCCAGCCATCTGCACGAGCGGTCCGCGATCAGTCCGCGGACGCCGTTTCGGTTGCCGCTTCGGCCGCTTTTGCAGCCTTGGTTTCGGCGCGTTCCTGGGCGGCCTTGCCCGGTGTGGCTTTCTTGGGGTTGTTGCGCTCTTTCTTCTCGATGGCGCCGGCCGCTTCAAGGAAGCGCGAAACCCGGTCGGTCGGCTTTGCGCCCTGGTCCATCCAGTGCTTGATGCGCTCGACATCCATCTTGACGCGATCTTCGCGGTCTTTCGGCAAGAGCGGGTTATAGGTGCCCAGCTTTTCGATGAAGCGGCCGTCCCGCGGCATCCGGGTGTCGGCGGCCACGATGCGGTAAAACGGGCGCTTCTTTGAGCCGCTGCGGGCGAGACGAATCTTGATAGCCATATGGTATTCTCCTGAGTTTTCCAGAGTGACGGGAGGCCCGTCAGGATTGTTTCTGTTTGTGGTGCTGGATGACTTCCTGAATGATGAAATTCAGGAATTTCTTGGCGAACTCAGGGTCCAGGTCGGCCTGAGCCGCAAGCTCTTCGAGCCGCGCGATCTGTCTTGCTTCGCGCGCGGGGTCTGAGGGCGGGAGGTCGTGGCGCGCTTTGAGCTCGCCAACGGCCTGCGTGTGTTTGAACCGTTCGGCCAGGGTGAACACGAGGATCGCGTCCAGCCTGTCGATGCTGTCGCGATGGCCCCGCAGCAGGTCGTCCGCATGGGCCACGGGATCGGGAATGATGTCAGTCAATGGCCCAGCCTTTCGGTTTGAACAGAGGGTCCTGGTAATGCGCGATTTCCATGTCGATGCCATGCGCAAGCTGCGTGCCGCGCAGGGCGTCGGGGCCGGGATGGCGGTAGACGACATCGCTGCCATCGACCGACGGCGCCTCCGTGTCCTTGCGCGCGCCGAGCCGTTCGGCCAGGCGAATGCTGTCGAGGTTCTTGGGGTCGAGATAGCTCACGGCGGTGTCCCAGCCTTTTTCGTCGTAGAAATAGCTCCGAACGCGATGGGTCGCTTCAAGCGCGTACCCCTTGCCGGCGCGGTCCGGCCAGATGATCCAGGCGATTTCGCGCTCGGGCCATTTCGCCGGCGACCAGCCACCGGCCATGCCGACGGTTTCGCCCGTGTCCCTGAGGTGCACCATCCACATGCCGAAGCCGCGGATTTCCCAGTGGCCGATTTCTGCGGCATAAAGCATCCACGCCTCGTAGGCATTGAGCGGCCCGCCCATGAAGCGCGACCGATACGAGGCGAAGGTGGCCTTGAAGTCGGGGTAATCTTCGGGTTCGGGCGCGCGCATCTCCAGGCGCTTCGTTTCGAGAACGGGGATGTCCAAACTCATGCCAGCGCCTCCGGTCCAGGATGACGGTAAAGCAGGTCTTCGCCCATGTTCGGGTTGTGGTAGGTGCGCTCGTAAACCGCACCCATGCGTTCGGCCAGCCGGATCGAGCGGGTGTTGCCCGGCACGATGTTGGAGGTCAGCGTGGTAAACCCAAGGTCCTCATAGGCCCATCGGCGCGCGCGGGTGGCGGCTTCAAAAGCGATGCCCTTGCCTTCGTACCCGTCGAACACAACCCAGCCCACCTCGGGTTCTGGCCAGCCTTCGGGGTTCCAGATGCCCGATATGCCCGCCGGTTTGCCCGTCGCCTTGTCTTGAATCGTGAAATACCCGTAGCCGTGCCAGTGCCAATGGCCCACGTTGAGCGTGAACCAGCGCCACGAGTCCGGGCGGTTGGTATAGCCGCCAAAGCCAGCTGACCGGGTGTCATCCATCAGGAAGGCGATCATCGCATCCGCGTCGCGCTTTTCCGGGCCGCGCAGGATCAGGCGATCGGTTTCGAGGGTGGGGGCATTGGTCAGACTCATGGGCGGCAAGCCTTTTCGAAAAGGCTTGCGACGCGGTTTGCAAACCGCGTCGCAAGCGCCTTCCAAGGCGCTTGGCCCTGCGTCACCGGCGCAGTCATGCGTAGGCCTCCGGGCTGCCGTCACTGTCGGGGCTGTGGCGGTAGACGATGGTTTCCTCGGGTGTTTCGCCATCAGGCAGGGGCGCATCCGGGTCGAGCGTCGCGCCGAGCCGTCCTGCCAGAGCGCGGGAGCGGGTGTTTTCGGGTGTAATGTAGCTGACCAGCGTCTCGAAACCCTGATCCCATGCCCAGGCGAGCGCGGCGCTGGCAGCTTCGAAGGCGTAGCCTTTGCCTTCGGCCTCGGGCAGCAGCGTCCAGCCGATTTCGACTTCCGGGAAATGCGGCGGTTTCAGCAGGCCAACCTGACCGATGAAACGACCGTCAGACGCCTCGATCCCCCAGGCCCCGTGGCCCATCAGGTCCCACATTGCCACCTCCGATGCCAGCCAGCGCCAGGCTTCCTTGCGCGGCATGGGGCCCCCCATGAAGCGCGCGTGATCGCTGCCCATCAGGCCGCACAGCCTGTCCAGATCGGACCGGCTGTGGCCGCGCAGGCGCAGACGCGCGGTGGTGAGGATGGGTGCGTTGGTCATGCGATCAAAATGTTGCGCTGACGCGCGGCAGCTTCGTGGTGCGGGCTGCGACATGCGCCAGCGTGGTGCGCGTCACGCCTGCGGCAGGCCGGGTGTTTGCATATTTGGAAAGAGAAGAAGACATCATTTCTTTTTCCCGAACCCGCTGAGACCGGGGGGCAGGCCGCTGCCGCCACCCATGCCGGGCATGCCGCCCATGCCCATCTTTTTGGCTGCCTGTTCCAGCGCCTTGGGGTCCATCTGGCCGGGATCCATGTCTTCGGGTGCACCGCCTTTGCCGAACATGCCCTTCATGGTCTGTTTGAGCATGCCGCCTTTGCCCATCTTGCCCATCTTCTTCATCATGTCCGACATCTGCCGTTGCATCTTGAGCAGCTTGTTGAGATCGCTGACCTCCAGCCCCGCGCCTTTTGCGATCCGTTTCTTGCGGCTGGCCTGCAGGAGTTGCGGGTTGGCGCGTTCGCGTTTCGTCATGGACTGGATCAGCGCGATCTGCTGGCGCAGCATCTTGTCGTCGATGCCTGCGCCATCCATCTGTTTCGCCATCTTCTGGGCGCCCGGCATCATGGCCATCATGCCTTCCATGCCGCCCATCTTCATCATCTGTTCGAGCTGCATCTTGAGGTCGTTCATGTTGAACTGACCCTTCTGGAAGCGCTTCATCATGCGCTCGGCCTGTTCGACCTCCAGCGTCTGTTGCGCCTTTTCGACGAGCGAGACGATGTCGCCCATGCCGAGGATGCGGCCCGCGATTCGGTCCGGCTCGAAGGTTTCGAGCGCGTCCATCTTTTCGCCCAGGCCGACGAAGCGGATCGGCTTGCCCGTGACCGCCCGCATCGACAGGGCCGCGCCGCCGCGCCCGTCGCCGTCCATCCGGGTGAGAACGACACCGGAGATGCCGATGCGGTCGTCGAAGTTTTCCGCCGTTTGCACCGCGTCCTGACCGGTCAGGCCATCGACGACAAGCAGCGTCTCGCGCGGGTTGGCGACGTCGCGCACCGCTTCGACCTGCGCCATCAGCTCTTCGTCGATGGACAGCCTGCCGGCGGTGTCGAGCATGTAGACATCGTAGCCGCCGAGGCTGGCCTGCGTCTTGGTGCGCTTGGCGATCGCGACCGGATCTTCGCCCTTGACGATGGGAAGGGTATCGACGCCGATCTGGGTGCCGAGGATCTGCAATTGCTCCATCGCGGCGGGTCGGTTGACGTCGAGCGACGCCATGAGAACCTTCTTGCCGTCGCGCTCCTTCAGGCGCTTGGCGATCTTGGCGGTGGTGGTTGTCTTGCCGCCGCCCTGCAGACCGACCATGAGGATCGGTGCCGGCGGGTTGTCGATTTTCAGAGCGCCGGGGTCTTCGTCACCGGTCAGGACGTGCTTCAACTCATCATGCACGATCTTGACGACCTGTTGGCCTGGCGTGACCGATTTCGTCACTGCCTGCCCGGTTGCCTTCGATTGCACCGCCTTGATGAAATCGCGCGCCACGGGCAGGGAGACGTCCGCTTCGAGCAAGGCCACGCGCACCTCGCGCAGCGCGGTCTTGACGTCATCCTCGGACAGCGCGCCCTGTTTGGTCAGCCGATCGAAGACGCTTCCGAGGCGGTCGGACAGATTTTCAAACATGGGCTTTCGCCTCCTTTGCCGCTGGTTTGGTCCTGATGTAAGGACCAGCGGCGCCTTTGCCAAACGTCAAACGCCCCCACGGGCGTGACACGCTGGTGGGGGGCGATCCCGGACAATGTCCAAGGGACCGGAAAGTCGTGCTTCCCGGAGTTGTGATGCGTTTAGGCCAGATCGGCGCGCAGAGTCAAGCCGCGCGCCGTTTCGGTCAGGCCGCGAGCGCCTCAAGCGCCGCATTTGCCTTGGCGTGGGAGGCCTCGGCGTCGATCATCAGCAGGTCGGCCGCAACGAACTGGACATCGGTGATGCCGAGGAAGCCCAGGATGTGGCGCAAATAGCCGCTCGCAAAGTCGATATCGGACCCGACCTGCGTTCCGCCCGAAGCGATGGCGATGATGGCGCGCTTGCCGGTCATGAAGCCCTCGGGCCCGGCTTCGGTGTAACGGAAGGTGACGCCGGCGCGGGCGATCTGGTCGATCCATGCCTTGAGCGGGGCCGGAATACCGAAATTGTAGATCGGAGTGCCGATGACCAGCGTATCGGCCGCCTGAAGTTCGGCAATCAGGCTGTCGGAGAGCGCCAGCGTCTCGCGCTGGGCGTCGCTGCGCTGATCCTCGGGAGTCCAGCTGGCGGCCAGCCAATCGGCGTCGAGGCTCGGGATCGCGGTGGCCAGGTCGCGCTGGATGAGGCTTTGCGGCGCAAGCCGGTCGATGATGCGTTGCGTCAGGGCACGGGTTTCAGACCCGTCGTGGCGCGCGGAGGCGTCGATGCGGAGAACAGTGTTGGTCATGGGGTATTCCGATCACAGAAGTGTTTGACTTGTGATCTCCTTATAGGGCTAGTATTTTTGCACGATATAGAAAGAAATGCGCATTATATGTGAGCATTTGCACAAAGGCAGGCTATGGAACATTGGGACGAAGTACGGACGGCCTATCAGGTCGCGCGGCAGGGCACGGTCAGCGGGGCTGCTGACGTTCTGGGGGTGCACCATGCCACGGTGATCCGGCATATCGATGCGCTCGAGACGCGGCTGGGGGTCAAGCTGTTCCAGCGCCATGCGCGGGGCTATACACCCACCGAATCCGGCGCCGACCTGGCCCGCGTGGCACAGACGACCGAGGATCAGTTGCAGCAGCTTGTCGGTCGTATCAAGGGGCGTGGGTCCGAGGTCAGCGGCGAGTTGATGATCACGTCCATCGTCGAGCTGTCCGATTTCCTCGTGCCGGTGCTTGCGAATTTCAAGGCGGAGTATCCGGATGTCGTTCTGCGTTACCTGACCGATGCGCGCGTGTTCCGCCTGGAATACGGCGAGGCGCATGTGGCCATCCGCGCAGGCACCGCGCCAAACGAGCCCGACAACGTGGTGCAGCCGCTGACAGAGCTGAAGGTCGGGCTTTATGCCTCAAGGAGCTATGTTGAAGAGCGCGGGCTGCCCAGGGACGAGGCCGATCTGGTCAACCATGTCTTTGTCGGCGATGACAATCCCGACGGGCGGGCGCCGTTCCAGAAATGGTTGCGCTCCAAGGTGCCCTATGACCGGGTCGTATTCCGCACCACCGACACCAACAGCATGAGTGCGGCTGTGCGCAGCGGGGCAGGGATCGGGTTCCTGCCATTGCGCCAGGGCGAGGCTGATCCGAACCTTGTGACTGTGATGCCGCCGCTTGCGGAGTGGGCGGCACAGCTTTGGCTGGTGACCCATGTTGATCTGCACCGCACGGCCAAGGTGCAGACGCTGCTGGCCTACCTCAAGGCGGCGGTCAAAGAGTTCGATAACGCGGGATCGTGACATGACAGAGGCAAAGCGCGGCCATTTGGCGATGCTCGCCTTTTCGGCCCTCGTGGCGGGGTCGTTTTCACTTGGCTCGATGGCGGCGCCGCATATCGCGCCGCAAGCCTTGAACGCGGTGCGCTTCGTGCTGGCGGCGGCCCTGCTGGGTGCGCTTGTCATGGCGACCGGCGGCTTTGATCGGGGGGCGTTTCGCGCGCCGTGGCGGTACCTTGTGCTGGCGGTGTTCTTTTCCACCTATTTCGTGCTGATGTTCGAAGGGCTGAAGACCGGGGCGCCGGTGTCGATGGCGGCGGTGTTCACGCTGACCCCGCTGATGGCGGCGGGGTTTGGCTGGCTGCTCCTGCGGCAGGTTCTGACCGGGCGGATGGCGCTGGCGCTGAGCCTGGGCGCGCTCGGGGCGCTTTGGGTGATCTTTCGCGCCGATTTCGAACGGATGCTGAGCTTCGGCATCGGTCGGGGCGAGGCGATCTTTTTCGTCGGCTGCATCGCGCACGCGGTCTACACCCCGCTGGTGCCGACGCTGAACCGGGGGGAACGGCCGGCGGTCTTTACCTTCGGCACGCTGATGGCCGGGGCGATCCTGCTGGTGATCATCGGCGCTCCGGCGATGGCGGCGACGGAGTGGGCGACGCTGCCGTCGATCGTCTGGATCGCGATTGCCTACACCGCGATCGCGGCCACGGCATCGACCTTCCTGTTGTTGCAATATGCCAGCCTGCGCATTCCGTCAGCCAAGGTCATGGCCTATACCTATCTCACGCCGAGCTGGGTCATCCTTTGGGAAATGGCGCTGGGCCGGTCCTTGCCACCCGCGCTCATCCTTGTCGGGCTGGGCATCACCATGGGGGCGCTGGCGCTCTTGCTCAAGGATGACAGCCAGGTGCGCGGCAGGGTATCCTCAGAAGGCTAGCCGTTCGAGCGTGAACCCCTCCGCCTGAAGCAAGGCCAGAACGCCATCGGCTCCGGGCAGGTGGGCAGCGCCGAACGCGGCGACAACCCTGTCATTGGCCTCGACCGCCTCCAGCAACACGGGAATCCAGGCGCGATTCCGGTCAACCAGCATCTCCTGTTCGATGGTGGCAAACACGTCGGCGGCTGCGTCGGGATCAATCGGGCTGTAGCGTTGCGCGAGGATTTCGGACACCGCCCAGCCCTCGGCGGTGCCTTCATCGAAATAGCTGGCGAGCAAGGTCGCGAACAGGTCTTCGCTGACCTCGGGATCGACCAGCGCGGACAGCATCATGTCCAGCTGGGTCTCGCGCGGCTGGCCGGCGAAGGCGGCGAACACCGTGTTCACATCCTCCAGCGCCGCGCGGGGCACGTCCGCATCGCGCGCAATGGCTTCGAGCTTGGCGTCCAGGCCGCCGGACGACATCTCTTGCAACGGGGCGCAGGCCGGCACCGCGAGGATCAGCGAGACATACCAAGGCTGGAATCGTGCGGCCATGGGGGGCGGTACGCCGCGCGCCCTGAAGGCCTCGGACATCTGGTCCCATTCGTCTTCGCTCAGCAATTCGGGCAAGGTCGCATCGGGCATGATCAAAAGGCTCGGATCAGTGCTCAGACTTTGTTGCAGCGCTTTTTCGTCCTCGTCCGTCATTTCGAGCAGCAACAGGTCGGCCTGTTCCACCGTGTCGCGCAGGCGGGACACCGGTGCGGCAAGCCGTGGATCGTCAAGATGCATCGTGCCGATCAGGTGCAGCGTGCTGTCGCCGCGTGTGGCCTTCCAGTGGTTGCCCTCGGCGAACACGGTGTCGTCGAGCACCAGGTCCAGCTGCGCCTGTTCGTCGGCGCTCAGTGTGGTGCGCAGATCCGTGCCGGAACAGACGGCCAGCGCCGGCTGGGCGAGGCACAGGAAACACATAATCGAGGCGATGCGCGCAATCATCGGGATGTCCTTTCAGGGCCGGATACATCCAAGCTAGGCGCTGCGCTTGCCAGCGGCAAGCCGGTCGCGCATTGATAGGCCATGAACCGCGAAGCAGAGCTCTATCCACCGATCAAAGCCTATCTGGAGGCGCAGGGCTTTACCGTGAAAGGAGAGGTCGGCAAGGCGGACATGGTGGCGGTGCGGGGCGACGAAGACCCGGTGATCGTGGAGTTGAAACTGCGCCTGACCCTCACGCTGTACCATCAGGCGGTGGCGCGGCTGCGCCTGACAGACCTGGTCTATCTTGCGGTGCCCAAACCGACAGGCCGCAACGCGCGCCGCGCCCTGCGCGAGAATCGCGTCTTGTGCCGCAGGCTGGGCTTGGGCTTTCTGACTGTGCGGGGCGATGGCGTGGTCGAGCCGCAATGTGATCCCGGCCCCTACACGCCGCGCCGCAGCCGCGCCAAGCGCACCCAGCTCTTGCATGAATTCGCGCGACTGCAGGGCGACCCCAACGCCGGTGGGGCGACGCGCCACGGAATTGTCACCGCCTACCGTCAGGACGCGCTGCGCTGTGCCATGTACCTCGCCGAGACGGGTGCCGAAAAAGGCGCGCATGTGGCCAAGGCAACCGGGGTGCGCAATGCCACGACGCTGATGCGCGACAATCACTACGGCTGGTTTCGCAAGGTGGAAAAAGGCGTTTATGCCCTGACCCCGAACGGGCATCAGGGCTTGGTGGATTGGGCCGGCAGTCTGGATACGGATTAGGGTTGGGACCCTCGGTGGAGATGAACCTTGCGTAAATGCCCGGCATTTGATTAATTATTGTGCAGAGGGGGCGTGAAGCGGCTGTGGCGGGCAACTGAACTCCGCGCTGGCATTCCGTTTTGCGCAGGGATCGCACAGCTTGCCCCGACAAAACCTGGAGAGTCTCCTTATGTTGAAGCACACACTCGCGGCAGTGGCCGCAACTCTGAGCATGGCGGGCGCTGCCTTTGCCCAAGCCGATTTCCCCTTTGCGCTGGACTGGAAATTCGAAGGGCCGGCCGCGCCATACTTCGCCGCGATCGACAACGGGTATTTCGACGAGGCGGGCCTCGACGTCGAGATATCCGCCGGTCAAGGTTCGCTCGACGCGATCCCGAAAGTCGCGACAGGCGCGTTTCCGGTGGGCTTTGCCGATATCAACTCGCTCATCAAGTTCCTCGACCAGAATCCGGGCGCCCCGGTCACGGCGGCGATGATGATCTACGACAAGCCCCCGTTTGCCATCGTGGGCCGGAAATCCCTTGGTGTTGAAATGCCCAAGGATCTCGAAGGCAAGGTTCTGGGCGCGCCACCGCC
The DNA here is from genome assembly GCA_041685125.1 of Marivita sp. Lineage (GTDB taxonomy): Bacteria > Pseudomonadota > Alphaproteobacteria > Rhodobacterales > Rhodobacteraceae > Marivita. Next base: position 24,550 of record JAWLGI010000008.1, on the reverse strand, counting down.
CGATGGCGCGTGGGCACAGTTTCCGGCCTTCGCCACGGCCAATGATCTGGATGTCGATGCGATCACGGTCGAGCCGGTCGGCTTTCCCACCCGCGAGCCGATGCTGGCCGAAGGCAACGTGGACGCCGTGACCGGTTTTTCCTTCTCGTCTTACTTGAACCTCGTGCGTCTTGGCGTGCCGGAGGACGATATCTCGACCATCCTGATGGCGGATCACGGATTGGCGCTCTATGGCAACGCGATCATCGTGAACACCAATTTCGCTGCCGACAATCCCGAGCTGATCACAGGTTTTCTTGAAGCCGTTGCTGCGGGGTGGAGAGACGCGATTGCCGATCCGGCCTCTGCCATCGAAAGCCTTGTTGAACGCAACCCTGCGGCGGACGCTGATCTGGAGCAGCGTCGTCTGGAATTGTCCATCGAGGCCAATGTCGCCACGGATTACGCGATGGAAAACGGCATCGGCGGAATCGAAGCGGACCGCATGGAAAAGGCGCTCGAGCAGCTTGCCGAAACCTACGAGTTTCAGAACGAACCCGATGCAAGCCTCTATTTCACCGATGCCTACCTTCCCGACGCGTCGGCGCGGATGCTGAAGTAACCATCCCGGGCTGTCCGGGCATGTCCGGGCAGCCTACAAGACAAAGGCCATCTGCGTGTCTGAAAATCTCATCGAAATCAGGGGTGTCCGACACGCCTATCAAACCAAGGACGGGCCTCTTCCCGTCCTCGACGGGCTGGAGCTCAAGGTCCCCGAGGGCGGATTTGCGGCTGTTGTCGGGCCGTCGGGATGCGGGAAATCCACGCTGACACGGCTTGTGGCGGGATTGATGAAACCCGACGCCGGCGAGGTCTGGTTGCATGGCGAGCTGGTCAGGGGGCCGAAATCGACCGTCGGCATGGCGTTTCAGAACCCGGTCCTGCTTGAATGGCGCACCATCCTGCAGAACGTCATTCTGCCGCTTGAGATTGTCCCGACCAAGATGTCGAAAACACAAAAGGAAGACCGCGCGCGCAAACTGCTGTCCCTGGTCGGGCTTGAGGGGTTCGAGGACAAACGCCCAAGCGAGCTGTCCGGCGGTATGCGCCAGCGCGCGTCGCTGTGTCGGTCGATTGTTCACCAACCCGAGGTGCTGATCCTCGACGAACCGTTCGGCGCGTTGGATGCGTTCACCCGCGAAGATCTGTGGCAAACAATGCACAAGGTGAAATCGGAAGAACCGTTCACTGGTGTTCTCATCACGCATGACCTGCGCGAGTCGATCTTTCTTGCCGACCAGGTTGTCGTGCTGTCCGGCCGGCCGGCGCGCACGCAGTATGTGATGGATGTGCACCTGACCGGAGAGCGCGATATCGAACAGCTCTATACCAGCGAGTCGGCCGAGGCGCTGAACATCCTTCGCCGCCAGATCCAGATCGCGCAGGGGCGCAGCGGTGTTGAAGAGGCGGCATCATGAAGCTGCGCCAAATCCTCGTGCCAATGGCGGCGATTGTCATCTTCGGATTGTTCTGGGAAATGCTTGTCTGGGCAAACGGCTGGCCCGACTACGTGATGGCCTCTCCGTCTGACCTGCCGCCGGCCTATGCCCAATATTGGGAGCTTTTCCTTGTCATGGGGTGGCAGACGCTGTGGCGCACGGTGGTCGGGCTGGTCCTTGCGATCGTGTTCGGCGTTCTTCTCGGCATGGTCATGGGGTTCTCCAAACTGATGCGCGATGCGCTCTATCCGCTTCTTGTCGGCTTCAACGCGATCCCGAAGGCCACCGTGGTCCCCATCGTGGCGCTGCTTTTTGTCGGTGAGCACAATTTCAACACGATCCTGATCGCCTTCATGATCTCGTTCTTTCCCATCGCCGTGTCCGTCTCCATCGGGCTGAGCACATTGGAGCCGGAATATCGCGACATTCTGAGGTCGCTGGGTGCGTCCCAGACCACGATCTTCTGGAAGATCGCGCTTCCCAAGACATTGCCGGAATTCTTCGGGGCGCTGAAAGTGGCCGTGACGCTTGCGTTTATCGGGACCAACCTGATGGAAATCGTCTCGCCGCACGGGCGTGGGCTCGGAGCGCTGTTCGATTCCGGCAAGACGAATTCGGATTATCCGCTGATGTTCGCGGTGCTGATCGCGCTCGCCCTGATGGGCATCCTGCTTTACTATGTGGTGGTCGCGCTTGAAAAGATTTTCGCCGGCTGGGCCGAGCGGACCCCCAGCTATTGAAGCACAGGGTGCGGCCTTGGTGAGCCGGGTCAAATTTCGATGACAATACTGTTGACTCGTCGCGCAAGCCTCCCTAACTACGCGATGTTATCACTCGACTACGGTGAGTGATAACGGCCCCTCGAAACGCGGGGGGCCTGGTGGAAACCTTTGAGTAAGGAGACTCGAAGATGGCATTTAAACCGCTTCATGACCGCGTGCTGGTCCGTCGCGTTGAGAGCGACGATAAAACTGCTGGTGGCCTGATCATTCCCGATAGCGCCAAGGAAAAGCCCGCAGAAGGCGTGGTTGTTGCGTGTGGCGATGGCGCGCGCAAGGATAGTGGCGAGCTGATCGAGATGGCCGTTGCAGAAGGCGACAAGGTCCTGTTTGGCAAATGGTCTGGCACCGAGGTGACAGTCAATGGCGAAGAACTCCTCATCATGAAGGAGATGGACATCCTCGGCATCATTTCGGACGACGCGGAAGCGAAAGCTGCCTGAACGCCCGTTGTGATCGCGAACGCAAACTCTGACTAATTTAGTGGAGACTATGAGATGTCTGCAAAAGACGTAAAATTTGATACCGACGCCCGCAGCCGTATGCTGAAAGGCGTCAACATCCTGGCCGACGCGGTCAAGGTCACGCTGGGCCCCAAGGGCCGCAACGTGGTGCTCGACAAGTCCTTTGGCGCGCCGCGCATCACCAAGGACGGTGTGACCGTGGCCAAGGAAATCGAACTGGAAGACAAGTTCGAGAACATGGGCGCCCAGATGGTGAAAGAGGTCGCGTCCCGCACCAATGACGAAGCCGGTGACGGCACGACCAGCGCGACCGTGCTGGCGCAAGGCATCGTCAAGGAAGGCATGAAGGCGGTTGCCGCCGGCATGAACCCGATGGACCTCAAGCGGGGTATCGACCTTGCGACCGAAAAGGTCGTGGCAGCGATCAAGGCCGCCGCGCGCCCGGTCGAGGACAGCGCCGAAGTCGCACAGGTTGGCACCATCTCCGCCAATGGCGAAGCCGAGATCGGCCGCCAGATCGCGGATGCGATGCAGAAGGTCGGCAACGAGGGTGTCATCACCGTCGAAGAGAACAAGGGCCTCGAAACAGAGACCGACGTCGTCGAAGGCATGCAGTTCGACCGTGGCTACCTGAGCCCCTATTTCGTCACCAACTCGGACAAGATGATCGCCGAGCTGGAAGACTGCATGATCCTGCTGCACGAGAAGAAACTCTCCTCGCTGCAGCCGCTGGTCCCGCTGCTCGAGCAGGTGATCCAGTCGCAAAAGCCCCTGCTGATCATCGCGGAAGACGTTGAAGGCGAAGCGCTGGCGACCCTCGTGGTCAACAAGCTGCGCGGCGGTCTCAAGATCGCGGCCGTCAAGGCACCCGGCTTCGGCGATCGCCGCAAGGCCATGCTGCAGGACATCGCGGTTCTGACCGGCGGTCAGGTCATCTCCGAAGACCTGGGCATGAAGCTGGAAAACGTCACGATGGACATGCTCGGCACGGCCAAGACCGTCTCGATCACCAAGGACGAGACCACCATTGTCGACGGTCATGGCGACAAGTCCGAGATCGAGGCACGGGTCACCCAGATCCGCAACCAGATCGAGGAAACCACCTCGGACTACGACCGTGAAAAGCTGCAGGAACGTGTTGCGAAACTCGCAGGCGGTGTTGCTGTCATCCGCGTTGGTGGCATGACCGAGGTCGAAGTGAAAGAGCGCAAGGACCGCGTCGATGACGCGCTGAACGCGACACGCGCTGCCGTTCAGGAAGGCATTGTCGTGGGTGGCGGTGTTGCTCTGGTGCAGGGTGCCAAGACGCTCGAAGGCCTCACTGGCGCCAACAGCGACCAGAACGCCGGTATCGCCATCGTGCGCAAGGCTCTCGAAGCGCCGCTGCGCCAGATCGCGGAAAACGCAGGCGTCGACGGTTCCGTCGTGGCCGGCAAGATCCGCGAAAGCGATGACCTCAAGTTCGGCTACAACGCGCAGACCGACGAATATGGCGACATGTTCAAGTTCGGCGTGATCGACCCGGCCAAGGTTGTCCGCACCGCGCTGGAAGACGCGGCGTCCATTGCCGGCCTGCTCGTGACCACCGAAGCGATGGTTGCAGACCTGCCGCAAAAAGAAGGCGCAGGCGCCGGTGGCGGCGGCATGCCCGACATGGGCGGCATGGGCGGCATGATGTAAGATCATCCGCTGTCCTTCGGGACACGCGAACGCAAACGCCCCCCGGGCGGGACAAAGGCACCTTCGGGTGCCTTTGTTCGTTTTCGGGCCTCGCGACCTTGCGCGCGAGGGCGCAGGCAAAACCGGCAAAAGGCATCTGGTCTTGTCAGAGCCGGCGCGCTACGCACACGCATGAAGATCGTTCTGCTCACCTGCCTGACCATGGTGGCCTTCGCGGCGAACTCGATCCTGAACCGGCTCGCGCTGTCGGACGGTGATATCGACGCGCTGAGCTTTGGTGTCGTCCGGCTTTGTGCCGGGGCGGTCATGCTGGCCGCGTTGGTGCTGTTGCGCGACCGCCGCCTCGTGCTTGGCGGCAAGGGACGCGCGGTTGGGGTGACGTCGCTGTTTGTCTACATCTTCGGCTTTTCATTGGCCTATGAAAGCCTTGATGCCGGTCTGGGCGCCTTGATCCTGTTCGGACTGGTGCAGATCACCATGTTCACCGAGGCGCTGATCCGGGGGGAGCGCCCCGCCTTGCGCCGCTGGCTCGGGGCCGGCGTGGCATTTGCAGGCCTGGTCTGGCTGCTCTGGCCGGGTCACGCCGCCACGCCGAGCCTGTGGCATGCGGGGATGATGGCCCTCGCCGGGATCGCCTGGGGGGTCTATTCCATCGGCGGGCGCGGCGCCTCCGACGCGCTTGGCGCAACGGCTGCAAATTTTTGCGTAACGGCTGCCATTGCCGTCGCCGGTGCGCTGGCGACCAGTGCCGTCTCGGACAGGCTGGATCTGGCCGGAGCAACGGCGTTTGGCCTGTCGATGGCGGTTCTTGCGGGGGCCGTCACCTCGGGGCTGGGATACGCGCTGTGGTACACGGTCCTGCCGCAGCTGCGCGGAACCACGGCAGCCGTGACCCAGTTGACGGTTCCGGTGATCGCGATCATGGGGGGATCGCTGTTCTTGTCCGAACAGATCACATCCCGGCTGCTGATCTCGGCGGCCCTGGTGCTGGGGGGTGTGCTTCTGACCGTGACGTCGCGCCGCTAGGGTCTGGACCCCTTCCTATTGGTGCAGTCAAGGCGTATCTGACAGCCATGATCCGTATCCTCCTGTTCGTTCTCGCCGCTGCTGCCAGCAGCCTTCCCGCCGGGCAGGCGCGGGCCGATTGCGTCATCCTGCTGCACGGTCTGGCACGAACCGAAACCTCGTTCGCGCTGATGCAATCGGTGCTCGAGGCGAAGGGATACACGGTCAAGGCGCCGGGATATCGCTCGACCAGCGCGCGCATTCAGACGCTGGTCGATGAAACCCTGCCGCAGGCCGTGGCCGATTGCGGCGAGGACCGCGTCCATTTCGTGACCCATTCCATGGGTGGCATCCTCCTGCGCTTCTGGCTTCGGGACAACCGGCCCGACAGCCTGGGCCGCGTGGTCATGCTGGCGCCGCCGAACCAGGGCAGCGAACTTGTGGATGAGCTGGAGGGGCTTGAGCTGTTTGCATGGCTCAACGGTCCCGCCGGCCTGCAACTGGGCACCTCGGCAAGCGACCTTCCAAGATCGTTGCCGCCGGTGGATTTCGAGCTGGGTGTGATCGCGGGCACGCGGTCGCTCAACCTGATCTTCTCGAACATGATCCCGGGTCCGGATGACGGCAAGGTGTCGGTCGCTTCGACCAAGGTCAAGGGCATGCGCGCGCATCTGACGATGCCCGTCACGCATACCTTCATCATGCAGGCCCCGTCGGTGATCGCGCAGGTTGACCTGTTCCTGCGGACCGGTCGGTTCGATCCCGAACTGGACTGGACCGAGACGGTCAATTCCGCGGAGGTCGCGTGTATTCTTGGCCTGTGTCCGGAGTGACGCCATGACGCTGGCGTGCACCTTTGTCGGGGCGTCGACGCTCGGGTCCGATGGCTGGTCCGACGCGCCCCTGTCGATCGAGGGCGGTCTGGTCACCGACGCACCCGCCCCGCGGGAGGTGGAGCTGTCGGGCTACTGGATCCTGCCCGGTATCGTCGATCCGCATGGTGACGGCTTCGAGCGGCACATGGCGCCGCGCCGGGGCGCCCTGCGAGAGGCGGAGCATGGCGTGATCGCCGCCGCGTCCGAGCTTGCCGCCAACGGCATCACGACCGCCGTCCTGGCGCAGTTCTTTTCCTGGGAAGGCGGCATGCGCGGTCCTGATTTTGCCGAACATGTCTTTGGCCATGTCAGCGCGATACGGCCAACGGTGCCCATCGACCTGCGCTTGCAATTGCGGCTTGAGACCCACCTGATCGATGCGTTTGGCCGCGCGGAGGCGGCGATCGACCGCTTCGGGATCGACTATGTCGTGTTCAACGACCACCTCCCGCATCAGCGCCTGTCCGAGGGGCGAAAGCCACCCCGCCTGACGGGGCAAGCCCTCAAGAGCGGGCGCAGCCCCGAGGCGCATCTGGCCCTGATGCAGGATCTGCACGCCCGGTCCCCCGAGGTCCCAGCGGCACTGGACGCGCTGTGCGCCCGCCTGGTGGCGCGCGGTGTGGTCATCGGCAGCCATGACGACCGCACGCAAGAAGACCGCGCGCTTTGGGCCGGACGCGGAGCATGGGTCAGCGAATTTCCCGAAACGCTGGTGGCCGCAACAGCCGCGCGCGCCGATGGTGCCCATATCGTGCTGGGCGCGCCCAACATTGTGCGCGGGGCCAGCCATGCGGGCAACATCGCTGCTGCCGACCTTGTTGCGGCCGGCCTGTGCGATGCGCTGGCATCCGATTATCACTACCCCTCGCCCCTGCGCGCCGCGCTCCGGCTCGATGAGCTTGGCTTGTGCGATGTCCCGACCGCGTGGTCGATGGTCTCTTCCGGGCCGGCCGCGCTGCTGGGCCTGACGGATCGCGGCACCTTGGCGCCCGGCAATCGCGCCGATCTGATTGTGCTTGAGCCCGACACACGCCGCGTGGTGGCGACGATCGCCGGTGGCACGGTCGCGCATCTGACCGGGCCGGTGGCCGAGCGGTTCTTGAGGGATTGAGGGGCCGGCCCCTCAAACTCCCCGGGATATTTTGAAACCGGAGAAGATCAGGGCCGCTTGACGAAATTCACATGGCCCATCTTGCGTCCGGGCTTTGAGTCGGCCTTGCCGTATAGATGCAGCGCGCAGTCGGGCGTCCGGGCCAGAACCTGCACCCGGTCCATGTCGTCGCCGATCAGGTTCTCCATCACCACGTCAGTGTGCCGTTGCCCATCCCCGAGCGGCCAGCTTGTGATCGCACGGATATGCTGTTCGAACTGGTCGACTGCGCAGCCATTCTGCGTCCAATGCCCGGAATTATGCACGCGCGGCGCGATCTCGTTCACGATCAGGCCGCCGGGCGTCACGAAAAGCTCGACACCCAGAACTCCGACATGGTTCAGCCCATTGGCGATCTTCGCGGCCAGCAGAACCGCATCGGTTTGCTGCGCGTGGCTCAGCCGGGCAGGGACGGTCGTGCTGCGCAGGATGCCGTCCTCGTGCAGGTTCTCGCCCGGATCGAACGCCGCAACCGCGCCATCCAGGCTGCGCGCGGCGATCACGGACACCTCGTGCGAGAAGTCGACGAAGCCTTCAAGGATCGCAGGAGCGCCCTGCATGTCTTCGAGCGCCTGTGCCGCGGTCGCAGGGTCGGTGATCCGGACCTGTCCTTTCCCGTCATATCCGAACCGGCGGGTTTTCAGGATCGACGGCGTGCCGATCCGCGCAATCGCGGTCTCCAGAGAGCCGGCGTCGGTGATATCGGCAAAGGGCGCGGTCTCGAGACCCAGATCCTGAAGGAACATCTTTTCGGTCAGCCGGTCCTGGCTCACCCGCAACGCCTCGCGCCCCGGGTGGATCGGGGCCAGGTCCTGCAACAGGTCCAGCGCGTCGGTCGGGATATTCTCGAACTCGTATGTGATGATATCGACAGCGCGCCCAAAGGCGCGCAGCGCATCGGCGTCGTCGTAAGGCGCCGTTGTCACCTGATCCGCCACCTGTCCCGCCGGGCACCGCGCCCCCGGTTCAAAAACATGGCAGCGAAAGCCGAGCCGACTGGCCGCGACCGACAACATGCGGCCGAGTTGACCGCCGCCGATGATGCCGATGGTTGATCCGATGGGAAGCGGAAGGGTCATGCGTATTATCCGTCGTCAGAGGGGGCGTCGGGTATCGATGCCGACAAATCAGCGCGCCACGTGTCCAGCCGTGTGGCCAGGTCGGGATCATGCAGCGCCAGGAGTCCGGCTGCCATCAGACCCGCATTGGCCGCACCTGCCGCACCGATGGCCATGGTCGCCACCGGAAAGCCGCGCGGCATCTGCAAGATCGAATACAGGGAGTCAACGCCCGACAGGGCGCGCGTCTGCACCGGAACGCCGATCACCGGCAGCCGCGTCTTGGACGCCATCATGCCCGGAAGATGCGCCGCACCGCCAGCGCCCGCGATGATCACGTGCAATCCTCGATCGACGGCTGTCTTCCCGTACTCCCAGAGCCGATCCGGCGTCCGATGGGCCGACACGATCTTTGCCTCATAGGCGACTCCCAGCCGGTCCAGCATGTCCGCGGCCTCTTTCATCGTGGGCCAATCGGATTGCGATCCCATGATGATGCCTACTTTGATCGGTTCCGGCATGGTGCATTGGCCCCTTCAGGAATTGGAGCGCGCACTATAGCCGGATCGAAACGCGGGGCAACTCGCGCCGACAATCGCGGTTCAGGCGATGATATCGGGCAACAGGCGGTCTTCGATCTGCGCGATCTTGTCCTTGAGCACCAGTTTCTTCTTCTTGAGCCGTTGGAGCGTCAATTGATCAGCGGTGCCGGTGGCCTGCATCGCGCGTATCGCCTCGTCAAGATCCCGATGTTCGCGGCGGAACACTTCAAGCTCCACGCGCAGCACGTCATCGGTTTTCATCGACAGATCGTTATGGGCATTCATGACGTCAGACAATCCTTGGATATAACCGGGACCCGAAGAATAGCGTTATTCCGCCATTTCGCAAAGCCCTTGCGTCTTGCCGGTCGCCCCCCCATATTCCGAAGTATCGGTCGCCAAAACGGGGCCGCCCTACACAGTCGCTTTACGAAAAGGACGTGTCGATGACGAAATTGACATTGGGATCCTATCCCCATCTGCTTGGGTTCGAACAACTCGAGCGTTTGCTGGAACGCACCGCGAAATCCGGCAGCGAAGGCTACCCGCCTTTCAATATTGAACAGACCTCAGACGGATCATACCGCATCACGCTGGCCGTTGCCGGTTTTCGGGAACAAGATCTCGGCATCACCGTTGAAGACAGACAACTGGTTATCCGTGGGCGGCAAGAGGACGAGACCGCCGACCGTGTATTCCTGCATCGCGGGATCGCCGCGCGGCAGTTTCAGCGGAGTTTTGTCCTCGCTGATGGTGTCGAGGTTGGAGAGGCCGTCATGGAAAACGGGCTGCTGCATGTCGACCTGACACTGCAGCGACCGGAGACCGTGGTTCAGACAATCCAGATCAAGAAGGGATAGACCATGAATACGCCGTTCAACTTCAAAGATGAAGATCAGTCCAACCTCGTCTATGTCCGCCCGGTTGCCGTGGCTGACTTGCCCGAAGATGTGCAGGACGAGCTGGGCAACGAGGAAACGATCTACGCGGTGCATCGCGCCGATGGTGAGCGCCTCGCCCTCGTCAAGGACAGAAAGCTGGCCTTCATGCTGGCCCGCGAGAATGATTTCGCACCGGTGACGGTGCACTGACACTGCCAAAGGCGCGGGGCTCCGCGCCTTTGGTGTTTTGCGGGCATGGTGGAAGACACCTCCCGCTGGACCGCACCGGCCGGCACGCGCTGAGATCAAACGGTATCGGCTGCCGGCCAAATCCCGAATAGGCGTGTCAGGGCATCGGCGCATGCAATATTCGCCTCGGCGCGCGACGCGCCCCTCACCTGACTGTCTTGCAGTTGCGGACCTTCGACCGTGACAGGCGCACAGAGCGCCCGGGCCCTCGGGGCCTGCACGACCGGGATATTGCGCGCCGCCATGTATCCGGACAGCCATATGTCGTCCGTTGCAAAGGCGGCGTCTGGCAGATGGAATATATCGGGTTGAAACATGTCGCGATTGACCAGAACGCCTGCAAACCCCTGTGCCACCTGGTCCAACCCGGGCTGTGCGGTGCGCCTGATGCGCGACACCGGGAATGTTGATGCAGCCACCGCCGTATCGGAGGCGGTCCGGGCCGCGGTCAGGGTTTCGGCCCAGGTCGGCGCGTAAGACCAGTCATCGTCGCAATACAGGATGTCGTTGACCTCGGGATCCTCCAGAACACCCAAGAGCTTGGTCGCCGGGCCGTAATCCTCGGACGTCCGGCGCAGGATCGCGCCCGGTGGCAAATCCGGGTCCGGCACGGCACCGGGGAACCGACGATATCGTCGGGGGATCGACACGACCACACGCGCCGGAACGGTTTGCCCCAACAAGCGCTGCGTCACGTTGGCCAGCGTGCCGAACCGAGGCGGGATCGAGGTGAGCGCAATGGTCAACACAGGCGCGCACCCAAAGGGTTACTGTCCCGCAACCAGCCCAAGGCTTTCGAGCTTCAGGATGACCTGATGCGCGCAATTGTCGACATCGACATTCTCGGTTTCGACGCGCAGTTCGGGGGTCTCTGGCACGTCATAGGGGTCCGAGATTCCGGTGAATTCCTTGATCTTGCCGGCGCGGGCCAGCTTGTAAAGCCCCTTGCGGTCGCGGCGTTCGCATTCCTCGATGCTGGTCGCGACATGCACTTCTATGAAGGCGCCGAATTGTTCGACATCTTCACGCACCGCGCGGCGGGTCGCGGCGTAGGGTGCGATCGGCGCGCAGATGGCAATGCCGCCATTCTTGGTGATCTCGCTTGCGACATAGCCGATGCGGCGGATGTTGAGGTCGCGGTGCTCTTTCGAGAAGCCCAACTCGGACGACAGGTTCTTGCGCACGATATCCCCGTCCAGCAGCGTCACGGGTCGTCCGCCCATTTCCATCAGCTTGACCATCAGGGCATTGGCGATGGTGGATTTGCCCGACCCCGAAAACCCGGTGAAAAACACGGTGAACCCCTGCTCGGCGCGCGGCGGCGAGGTGCGGCGCAACTCCTGCACAACCTCGGGAAAGGAGAACCATTCCGGGATTTCCAACCCTTCGCGCAGGCGGCGGCGCAGCTCGGTGCCCGAGATGTTGAGGATCGTCACGTCATCCTTGTCGGCGATCTCGTCCATCGGTTCGTACTGGGCGCGTTCCTGCACATAGACCATGTGTTTGAAATCGACCATCTCGATGCCGATCTCCTCCTGATATGTGCGGAACAGCTCCTGCGCGTCATAGGGGCCGTAGAAATCCTCGCCGGCCGAGTTCTTGCCGGGGCCGGCATGATCGCGGCCAACGATGAAATGGGTGCAGCCGTGGTTGGCGCGGATCAGCCCGTGCCAGACAGCCTCGCGCGGGCCGGCCATGCGCATGGCAAGGTTCAGAAGGCTCATCGTCGTGGTGGATTGCGGATACTTGTCCAGAACCGCCTCGTAGCAGCGCACACGGGTAAAGTGATCCACGTCGCCCGGTTTGGTCATGCCCACGATCGGGTGGATCAGCAGGTTGGCCTGGCTTTCCTTGGCGGCGCGAAACGTCAGTTCCTGGTGCGCGCGGTGCAGCGGGTTGCGGGTCTGGAACGCTACGACCTTGCGCCAGCCCAGCTTGCGGAAATAGGCGCGCAGTTCGTTCGGCGTGTCGCGGCGGCCGCGGAAATCGTAATGCACGGGCTGCTGGATGCCGGTGACCGGCCCGCCCAAATAGACCTTGCCGGCTTTGTTGTGCAGGTAATTCACCGCCGGGTGCGCATCGTCATCCGCCCCGAACACCTGCTTGGCTTCGCGGGCCTTGTCGGGTGTCCAGCGGTCGGTCAGCGTCATCGTACCCAGGATCACACCTTCCTGGTCGCGCAGCGCGATGTCCTGACCGATCTCGAGACCTTCGGCAAACGCCTCGGACACGTCGAGCGTGATCGGCATGGGCCAGAGTGTCCCGTCGGCCAGGCGCATGTTGTCGACGACCGCGTCGTAATCCTCCTGGCCCAGAAACCCCTTGAGCGGGAAGAACCCGCCATTCATCAGCAGTTCCAGGTCGCAAATCTGCCGCGGCGTCAGGTCGTGGCTGACCAGATCGCCCGCCTCCTGTTTGAGCTTCTGCGCACTGTCATAGGAGACGAAAAGTTCGGGGATCGGGGCCAGGTTCCGGGGGTACATAAATCTTCTCACTGCCAAGTTTCGGCGCTGGGTACGCCCGGCACGGAGACGAAGTCCAGCGGCAACCCCTTGTTCACCTGAAATTCGAAAAAATGTGCGGAATTTGCGCCAGTTTTGATCGATGCGCTGTCTGGCATGCTTGGATTTGTGACCAGACAACGATTTCCAAAGTTTTGCCGGACGGATTGATGTCGATCAAGGACAGCCTTCCTCGCGGCAAGTTATGCAGGCACGCGCGCGAACCACAGGCCCAATCTGGAGATCTTTTGTACCATGCCGACCCTACGTCATTCCGCAGCTTTGGCTGTATCCATACTTGCGATTGCGAATGGAGCGTCAGCTTCGAGCGAGCTTCGAGAGCTTGCGCTGGATATGTTCGCACCTCTCCCCTCGACGGTGCCATCGCTTAGCGACAACCGGATCACGCCGGAAAAGATCGACCTCGGCAAGGCGCTGTTCTTTGATCCGCGCATGTCGGCATCGGGTGTGTTTTCCTGCAACTCGTGCCACAACCTTGCCACCGGCGGCGATGACAACATGCCGGTGTCGATCGGTCATGGCTGGCAGAAAGGCCCGCGCAACTCTCCGACGGTGTTGAACGCGGTCTTCAATGACGCGCAGTTTTGGGATGGCCGTGCGCCCGACCTTGCCGAACAGGCCAAAGGCCCGGTTCAGGCTGGTGTCGAAATGGCGAACACGCCGGAAAACGTGCTTTTGACGCTCAATTCCATGCCGCAATACGTGGAGTGGTTCGAGACGTCCTTCCCCGAAGAAGACGATCCCGTCAGCTTTGACAACTTCGCCAAGGCGATCGAAGCCTACGAGGCCACCCTGATCACTCCCTCCCCGTTCGATGCGTGGCTCAATGGCGATGACGGTGCCATGACCGAACAGGAAGTGCGCGGGTTGCAGACCTTCGTCGATGCGGGCTGTGCGTCCTGCCATTCGGGCATCAACCTTGGTGGCAACGGGTATTATCCCTTCGGTCTTGTCGAACGTCCCGGCGCCGAAATCCTGCCCGAAGGTGACAAGGGCCGGTATATCGTGACCGAGACCGTGGACGACGAATACGTCTTCCGTGCGTCCCCGTTGCGCAACATCGCGTTGACCGCCCCCTATTTCCACTCTGGCGTGGTCTGGGATCTGCGCACCGCGGTCGAGATCATGGCAAGCTCGCAATTGGGCGCTGATCTGAGCGAAGACGAAGTCTCCGACATCACCGCCTTCCTGGGCTCGCTAACGGGTGAGATGCCCGAAGTGGTCTATCCGATCCTTCCGGTGGAAACCGCCGAAACGCCAAAGCCGACCGGCGCGGTGCGCTGAACCGAAAAAGGCCGGGCGTGATCGCCCGGCCCTTGGTGAATCAGACGGGCAGGGGAAACTCTGCCCGTTTCAATCTGCGCCTTCCTTGACCGGCGCGCCGTAGCCCAGCGGCTCGGTCACGTCCTTGCCCGAATCGTCGCCAACCTCGGCCAGGAACCGCTCTGCCTCAAGCGCTGCCATACATCCCATCCCTGCCGACGTGACCGCCTGACGATACTTGTGATCCGTCAGATCGCCTGCCGCGAACACGCCCGGGATCGACGTTTCCGTGCTGTCGGGCTTGGTCACGACATAGCCGCCCATATGCGTCTCCAGCACATCCTTGACCAACTCGTTCGCCGGCGCGTGGCCGATCGCGATAAAGACGCCCTTGCACGGGATCTCGGTGATGTCGCCGGTCTCTACGTGCTTGACGCGCACGCCTTCGACGCCCTTTGGCATGTCGCTGCCGAACACCTCGTCCAGCTGGTGATGCCACAGCGTTTCGATCTTCGGGTTCTTGAACAACCGATTTTGCAGGATCTTCTCGGCCCGCAATTCGCCGCGCCGGTGGACCAGGGTCACCTTGGACGCGAAATTCGTCAGGAACAGCGCCTCTTCGACGGCGGTGTTGCCGCCGCCGATCACGACGATCTCTTGCCCGCGATAAAAGAACCCGTCGCATGTGGCACAGGCCGAAACGCCGAACCCCTTGAACGCCTCTTCCGACGGCAGGCCCAGCCATTTCGCGCGCGCGCCCGTGGCCAGGATCACCGAATCGGCAGTATAGACCGTTCCGCTGTCCGACTGCGCGGTGTAGGGACGTTTCGACAGATCGAGCGACGTGATGATATCGCCGATGATATCGGTCCCCATCGCGCGGGCGTGGGCTTCCATCCGAACCATCAGGTCAGGGCCTTGCACCTCGGTATCGCCGGGCCAGTTTTCGACATCCGTGGTGGTGGTCAACTGGCCGCCCGGCTCGATCCCCTGAACAAGGACCGGTTCGAGCATGGCGCGGCTGGCATAGACACCGGCGGAATAGCCCGCCGGGCCGGAGCCGATGATCAAGACTTTGGTGTGGCGTGTGTCGGACATGGGGCGGCCTCGCGTCGCAGCAGGATTAACATTTCGTCAGCCCCGATATAGGCACCTCACGACGCCTTCGCAAACGAATGCAGGTTCTATCCGAAGGGTCAGACCCGCCTTAATAATATTGCGCAATCTTGAAATATTATTGCGTATCTCTCACTGGTGATGTAACATTGCCAAAAAAATCAGGGGTGCTTGGAATGCCGTCACATCGGTTGGATCCAATTGATCGAAAAATCTTGGCCGAGCTTCAGGCGGATGGTCGCATGACCAATGTCGAATTGGCGCGCAGGGTGGGGATTTCCGCCCCGCCATGCCTGCGCCGGGTGCGCACGCTCGAGGAACAGGGCTTCATCCGCGGCTATCATGCCGAGGTCGATCCCCGTGAGCTCGGTTTCGAGGTTCAGGTCTTTGCCATGGTCGGACTGCAAAGCCAGGCCGAAACCGATCTGCGTGCGTTCGAGGAACGCTGCAGGGACTGGCCGCTCGTTCGCGAGTGTCACATGCTCAATGGCGAGGTGGATTTCATCCTGAAATGCGTGGCGCCTGACCTCAGCACCTTTCAAAGCTTCCTGACAAGCGGTCTTCTGACCTCGCCCAACGTGGGCAGCGTGAAGACATCGCTGGTCATTCGCGGTGCCAAGGACGAACCGGGTGTTCCCTTCGACATTCTCGAAGCGCGGCTGGACGACTCCCCCTGACTCAGGCCACGCGCAGCGTGTCGAGAACGGCGCGCGTCGTGCGCGGAAGGGCCAGATCGCCGAAATCTTCCAAGGACTCGAGATGCGGGAACATCGTCTGCATCATCCTGCGGACCGATGCGCCGATCTCTCCTTCGGACATGCGGCCCGGGTGATAGCTTTCGAGCTCGTGCCCGTTGGCCCGGATGATCGCGTGCTGCCGCACCGCCACATGATAGAGCTGCACCGGACCCGGAGGCGTCACGCGCAGGATGCGGTCGCCATCTGCATATTCCGACGCAGACACCAGCACGGCGTCGCAATTCAACAGGTCGGCGAACCTGTCCTGTCGCACCACCAGCCGTGCTGCCGGACCCAGGAGCAAGTCGCTCTGCTCCAGGCCGTGTCCCGGCAGGCGCAGAAGATGCGTCAAGGAGGTGCCGTCGGAGGCGAAATCCGGCAGGTAGGTCGTGCTGCCTTTCCAGACCACGGGCTGCGGCCTGCGATGGGTTTCGACCAGGTCACCGGGCGCAAGGTCTTCAACCGCGATTGGACCCATCACCGTGGCGATCAATGTCCCGCGCGCAAAAGCGGTCGCGCAGGATTCGAATGTTGCGGTGGCCGGGACGGTGAAGCTGCCATCGAAAATCGTCTGATCCGGCCGCAAGGCGGTGGCGTCGATGGTCCTGGTCCGCGGCGTCTTGCGCTGCGGGGCATCTTTGCGCGACCCGATACCGTTCAAAATGGCGCCGGCGTTGAAATCCGCGGTCGCGCGATCGGTCGAGGTTTCAGCCATGTGATCCCTTTGGACTTGAGGTCACATCCGCGTTGGCCCCCACCAACAACACCAGAAGGACGGTGCTTTACGATGCGGCAACGCTGCGCAAACCCAAGCGATTCGTCAAAAAACACAAAAAATTGGCCGCGGTTCCGCGACCAATTCTTCGACAACCGGGGATTTGTCGACTGTCCCACGACAACCGCGCCACATTTGGGGATGTGCAGGGTCTGAACCGGGCGGCGGCGTCCGGTGACGCGGAATCACGCCCGCTTGCGAACCGGGTCATTGGCGGTTTCGGCCTTGAGCCGGTCGAACATGGCTTTGCGCGCCGCGCCGCGCTGGAACGGAAGAACAGGAAGCTCTTCTTTCGAGGCTGCGACGACAGAGGCAACGAATTTTGATTTGCGCGACATGGGACTGCTCCGATTTGGTGATCTTCTGTTTCGTTGGATGTAATTAAGCGGCGCATTGGGGCACGTTTGTGACCGAACATGGACAATCCCGGTGTATTGTCGTGATTGATTTTGGGCAGTGCCGGGATTGTTTCCTGCCAGGATTGCCGATGTGATCTGGAAGGAGGGTTTCGAAAAATCCTTTGGAAACAGGTGCTTAATGAAAGGTGGGCTGGCGCCTGCACGCGGCCGCATCAAGGTCTGCCCGCCCACAAGGCGGCGATCGTGGCATTTGTTGCGCCGCAGGCGACAAACCCGCGCGCCCGCAGCCTGGCCCTAGAGCCGGATCACCGAGATCAGTCTGCCGTAATCCGCCTCGCGCGCATGGGTGGACCGGCGGTAGGAATAGAACCGATCCGCGTCGGAATAGGTGCAATGGCGTGTCCATTCCGCCTCCACGCCCGCATTGCGCAGCTTGTGCAGTCCAAAGCCCGGCAGGTCAAACTGGTAGCGCCCGTCCTCCCCATTGGCGAAGAACCGGGCGAATTGCGGGTCATCGTCCAGAAACGTCTCAAGGAATTCCGGGCCGACCTCATAGGCTCTCTGGCTGATGCTGGGGCCGATCACGGCGGTGATGGTCTCGCGGTCGGCGCCAAGGTCGATCATCGCCTCGACCGTCGCCTCCAGGACCCCGTCCAATGCGCCGCGCCATCCGGCATGGGCCGCACCGACGACACCCGCCTCCGGGTCTGCGAAGAGCACCGGTTGGCAATCGGCTGTCAGTACCCCCAGCGCGAGTCCCGGCGTATCCGTCACCATCGCATCGGCCTTGGGTTTCGGTGCGTCCAGCGGGCTGTCCACTGTCGCAACATCGGCGGAATGAACCTGGTGCACCGTCACAAGATGGTCTTCGGCCACCTGCATCGCCTCGGCCACCCGTGCGCGGTTGATGTCGACGATCTCGGACTGGTCCGACGATCCCGATCCACAATTCAGCCCGGCAAACACCCCCGAGGAGGCGCCCCCGCGGCGCGTAAAGAACCCGTGGCGCAAGGGCGCAAGACTGTCCGATGTGATGATCTCAAGCGTCATGGGTCAAGTCCCGGTGGCGGCGAGTCGGTGCCGGGATAGAGCCCCAGCACCTTGAACAGGGAACCCATTTCATCCGGGTGGGTCAACCGCCGATGCGCGGCAACATGCGCCTCCAGCGCTGCCCCGTCCAGACCTTTGGCCAGACCTTGCGCACGCGGTGTGATTCCCAGCCGTTCAAGGAAAACACCTTGGTTGGTCAGCTGCGTCGCCGCACATTTCGCCTTGAGCGCCGACCGCGCCAATGCCTCGAAATCCACATGCGCGGTCAGATCGGCATGTCCCGGAGCCTCGAATGGATCAACCGGCCGGTGCGCCCGTACCGCCTGGAAGGTATCGCCATCCGACCGCCACCCGCCATAATCGATGACGATCGCCATGCCCCCCTGCGCGGCGATCCGATGCGCCACCGCGTCGATCACCGTTTGCCCCTGTGCGCATATCTCGACCAAGGCACCGGGCGCTGTATCGCCAAGCCGGTGCTCCAGCATGTCGATCGGTGCCGGATCGCTCAGCCCGCGTTGCAGCGTGCCCGCCTCGGACAGGCCCACCATGACCTCGCGCCATCCCTTGACGTCGCGCTGGAACTGGCGGATCGGCAAGGCATCGAAAAACTCGTTCGCAATCGCGAAGACCGGCATATCGTCCGGCAGGGTCTCGGCCGTGTCGTGCCACACCGGCTGATGCGCGGGCAGGGTGGCGGCTTGCAAATCGCGCATCCGCCGTGATGCCTCGACCAGGTGAAGCGCGGCCGCCGTGTGAAACCCGGGAACCTGCAAAGTTGCGCGCATCACGTCGGCGATGAGTGTCCCGCGCCCCGGCCCCAGCTCGACCAGTGCAAACGTCTCCGGTGCGCCTTGATCCATCCACGCTTGCGCAAGGCACAGGCCGATCACCTCACCGAACATCTGGCTTATCTCGGGTGCGGTGGTGAAATCACCATCCGCGCCCAGCGCATCCTGCGTCGTGTAGTAGCCGTGTTCGGGATGCAGCAGGCAGGCCGACATGTACTGTGCCAGGGTCATCGGCCCGGTCGCCCTGATCTGTCGTTTCAGTATATCGGCAAGCGCGGTCATGTCCGGCGCCCCGACCTCCAGAGGTAGAGCCCTATGGCGATCATCGGCAGCGACAACAGCTGCCCCATAGTCAGGCCGTACCCGCTTACATGCCAGGCAAGGCCAAGCGGATTGCCCTCGGAGACGAACTGCGGGTCAGGTTGGCGAAAGAACTCGACGAAAAAGCGCGCCGCGCCGTAACCGCCAATGAACAGCCCGACGATTCGCCCCGGCACCTTGAGCGCCCCGCGCCGGAACGCCAGCCAGAGCAAGACGCCGCCGAGCAGGCCGCCTTCCAGGACCGCTTCGTAGAGCTGCGAGGGATGCCGCGCACAGATCTCCCCCATCGCCTGTCCACAGGCCTGCGCCGCCGCGCCCGGGAACTGCACGCCCCAGGGCAGGTCCGTCGGCCGTCCCCAAAGCTCTGCATTGATGAAGTTCGCGATCCGCCCCAAAAGCAGGCCCGGCGGTGTGGCCAGGGCCATCATGTCCGCCGCTGAACGCAACGGGATGGAGGCGCGCACGCAGTAGAGCCACCCGGCAAGAATCACCCCGATCAGCCCGCCATGAAACGCCATGCCGCCTTGCCAGATGAACGGGATCTGCATCGGGTTGGCGAAATAATAGGCGGGTTGGTAAAACAGCACGAAGCCCAGCCGCCCGCCAAGGATGATCCCGAGGATCACCCATGTCAGCAATTCCTCGACCTGTTCGGGCCGCATCGGCGGTGTGTCCGCGGGCCAGAGCGCCGCGCGCTTCACGGCCGCAACCGCGATCCGCCAGCCGATCAGGATGCCGGCGATATAGGCCAGTGCATACCAGCGCAGCGCGAAGTCCATCCCGAAGACCGAGATGGAAAAAAGCTCCGGAGAGACATTCGGAAAGGGCAGGCCGGTCGACATGGGCGCAGATGTTCATTGCTCCGGGGCGAAGTCAACCTTGTGCCGACCGGGGCCGCGCCCCATATAGGGACGAAGACCAGATCGGAGAAAGCAATGCAGACCCGCAACAAGGTATTCGAAGACATCTCGCAACTGATGACCAACGCCATGGGCGTGGCGCAAGGCGCGCGTGAAGAAGCGGAAACAGCGATGAAATCCATGATGGACCGCTGGCTTGCGGAACGCGATTTCGTCACCCGCGAAGAGTTCGACGCGGTGCGCGCCATGGCGATGAAGGCCCGCGAAGAGAACGAGGCGCTCAAGGCGCGCCTTGATGCGATGGACGCCGGGCAGAAATAGGACCCGGCTTCCGGCGATTTGAAGACATGTGATCGGGGGCCGGCCGAAATGGGCTTGGCCGGTCATATCTTGCGGATGCGACGTTCTCGGCAGCCGTCCGGCGCGGGCACGCACCGTTTCCCGTCTTGCGGTCAATTCCCGACCGGCCCCGGCATGTGCCGTGATGCCGCAGCGCCGCAGACGTGGCTGTGCCGCGTAGGGCAGGCGCGAAATGCATGACTGTGTCCACAATATGTGGAACGATGCGCGCTCACCACATCTGGTGCACTTCTCCACAACTTATTGTGTTTGTCATGGAAATATCGCTTTACGCGGGTGCGTCGGCTATGCAGCATATGTTGTATGGGGCCAAGCAGAAACACGCAGCCCCTAGAGCAGGCATCGAAAGGTTGGGTCTTGCCCGCCTTTCCGCACAGGCAACAGGAGGCGGCGCTATGGCCCTGTCCGAGCAGTATCTTGAAGACGACGTTCACCCCATCGACATCGTTGAACACATTGCCGTTCATCACGACTGGGATTTTGATCGCATCGCCGAGGACCAGATCGCCATGGCGGTCGAAGGGCAGTGGCGCACCTACTCCATCACGCTGGCATGGTCGCAGTTCGACGAGACGCTGCGCCTGATCTGCACCTTCGACATGGAGCCGCCAAAGGACCGCCTGCCCGCGCTTTACGAAAGCCTGAACACGGTCAACGACCAGTGCTGGGCCGGGGCGTTCACCTATTGGCAAGAGGCCAACCTGATGATCTTTCGCTACGGTCTCGTTCTGGCGGGCGGCAATGTCGCCAGTGCCGAACAGATCGACACGATGATCTCCTGCGCCGTTCTGGGCGCCGAACGCTACTACCCGGCGTTCCAGCTTGTCGTCTGGGGCAACCGGGATCCGCAAGAGGCGCTTCAGGTCGCCATTGCAGAGGCATACGGCCGCGCGTAACACTGCCCCCTGACGCAAATCGTTGGGGGGCATCATGCAACACTCGGATATCGCCAAACGTGGTCTGGTCCTTCTGGGCTGCGGCAAGATGGGAACAGCCATGCTCGAAGGCTGGCTTGACGGTGGATTGCCGCCCGGATCCGTCTGGATCAACGATCCAAACCCGTCCGAATGGGTGCAGGAGCAGGGGATAAACCTCAACGCGGATCTGCCGGATGACCCCGCCATCGTTCTGGTCGCCGTCAAACCCCAGATCATGCGCGACGCGCTGCCGTCGCTGGCGCAATTGGGCAATGGAACAACCCTGTTCCTGTCCGTGGCCGCCGGGATCACGATCGCCACCTTCGAAGAGATGCTCGGCCCGGACACCCCTGTCATCCGGTCGATTCCGAACACACCGGCGGCGGTAAAACAGGGGATCACAGCGATCATCGGCAACGCCCGGGTGACAGAAACCCAGATGCAGGACGCCGAAACGCTGCTGTCGGCCATCGGCCACACCGTGCGACTGGAGACCGAGGACCAGATGGACGCCGTCACCGGCCTGTCAGGATCCGGCCCGGCCTATGTCTTCCACATGATCGAATGCATGGCGCACGCCGGAGAAGCGCAGGGCCTCGCACCCGATCTGGCCATGACGCTCGCCAGGGCGACGGTCGCAGGGGCCGGCGCGCTGGCGATGCAGTCCGACGACACCCCGAGCCAGCTGCGGGTCAACGTGACCAGCCCCAACGGCACCACGCAGGCCGGGCTGGACGTTCTGATGAATGAAGACACCGGCCTGCCGCGGCTCATGGCCGATACCATCGATGCCGCTGCAAAGCGCTCAAAGGACCTCGCCAATGGCTGAAATCGGGTTTGACACATTTGAACAAGTGGATATCCGCGTTGGCACCGTCACCCGCGCGGAGCCCTTTCCCGAGGCGCGAAAACCGGCAATCAAGCTTTGGGTCGATTACGGTGACGAGATCGGGATCCGAAAATCCTCGGCCCGGATCACCGATCACTATGCGCCCGAAACGCTTGTCGGCAAACAGGTCATGGGCGTCGTGAATTTCCCGCCCCGCCAGATCGGCCCCTTCATGTCCGAAGCGCTTGTGCTGGGCTTTGCCGATGCGCATGGCGCCATCGTTCTCGCCATCCCCGACCACGACACCCCGAACGGAGCCCGCCTGTGCTGAAACTGTTGATCACCCGGCCCCTGCCGGACACCGTCATCGCCCAAGCGCGGGCGCATTTCGACACCACCCTGCGCGAAAAGACCACCCCGATGGACCGCGCCGAACTGGTCCAGAGCCTGTCCGATTACGACATCGTTCTGCCCACACTTGGCGATCTCTACAGCGCCGATGTGTTCGACGCCGTTCCAAATCCACGCGCAAAGCTGCTGGCCAATTTCGGTGTCGGATACAACCATATCGACGCCGCCGCCGCGAAATCCATCGGCATCGCGGTCACCAACACGCCCGGCGCCGTCACCGACGCGACCGCCGACATCGCAATGACCCTCATGCTCATGACCTGCCGCCGCGCGGGCGAAGGCGAACGGCTGGTCCGCGCGGGTCAATGGCAGGGCTGGCACCCGACGCAATTGCTGGGCCTGCACCTGACGGGCAAGACGCTCGGTATTGTCGGCATGGGCCGCATCGGACAAGCCATCGCGCAACGCGCGCATCACGGTTTCGGAATGACCCTCAAGTACTACAACCGCTCGTCCAAACCGCTGCCATTTCCCGCCGAACAGGTCGCGTCGCTTCCCGATCTGGCGGCGCAGGTGGATATTCTGGTCATAGCCGTTCCCGGCGGGGCCGAGACGCGCCACATGATCGACGCATCCGTGCTTTCAAACATGAAACCCCACGCGCGATTGGTGAACATCGCGCGTGGGGATGTGATAAACGAGGCCGACCTGATCGCGGCGCTGGAAAACGCCACGATTGCCGGCGCCGGGCTGGATGTCTACGAACACGAACCCGATGTGCCGCAAGCCCTGATCCGTATGGAGACCGTCACGCTCTTGCCGCATCTCGGCACAGCGGCCCTCGAAGTGCGCGAGGCGATGGGCCTTATGGCCGTCGACAACGCGGTTGCATTGGCCAAGGGCGCGCCGCTGCCAAACCCGGTCTAGACCTCCTCGGCATTCCGGCGCGGTACCGGACCGTCGCGCATGGGGGAGTCGGGCGTGGACCATTCGGTGTCGCGGTTCTTGATCAGGCGTGACACGTAATAGGCGCTTGGCCATGCCAAGACGAACCCGATCACCGCAGCCCCGCCGATGACCCACCAGTTGTAGTAGCCCATCGAAAATGCCGTTGTGACAAGCGTCCCGGTGATCAAAGCACCACTGAGAAGCGAGAGTATGATAGATAGTCGGTCCATTTTGATACCTCCTTTGACCAATCAACGTGACAGGGCCATTTCCGGTTCCCAAGTCGGGTCACGTTGAACTGGACGCCGGTGAACGGGTGTCCCTTGCCCACGCCAGGCAACAAGACCCCCGCATGATCCGGCCAGCCTTGGCCGGAAGCGTCTTCCTTCCCGTCGCAGGTCATCACGAAGGACGCCCTGTCAGGGTCCAGACCCCAACCCGCGCGATTGTTTCGGACAAAAAAAAGGAGACCGAACGGTCTCCTTTTTTCTTGCACGTCGGGACGGATCACTCCCAAAAGCCTTCGTCCACGCCTTCCATGCTCTCCAGCTGCTCTTCGTTTTGCCTGGTCACGAAGGCATAGCTGCCGTCATCCAACGCCGTGAGGTTCAGGTCAGCGACCGGAATCATCACGTGCTTGTCCGCGATATCAAGAAACCCGCCGACTTCGGCAACGATACCGATCATCTGGCCGTCCCTGTTCAAGACGATGTCCTCGATATCACCGATATCGTTCCAATCTGCGCCGACCGCGTCATAGATGGTGTCAGGCGACCAGCCCTCGTCATCGGCTTCGTTCATCGTGTAAACATTGCCGCCGGTTATATCGCGGGTGCGGATCAGGTTGGCCGGATCGTCCATCGACATGTCGTCATCCATGTTGTCCATCGACTCGGAATCGCCCATGCCACTCTCCGACATGCTGTCTTCGGAGTCCGAACCGGTGTGGCTTTCGGCCCATGCGCCGGTGGTCGAAAGTGTCAGTGCGAGTGCGGATACGAGTAACTTGGTCATTGGTCTCTCCATTCATGCGGTTGCATTCATGTCAAGAACACGGTCCATGGCCCGTCCGTTCCTCAAAATCTTTCACGCTGTCCGGGGAACTTTCGGCGCGGTCGGGACATTACGTCGCGCCGGTTTCCTGCCGCCAATGCCTGCGGCACAGGCTGACATAGGTCTCGTTCCCGCCG